>NZ_JBVHNK010000012.1:0-300453 GCF_055556615.1 Pseudomonas sp. PME37.24/025
AGCAGCCTCTGTTGCTGTCAAGCGGTTATTTTCAGAAGTTTTCAAAGTTTCCTTTGCAACTTCAACCACTTGCGCTTTCGATCTCTCGTTAGCGGGAGGCGAATAGTACAGCATTTTATTTCGTGGTCAACCGTCTGTTGCGATTAATTTTCCCCTTAGCAAAGCCCCTCAAGGCGAGTACTGATTTCTGCTTCTATAAGCAGCCCTTGCTTTTACTCATCGACACACCCAGATCTGGACAGGGTGAAACCAGCATGCGTCACCATTTCCCTGGCAGATGTATTGTGCGAGCGATCATCGCTTGTTACAGATTGAGGCATAAGTCATTGGCTATCAGACAATCCTCGCCACCAGCCGCGCTATCATCGCCCGCCTCTCTGCACCAAGAGCCTTGAACCCGGATGCCCGTATCTTTGCCATTGCCCGCCGATCACTCTCCTTTGCCACCGGTCCTCGTCGGCCCGCTATTACGGCGCCTGGAACCCACGAGGCTGGTGCTGTGGCTGGTGGGGTCGCGTGCGCTGCCGCTAACGCTGTGCCTGCAAGGAATCGACATCCGTCTCGACGCAGGGCAATGCACGATCATCCCGGTCGGTACTCATGCCTTCATTCATTTGATAGATGTGCCACTGGATGCCGCTCTGCCCTGCGACACATTGATCGAGTACGACCTGCTGATCACCGAAGCGGATGGCACGCCGTCGGGCATCGCCGAGTGGGCGCCGCATCTGCTGTACGGCGAAGCGCATTGCCCCAATTTCGTGCTGCGCTCGCGCATCGATCAATTGCTGCATGGTTCTTGTCGTAAACCTCACCATCCGGCGGCCGATGGTTTGCTGTGCGTCGATCGGTTGCTGGAGTCCGAGCCGGACGCTTGCAAGCGCCCCGCACTATTAATGATGAGCGGCGACCAGGTGTATGCGGATGATGTCGCGGGGCCGATGTTGCGGGCTATTCATGCCTTGATCGAGCGTCTGGGGCTGTTCGACGAACACCTCGACGGTGCGGTGGTCAGCGATAGCGCCAAACTCTACGAACACCCAGCCAGCTACTACCATCGTGCGGATTTGTTACCGGCGCTTGAGAGCAACGAAACCCTGCGCGAACGATTTTTCGGGGGAGCGCGTAAGCCGATTTTCACCAGTAGCAGCGCCGACAACCATCTGGTGACCTTCGCCGAGGTCATGGCCATGTACCTATTAGTATGGTCGCCAACGTCCTGGACACTGATCGCGCCACAACCACCGACGCTCACGCCCGAACGACGCAAGCGCTATGCCCTGGAGCAGACGCGCATCGATGCGTTCAAGAAAGGACTGAGTGGTGTGGGGCGAGCGATGGCGCATCTGCCGTGCCTGATGATTTTCGATGACCACGATATTACCGATGACTGGAATCTTTCCGCGCAATGGGAGGAAACGGCCTACGGCCATCCGTTCTCCAAGCGCATCATCGGTAACGCGCTGCTCGCTTATATGTTGTGCCAGGGTTGGGGCAACAACCCGGACGCATTTGGCAGCATGCTGGAAAAAACCCGTCTATTGAGTGACACGGGGCAAGACCATTACCTCGACAGCAACGTTCAGGATGATTTGATCGATGAGCTGCTGAGTTTTCAGAAGTGGCATTACGTGCTGTCCACTCGCCCGGCGCTGGTGGTGCTCGACACCCGAACCCGGCGCTGGCGCAGCGAGATGACTCTCAAGCAGCCGTCGGGTCTGCTGGACTGGGAAGCCCTCAGTGAACTGCAGCAGGAATTGCTCGATCATCCCTCGGCAATCATTGTTTCGCCCGCGCCGATCTTCGGGGTCAAACTGATCGAAACCGTGCAGCGTGTGTTCAGCTGGTGCGGTTATCCATTGATGGTGGACGCCGAAAACTGGATGGCCCATCGCGGCGCGGCCCAAGTGATCCTGAACATTTTCCGACACTCCCGTACTCCCGGAAACTACGTGGTGCTGTCCGGCGATGTGCATTATTCCTTCGTCTACGAAGTATTGATCCGACACCGCAAGGCCGGCCCGCGCATCTGGCAGATCACCAGCAGCGGCATCAAAAACGAATTCCCGCCCGCTCTGCTCGAATGGTTCGACCGCCTCAACCGCTGGCTCTACTCGCCCCGCTCGCCCCTCAATTGGCTGACCAAACGCCGGCGCATGCGCATTGTCCCGCACATTCCCGAACACGCCGAAGCCGGGGAACGGCTGTGGAACTCAGCAGGAATCGGCCAAGTGTTCTTCAATGAAAAGGGACAGCCGCAGGATATTTATCAATTCAATGCGGATGGATCGCCGAAGACGCGGATGATTGCGCCTGAAATTTCCGAAGCGGTTGAATGACTTTGCCCGAGTTGCCATGAGCAATTATTACCTGCACAGCATGAAGCTCACCCGAACCCTGATCATCGGCAACTCCGGCTCGGGCAAGAGTTGGCTGGCCAAACGACTGGCCGAGCACCTGCAAGTGCCCTGGATCGATCTCGACCTTATTCACTGGATATCCGATGAACACAGCATCGCTCGTCCCCGCGCCGAGGCATTGGGAATGGCACGTGTGGCGGCGAGCAAAAATCGTTGGGTTATCGAGGGTGTGTATGGCTGGATGGTCAGCGAACTTGTGGAACAGGCGACGGCGCTGATCTGGCTATGCCTGATGGACGAAGACTGCGTCAGTCATATTCGCCAGCGAGAGGCAAAGAGCGATGAGCATGACGAGTTACTGATAGCGTTACTGGAATGGGCCGGCAGCTATCGTACTCGTGAAGAGTCCAGTGGATTTGCCGCGCATCAGCGTTTGTTCGAAGGGTTTAGCGGTTCGAAACTTCAACTGATGAATCGGGATGAAGTCACGATTTTCGTCAGTACGATGCAACAAACCGACTGATCGTTCCTGATTTCACTGACGCAGATACCGATTCTGTAGGAGCTGCCGAAGGCTGCTCCTACAGGGGAATGCATTCATCCAAGAAAGGTCAGGCTGCGCTCACCGCCCGACTAACGCCTCTGACAATCATCTCCACTTCCCGCTCATCGATCGTCAGCGGTGGCAGCAGGCGAATGGTTTTTCCCCGTGTCACGTTGATCAGCAAGCCGTGATCGCGGGCTGCTATCAGGGTCAGGTCGCGAATCGGTTGTTTGAGTTCAATGCCGATCATCAAACCCTGGCCGCGAATCGCCAGAACGTTGGGGTCATCGGCCAATTCGATGCGCAATCTGGCGAGCAAGCGTTCTCCCTGCAGTTTGGCATTCTCCAGCAGCCCTTGTTCTTCAATGATCTCCAGCACGGTGCAACCGACGCGGCACGCCAGCGGATTGCCGCCGAACGTGCTGCCGTGGCTGCCGGGGGTAAACAGGTCGGCTGCTTTGCCCCGGGCCAGACAGGCACCAATAGGGATGCCGTTGCCCAGGCCTTTGGCCAGGCTCATGACGTCTGGAATGATGCCTTCGTGCTGGAACGCAAACCAGTGGCCGGTGCGGCCGATGCCAGTCTGGATTTCATCGAGCATCAGAAGCCAGGCGTGCCGGTTGCAAAGTTCACGCACCCCCTTGAGATAACCGGACGGCGCCATTTGCACACCGCTTTCGCCCTGAATCGGCTCCATCAGGATCGCCACGATGCGCCGCCCGTGGGCTTGTTGCACCGCCTCCAACGCCGCGAGGTCGCCGAACGGCACTTTAATGAAATCCCCCGGCAACTCGTTAAAGCCCAGGCGCACCGCCGGGCCGTCACTGGCGGACAAAGTGCCAAGAGTACGACCGTGAAAGGCGTTTTCCATGACCACCACCAGCGGCTGCTCGATGCCTTTGTGCCAGCCGTAAAGCCGCGCGAGTTTCAGCGCGGTTTCATTGGCTTCGGCGCCAGAGTTGCTGAAGAACGCCCGGTCCATGCCAGACAACCGAACCAGTTTCTGTGCCAGTCGCTGTTGCCAGTCGATGCTGTACAGGTTGGATGTATGCAACAGCAGACCGGCCTGTTCGCTGATGGCCGCCACAATTCGTGGATGGGAATGGCCGACGTTGGTCACCGCCACGCCCGCCACCGCGTCCAGATATTCGCGACCGGCCTGATCCCACAAGCGCGTGCCCAGGCCTTTGCTGAAACTCAGGGCCAAGGGTTGGTAGGTGCTCATCAGGCAGGCGGCGGTCATGACATCAAACTCCATTAATAGTCGGTGTTTTTGCAGTATGGTTAGCCACCTGAGCTGGATAAACACTGCAACACTTCAATCATTTTAAAGCAGAGCTTGATAATGGATTTGTTCCAGGCAATGACCGTTTACGTAAGAGTGGTGGAAGCCGGCAGCATGACCGCCGCCGCTTTGCAGTGCGAAATGTCGACGACCATGGTCGGCAATCATCTTCGGGCCCTGGAGCAACGTCTGGGTGTGCGCCTGCTCAACCGTACGACACGACGCCAGCGGCTGACGGAATTCGGCACGGCGTACTATCAGCGTTGTCTCGAGGTATTGGGGCTGGTGGCCGATTCCGAACGCCTGGCCGAACAGACCCTGGACGAACCGAGCGGCACTCTGCGCATCACTGCCCCGCTGACCTTCGGCACCGAACGACTGGCACCAGCCTTGAGCGAATTCACGCTGCGCTGTCCACAGGTCAAACTCGACGTCGTGTTGACCAACCAGCGCCTGGATCTGCTCGACAACGGTTTCGATGTGGCGATTCGCTTGGGCACTACCGAGATGTCCAACATGATCGCCCGCCCGCTCATCGACTACACAATGACTCTGTGCGCTTCGAAGGACTATCTGGTGCGCCGAGGCACTCCGGAAAAACCTACCGACCTGCAACACCATGACTGCCTGGCCTTCGCCTACCCGGCCGGAGATGACTGGCACTCGGTAGCAAAACTATGGCGCCTGAGGGGACCCGAAGGCGAAGTCATGGTGGAGGTCAGCGGACCGATGCTGATCAACAGCTCCGCGGGGCTGCATCAAGCGGCGCGAACCGGGATGGGCATCGTGATGGTGCCCGATGCCTTGGTGGAGCAGGACCTTCAGGACGGAAAACTGGTGGCCTTGATGCAGGACTACCAATTGCCAAGTAGGCCAATGAACCTGGTGTACGCCCAAGACCGCTACCGTTTGCCGAAATTGCGCAGCTTCGTCGACTTTGCGCTGCAGAGGTGGGGCAAGCACTAGCCGTGGCAATACCCCATGAACTAATCTCCTCGACTGGCGAGTCACGTTGATATCAGTTCGGCAGGGAGACCGATGATGGGTGAGGCATCGAATATCGAGCCGTTGAAGTTCAATCTGTCAGATTTTAACGAAGGCATGTTACACACCATTCTGGAACTGGTCAGCGATGGCATCTGGGACTGGAATGCCAACACTGGGTTCGTCTACCGCAACCCCGGGTGGTACGAGATGCTCGGCTATCCGCCTCATTCCCTGGATAACAACGTGCTGACCTGGGAAAACGTGATCCATCCCGACGATTATTCACGAGTCATGGCGCTGTTTGATGACTACCTGAAGCAGCGTGCACCCGGCTATCAGGCCGAGTATCGCTGCCGCATGCGGGATGGCACTTACACCTGGATCGAAGATCGCGGCTACGTGCTGGCACGTAATGCTGACGGCTCGGTGGCACGAATGGTCGGCGCGCACCGCAGTATCGAAGACAAGAAACGCTTGTTCGAAGAAATGGAACGGCGCAATCAATCCCTCGAAGCTATCGTCGAAGAACGCACCCGGGAATTGTCTCGGGTTAATCAACAGTTGCAGATTCAACTCGAAGAGAATCGCAAACTGGCGGAAACCGATGTGCTCACCTCCATCGCCAATCGCTATCGGCTGGAAAAAGCCCTGCCCCAGGAATGCGACCGCGCCCAACGCTTTCGTCAGCCCCTATCGCTGATCGCCATGGACATCGATGATTTCAAGAACATCAACGATCACTACGGCCATGCCCTGGGTGATGCGGCGTTGGTGCAGGTGATCGAGAGCGTTAAGTACTACGTGCGTGAAGGTGATTTGTTGGCCCGTTGGGGAGGCGACGAATTCATCATGATCCTGCCTAATACCTTGTTGGCCGACGCCAGGGCGCTCGCTGAAAGAATCCGCCATGGCCTTTCGAGCCTGCTGCCGGTCGGGGACTATCAAGTGACCATGAGTTTTGGCGTGGTGCAACGCTTTGAAGAAGAACAACAGACCGGGCTGCTGGCAAGAGCTGATCAGGCGCTGTATCGGTCGAAGATTGCGGGCAAGAATGTGATTTCATGATGAATGCTCCCGTGCTTATCCGTAATGTGCAGCCCTCGGACGTGGGGTCCGTGCGACTTTTTCTTGGCGAGAATGGGTGGGCTCACCGCACCGGCTCATTTGAATATTTCGCTCAGTTGATCGCTAATTCCCAATGTACAGCTCTTGCGATAAAGGACTCCCACATCGTCGGGTTTGCCCGAGGTATCACCGACGGTTTATCCAACGGTTATCTTTCGATGGTTGTCGTGTGCAGGCAAACTCGACGTGAAGGCATCGGTCGCGCGCTGGTTGAGCATGTCATGGGCGACAACACCGCCATTACCTGGGTTCTGCGAACAGGCCGTGAAGGCGCTTCGGATTTCTTTTCAAAGCTGGGCTTTGAAACGTCGACCATTACCATGGAACGCTCACGCTTGAAGTAGCCAATGCGCTATTGACCAGTCTTCACCAACACCGGTTTCGCCTGATACCTATCCGGATACAGCTGCTTCAACTGCGCCACCTTCGGCAGGTCATTGATCACGATGTAGGGATACGTCGGGTGCTCGGTCAGGAAGTCCTGATGTTCCTCCTCCGCCGGGTAGAAGCCGTTGTAGGTTTCCAGTTTGGTGACGATGGGTTTGTTGAACGAATGGGTGGCGTCGAGTTGTGCGATGTAGGCCTGGGCGACGCGTTGCTGTTCAGCGCTTTTCAGGAAAAGCGCCGATCGATACTGGGTGCCGCGATCCGGCCCCTGGCGGTTGAGTTCGGTGGGGTTGTGGGCAACCGAGAAATATATCTGCAACAGACTGCCATAGCTGACTTGAGCGGGATCGAAGGTGACTTCGACGGCCTCCGCATGACCGGTATCGCCATTGCTGACCCGCTCATACTGAGCGGTGTCGGCTGAGCCGCCCGCGTAACCGGAGACGGCGTTCTTCACCCCTTTGACGTGTTGAAACACCCCTTGGACGCCCCAGAAGCAACCGCCGGCAAAAACCGCCGTCTCGCTGTGAGCTTGAGTGTTCGCGTCGAGGGTTGGTGGCGGAATGACGACTGCCTCTTCGGTGCCTCCGAACGAGAACGCTGCGCACTGACCGATAACACTGGCGGCGGCCAATCCCAGCAGGGTGCGATGCCAGTTGAATGAGGTTTTCATGGGCTGTCTCCAGAATGAATGAGGCTATCAACCGAACGTAAACGCATACGCCGACACACCGGGATCGAGAAACTCAATGCTGAACGTCCGGTCCGTTACGCCTGCGGTCTGGCGTACCAGTTGATACAACCGCTGCTCGGTAACGCTGCCGCTGCCATCGGGCGCCACGTCGACACCGTGGGCATCACCTGGGGGCTTGCCGTCAATCAACACTTTGAAACGCACCGGTTTACCGTCAGCACCGGGGCCCAGTACCAGATGCAAATCGCGAGCGTGGAAGCGGTAGACGATACGACTGGCCGGCGCGTTTGAAACGGCCCGCTCCGGACCGACAGTCCATTGACCGTCCAGACTCCAATCATTGAGGGCCAATTGTGACGGCGGGCTGTAGACCCCCACCTTGTCCGGCACCAAATCGGTTTCAGCGGCGAAATGCTCCGCCCGTCGGTAACCGACATAGGTTTCCGGCGATTGCACTTCACTCATGTCCGGGGCGAGCTGAACACCCTCGGCGCGAGCATTGATCAGCCCGTCCGCGACCTTCGCGGCGCCCGCTTCACGCAGCAGTTGCTGAATCACTCGCTCCGATTCGGCGTATTTGCCTTCACCAAAGTGGTGATAACGAATGCGCCCCTGAGCATCGGCAAAATAGTGGGCTGGCCAGTATTGGTTGTTGAAAGCACGCCAGACCCTATAGTCGTTATCGATTGCCACCGGATAAGTGATGCCCAGGTCTTTCATGGCTTTGGTGACGTTGCCTACATCACGTTCGAAGGCAAACTCGGGCGTATGAACACCGATCACCACCAAGCCCTGATCGCGATACTTCTCGGCCCAGGCCTTCACATACGGCAGGGTGCGCAGGCAGTTGATGCAGGAGTAAGTCCAAAAATCCACCAGCACAACCTTGCCCTTCAAGGCTTGGGCAGTGAGAGGGGGTGAATTGAGCCATTGCACAGCGCCGTCCAGCGATGGAAGGTTGCCTTCAATCGGCAGTTCGCCCGGTATCTTGGCGGTCATTTTCATGCTGCCGGCGGGTTGATCGCCGCCCCGTGGAATCTGCGACATCATTGCCCCACTGTCGGTCGGCAACTTATCGACCAACCGGCTGACCAACGCCTGCTCGATGCCGCCGGTGGAGGCTGTCGAGACCCGCGCCAGAATCCCCGTATCCAGCCCCAAAGCGATCGCCGCCACACCGGCCAGCATCGCGACTCCCAAACCTCGACGCAGCCACTCGCCTGCGCCTATCGAGCGTTTCATCGCGGCGAAGACTTTACCGCCCAGCAGCAGTGCCGCGGCGAGAGAGGTGGCGGCACCGGCCGCGTAAGCCAGTAACAACAGTGTGGTGGCGATGTTTGCCCCTTGCAGCGCCGCGCCAGTCAACAGCAGGCCCAGAATCGGCCCGGCGCAGGGCGCCCAGAGCAGGCCCGTGGCGACACCGATCAGCAACGAAGCGCCGGGACGCGGCCGGGTACCGGCAGCGGCGGCTTCCGACAGCCGACCGCCGGCCGCCACCAGTGGACGCGTCAGGCGCTCGGCCAACCGAGGCAGCAACAGCGTCAGCCCGAACAGTGCAACGAACAGCAACGCGAGCCAGCGACCGTACTGATTGACTTGCACCACCCAGCCGCCGCCCACCGCCGCCAACGAGGCGACGAGCGCGAAGGTCAGCGCCATCCCCGCCAGCAGCGGCAAGCCACTCTTCATAAACGGCTGCCCGGTGCGAGCGAAGACAAAGGGCAATACCGGCAGAATGCACGGGCTGACGATCGTCAGCACACCACCGAGATAAGCGAGGACCAGAAGCCACATAACGACGACCTGCGTGAAGTGAGTGAAAGGAAGTGCCCATGGATTACGCCTGTGGCTTGAAAGTCAGCGCCAGGCCATTCATGCAATAGCGCAGACCGGTGGGCTTTGGCCCATCCTCGAAAACATGCCCCAAGTGACCGCCGCAACGGCGACAGTGGACCTCTTCGCGCAGCACGCCGAAGGAGCGGTCCTGACGGGTGGCCACCGCGTTGCCGAGCGGCGCCCAGAAACTCGGCCATCCAGTGCGGCTGTCGAACTTGGTGTCGGAAGAAAACAACGGCAGATCACAACCGGCGCAGGCGAAAACGCCTTTCCGATGCTCATTGTTCAGCGGGCTGCTGTAGGCCCGTTCGGTGCCCTCTTCGCGCAGGATCTCGTACTGCTCGAAGCTAAGCAGTGCGCGCCATTCGCTATCGCTGTGAGTCACTTCAAAAACCTCGACCGCGCGGGCCTCGTCGACCAATGCAACGCTTGCGGAAAATTTTGGCAATACACCGATCACCAGGGCTGCAGCCCCCAGCCCGCCGCTTGCTACAAGAAACTGTCGCCGTGAAAACATGGGCCTTCTCCAAAATTCCAGGTGCCTTGCATGGAACACAGCCTAGGCTTGAGTTGATCGCCAAATCCTCACGAGGAGTTAAACAATTCGTGATAACTCAGCCTCAGGAAAACCCGCACAATGTGTTCATTGCGTCACAAAGGATTGAGCTCCATGGAACAGACCAAACGCGTCCTGGTGGTCGAGGACGACCTGCATATCGCCGACCTTATCTGTCTGCATCTTCGTGATGAGCAGTTCGAGGTGGTGCACTGCGCCGACGGCGATGAGGGCATGCGACTGCTGCAGCAAGGAAGCTGGGATGCACTGATCCTCGACCTGATGTTGCCCGGCGTCGACGGCCTGGAAATCTGCCGCCGCGCCCGGGCCATGGCTCGCTACACACCGATCATCATCACCAGTGCACGCTCCAGCGAGGTCCATCGAATTCTGGGGCTGGAACTCGGTGCCGACGACTACTTGGCCAAACCCTTTTCCATTCTAGAACTGGTGGCACGGGTCAAGGCATTACTGCGACGGGTCGACGCCATGGCCCGTAACCTGAAAATGGACGCTGGCAGCCTGATCAGCGATGGCCTGTCCATCGACCCGATCACACGTGAAGTATCCCTCGATGGCCGTCGTCTTGACCTCACGCCCCGAGAGTTCGACCTGCTGTACTTTTTCGTCCGCCAGCCCGGCAAGGTCTTCTCGCGCATGGACCTGCTCAACGCTGTGTGGGGCTATAGCCATGAAGGCTACGAGCACACGGTCAACACCCACATCAACCGCCTGCGGGCCAAGATCGAGACCGATCCGGCGCAACCGGCGCGCATCCTCACGGTGTGGGGTCGTGGTTACAAATTCGCGACGAGCGGAGAGCAGCCATGAGATTGACCCTGACCCAACGCCTGTCCCTGGTGTTCGCCGTGCTGTTGCTGGTGTGCTGCGGTACCTCGGCATGGATGCAGGTGCGCTCCAACCACATGCATGAACTGGAAGTGGTGCAGGGGTTGTCGCGGGATCTGGCGCAACACATTGCCCACGACACCGTGCTGATGGACCGCAATGGCCCGATGCCCAATGCCGTGCGCGAATTGTTCAGCCAGCTGATGCTGGTCAACCCAAGTGTCGAGGTCTATCTGCTGGACACCGGGGGGCGAATTGTCGGCAGCGCCGCGCCCGAAGGCCGAATACGCCGGGAACGAGTCGATCTGGCGCCGATCCAGCGTTTGCTCAAAGGCGAGGCCCTTCCGATTCTCGGCGACGATCCGCGCAGCGTCGATGGCAGCAAGGTTTTCAGCGCCGCGCCATTGCGGGTCAATGGTCAATCGGCCGGTTATCTCTATGTGGTGTTGCTGAGCGAAGAGCGCGACCGCTTCGCCGAACGCGGCGCCACCAGCGCAGCGCTCAATACCGCATTGTTATCCATTGGGCTGGTAGCGTTGCTCTGCCTGATTGCCGGCCTCACGGCATTTGGCCTGATCACCCGGCCATTGCGCCGCTTGACCGAGAAAGTCAGTCAGTTCGATATCAATGGCGTTCCGTCGGAGCAGCCCGTCTCGCCCGAGCCAGAGCCGGTAGAAAAGGCCGCCAGCCACGATGAAATTGCCGTACTCGACGCCGCCTTCCGACAGATGCAAGCGCGCCTCGGCGAACAATGGCGCTCGCTGACCCGCCAGGATCAGGAGCGTCGCGAACTGGTGGCGAACATCTCCCACGACCTGCGCACACCGCTGGCCTCGTTGCACGGTTACCTGGAAACCCTGTCGCTCAAGGACGCCACGTTGTCCCCCGCCGACCGCCGCCGCTATCTGGGGATCGCCCTGGATCAAAGCCGCAAGGTTGGCGGCCTGGCGCAATCATTGTTGGAACTGGTGCGACTGGAGCACGGTTTCGTGCAACCGGTGCCGGAGCGCTTCTCCCTGACCGATCTGGTGCAGGACATCTTTCAGAAATTCGAGCTCAGCGCCGAAGCGCGCCAGATTGAACTCAAGGCCAGCTTCGCCCCCAACGTCGCGGTGGCCTGTGCCGACCTGGGGCTGATCGAGCGGGTGCTGACCAATCTGGTCGACAACGCCCTGCGCCATACTCCCCCGGGCGGAGAAATCGAACTCAGCCTGCGCCCTCAAGGGCCTTTCATCGAAGTAACCGTCAGCGACACCGGCCCCGGCATCGCCCCCGAGTTACGCGAAGGTCTGTTCCTGCGTCCGTTCAACATTGGCGGCGCACGACGCGATGGAGGACTGGGGCTGCGGATCGTGCACCGGATCCTGCAATTGCACGGTCGCGAGATCGAATTGATCGATGTGCCCGGACGCGGCGCGACCTTTCGCTTCTCCTTGCCGGTAGATGAGCAAACGGCGGAACAATGGGTGGTTCGCTCGATGAATATAAATTCGATGGGGCAATAGTCGACAGCGTTGGCAAAAATGCTGACCAGCCGCCTGTTCATCCGTGACAACACAGCCTCGGTCCAATAGATTAGGCGGCCTGAAAAGGCCTCGTGCTTTCTCGCCTCAATCCAAGTTAAAGAAGTAGTGAAATTTCAATGTCCGATTCCAATACCGCTGAATCCGTAGTCACCTTGTCGTCCAAAGCGGAATACGAAAACTCCATCAATCTTTCACAGCATGTGCCTCAGGCCAAGACGATCAGCGAGATGGTCCTGGACGCTTTTCAATCCACCCGGGAAAGCGACCAGATCCGCGAGCTGCGCGCCGCGATTCGCCAGGCTCATGACAGCTTCGACGACGACAAAGCCTACGATTTGATGGGCGAACTCAAGCAACTGAAAGACGCCGAAGCAGCCGACATCGCCGCCCTGGAAGATCTGAGCAGCAAATTCTCGATCAGCCGCATTCTGTCCAGCTTCAAGGACGACCCGGCATTTCAGGAAATCGTTTATGGCCTGGCGCTGAAGGTACTGAACCAGACCCACCAAGCCATCAGCAACCCAAGCAGCGGCAAGAGCAAAGCGGCTCGCACCAAAAAAGAAGTCGAAGTGTTCACCATCAGCAAAGACGGCATCAGCGTCACCCTGCCCCTGCGCACCCCGCGCTCGCGCCTGAACGTTGACCGTGAAGCCCTGGAATTCCTGGGCTTCACTTTCGTCGGCGAAGGCGAAGAAGCGGAGCTGGAAAGCGAAACGTTCCTGGACAATGCCGGAGCCGAACAAGCGGTCAACCGCAAGAACATCATCACCGCGCTTCAGCAACAAACCGCGTTCGACGGCTACAGCATCGCCGCGCAGTAACGCTCAACGCTGCACATAAAAATCCCCGCCATCAGAGCGGGGATTTTTATTACCTGTTCGCCTGATTAACATTTTTTCTGATGCACTGCGGAGCACCCATCGCGAGCAGGCTCGCTCCCACAGGGGTTCAGCGTCGAGCACAAAAGTGGCGACAACACCGATCCAGTGTGGGAGCGAGCCTGCTCGCGATAGGGACGACACGGTCCGTCAAATAGAACCCAACAAAAAGCCCCGCCATTCTCTCGAAGGCGGGGCTGTTCTTTACAGCATCCGAAGCTTAAGGCGCGTAAGTCAGCAACAGCTCACTCGGCACTTTAAAATCCAGCGACATCATCACGCTCAACGCAGTAATGGTGAAGATCGAGAACACGAACAGCTTGCGTGCCCAGACCGTGTCATCCACTGCCTTGTAACCGGTCCAGGCCATGTACAACCAGTACATGCCCATGGCAGCGGCGACGGCGAGGTAGCTCATGCCGGCGTAGCCGCTGAAGGTCAGCATCAAGGTCGCCACGAGGAACGCCAGGATGTAGAGCAGGATGTGCTTCTTGGCCACTTGAATCCCGCGCTTCACCGGCAACACCGGAATCGATGCGGCCAGGTAATCGTTGAAGCGGAAGATTGCGATGGCGTAGGAATGCGGCATCTGCCACAGACTGAACATCACCAACAGCGTCAGTGCGGCCATGTCGAAGCTGTTAGTCACAGCGACGTAGCCAATCACCGGCGGCATCGCTCCCGACAGACTGCCCACTAGCGTGCCGTGAACCGACTTGCGCTTGAGGTACAGGCTGTAGAAGCCGACGTAGATGACAAAACCGATCACCGCGAACAGTGCAGCCAACGGGTTGGCCACCTTGTACAACAGTGCAACGCCGAAAACACCAAGGATGGTCGCAAAAACCAGGGCCAGTTTCAGGGAGATCAAACCCTGGACCAGCACCCGGTTCTTGGTGCGTTCCATCTTCAGGTCGATGTCGCGGTCGATGCAATTGTTGAACACGCAACCGGAAGCCACCACCAGGGACGTGCCGATCATGGCGGCCAGGAAGATGGCCAGATCGACATGCCCTTTGGAGGCCAGGAAAAATCCGCCTGCCACTGAAAGCACGTTACCGAAAATGATCCCCGGTTTGGTGATTTGGATAAAGTGCTTCAAGGACATCCGGACTTACCTCAGTGCGCCATCATGTTGGTGTGGATGCTGAACATGATCCACAGCGACAAGCCTACCAACAGGACGATTACGATCGCGGCGAAAACAAACGCAATGACGTTGTTACGCTGCGCCGCCGAACGGTCCAGGTGGAGGAAGTACACCAGGTGCACCAGCACCTGGATGACTGCGAAGGCCAGTACGATCCACAGGGTCAGGGCTTTCGGCAGCGACGGGTACATCACCAGGCCGAAAGGAATGACGGTCAGGATCACCGACAGGATGAAACCGATAGCATAGGATTTGACGCTGCCGTGGCCGGCGTCGTGGCTATCATGGGAATGAGCGTTAGCCATTTACATAGTCCCCATCAGATAAACAACGGTGAATACGCAGATCCACACCACGTCCAGGAAGTGCCAGAACAGACTCAGGCAGCTCAGACGGGTCTTGTTGGTCGCCGTCAGGCCGTTTTTCTGCACCTGGTACATCATGATCGCCATCCAGATCAGACCGCTGGTCACGTGCAGACCGTGGGTGCCGACCAGGGTGAAGAACCCGGACAGGAAGCCGCTGCGGCTAGGACCGAAGCCCTCGGAGATCAGCATGTGGAACTCGTTGATCTCCATGCCGATGAAGCCGGCACCGAACATGAAGGTCAGGGCCAGCCAGCCCAGGACCTGGTTCTTCTTGCCCTTGAACAACGCCAGCATGGCGAAGCCGTAGGTGATCGAACTGAACAGCAGCAGAGCGGTTTCGCCCAGTACGTATGGCAGTTCGAAGATGTCGTGGCCCGACGGGCCACCCGCTACGTTGTTAACCAGTACCGCGTACGCCGCGAAGATCGACGCAAACAGGATGCAGTCGGTCATCAGGTAGAGCCAGAAACCGAATACGGTCATCTCGCCCGAGTCGTGGTGATGGTCATCATGCCCATGTCCATCGACATGGGTGTGTCCAGCATTGGTCACTAAGTTCGACATGGTTTAAGCCTGTTCCAACGAGGTTTCAACACGGGTGGCGGTGGCTGGAACTTTCCCGGCCGCTACCAGACGCTTGTGCTGCTCGGCTTCGATGCGCTCGATCACGTCGACCGGCACCATATAGCCTTGATCATCACGGGCCGCGTGGATCACGAAGTAGATCACGGTGCCGGCCAGGCCAGCGATTGCCAGCCACCAGATGTGCCAGATCATCGCGAAACCGAACACGGTCAACAGAGCCCCCATGACCACACCGGTCGCGGTGTTGTTTGGCATGTGGATCGGCTCGTACCGGGCCGGGGCCTTGTACGCGGTGCCGTTTTCCTTGGCTTCGGTGAACGGGTCGATGCTGTCTGCTTTCGGCAGCACGGCAAAGTTGTAGAACGGTGGTGGCGACGAGGTCGACCACTCCAGCGTGTGGGCATTCCACGGGTCGCCGTGTTCGCACATGTTCTCTGGCTTGTTGCGATCACGCACGCTGACGTACAGCTGGATCAGCTGGCAGGCGATACCGAAGGCAATCATCACCGCACCGAACATGGCAACGTACAGGTACGGTACCCACTCAGGGTTGGTGGTGGCGTTCAGACGACGGGTCATGCCCATGAAGCCCAGTACGTAGAGCGGCATGAATGCGACGAAGAAGCCGGTGATCCAGAACCAGAACGCTGCCTTGCCCCAGCCTTCGTGCAGCTTGAAGCCGAACGCTTTCGGGAAGTAGAAGGCGAAACCTGCGATGTAACCGAATACCGCGCCGCCGATGATCACGTTATGGAAGTGCGCGATCACGAACAGGCTATTGTGCAGGACGAAGTCAGCACCCGGGATGGCCAGCAGTACGCCGGTCATGCCGCCGATAGCGAAGGTCACCATGAAGCCCAGGGTCCACAGCACCTGGCTGGTGAAACGCAGACGGCCCTGGTAGATGGTGAACAGCCAGTTGAATAGCTTCACCCCCGTCGGGATCGAAATCAGCATCGTCGCCAGACCGAAGAAGGCGTTGACGCTGGCACCCGAACCCATGGTGAAGAAGTGGTGCAGCCAAACCATGAAGCCCAGGATCGAGATCGCGCCCGATGCGTAGACCATCGAGTGGTGGCCGAACAGACGCTTGCCGGTGAAGGTCGAGATGACTTCGGAGAAGATCCCGAACGCCGGCAGAATCAGGATGTAAACCTCGGGGTGACCCCAAGCCCAGAACAGGTTGACGTACATCATTGGATTGCCACCAAGTTCATTGGTGAAAATGTGGAAATCCATGTAACGGTCAAGCGTCAGCAGTGCCAGGGTAGCGGTCAGGATCGGGAACGAAGCCACGATCAGGACGTTGGCCCAGGTGCAGGTCCAGGTGAAGATCGGCATGTCCATCAGCTTCATGCCAGGGGTACGCATTTTCAGAACGGTGGCCAGGAAGTTGACCCCCGTCAGCGTCGTACCTAACCCGGATAGCTGTAGCGCCCAGATGTAGTAATCCATCCCCACGCCCGGGCTGTATTGCAGGCCCGACAGCGGCGGATAAGCAACCCAACCGGTCTTGGCGAATTCGCCAACGCCCAGGGACAGGTTGATCAGCACTACGCCGGAAACCAGCAGCCAGAAGCTCAGGGAGTTCAGGAACGGGTAGGCAACGTCACGCGCGCCGATCTGCAACGGCACTGCAAGGTTCATCAGGCCGGTGAAGAATGGCATCGCCATGAAGATGATCATGATCACACCGTGAGCGGTGAAGATCTGGTCATAGTGTTCAGGTGGCAGGTAGCCAGGCGAACCCTCGGTGGCCATGGCCAACTGGGTACGCATCATGATGGCGTCGGCAAAACCGCGCAGCAGCATGACCATGGCGACGATGATGTACATCACGCCGATTTTCTTGTGGTCGACCGAGGTCAACCACTCGGTCCACAAATAAGTCCACTTCTTGAAGTAGGTGATTGCAGCGAACAGCGCCAGACCACCGAGCGCGATCATGGCGATGGTTATCATCACGATCGGTTCGTGGAACGGGACCGCTTCCCAACTTAATTTACCAAACATCGTTTACTCCTCTGCCCCGGCAGCTGAATGCGAACTCATGTCCATCCCTTCCATATGGGCCACTTCTTTGTCTTTCTTCTCGTGATGCATCGGCTTGCCTGGTTTCATGCCTTCGTACTTGTCGACGATGGTCTGGAACAGGTTCGGCGTGAACGAGGAGTAGAGCTCGACTGGGTTGTTCTGGCTTTGCTTGGCAAGGGCTTCGTATTCAGCTTTTTCAAGCTGTTTAGGTGCCTTTTTGACTTCGCTTACCCAGGCATCGAAATCTTCCTGAGAGGTGGCGATAGCTTTGAACTTCATACCGGTGAAACCCGCGCCGCTGTAGTTGGCGGAGATACCGTCCATCTCAGCGTTCTGGTTGGCGATCAGGTGCAGTTTGGTCTGCATGCCCGCCATCGCGTAGATCTGGCCGCCCAGAGCTGGGATGAAGAACGAGTTCATCACAGCGTCGGAAGTGATCTTGAAGTTGATCGGGGTGTGCGCCGGGAACACGATCTTGTTGACCGTGGCGATGCCTTGTTCCGGGTAGATGAACAGCCACTTCCAGTCCAGCGCGACCACTTCAATGGTGATTGGCTTGACGTCGGATTCCAGTGGCTTGTAAGGATCCAGTGCGTGGGTCGATTTGTAGGTGACGTAACCCAGGGCAATGATGATCAGTACCGGAATAGTCCACACCGCGATTTCGATCTTGGTGGAGTGCGACCATTTTGGCGTGTAGACGGCGTCCTTGTTGGAAGCGCGGTATTTCCAGGCGAACGCGAAGGTCATGAAGATAACCGGCACGACGACCAACAGCATCAGCAGCGTTGCGGTGATGATCAGGTTTCGCTCATCCAGGCCGACCTGGCCCTTGGGATCGAGCAAGGTCATGTTGCAGCCTCCCAGCAACAACGTGCCGAGCAGCGGCAATAAGCCTAGTAGTCTGGGGTACCTGTTTTTACTCATCTCACGACCTCTAAAGCAGCTTGCGCAATGCAGTTGGGTTTTGATCGCCAACACTTCACCCTGCCAAGGGTTGGCATTTTTCTTGGATTGAATAAGGGCCTGCCCGTCGCGCGTCAGACGCTGTTCGACAATTGCTGGGCCTGCGGTGAGTTCTTATTCGAATTCGTGGTCAAGGGCCTTGTTACAGACCAATTCCATTTGGTGCGGATAGTCGGAAGGCACCGACACCTGGGAGTCGCATGAAGCCATCAGGCCTCTCGACACCCTAGTTCTGCTCATGCACCTGAGTAAGGGTGAGCAGTGCCGGGAATTCAGTGCGGGCGATTGTAGATATGTAACGATTCATAAACCATGTCTCATCCCGAAATAATTTTTATCCGATCCAGCAACAATCATTAACGGCTTTTGCAAAAGTGCGCCATGGTATCGAAATCCATTCTCAACAAAAACACCAAAAAATGTAGGTCTACCACACGAAGTTCAGACAGTTTCCAAGGCTCTGTGCTCGCCTTAGACCCAGCTCTACCCCCTATGTGACAAGGGCTTTGGCAATTCGCCAGGCCCTGTTAAAACTGCCTGTTTCGACTGACGAGCGCTGAAACCGGCAGCGCCTGGAAGAGCTGGTTTTTAGTGCGAAGCGATGCCCTGAATCAGCGATTTGAAATGCCTTGCGACACTCAAGCTGTGACAACATGTCGCACACGTGTCACACCCTTTCTTGTCGAGCATCAAGGTCTTTTTACCTGACCTGCGAATATGCAAAACGCCCCGGCCTCTCAACGAGAACCGGGGCGTTTTTTTTGTTTCCTGCAACGGTACGGCGTAAAGCCTCAGCGCAGCGCTTTGCGGTTGCGCGAAGTGAGCAGCGGCACCAGCACCACGATCAGCACGAACGACAGCAGCGCCCACTGTGCCAGGGACAAGCCCAGGATCGGCGGGTACGGCGTGGAGCAAAAACCGTCGACCTGGAAGCCCAGCGGGAAGATCTTCGCCAGCGGCAGACCATCGACGATGGGTTGCAGCACATCAATGCCGCAACTGACCGCCGGGTAAAACTGGGTATAGACGTGATGCCCGGCCACCCCGGCGCCTGCAATGGCGCAGATCACCACCAACACCTCGAACAGCGTGACGCTGCGGCGGGTGCGCATCGCCGCGCCGATAAAGGCAAACAGCGCAACCAGCAACAATGCGTAGCGTTGCAGGATGCACAGCGGGCATGGCGCCTCGCCCAGAGCCACTTGCATGTACAGCGCGCCACCGATCAGCGCCAGGCAAATTATGCCCAGCAACACCAGATAGCGCCGTTCACGTCCCAACCGCATCGTTTCCTCGCTCATCGCGTTTCCCTTTTGTGTCCGTGGATCAGCTCGTCGGCGGCTGCGCTTGCAGCTGCTGCATCAAGCTGATGTTGTCTTCTTCGATATGCCAACTGGCGGCAATGCGACCGTTGTCGATCTGATATCGGTTGCCCGGAAGTCTACACGCAGGCCCTGACCTTTGAGAGCCTTGGCCGCCCCTGAAACCGGCCTTCGGGTGGCAATGCTGCGCACTTACGAGAGTCTTGAGCCAGTGAGAAACCTGTGGCGAGGGAGCTTGCTCCCGCTTGAGTGCGTAGCACTCAGATATTTGGGGCCGCTACGCAGCCCAACGCGAGCAAGCTCGCTCGCCACAAACCAACATCGGGAATAAACGATAAACCGGTTAAGAACGGATTAACTTTCTAGTGTTTTTCAAGAATCGAACCCGTGAAGACGGATCGGTTGCTACTGCTTCCACCGATCTGCCGCCGCATGATCGCTGTCACGCCCTTCCACCCAACGCGGCCCATCACCGGTGTTTTCTTTCTTCCAGAACGGCGCGCGGGTTTTCAGGTAGTCCATGACAAAGGCACAGGCATCGAACGCCGCCTGACGGTGAGCGCTGGCGGCGCCGACGAAGACGATCGGCTCGCCCGGCTCCAGCGCGCCGATGCGGTGCAACACTTCCAGTTTCAACAGCGGCCAGCGCTGCTCGGCCTCCACGGCAATCTTGCCCAGGGCTTTTTCGGTCATGCCCGGGTAGTGCTCAAGGAACATCCCGGCGACGTCGAGGCCGTCATTGAAGTCGCGCACGTAGCCGACAAAACTCACCACCGCGCCGACGCCCACATTAGCCGCGTGCATGGCGTTGACTTCAGCGCCCGGGTCGAACGGCGTGGGCTGCACACGAATCGCCATGGTTCAGCCCCCGGTCACGGTCGGAAAAAAAGCCACTTCATCGCCATCGCTCACCGGTTCGTCAAGCTGGCAGAGGTCTTCGTTGCGGGCGCACATCAGGTTCTGTTCGCTCAGCACCTCGGCACCGTCGCGTTGAGCCAGCAGCGCGCGCACATCATCGACCGTGGAAAATTCACCTTCGACCTTCACCGAGTCCACGCCGAGCGCTTCACGGTAACGGGCAAAAAACTTCACAGTAACGTTCATGGCTGATCCGCCTGGAAATGGCCGCTCTTGCCGCCGAGTTTCTCCAGCAGCCGCACGCTCTCGATGGTCATGCCACGATCCACGGCCTTGCACATGTCATAGATGGTCAGCGCCGCAACGCTGGCGGCGGTCAGCGCTTCCATTTCGACGCCGGTCTGCCCGGACAACTTGCAGCACGCCACGATGCGCACGGTGTCGTCGCCTTCGGCACTGAGTTCGACCTTGACGCCGGTAAGCATCAACGGGTGGCACAGAGGAATCAGATCGCTGGTTTTCTTCGCCGCCTGGATGCCGGCGATCCGCGCCACGGCGAACACGTCGCCCTTGGGATGGCCGCCAGTGACGATCATCTGCAGGGTTTCGGGCAGCATGCGCACCAGCGCTTGGGCCGTCGCTTCACGGAACGTCACGGTTTTTTCAGTGACATCGACCATATGGGCGCGACCTTGGGAATCGAGATGAGTCAGCACAGGGATACTCCTGATCAGGAGCACCGATTGTAAACCCGTGGGTCAATTGTCCGCACGTTTGATTATGCGTTTACACCGAACCCTGTGGGAGCGTGGCTTGCCCGCGATGCAGACACTGCGGTTCAACAGGAACATCTCGGTGAGGCCATCGCGGGCAAGCCCGCTCCCACAGGGTTATTCGTCGGGCATAAAAAAACCGGGCGGCCATCAGGCCGCCCGGTTCTGGTGAGGGTTACAGATGCGATTCGGCGTATTCGGCCAGAATCGAACGTGGCACCCCTTGCAGGGTGATGTGCACACCGTTGGGGAAGTCCTTGAAGCGTTCGGTCAAGTACGTCAGCCCGGAGCTGGTCGCGGACAGGTAAGGGGTATCGATCTGCGCCAGGTTGCCCAGGCACACCACTTTGGAACCGGCGCCGGCACGGGTGATGATGGTTTTCATCTGGTGCGGCGTGAGGTTCTGGCATTCATCGATCAGGATCAGACTCTGCTGGAAGCTGCGGCCTCGAATGTAGTTGAGGGATTTGAACTGCAACGGCACTTTGCTGAGGATGTAGTCGACGCTGCCATGGGTGTTTTCGTCATCCATGTGCAAGGCTTCGAGGTTGTCGGTGATGGCGCCCAGCCAAGGCTCCATTTTTTCCGCTTCAGTGCCGGGCAGGAAACCGATCTCCTGGTCCAGGCCCTGCACGCTACGGGTCGCGATGATCCGGCGATAGCGTTTGCTGACCATGGTCTGCTCGATCGCCGCCGCCAGTGCGAGGATGGTTTTACCGGAACCTGCTGCCCCGGTCAGGTTGACCAGGTGGATATCCGGATCGAGCAAGGCGTACAGCGCCAGGCTTTGATAGATGTCACGCGGTTTCAGGCCCCAGGCTTCCTGGTGCAACAGGGGTTCCTGATGCAGGTCGAGAATCAGCAGCTTGTCTTCCTCGATCTCCTTGATCCAGCCGACAAAGCCCTGTTCATCGATGATGAACTCGTTGACGTGTACCGCTGGCAGGTTGTCGATCAACTGCACCTGGTGCCAGGTGCGGCCATGGTCCTGACGGGTGTCGACATTCCTCACACGGTCCCAGAAGGAGCCGGTCATGTTGTGATAACCGTTGGGCAGCAGCGACACGTCGTCAACCAGTTGATCGGTGCTGTAGTCCTCGGCCGCAATCCCGCAAGCCCGGGCCTTGAGGCGCATGTTGATGTCTTTGGTGACCAACACCACGGGCAGCTTTGGTTCACGCGCGTGCAGATCGATCAACTGGTTGATGATGATGTTGTCGTTCAGGTGCTCGGGCAGAATGATGTTCGGCTCAGTGCGCTTGCTCATCAGAATTGACAGCAAACCCTTGGGCCCACTCTTGCCGCGCTGGATCGGTACGCCGAGTTCGACGTCTTCGGGGCTGGCATCGCCCAAAGTCTTGTCGATCAGGCGAATCGCCTGACGGCATTCCGCGGCAACGCTGTGATGCCCGCTCTTGAGCTTGTCCAGCTCTTCAAGCACGGTCATCGGGATGGCGACGTGGTGTTCTTCGAAATTAAGCAGGGCGTTTGGATCGTGAATCAATACGTTGGTATCGAGTACATAAAGGATTGGCTGGTTGGAAGAAGGGCTACGTCCGTGATCATCCATACTCGGTCACCTTTGTGGGAGCCAGTCGACGCAGTACCATGACAGTGCTGCGCCTCGAAGTGGCCGCCGAATTCACCTGCGAGGAGTCAAGTGAACTGCACACAAACTGGGGTCTTGGGAGACGCCACCTGTGTTGCAGGTTTCGGCGGTCTGTCTTCGTAATACTCCAAAACACATGACAGAAAAAAGCACTTTGACGTTTTTTTGAAGTTTATTTTTCAGAGTGACGAATAGCCCTTGGCGTGCAGGCAATGTGCCGTTAAAGTCGGAAGTCCGCCTGCACCGATTTCTCTCTGGAAATCGCCCTTCCCCCAATGTTTACGGCCTTTTGCAGTTTTCAGCGAAACGCGTCCTGACAGTCTGCCCAACCGATCCCGCTTGGCGCCGTTTGCGTGATGAGCCAGGGCATCGCCGTTTTCAGCGCATCCTGCTTCACATTGAAATTGATCACCCCGTGCCGCCACAGCAGCATCAGGGTTAACACCCGTTGTGCGCTCTGGCTGCCCTTGAGCTTGCCGGCGCCGTCCTGGGCATCGATGTCCCACAACGCCACCTGCAAGCCTTGGGACGTGAAGAAGCCTTCAGCATCGGATCGACGTTGACCATCGGGCGGGCGAAACAACGGCACGTAATTCTCCGGCAGCTTGCCTTTAACCAGCTCGACGCTGCGTTGCACCGAGTCCTGCCAGTCTTGCCAATGGCTGTGGGAGCGGAACTCCCAGCCTTGCACGCCAACGCATTGCTGCGAATAAGTCCCTTGCAGGCTGGCCACCGAACGCTCGGCCAGACGGGCCTGAATATCCTTGCCGAGGACGAAAAACGTAGCGCTCATGTTCGATTTGCGCAGGTACTCGGTGACCCAGGCCGTGTTATCTGGCGTGGCATTGGCGGCGCTGTCGAAGGTCAGCAGGAACAGCCGGTCATTCATGGCATCGCCATTGCGCTCATAGTCGCCAAAACGATCGACTTCGCTGCTGGTCTGCGGAAACAGCGCGGCCTTGCGCAACTGCTCGTCCAGGTATTGCGCGTGGAACAACCGGCTCGGCTCGGCCCACTTGATGTAATAGCTGTCGTCGCTCACCTGAAACTTGGCCGCTTGTTCACGCAAGGTAGCCATGTCCTCGACCAGGAAACAGAAGGAGGCATCCTGATCGCAACTCTGCTGGGCGAAGTTGTAATTGGTCAGCAGACGCTGCCACATGCGTTGGCGCATCTGGTTGATCGACTCCAGATTGAGGGTGCGCAGGCCCAGGCGTTGAGCCAGGCTCGCTTCATCCAGCGATTCACTGGCCAGCAGAACGCGGGCAAACATGAGGATTTCGGCCCGCGAGGCGACGTCGAACAACGTCGGGCTGCTGAGCTGCTCAGGCCAGGCGCTGCGATCCAGCGTCGCCACATCGCCCGGCGCCGCCATGGCGCCAAAGCTCAAGAGCCAGGCCGAGAATAGAAAAACGATACGCAATGGGATGTCTCCATAACAAAACCCGCGCGGCACTATAGCCGATCGCGCTCACATTCCCGCAGCAACACCGAACTCATTGTGGCGAGGGAGCTTGTCGGAACGCCGCACCGTCCCGTTGGGCTGTGAAGCAGCCCTCAAACCAACAAATACATTCCCTCAGAAAAACAAATGCGCCTGTATTGCGACCGCTTCGCGCTCGAGCGGGAGCAAGCTCCCTCGCCACAGGATCTCCCTCTGCCACAAAACCTGGTTACACCACCGATCACCTATGGGCTTGATAGCTGGAGTCAACACAGACAACCCCCTAGAATCGCCGCCACGATTAAAGGAGACGACTTCATGCTGATGGTGATTTCCCCCGCCAAGACCCTCGATTACGAAACACCGCCGGCGACCCAGCGTTTCACTCAGCCGCAATACCTTGACCATTCCCAGGAGCTGATCCTGCAACTGCGCGACCTGACGCCGGCACAGATCAGTGAGCTGATGCACGTCTCCGACAAGATCGGCGGTCTGAATGCCGCGCGTTTCGGCAGCTGGACTCCGGCCTTCACCCCAACCAACGCCAAGCAGGCCTTGCTGGCATTCAAGGGCGATGTGTACACCGGCCTGAATGCACAAACCTTCAACGAAGCCGACTTCGATTACGCCCAACAGCACCTGCGCATGCTCTCCGGCCTGTACGGCCTTCTGCGCCCTCTGGACCTGATGCAGCCCTATCGGCTGGAAATGGGCACCAAACTGGCCAATGCCCGGGGCAAGGACCTATACGCTTTCTGGGGCACGCGGATCAGCGAATGGCTGAACGAAGCGTTAGCCGATCAGGGCGACGACGTGCTGCTGAACCTGGCCTCCAACGAGTACTTCTCGGCGGTCAAACGCAGTGCTTTGAACGCGCGCATCATCAATACCGAGTTCAAGGATCTGAAGAACGGCCAGTACAAAATCATCAGCTTCTACGCGAAAAAGGCCCGCGGGATGATGAGTCGCTTCGTCATTGAAGAACGTATCAATGACCCGGTCGCTCTCAAGCAGTTCGACGTTCAGGGTTATCGCTACAGCAGCGAGCAGTCTAAACCGGACAATCTGGTGTTCTTGCGCGATCACGCACCGGAGTAATGGAGCCTGCACTAAGTCAGCGCACGACACCCATTACTTCGTCGTGCGCGTTCCCCTTTGATCGTCGAACAATCCTCTCCTTTTCGCCGTTTTATTGGCGCCAATATTCAAGCACTTCATTTCCTAACTTTAGTTTCACTCGACATTGATCATTTTTTTCAGTAGTGGCACTGAAAATTTTTACTCGTAGTGGCAAAAAAGTATCCAACGCAATAATCCCCCCATATATAAAGGGCCAAACGGCAAGTGCTATCAATATGAAAGCAGTGCCATCTTTTTCAATATTTCAAGAAATTTCAGCATTCGCGATGGGCGGACAGGAACTATGTCCAAATGCGCCGCTCATACCACCGGTAACGATTCTCTCGGTGATTGTGCGAGATAACTTACACAGACAAGAGATCCATGTAGCGAAGTTGTCACACTTACTTGGGCTTACTGATCACTTATTTGGGCAACACATGAAGGACAGGAGATAACGCACCATTACTATCCCCTACAAGGCCACGGCTGCGCCCCTATAAACGTGCTCACCTGAGCACCCAACCGCTTGATTTACGGGCTTTCGGGCCTGGCATTGAGCGCGCAAGACCTTTGCACGGAAGTCTTCAGAAAAGAGGATCGGCTGCATAACAGGGCACGTCATAAGAATAAGGCCTGGCTGCGCACATCTTGAGTGCACTTATTTAGACACTCGCAACTTAGCATGCCTGTACACGGCACTGTGGCGCCTTTAAGTCGCACTTGCGAGTGCACTATGACCGCTGAACACCATTAACTCCGGCCATGTAATGGCTTGATAAATACAGAGGTAATTGCGATGCGCATCAGCATATTTGGTTTGGGTTACGTCGGCGCAGTATGTGCCGGTTGCCTGTCTGCACGGGGCCATGACGTCGTTGGCGTCGATGTTGCCAAAGACAAAATCGATATGATCAACGCCGGTAAATCGCCGATCGTTGAACCGGGTCTGGGCGAGCTTCTGCAGAAGGGTATCGAGACGGGCAAATTGCGCGGCACGACCAAC
Organism: Pseudomonas sp. PME37.24/025; assembly: GCF_055556615.1. Classification (NCBI taxonomy): domain Bacteria; kingdom Pseudomonadati; phylum Pseudomonadota; class Gammaproteobacteria; order Pseudomonadales; family Pseudomonadaceae; genus Pseudomonas; species Pseudomonas sp. PME37.24/025. Next base: position 26,262 of record NZ_JBVHNK010000012.1, read on the forward strand.
TTCGCCGAGGCGATTCGCGACACCGACCTGTCGATGATCTGCGTCGGCACGCCGAGCAAGAAGAACGGCGACCTGGAACTGAACTACATCGAAGCCGTGTGCCGCGAGATCGGTTTTGTCCTGCGTGACAAGACCACCCGCCACACCATCGTGGTTCGCAGCACCGTCCTGCCGGGCACCGTGGCAAACGTGGTGATCCCGATCCTCGAAGACTGCTCCGGCAAAAAGGCAGGCACAGACTTCGGCGTGGCGGTCAACCCTGAGTTCCTGCGTGAAAGCACCGCGATCGCCGATTACGACCTGCCGCCAATGACCGTTATCGGTGAGTTCGACAAGGCCTCGGGTGACGTTCTGCAATCGCTGTACGAAGAGCTCGACGCGCCGATCATCCGCAAGGACATCGCCGTTGCCGAGATGATCAAGTACACCTGCAACGTGTGGCACGCCACCAAGGTGACCTTCGCCAACGAGATCGGCAACATCGCCAAAGCCGTCGGTGTCGACGGTCGTGAAGTGATGGAAGTGGTCTGCCAGGACAAGACACTGAACCTGTCCCAGTACTACATGCGCCCAGGCTTTGCGTTCGGCGGCTCTTGCCTGCCTAAAGACGTCCGCGCCCTGACCTACCGCGCCGGTTCCCTGGACGTGGAAGCACCACTGCTCAACTCGCTGATGCGCAGTAACGTGTCCCAGGTGCAAAACGCGTTCGACATCGTCTCCAGCCACGACAAACGCAAAGTCGCCCTGCTGGGTCTGAGCTTCAAGGCCGGCACCGACGACCTGCGCGAAAGCCCGCTGGTTGATCTGGCGGAAATGCTGATCGGCAAGGGCTACGACCTGAGCATCTACGACAGCAACGTCGAATACGCCCGCGTTCACGGTGCGAACAAGGATTACATCGAGTCGAAGATCCCTCACGTCTCGTCCTTGCTCAACTCCGACTTCGACGACGTGATCGCAAACTCCGACGTGATCATCCTCGGCAACCGTGACGAGAAATTCCGCGCCCTGGCGCAGGAAGCTCCACACGGCAAGCAAGTGGTCGACCTGGTTGGCTTCATGTCCAAAGCCACCAGCGTGAGTGGCCGGACTGAAGGTATCTGCTGGTAACGCTGCATCCGTGTAGGAGCTGGCGAAGCCTGCGATCTTTTGATCTTCAGCGATCTCACTGACGCCAAAAGATCGCAGCCTGCGGCAGCTCCTACCGGGATTTCTGGCGTCATCCAGAGCGGGTGTCGCCAGTTTTCACAGGCCTGCCTTAACCCCATCGGGCCACCCCACAGGCTCGCCCGAGATCGAGACGGATGCAGATTATGCACAGGCTAAAGAACGGCCTACTTCAGGCCGCCGGTTGGCTGTTTTACCTAAGTTTACTGATGGGCATCGCCACGGCACTGCCTACGTCCACGTTCGACTCCGAGTCGAAGGACTTCATCTTCCTGATCGGTATCGTCGGTATCTGGCGTTACTCGATGGGTGCCACGCACTTTCTGCGCGGCATGCTGTTTCTGTACGTGGTCTACCCGCACCTGCGGCGCAAAGTGCGCAAGCTGGGTAAAGCGTCAGACCCGTCCCATGTATTTCTGATGGTCACCAGCTTTCGTATCGACGCGCTGACCACCGCACAGGTCTACAGCTCGGTAATCCGCGAGGCCATCGACTGCGGCCTGCCGACCACCGTGGTGTGCTCCATCGTGGAAATGTCCGATGAGCTGCTGGTCAAGAGCCTCTGGAAACGCATGAACCCACCGCCACGGGTCAAGCTCGACTTCGTGCGCATTCCCGGCACCGGCAAGCGCGATGGCCTGGCCTACGGTTTCCGCGCCATCTCGCGCCACCTGCCGGACGACCGCGCCGTGGTTGCCGTGATCGATGGCGACACCGTGCTGGCCGAAGGCGTTGTGCTCAAGACCGTGCCGTGGTTCCAGCTGTTCGGCAATGTCGGCGGCCTGACCACCAACGAGTTCTGCGAAGTGCGCGGCGGCTACATCATGAGCGAATGGCACAAACTGCGATTCGCCCAACGCCACATCAACATGTGCTCCATGGCCTTGTCCAAGCGCGTGTTGACCATGACCGGGCGCATGTCGGTATTCCGCGCCACCGTGGTCACCAACCCGGACTTCATCGCCGATGTGGAAAGTGACTCGCTGCAACACTGGCGCCTGGGTCGCTTCAAGTTCCTGACCGGTGACGACAAGTCGAGCTGGTTCAGCTTGATGCGTCTGGGCTACGACACGTTCTACGTGCCGGATGCCGCGATCCATACCGTGGAACACCCGCCGGAAAAGAGCTTCATCAAGGCCAGTCGCAAACTGATGTTCCGCTGGTACGGCAACAACCTGCGGCAGAACTCTCGCGCCCTGGGCTTGGGGATGAAACGTCTCGGCCTGTTCACTTCGGTGGTGCTGTTCGATCAGCGTGTATCGATGTGGACGTCCTTGCTGGGCCTGACCGTGGCAATCCTCGCCACCTTCAAGTACGGCAGCGCGTTCATCCTGGTTTACCTGCTGTGGATCGGCATCACCCGCCTGATCCTGACCGTGCTGCTGTCCTGCTCCGGTCACCGGATCGGCCCGGCTTACCCAGCGATTCTCTATTACAACCAGATCGTCGGCGCGCTGGTGAAGATCTACGTGTTCTTCCGCCTCGATCAACAGTCCTGGACTCGCCAGCCCACTTCTCTGACCCGTGATCTCGCCAGCTTTCAACGTTGGTTCAACACTTGGTCGTCTCGGACCATGACCTTCTCCGCCGGCAGCATTTTTGTCGCCGTGCTGCTGCTGATGGTCTGACCGAACTCGCCTGAATTAACTAGGAAATCGCCCATATGAATACCGCCGTCAACTCCAACGTAGTGCACGAATCCGAAGCCCAGCGCCAACACGCTCGCGTGAAAATCCCGGCCAAGCTGCGTTTCTTCGGTCCTGACCGGACCCCGGTCGAAGCCCGGCTCATCGACCTTTCCGCTGGCGGCCTGGCGTTCAACGCCGGTCAGCTGCCGCTGAAGGTCGGCGATGTGCACAAGGCCCGCCTGCAATTCGTGATCGATAACCTCGGCCTGGCCATGGACGTGGAATTGCAAATCCGCTCCGTCGATCGCCAGACAGGTCGTATCGGTTGCCAGTTCCAGAACCTGGAGCCCCGGGACATTTCCACCCTGCGCCACCTGATCACCTCGCACCTGGCCGGCGACATCGTCAGCGTGGGTGAGATGCTGGCGACCCTGCAGCGCGACAACTTCACCAAGGCGCGCAAGGTCAAGGATGGCGGCCACGGCATGACCCCGCTCGGCCGTCTGAAAGCGGTGACCTTCAGCGCCGGTATCTTCGTGGTCGGCCTGGTGGCGTTCGGTTTCATTTTCAAATCGGTGTACGGCATGTACTTCGTCAGCCACGCCCAGGCTGGCCTGGTCAGCGTGCAGGGCATGAACATCACCATGCCGCGCGACGGCACCGTGCAGAGCCTGATCAAGGCTGACGGCGTTGCCGCCAAAGGCGCTCCGTTGGCGACTTTCAGCACCAGCATGCTCGACGTACTCAAGGGCCATCTGGACGAAGACCAGCTGCAACCGTCCAAGGTTGAAGAGCTGTTCGGCAAGCAAATGACCGGCACCCTGACTTCGCCTTGCGATTGCACCGTGTCTCAGCAACTGGTGGCTAACGGTCAGTACGCCAGCAAAGGCGACGTGATTTTCCAACTGGTGCCGCGCAATACCGAAGCCAACGTTGAAGCACGCTTCTCCTATCGCCAGTTCGGCGACGTGCGTCCAGGCACTTCGGTCAGCTTCCAGATCGCCGGCGAAGACCAAACCCGTACCGGCAAGATCGTCAGCAGCACCAGCCTGAAAAGCGCCGACCTGTCATCCGACATCCGTGTGCAGATCAAACCTGACGAGCCACTGGACAGCGCCTTCGCCGGTCGCCCAGTGGAAGTGAACAGCACTCGTGGCCCGAACCTGAACTGGCTGATCAACAAAGCCATGGCCGCCGGTCTTTAAACAGAGGACATGCCCGTGACGATCATCAGTCTCCTGAAAACACCGCGAATCCTGTGGGAGCGGGCTTGCCCGCGATTGGATAAACGCGGTCTTTCTGAAGCACCGAGCCGCCTGAATCGCGGGCAAGCCCGCTCCCACAGTGGTTATGTGGTGTGCTCGCTGGCTTTGGCCGTGAGCCTGGCCGGCTGCGCCGGCCTGCCCGACCAGCGTCTGGCCAATGAAGCCCTCAAGCGTGGCGACACCACGCTGGCGGCGCAGAACTACCAGCAACTGGCAGACCTGGGTTACAGCGAAGCCCAGGTTGGCCTGGCCGATCTGCAGGTCGACAGCCGTGACCCGGCGCAAATCAAAAAGGCCGAGGCGACTTACCGCGCCGCGGCCAGCGTCTCGCCGCGAGCTCAGGCTCGCCTGGGTCGTCTGCTGGTGGCCAAACCCGGCGCCACCGAAGCCGAACACCACGAAGCCGAAGCGCTGTTGAAGAAAGCCTCGGCCAATGGCGAAGGCAACACCCTGATCCCGCTGGCGATGCTGTACCTGCAATACCCGCACAGTTTCCCGAACGTCAACGCACAGCAGCAGATCAGCCAATGGCGCACCGAAGGCAAACCGGAAGCCGGTCTGGCGCAAGTGCTGCTCTATCGCACCCAGGGCACTTACGACCAACACCTGGATGACGTAGAAAAGATCTGCAAAGCGGCGCTGAACACCACCGACATCTGCTACGTCGAACTGGCCACGGTCTATCAGAAACGCGGCCAGCCAGAGCAACAGGCAGAACTGATCAAGCAGATGCAGGCGGGTCACAGCCGTGGCGTCGTTTCTGCGCAACGTGTGGACAGCGTGGCTCGCGTACTGGGCGATGCAAGCCTGGGCAAGACCGACGAGAAAACCGCTCAGTCGCTGCTCGAAGGCATCGCACCTGGCTACCCGGCGTCCTGGGTCAGCCTCGCGCAACTGCTCTACGACTTCCCTGAACTGGGCGACGTCGACACCATGATGAAGTACCTGGACAACGGCCGCGCCGCTGATCAGCCCCGCGCCGAACTGTTGCTGGGCAAGCTCTACTTCGAAGGAAAAATGGTGCCGGCCGACGCCAAGGTCGCCGAAGAGCACTTCAAGAAAGCCGTCGGCCGGGAAGTCGCCGCCGATTACTACCTCGGCCAGATTTACCGTCGTGGTTACCTGGGCAAAGTCTATCCGCAGAAAGCCCTGGATCACCTGTTGACCGCTGCGCGTAACGGCCAGAACAGCGCCGATTTCGCCATTGCCCAACTGTTCTCCCAAGGCAAGGGCACCCGGCCCGACCCGGTCAACGCTTATGTCTTCAGCCAATTGGCGAAGGCTCAAAACACCCCACAAGCCAATGAGCTTGCGCAAACAATCGAAACGCAACTGCCGCCTGACCGGCTGGCCGAGGCCCAACGCCTGCTGAAACAAGAGCAGGCCATTCGTAGCGCCGTGAGTTCGGACACGCTGGAACTGCACGCCCTGCAAGAAGAAGACGGCGAGGAATCCCTATGAAGCTTAATCCATTCGTGCAGGCCGGTATTGGCCTGACATTCGCCCTGCTGTGGTCGTGCCCGACCCTGGCGGCCCTGACCGAAGACAAGAACTTCGGCCTCGAAGTCAAAGTTACCGGCCAGTCCGAAGACGACCGTGACCTGGGCACTGCCAGTGGCGGCGACGTTAACGGCGTTGGCCTCGACCTGCGTCCATGGGTATATGGCGAAAGCGGCGCGTGGAGCGCCTACGCCATGGGCCAGGCCGTGACGTCCACCGACATCATCGAAACGGACACCCTGCAACAGTCCGACAGCGACGGTACCCAGACCACCGACAACGGTGATCGCAAAACCAAGAAGAACTACTTGGCGATGCGCGAGTTCTGGGTCGGCTACAGCGGCCTCACGCCCTACCCTGGCGAGATCCTCAAGCTCGGTCGCCAACGCCTGCGCAACGACGACGGCCAATGGCGCGACACCAACATCGAAGCCCTGAACTGGACTTTCGACACCACCCTGTTGCGCGCCAACGTCGGTGTCGCCGAACGCTTCAGCGAATACCGCACCGACTTGAAAGAGCTGGCGCCCAAGGACAAGGATCGCCTGCACGTTTTCGGCGACGTTGCCACTCAATGGTCGCCGGGCAACTGGGTCGGCATTCGCGGTCATCACACCCACGATGACGGCAAGCTCGACTACCCGGAGCCGGGCGTGGCCGGCGATTCGCTGGATAAAAAACAGAACGGCGACATCAGCTGGCTTGGCCTTACCGCCGATAGCGATGCCTACAACTGGCGCAACACCAACACCGTCAATTACTGGGGCAGCATCACCGGCATGAGCGGCGACACCGACACGGTCAACCCGCTGAACGCCGATGGCACGCGTCCGACCGAAGCCAAACGCGGTGAAGACCTCAATGGCTGGGCCACCGACATTGGCGTGCGTCTGCGCCTCGACCCGCAGTGGCAAGTCGGTGCGGCGTATGCCCGTGCCAGCGCCGAGTACGAACAGACCGGCCTGGAAAGCAACCGCTCGAACTACACCGGTACACGCTCGCGGGTTCACCGTTTCGGCGAAGCCTTCCGTGGCGAAATGAACAACATGCAGACCGCTACCTTGTTCGGCTCGTGGATGCTCAACGACGAATACGATGCCAGTGTGATCTACCACAAGTTCTGGCGCGTGGACGGCAACAAGCCGGTGGGCAGCAATGGCATCAACGCCGTCGAAAACAACACCGACGACGTGACCGGCGCGATCCTCTCCAGCACCTCGCTGCCGCTGGAGGATGGCAACAAAGACCTCGGTCAGGAAATGGACGTAGTCGTCACCAAGTACTTCAAGCAAGGCCTGCTGCCGGCTTCGTTGAGCCAGTCGGTCGATGAGCCTTCGGCTCTGGTGCGGTTCCGTGGCGGCGTGTTCAAGCCTGGCGATGCGTATGGCAAAGGCGTCGACTCCTACATGCACCGCGCGTTTGTCGACGTGGTCTGGCGCTTCTGATGCAAACCGCGAAGGGAGTGCCCGACATGAACAGTGCCAAGAAAGGCTCGATCAGCCTGCTGGCCGGCGCGCTGCTGCTCGCCAGCGCAGCCGCCTTCGCCACCGTCGAACCGGCCAAGCCTGTGCAACAGGGCAAATCGGCGACCATAGCCAAAGGGCTGCAACAGGCCAAGACCTACACCGTCAGCAGCGCGCCAACCGCGCCGCTGGAGCTGGCCAAGCCGAAACTGCCGGACACCTCTGGCTACACCGCCGAAGCCATCGCCGCGAAAATCGTGCGCAGCAAGCCCGGCAAAATCAGCGTGCGCCGGATGATGCAGGAAGACGCCCTGAAGGACTTCATCGGCGGTGACAACAAGATGGCCGAGTGGGTGGTGCGTCAGCATGGCATCCCGCAGGCGATCTTCGTCGACGACGGCTACATGAACCTCAAGGACCTGGCGAAGAAGCTGCCCAAGCAGTACTTCAGCGAAACCTCACCGGGCGTGTTCCTGGCGAAGTTGCCGATCGTGGTGGGTAACAAGGGCATTCTGGAAATCGACAAGCAGACCCAGGAATTGCGTCTGTCCCAAGAGGCCGGTTCGTTCCTGGTCAACGACGGCCAGCTGTTCGTGCGTGATACCAGAATCACTGGCTGGAGCGAGAAGGCAAACGGCCCGGCGGCCTTCAAGTCGCCCAAGGAGTTCCGTCCGTTCCTGCTGTCCTGGGGTGGCACCGAGACCTACATTGCCAACAGCAAGATCGCCAGTTTCGGTTACGCCAACAGTAAGTCCTATGGCGTGAGTATTTCCCAATACACGCCGAACATGGCCAAGGTGCTCAAGCGCCCTGAACCGTCCGGCTGGATCGTCGGCTCCGAGTTCTCGGACATGTGGTACGGCTTCTACTGCTACGAAACCCGTGACTTCGTGGTCAAGGGCAACACCTACAAAGACAACATCGTCTACGGCATCGACCCGCATGACCGGTCGCATGGCCTGATCATCGCCGACAACACGGTGTTCGGTACGAAGAAGAAGCACGGGATCATTATTTCCCGTGAGGTCAACGACAGCTTCATCTTCAACAACCGCAGCTACGACAACAAGTTGTCGGGCCTGGTGATCGACCGTAACAGTGTGAACAACCTGATCGCCTACAACGAGATCTACAAGAACCACACCGACGGCATCACCCTCTACGAGAGTGCCGACAACCTGTTGTGGGGCAACAAGGTAATCAGCAACCGACGCCACGGCATCCGTATTCGTAACAGCGTGAACATTCGCCTGTATGAAAACGTCGCGATGGCCAACGGCCTGACCGGTGTCTACGGCCACATCAAAGACCTGACCGACACCGACCGGGACATCAAGCTCGACCCGTTCGACGCCCAGGTGTCGCTGATTGTGGTCGGCGGTGAACTGGCCGCCAATGGCAGCGGACCGCTGTCGATCGACTCGCCGCTGAGTGTGGAGCTGTATCGCGTGTCGATGCTCGCGCCGACCAAATCCAGCGGCATCAGCTTCTCGGGGATCCTCGGCGAGCGCCAGGATGAAATTCTCGACCTGCTGGTGCGCCAGCAGAAAGCCGTGCTGATCGACCCAGTCGAACGCCAGACCAAAATGCAGGACTGAGGATAATTTTATGCACCCACACTTGATCAAATTACTCAGCCTGTCGGCCCTGACCGCGGGTATTCTCGCGGCCAGCACTGGCGTACGTGCCGAAGACGCCAAAGCACCCAGCTTCAAGGCCGAGGATTGCTGCAGCCTGTGCCCCGCCGCCCATGACGCGAAGAACTACACCACCCGCTATCAGCAGAACTTCACCACGCTGGTGCAGGCGCAGGGCGATTGGCTGTTCCGTACGCAAGAAGACTTGCGCACCGAGTTCGACACCACACCCGCTGGCTACAAACGCATGAAGCAACTGCACGATGCGTTCAAGAGCAAAGGCGTGGAACTGGTCATCGTTTACCAGCCGACCCGTGGCCTGGTGAACCGCAACAAGCTGAACCCGGCAGAGAAGGCGAGCTACGATTTCGACAAGGCGCTGAAGAATTACAAAACCATGCTCGGGCGTTTCGCGCAGATGGGCTACGTGGTTCCGGACCTGTCGCCACTGACCAACGAATCGCTGCCCGACACCCTGCCAGCCCACGATTTCTACTTCCGCGGCGACCAACACTGGACGCCGTATGGCGCCCAACGCACAGCGAAAATTGTCGCCGAGAAGGTCAAGCAATTGCCGGCCTTCGCCGACGTTCCCAAGCGTGAATTCGAGACCCATAAGTCGGGTCGCATGGGCAAGACCGGAACGTTACACAACATGGCTGGTCAACTCTGTGGCACCAGCTACGCGATCCAGTACATGGATCAGTTCACCACCGAGCCAAAAGGCGAAGCGGGCGATGGCGATCTGTTCAGTGATTCCGGCAATCCGGAAATCACCCTGGTCGGCACCAGCCACAGTGGCAAGAACTACAACTTCGCCGGTTTCCTCGAAGAGGCCATCGGCGCCGACATCCTCAACGTGGCATTCCCCGGTGGTGGCCTGGAAGGTTCGATGCTGCAGTACCTGGGCAGCGAAGAGTTCCAGACCAAACCGCCGAAAATCCTCATCTGGGAATTCTCGCCGCTTTATCGCCTCGATCAGGAAACCATCTACCGCCAAATGATGGCGCTGTTGGACAACGGTTGCGAAGGCAAAGATGCACAGATGAGCGCCAGCGCCACGCTGAAACCGGGCAAAAACGAATTGATGGTCAACAGCAAGAACCTGGACCTGCGCAACAGCAGTCACCAGGTCGATATCCGCTTCGCCGACACCTCGGTGAAAACCTTGCAAGCCACCCTCTGGTACATGAATGGGCGCCACGAGGACATCAAGATCGACAAACCGGAAACCTCCGATACCGACGGGCGTTTCGCCTTTGAGTTGCGCACGGACGAAGACTGGGCCTCGCAGAATCTGCTGGCCGTCGAAGTCCAGGGACCTGAACAAGCAGGTACCACGCCTCAGAAAGTCGAAGCGAAAATCTGCAAACGCAACGTGTTCTCCGGCGCCGAGCAGCGTACCGCTCAAGCCGGGCAATGAGGCTACCTCTTATGAACTGCATGCAAACCCGAACGCTGAAAAAGTTACTCGCGCCCTCCCTGCTGACGCTGGCGATGTTCGCCGGCGCCACCCAGGCCGCCGCGCCACTGCGCCCGCCCCAGGGTTACTTCGCGCCCATTGAAAAAGTCAAAACCGGCGACAAGAGCGAAGGCTGCGACGCGATGCCGACGCCCTACACCGGTGCCCTGCAATTTCGCAGCAAATACGAAGGCTCCGACAAGGCCCGTTCGACCCTGAACGAGGCATCGGAAAAAGCCTTCCGCGAGACCACCGCCGACATCACCAAGATCGAGCGCGGCACCAGCAAGCGGGTGATGCAGTTCATGCGTGATGGCCGCCCGGAACAACTGGAATGCACCCTCAACTGGTTGACTGCCTGGGCCAAGGCCGACGCGTTGATGTCCAAGGACTTCAACCACACCGGCAAGTCCATGCGCAAATGGGCATTGGGCAGCATGGCTTCGTCCTATGTTCGCTTGAAATTCTCTGACTCGCATCCGCTGGCTACCCACCAGGAAGAAGCGCAAGTGATTGAAGCCTGGTTCAGCAAAATGGCTGATCAGGTGGTCAGCGACTGGGACAACCTGCCGCTCGAACAAACCAACAACCACTCGTACTGGGCAGCCTGGTCGGTAATGGCCACGTCGGTCGCCACCAACCGTCGCGACCTGTTCGATTGGGCCGTCAAGGAATACAAGGTCGGCGTCAATCAGGTCGACGCCCAAGGCTTCCTGCCCAACGAGCTCAAGCGCCAGCAACGTGCCCTCGCCTATCACAACTATGCCCTGCCGCCACTGGCGATGATCGCCAGTTTCGCTCAGGTCAACGGTGTCGATTTGCGCCAGGAAAACAACGGCGCCTTGAAACGCCTGGGCGATCGCGTGCTCGCGGGGGTGAAAGACCCGGATGAATTCGAGGAGAAGAACGGCAAGGATCAGGACATGACCGACCTCAAGGTCGACTCGAAATTCGCCTGGCTCGAACCGTTCTGCTCGCTCTACACCTGCACGCCGGATGTGCTGGCGCAGAAACACAAAATGCAGCCGTTCAAGACCTTCCGCCTCGGCGGGGATTTGACCAAGGTCTACGACCCGGCCAGCGAGAAAGGCAAAGGTTCCTAGGAACAATACAAAACCCTGTGGGAGCGGGCTTGCCCGCGATTGCAATCTGACATTCAGCATTGATGTCGACTGACCCACCGCTATCGCGGGCAAGCCCGCTCCCACAGGGTCGGTGTCGAGTTTGAGTTTTGTGAGTTAGCCCTCCGGTTTTCGGTGGGGGGTTTGGGGGGGCCGTTGGCCCTTGACTGTTGGTTAAACATGGAGAGATCGGGATGGTATTTTCATCCAACGTGTTCCTGTTTCTGTTCTTGCCGATCTTTCTCGGCATGTACTACTTGAGCGGAATACGCTATCGCAACTTGCTGCTGCTGATCGCCAGCTACGTGTTCTACGCCTGGTGGCGTGTGGACTTCCTTGCGCTGTTCGCAGCCGTCACGCTGTGGAACTACTGGATCGGCCTGAAAGTCGGCGCCGCAGGCGTTCGGACCAAACCGGCACAACGCTGGTTGCTCCTGGGCGTGGCCGTCGACCTGTGCATTCTCGGCTACTTCAAGTACGCCAACTTCGGCGTGGACAGCATCAACGCGATGATGACCTCGGTCGGTCTTTCGCCGTTCATCCTGACCCACGTGCTGTTGCCGATCGGGATCTCGTTCTACATCTTCGAGTCCATCAGCTACATCATCGACGTCTACCGCGGTGATACCCCGGCGACCCGTAACCTGATCGACTTTGCCGCATTCGTGGCGATCTTCCCGCACTTGATCGCAGGCCCCGTGTTGCGTTTCCGTGACCTGGCCGACCAGTTCAACAACCGCACCCACACCCTCGACAAGTTCTCCGAAGGTGCCACGCGGTTCATGCAGGGCTTCATCAAGAAGGTCTTCATCGCCGACACCCTGGCGGTCGTGGCCGATCATTGCTTCGCCTTGCAGAACCCGACCACGGGCGATGCCTGGCTCGGCGCCCTGGCCTACACCGCGCAGCTGTACTTCGACTTCTCCGGCTACAGCGACATGGCGATTGGTCTGGGCTTGATGATGGGTTTCCGTTTCATGGAAAACTTCAAACAGCCGTACATCAGCCAGTCGATCACCGAGTTCTGGCGTCGCTGGCACATCAGCCTGTCGACCTGGTTGCGTGACTATCTGTACATCACCCTCGGCGGTAACCGTAAAGGCACGCTGATGACCTATCGCAACCTGTTCCTGACCATGCTGCTCGGTGGTCTGTGGCACGGCGCGAACATCACCTACATCGTCTGGGGTGCCTGGCACGGCATGTGGTTGGCGATCGAAAAAGCCCTCGGTCTGAACACCTCGCCGCGCAGCATCAACCCGATCCGTTGGGCGCTGACCTTCCTGCTTGTTGTCATGGGCTGGGTGATCTTCCGCTCGGAAAACCTGCACGTTGCCGGTCGCATGTATGGCGCGATGTTCAGCTTCGGCGAATGGTCGCTGTCGGAACTCAACCAGGCCAGCCTCACCGGTCTGCAAGTGGCAACCCTGGTGGTGGCGTACGTCACTCTGGCGTTCTTCGGCATCCGTGATTTCTACACCAACCGGCCGCCGGTCAAGACCAAGCCTGCCGTCAACGTCGAGGCCGATGGCCCTGCCGCGGCTACGCCTGGAATGATCAAAGCCGTACCGGGTGAAAACCCGGCCAGCATCCACGAACCGGGTTACACCGTCGGCGTTGAAGCGACTGTGCAACCGGCCTACTGGACCGCTGACTGGTCCCGTTACGTGATGCGCGCCCTGGTACTGCTGCTGTTCATCGCCTCGATTCTCAAACTCTCGGCGCAAAGCTTCTCGCCGTTCCTTTACTTCCAGTTCTGAGGGATCTGACTATGACCCGCTCATTACGCATCTTCTACATCGCCCTGTTCCTGGTGACCTTGCTGGTCCTGGGCGTGTGGTCGGTACGCAGCTTCTTCGGCTTCAGCACCAACGCCGATGCAACCGTGCTCAACGGTCGCTGGACCAAAGCCGTCGAGACGCACTACGACGACGAGTTCCCGATCAAGCGCCTGGGCACCAACCTTTGGGCCGCACTGGATTTCAAACTGTTCAACGAAGGTCGTCCGGGCGTGGTGCTCGGTCGCGATCAGTGGCTCTACAGCGATGAAGAGTTCCACCCGATCGTCAACGAAGAGTTGAACCTGCAAGGCAACTACGCGCTGGTCGAAGGCGTGCGCCAGACCCTGAAAAAGCAAGGCGTGCAACTGGTGATGGCGATTGTCCCGGCCAAGACACGTCTGTACCCGGAACACCTGGGTGAAGTGAAGCCGGCGAGTATCCACGCCAATCTGTACCAGGACTTCCACGCTCGTGTGGCGGCCGACAAGATCCTCGCCCCTGACCTGCTCGGCCCGCTGCAAAAAGCCAAGCAAGACGGTCAGCAAGTGTTCCTGCGCACCGACACCCACTGGACCCCGGAAGGCGCGCAAATCGCTGCCCAGACCCTGGCCAAAACCATCGCCGACAAGGCTCCGCTGAGCGGCGAACCGCAAAACTTCGTCACCGAACCTGCGGAGAAAGTGACGCACAAGGGCGACCTGCGGTTGTTCCTGCCGCTGGACCCGCTGTTCGAAAACCTGATGCCGGCGCCAGAACCTTTGCAAAAGCGCAACACTGTGGCTGCCCAGGATCAGCCCGCCGGTGACGACGCCCTGTTCGCCAACACAGAAGTGCCAGTGGCCCTGATCGGCACCAGCTACAGCGCCAACCCAAACTGGAACTTCGTCGGTGCGCTGAAAGAAGCGCTGCACAGCGACGTGGTCAATTACGCCGAAGACGGCCATGGCCCGATTCTGCCGATGCTCAGCTACCTGAAAAGCGATGCTTTCAAGAACAGCCCGCCACAAGTGCTGATCTGGGAGTTCCCTGAACGATATCTGCCTGTGAACAACGAAATCGGTGACGCCGACCCGCAGTGGGTCGCAGAGCTTAAACAAGCCGGCGCGCGCCAACAAAACGTAGCTGCAAACACTAAATCCGAGACGCCCGACCGGGCGCAAAACTGAAAGAGAGGTACACCATGACTTTCACTACTACTCCTCGCCGTCTCGCCAAGACCTTCGCTCTCGTTGCTGGCATGAGCGTGTTGTCGATGTCCGCCTTCGCTGGCGACGCCGCACTCTACGGCCCGACCGCACCGAAAGGCTCCAGCTTCGTGCGTGTCTACAACGCCGGTAACGCTGAAGTCAGCGCCACCGTCGGTACCACCAACCTGAGCGAAGTCGCGCCGCTGTCCAGCACAGACTTCAGCTTCATGCCGGGCGGTGACTACAGCGCCAAGGTCGGCAGCCAGACCCTGCCGGTGAAATTGGCCGGCGACCACTATTACACCCTGGTCAACAACGCCAGCGGCGCGCCACAACTGATCGAAGAGCCGCCGTTCAAGAACAAGCAGAAATCCCTGGTTCGCGTACAGAACCTCAGCGACAAGGCCCTGACCCTGAAAACCGCCGACGGCAAGACCGAAGTGATCCCGACCGTGGCGGCCAAGGGCCGTGGCGAGCGTGAAATCAACCCGGTGAAAGTCAGCCTGGCGCTGTACGACGGCGCCACCAAAGTCGGCGACGTAAAACCGGTTGCCCTGGAACGTGGTGAAGCCGCGGTGCTGTACGTCACCGGCAGCGGCAGCAGCCTGTCGCCAGTGTGGGTCAAGCGCCCGGTGTCGACGCGCTGATTAATTCTCTGAATTGACGCTCCCCTGTGGGAGCGGGCTTGCCCGCGATGCAGACAACTCGGAGTAACAGACACTCCGAGGTGATGCCATCGCAGGCAAGCCAGCTCCCACAGAGGACCGAGGCGTCGATTCGGACACGGAACAAGAACAAGAGTGAAACGACAGAACGTTCGTGGCTCTAACCAATCGATTTTGAAGGAGTAACAACATGATTCCGGTGATCTTGTCAGGTGGTAGCGGCTCACGTCTTTGGCCGCTTTCGCGTAAGCAATTCCCCAAGCAATTCCTCGCCCTGACCGGCGAACAAACGCTGTTCCAGCAAACCCTGGAACGCCTGGTGTTCGAAGGCATGGACACCCCGATCGTGGTCTGCAACAAGGAACACCGTTTCATCGTCAACGAGCAGCTGAGCGCCCGCAACCTGGACGTGCAGCGCGTGCTGATGGAACCCTTCGGCCGCAACACCTCGCCAGCAGTGGCCCTGACCGCGATGATGCTGGTCAATGAAGGTCGCGACGAGTTGATGCTGGTGCTGCCGGCCGACCACGTGCTGGAAGACCAGAAAGCCCTGCAACGCGCCCTGGCCCTGGCCACTGTGGCGGCCGAGCGTGGCGAGATGGTGCTGTTCGGCGTACCGGCGACCAAACCGGAAACCGGTTACGGCTACATCAAATCCACCAACGATGCCCTGCTGCCGGAAGGCGTCAGCCGTGTCTCGCACTTCGTCGAAAAACCGGATGTGAAACGCGCCACTGAGTTCGTCCAGTCCGGTGGTTACTTCTGGAACAGCGGCATGTTCCTGTTCCGCGCCAGCCGTTTCCTTGAAGAACTGAAAAAGCACGATCCGGACATCTACGACACCTGCGTACTGACGCTGGAACGTAGCGCACAGGATGCCGACACCGTCGACATCGACCCTGCCACCTTCGCTTGCTGCCCGGACAATTCCATCGACTACTCGGTGATGGAAAAAACCCAGCGCGCTTGCGTAGTGCCGCTGACCGCCGGCTGGAGTGATGTCGGTTGCTGGTCGTCGCTGTGGGAAGTCAATGAAAAAGACGCCAACGGTAACGTCACCAAAGGCGACGTGGTCATCCAGGACAGCAAAAACTGCATGATCCACGGCAACGGCAAACTGGTGTCGGTGATCGGCCTGGAAAACATCGTGGTCGTCGAAACCAAGGACGCCATGATGATCGCCCACAAGGACAAGGTCCAAGGCGTGAAACAGATGGTCAACACCCTCAACGAGCAGGGTCGCAGCGAAACCCAGACCCACTGCGAAGTCTATCGTCCGTGGGGTTCCTACGACTCGGTCGACATGGGCGGCCGCTTCCAGGTCAAGCGCATCTCGGTCAAGCCGGGCGCGTGCCTGTCGCTGCAAATGCACCACCACCGCGCCGAACACTGGATCGTGGTCAGCGGCACCGCTGAAGTGACCTGCGACGAAAACGTGTTCCTGCTGACTGAAAACCAGTCGACCTACATCCCGATCGCCTCGGTTCACCGTCTGCGCAACCCGGGCAAGATTCCACTCGAGATCATCGAAGTGCAATCGGGCAGCTACCTGGGTGAAGACGATATCGAGCGGTTCGAAGATATCTACGGTCGCTCTACCCCGATCGAACGCGGCGTGTCGGTGAAAACCATCGCGCAGTAAACGATCAGTAAAACAAGAAGCCCCCGTCCAGCCCGCTGCGTCCCTATCCGCAGTGGGTTGGGCGGGGGCTTTTTTACACGATCATGCTGCCTTTTTTCCCATTGATGGCATTGTTGCTTTTTTATGCCACGTTTTGACTTTTATCGAGCCTGGTATCTTGATCTCGAGGCTTCCCCCAAATGCCCCATCGATGCTATTGAGCAGCGAGCGCGAATCCATTCTTCCCACTTGTACCGGGGAGATTCCTGAATTACCCAAAAGCAGCGCCTTCAAATCTTTCAAGCGACCTTTCACCATCGGAACAGAGGCCAGGTTCGAGGAATGTTTGGGGTCCAGTACATCAGGGGAAGCAAAAAAATCCACGGTCTCGAAGCCCGCACCCAGCGCAGCTTCCAGCGCCTTGTTATCTTCAAGATCGTATTCGGCGAAATGGGTCATTGATTGAAGGAATTTGCGTTCGTTTACCTCTCCATCCACTGCAAGTAGAAAGAAAGTGAAAGCGCTATTTCCTGCCTTCGTCCAATCTTTTTCGTTTGTATTCCCACCCTTTCCGCCCAACGTTTTCACGTTTTTATGGACCAGCGAAAAGTTTGACGCTATCTCCATGAACGGTGGTGTATCACCTCGACTTCCGGAAACTGTGTAGTGCCTCAAAGTGAAGCGCTTGGTTTGGGTCTTTTCGAGCATTCCAGAGGGTGCTTTATTTACTTTGAAGTTCAATTTGTTGCCGGTGATATCGGCCATCATTTTGAAGGGAAGCTGTCTATCAGTATCGCTGTAACCTTCCTTGTACGCTTCAAAAATACCTATTGCGGTGGTTAATGAAGTTTTCGACTCAGACTCCTCGCCCTGCTCGTCAAAAAACGTCAGGGGGTTGTTACGAACCATTCGATAAAGATTGAACCCATCCACATGGCCTGCTGGATCAGGATTGGCCCAGCGCTGTAGCCATGGCAGGTAGAAACGAAACCCATAGTAATAAAGTCCCGTCGCATCCCGTTCCTTGCCCGAGTAACGAATGGTTTTGTAACTCACTTCAACGACGTCCGTGCCGGCAAACCACGCCGTATCGCCAAACGGGTAATAGATTTCCCGGCTGATAATTCGCGCATCGTCAGCGAGTTCCAGGGTGCAGGAGTTCAGGTGATCAACAAGGCCGTAGCGGTACTGATCGTTGCTGATACCGGACGGTGGAGTTGTTTCCCAATGCAGCACACGCACGCTATTGAGTTCCGCCTGGGCGGTGATGACCTGCAGCACCTCCCCGGTGCCGCTGTCGGTGCGCAGCTCCAGCCCCGGCAAGTAACGCACTTCAGCCATCACGGTGCGAGCATTGGTCTGCAACGAGCGAATCTTGCGCACGCGCTGACCACCGCCATCGTAGACATAGGACTCCCGATCATTGCGCCCGGAGACGCGTTCCACCGGGCTGACCGATTGCATTTGGTTACGTAGATCCCACGTCAGAAACCGTCCCTGATCCAGCTCCAGCAAATTGCCCCTGCCGTCGAACGCGGCAGCGATTTCTTCTTCGGTGGGTGGCACGCCGTTGCGCCAGGGCAGGCAACGATTGCTGTAGCGGGAAGCTTTCAGGTCGCGCCCGTGGTTTTGTGCGCCGACATGGGTCAGCTTCAACAAATTGCCGCCCGCGTCATAACGGTAGGTCTGCCGGTAGTTGCTGACCGCCGCCGGATCAGTGCGGCCGACCGACTCCGGCCCTTGATTGGGACCGCCCGCCTCCCAACCAGAAGCCTCGATCAACTGGTAGAGGCTGTCGTAGCTAAAGCGACTGACCGGATCGACACGCTGGTTGGCGAAGTAACGCACCGGCAGCGCCTTGTCTTCGATGCTCAAGACATTACCCATCCGGTCATAGTCGTAGATCAGATGCTGCAACAATCGAACACTGGCATCCTGCGCCCGCCGCTCCATCAATAAACCGTCTTCAGCTCGGTAGACCAGGGTAGTTTGCACAGCGTTACCGGCAGTTTCGTGTTCGACCTGTCCCTGCGCGTTGTAGCGAATATCGCTGACCAGCGTTTGCCAGGTGGGAAGTCCCTGAAGTTGCAGACGCGCCTCACGCAAGCGACCCTCAAGGGTCAGGCTAAAGGCCTGACTATTTCCCTTGGCATCGATCTGTTTCAGCACATCACCCAGCGGGCCGAAACTCCACGTCGAGACAGCCCCCTCCCCCGGTTCAAGCAGCCGCTGGCGATCGGCTTCCAACTCCGGCCAGTCAGGGGCTACAGGGTCCAGGGTGAAGTGGCGGACTTGCTTCATGCATTGGCCGGTTATTGAAAATGACTCGAACAACACCGTCCCGGCGGGATCGTCATGACGGGTCAACTGCCCGCATTGATTCTGGTCACCCTGATCGGGACCGCCATAGGTCATGCGTTCAACGGACCTTCGTGGCTCAGTTGTGCCCTGCTCGAACACCGCTACGGGACGAAGCAGGTCGTCATATTCAACCTCGCGTCGCGTGCCGCGGCTGTCCCATCCCGATAAAACTTCATGACCCAGACCTGGCAGGTTGAGCTGCCAACCGGCATCGACACTGTCTGTGAACAGCGTGTTGCCCGACAACGAAAACGCTGTCGCGAGATTGGCGGGTGTCAGCGGCTCTTCTTGTGACAGCGTCCAAAGCCTCGGATCCCACTGTTGAACCGCACGCCCTGCGGCATCGTAAGCGATGCGGTTGATGCGTGCCTCAGCAGGGACGTTTTCGACGGTGCGCCAATAATCGACCGAACGGATCGTCAAGCCGCGCGGATCGACGATCGTCAGTTTGGGTGTTTTGTGGTGCATTTCCATTGCCATCGCCCGCCGAAATACAGCCCTGTTGACCCATGTCTTCTAACGTATCGAGCGCACTACGGACTACTGTCAGAAATTACAGTACCGACCAGCGGTAAATTGCCTTGATCACCGAATGTCCATTCCCGCGCCCCTTCGGTAGGATGGTGCTTACAAGTTCAAGGAGCGTTCACACATGTTCATCGGCGTCCTGCTGGTCATCACCTGGCTGATCCTGCTGCTGCGCTACCCGGCCAAGGCCGTGCCGGTTTCCATGGCCGCCGCTGTCGGATTGGGTCTGGTGGCGACGTGGGTGTTCTGGCTGGACAACCGCGAGGTCAAGCAACTGGCACGCCTTGAGCTGCGCATCGTCTATGCCCCGGAGCACTGCCCGGCGGATCGCCCCTTGAAGCTGACGATGAACAACGGCAACGACGTGCCGCTGACCGAACTGCGCTGGCGCATCGCCGCTTATGCACCGGGCGATACGGTCAATCTGGCTGACAATCAATACGCCGCTCCACGCTATCGCGGCCCCGGCGAACTGCAGGCCGGCGGCAATTGGGAAGACTGCTTGCCAATGCCGCCCCTGCGCCCCGGTTATCGCCCGCAAACCCTGGAGTTTCGCGCCGAGCGCTTGCAGGGTAGTTTCTCCGACTGATCCTCCTTTTTTTGCACAAGGACCGCGCCATGCCCGTTGCGTTGATTACCGGTTGTTCCAGCGGCATTGGCCGCGCCCTCGCCGACACTTTCAAGAGTGTCGGTTACGAAGTCTGGGCCAGCGCCCGCAAGGCTGAAGACGTAGCCGCTCTAACCGCCGCCGGATTCACCGCCGTGCAACTGGACGTGAACGATGGCCCGGCCCTCGAACAACTGAGTGAGCGGATCAATCAGCAGTCCGGCGGTCTTGATGTGCTGGTCAACAATGCCGGTTATGGCGCCATGGGGCCGCTGCTCGATGGCGGTGTGCCGGCCATGCAACGGCAATTCGAAACCAACGTATTTGCGATCGTCGGCGTCACTCGCGCGATGTTCCCGGTGCTGCGTCGCGCCAGGGGCCTGGTGGTGAACATCGGCAGCGTGTCCGGGGTTTTAGTCACGCCGTTTGCCGGCGCCTACTGCGCCTCGAAAGCTGCGGTGCATGCCTTGAGCGATGCGTTGCGCATGGAACTGGCACCGTTCGGTGTGCGGGTCATGGAAGTTCAGCCGGGGGCGATAGCGTCCAGCTTCGCGAAAAATGCCGGCAACGAAGCTGAGCAACTGATCACCGAACAATCTCCGTGGTGGCCGCTGCGTGAAGGCATTCGTGCGCGGGCCAAGGCGTCTCAGGACAAACCGACGCCGGCCAGTGAATTTGCCGCCGGTTTGTTGAAGGCCGTGCAGCAGAATAAACCGCCGCGTCTGGTGCGTTTGGGTAATGGCAGCCGGGCGTTGCCGTTGATGGCGGGGTTGTTGCCCAAGGGGCTGCTGGAGTCGGGGTTGATGAAGCGGTTCGGGTTGAAGGGGCAACTCTAAGACTGAGTCGACATCATCGCGGGCAAGTCGAATCGTCGCACCGCCGCTCCCACAGTGATCTTTGGTGTGAATGCTATCTATGCTACCCAGTAGAACCTTGTGGGAGCGGGCTTGCCCGCGATGATGTCAGGACAGACGCTGCAAAATTTCAGGAAACAACATGACTGACTACACCGAATACTTTGACGAAGTGATCCAGGCTCACATAGCCATCGAGCAATGGTTGGCCGAGGAGCGAGACGCGTCCGAGCTTGAGCAATTGCTGATGCGTTTTTCACCGCAGTTTTCCATGATCTCGCCGTTGGGCCGGGTGCTGGATTTCGAGGCGTTGAATGAATTGTTTCTGCTGGCGGGCGGGAAGAAGCTCGGGTTCAGGATTGAGCTCAGCGAGTTGCGAGGTGTCGCGCTGTACGACGGTGGCGCAGTGGTGAGTTACCGCGAGCAACAGACCGATGCGACGGGCCTGCATTCTGATCGGCGATCCTCGGTTGTGTTCGAGAAACAGGCCGATGGCAAGGTGATTTGGCGGCATTTGCATGAGACGTTTTGTCAGGGCTGAAACCGTTCCCTTGTGGCGAGGGGGCTTGTCGGAACGCCGCACCGCCCCGTTGGGCTGCGCAGCAGCCCCAAAACCTGCAACCCCGTTCTTCCAGATGCACCGCATGCTCTGGTTTTGCGCCGGCTTCGCCGCCGAACGGGGGCAAGCCCCCTCGCCACAGGGTTATTCGCCACTTTCTTGTTTCACCACAACGGTACAAGTAATCCCCGCCGCCAACAGCACTCCCTCTGGCACTTCATCAATGTGAATCCGCACCGGCACCCGCTGCGCCAGGCGCACCCAGTTGAAGGTCGGGTTCACATCGGCGATCAGCTCGCGGCTTTCCGGGTTGTCGCGGTCATAGATGCCGCGAGAAATGCTTTCCACATGACCCTTGAGCACTTCGCCGCTCATCAGTTGCATGTCGGCTTTATCGCCCACGCGCACATGGGGCAGTTTGGTTTCTTCGAAGAAGCCATAAACCCAGAACGAGTTCATGTCGACCACGGCCATTTTCGCTTCGCCGATGCGTGCGTAGTCGCCGCGATGGACGTTGAGGTTGGTGACGTAGCCGTCCACCGCCGCGCGCACTTCGGTGCGTTTGAGGTTCAGTTCGGCCGCTTCCAGTTGCGCCTGGGCGTGCTGGTAATCGGCCAGGGCCGAGTCGGCGATGTTGGTGGCGTCGTCGCGGTTTTCCCTGGAGATCACCAGGTTGTCGAGGTCGGCGCGGCGATGGGCGTTGACCTTGCGCATCTCCCACGTGGCTTTGCGCGAGGCCACCAGCGACTGCGCCTGTTTCACCGCGATGCGGTAATGCTCGGGATCGATGCGCATCAGCAAATCGCCCTTCTTCACTAACTGGTTGTCGCGCACCGGCACGTCCACTACTTCACCGGTAACGTCGGCGGCAACGTTGATGATGTCGGCGCGCACCCGGCCGTCGCGGGTCCAGGGCGTGTTCATGTAATGCACCCACAGGGTCCGGCCGATCCACAGGGCAAGGGCCAACACCAGCAGGGTCGCGAGCAGGCTGAAAAGCTTTTTCATCAGGGCCTTCTTCAGAAATAGAGAGTCAGTGATAGAGAGTCAACGGTAAACAGTCAGCGCCAGGGCGCCGAACAGACAGGTAAACAGACTCAGGCGCAGCAGCGCCGGGTGCCAGAAAAAACGGTACAGGTCGAACCCGGACAGGAACCGATCCAGCGCCCAGGCCAGCGCCGCCGCAATGAAAAACATCAGGGTCATGGTCGGCAGGTACACGCCGTGGAAGGCGATTTCACGAGGCATGTTCAAGTCCTTGGGGCTTGGTGATGGCACTGGCTTTTATGTAGCCGGCGAGTGGCGATTGCGGGTCGAGCAGCGAGGTGCGGATGAAGTGCAGGTAGCTTTTCACCCGGCGCAAGGCAGAGGTATCGAAGTGCGGCGCGAACGGTTCATCGGTGGCTTGCACCCGGCCGATCGCATGGTCGACCGCGACCAGAGCACGCTCCAGATTGCTCTGGCTCGGTTGCAGAAACAGCCGCACCAGCGAACGCCCCATCCCCCGGATTGACTGACGCCACGGTTGGAATTCGGCATACGCCGGATGCACCGGCAAAATCGCCTGTTCCTTGCGCAACTCGATAATCGCGTGGCCGACTTCCAGCACCACGAACATCCAGCGCAGCAAGTCCCGTTGCACCTGCGGCTGTCCCGCAGCGAGGCCGTAGGCCTGATGCAAAAGATCGCGAGTGCGGCTTTCGAAACTCGATGCCAGGCCCTTGAGTTTGCCGCTGATGGCGTACACCACTTGCCCGCGCAAATCCTGCTCCAACCGCCGCCATAACCAGCGGCTGTTGGGCGGCAGAATGATCGCTCCGGCCGCCGCGCACACCAGCATGCCCATGATCATGGCGATGTAGTCGTTGATGAAGGCGTATGGGTTGTAAACCGTGAGGTTGTCCGGCACCGAACCGGTGCTGAAGAAGATCAGCAATCCCAGGCCAACCCCGGCGTATTGCGGCCGTGAAGTCAGGAACGCCCCGACCACGATCACCGGCGCCAGCATCACGCACAGCAACGGAAAACCGTCGATCTTGGGGAAGATGAAAAACATCTCGACGAAGCCGATCAGCGCCCCGAACAACGTCCCGCAGGCCATCTGAAACGCCATGCGTTTGGGGTTCGGTGTCGCCGCTGAAAGGCCGACGGTGGCGGCGGCGATCAGGGTCATGGTCGCGCCACTCGGCCACGCGGTGGCCACCCAATAACCGCCGAGCACCACGAGTATGAATGCAGCGCGAATACCCGACGCCGCCGAGGCCAGCCAGTTGGTTTGCGGGGTGAAGGGCTCGTCCCAGCGTTCACGTTCGTGGCTGTGATCGGCCAGCGACGCGTGGGTCTGTGCATAACTGTGCAGGTCATCGACGAAGCGATAAAGCAGCTCGTAGGCGGTGTGAAAATCCAGCTGCTCGGCGTCGCTCGGATCACTTTCCTGGAACGTCGCCCGCAGGCTGCGGACTCGCGCCGGCAAGTTTTGCTTATAGGCCGCCAAAGCAGTGGCCAGGCGTGCAGCGTCGGGGCTGGTCAAGGCGCGCCCGCTGAAACCGTCGAGCACTTCGGCCAGCTCCTGTAACCCCGGTTTGATCGCTGCGACAACATGATTGGTGCCGCTGCTGCGCAGGCGTTCGAGCAATTGATGCAGGGCATTGAAGCGCGTGGTAATGCCCATGAACTCGCTGTTCAAGCGGCTGAGCCGCCCGTTGCGCCGGCGCATGTGCGGGTCTTCGAACACCGTGACGCTGCGCAGCCCTTCCAGGCCTACCGCTTCGGCGATAAACCGCACGTTGTTCGCTTCAAACGCCTCGCGCTGGCTGCGACCGCGCAAGCCATCGGTGACGAACAAGGCAAATACGCCGAAGCGCTGATACAAGGCATTGCGCATCGCGGCGCTGGCGGTTTGCGGCAGGATCGCGGCGCTGACCAGTGTCGAGCAGAGAATCCCCAAGGAGATTTCCAATACACGCCAGACTGCCGCCATGAACGCACCGTCGGGATGAGCCAATGCAGGCAGCCCGACCATCGCCGCCGTATAACCGGCGAGCACAAATCCGTAGGCGCGGAAGTTGCGATAACGCGCCGCGCCAGCCGAGCAGAGGCCGACCCAGATCGCCAGCGAGCCGAGGAACAGTTCGGTGTTCTGCGCAAACAAGGCAATCAACGCGACCATCACCGCCGAGCCCGCCAAGGTGCCGAGGAAGCGATAGAAGCTCTTGGCAAAGACCTGGCCGCTTTGCGGTTGCATGACGATGAACACGGTGATCATCGCGGTGCGCGGTTGCGGCAACTCCAGACGCATGGCCAGCCACAGGGTCAGGAACGCCGCGAACAACACCTTGAAAATGTACACCCAGGTCACGCCATCGCTGCGTGCCCAGTCGAAGAAACCCCGGCGCCATTCAAGGGAATACAGCCAGCGCAAAGGTGCGGGCAAGGGAGTCATTAGCATCCTGGAAGAACTTGAGGCAAAAGAAATCCTGTGGCGAGCGAGCTTGCTCGCGCTGGGCTGCGTAGCGGCCCCAAAATTAGGGCAGCCACCACCCATTTTGTGAGTGCTGCGCACTCAAGCGGGAGCAAGCTCCCTCGCCACAAATGTTGGCTTGCCTGATACATAGTGGTCACTTCAAAAGAATCGGAGTTTTCGGTGCAGCTGTCTGGCTGTCGGTCGGGACGTCATTCCCCGCCCCAAGCCCACCGCCAAGCGCCGTCACCAGCTCAGCATGAGCACTCAACCGTGCGGCCTGAACCTGCTGTTGCACCTGTTGCTGCTTGAACAACAAGGTCTGCGCATTGAGCACGTTGAGGTAATCGGTGAGCCCGCGCTGATAGGCGATCATCGCGATGTCGTAGGTCTTCTGCGCCGTGGCCACCGACTCGGTGGCGAAGGCCTGCTGCTTGTCCATCGACTCGCGGCGAATCAGCTGGTCGGAGATGTTCTTCAGCGCGTTGACCAGCGTCTGGTTGTACTTCGCCACCGCGATGTCATAACCCGCCGAGGCCTCGCCCAGCTCCGAGCGCAAGCGGCCGCCATCGAAGATCGGCAACGAAATCGCCGGGCCGACGCTGTAGTTGAGTTTCTTGCCGGTCAAAAACTCCAGCGCCCCGCCGCCGGTGGCCATGTAGCCGAGACTGCCGACCAGATCGACGTTGGGGTAGAAACCGGCGTGGGCGACATCGATACCCCGCGCCTGCGCCGCCACTTGCCAGCGACTGGCGACCACGTCCGGGCGTTGGCCGAGCAATTGCGCAGGCAAAGACGACGGCAACTTCAGCGCCGCGCCCAACGACAGCGTTGGCCGTTGCTGCTGCGCGCCCTCCCCCGGTCCCTTTCCGGCCAAGGCTGCGAGTTGGTTACGGCTGAGGGCGATTTCCTCGTCCAGCGCATCGATTTGCCGATGGGTTTCCGGCAATGGTGTTTCGGCCTGGCTGACGTCGAAATGGGTGCCGATGCCGCCGTCCAGACGTTTCTGTGCCAGGTCGAGAATTTGCTGTTGCTGCTTCAAGGTCGCCGCGACGATGTCCCGTTGCGCGTAATGCAAAGAGAGCTCGATGTAGGCGCGCACGATGTTGTTCTGCAATTCAAGCTGCGCCTGCCGTGCTTCGGCGACGCTCACATGGGCCATGTCCACGGCGCGTTCGGTGGCATTGCTTTCGCGGCCCCAGAGGTCGAGGGCATAGCTGAAGCCCAGCGCGGCGTTGTTGTCCCAGGTGGTGGTGTTGGCCAACTCGCCGGGGCCGTAGAACTGATCGGTGGGCCAGTTGTGGCGCTTGAGGGTGGATTGGCCATTGATCTGCAACGACTCGGCAGACTCGGCAATGCCAGCCATGGACCGCGCCTGACGCACTCGCGCGGCGGCCATGGCCATGCTCGGGCTGCCTTGCAGGGCGAGGTCGATCCAGCGGTTCAGTTGCGGGTCGCCGTAGGCTTGCCACCATTGGGTGGTGGGCCAATGAGCGTCTTGCGCGGCGCTCTGAATAGCTTCATCGGTGGCCAATGAACTGGCCTCCAGTGCCTTGCCTTGTGGGGCAATACTGCCGGTTCCGATGCAGCCGCTGATTGCCAGGGTTAAAGCCAAAACACTGAGCGTCTTGAGCGCTCTGTTGATGCGACGCGGCACTGCTGCGATTTCCTGAGATGGGAGAGGTACGGGGAACTTGTGGGAACGGGCTTTTGTGGCGAGGGGGCTTGCCCCCGTTGGGGCGCAAAGCGACCCTAAAACCAGTCGCCGCGATCTTCAATCAGAATGCCGTGACCGGTTTACGACTGCTCCGCAGCCGAACGGGGGCAAGCCCCCTCGCCACACAAGCCCATGCCTACCGAGGCGCAATTCTAGGGGTGGGCCTTGTTGGCGATAAGCCGGGATTCTTGTGAATCTTTGTTACCGTTAACGCGATAATCCCTTGGTCGCGTCTTTAGTCGCCTGTAAAGAATCAGCAACTTCGTGTCACAATTTGCCATTCGCCAAGAGAGCACCCCATGGACACTTTGCAAAACATGCGCGCCTTCAGTTACGTGGCCGAGGCCGGCAGCTTCACCGCCGCCGCCGTGCAACTCGACACCACCACGGCCAACGTCTCGCGCGCGGTCTCCAACCTGGAAGCCCACCTGCAAACCCGTCTGCTCAACCGCACCACCCGTCGCATCGCCCTGACCGAGGCCGGTAAGCGCTATCTATTGCGTTGCGAGCAGATCCTGGCCTACGTCGAAGAAGCCGAAGCCGAGGCCAGCGACGCCCACGCGCGCCCGGCCGGGCAACTCAAGGTGCACACCATGACCGGCATCGGTCAGCACTTCGTGATCGACGCCATCGCCCGCTACCGCAAAACCCACCCGGACGTGACCTTCGACCTGACCATGGCCAACCGCGTGCCGGATTTGCTCGACGAGGGCTACGACGTGTCCATCGTGCTCGCCAGCGAACTGCCAGACTCGGGCTTCGTCTCCCAACGCCTGGGCATCACCTACAGCATCGTTTGCGCATCGCCCGCCTATGTGAAAGCCAACGGCTGCGCGCACAAACCCAGCGATTTGCTGAACCATATGTGCTTGCGCCTGGTAAGCCCGGTGATCCCGCTGGAGAAATGGGCCTTCGACGGCCCTGAAGGCCAGGAAATGGTCACCATCAACAGCTCGCCGTTTTTGGTGAACTCCGCTGATGCGATGAAAACCGCGATCAGCAGCGGCATGGGCGTTGGCGTTTTGCCGGTATATGCGGCGATTGAAGGGCTGCGCAACGGCACGCTGGTGCGGGTAATGCCGAACTATCGTTCGCAGGAACTGAATCTGTATGCGATTTATCCGTCGCGGCAATATCTGGATGCGAAGATCAAGACGTGGGTCGAGTACTTGCGCGGGTCGTTGCCGGAGATATTGGCGGCGCATCAGGCGGAATTGGCGGCGTATGAATTGAGTGGGAGTTTGGGTGGGGTTCGGGTGGCGAATTGAGGTGTATGGACTGCGGGTTAGCCCAGCAGTCCAGCGTACGTTCCGTAGAGCCAATACGCACAAAGGCCAACAATTGAATAGGCAAACATCAGGTTGGGAATGACGACCCAGCGTCGTAGGTGTAAAGGGAAGTGCTTTATTTCATCGATACAGTGCGGGTCACTGCTCAGCAGGAATGCATCATCCTCGCGAAGCATGGTCGATAGATGAGTCAAGCGGTAATGACGCCCGTACAGACCATCACCCATGACCCGACGGTTGCGACCAACGAAGTAAGAGTCGTTGAGGTGAGATTCGAGTTCTTCGAGTTTAAAAAAACTGATGTACACCCGCATAAGTGAAACGATGATAACCAGGGTAATAAAGCCGATCAGGATAGCTGTGTAGAGTAGTTTCAGGTCGCTCATCGGGTTTGAAATTGTCGTACGCAAAGACACAAAACCACTCCAAAGCAACAGTAGTCCAGCGCTGACGACCGCAATCCGCATCAGTTTTTTTGGAGTTTCAGCCCATTTTTTCAGGCGCTCCGGCAAGATTTCAGCCTCCATAAACGCATACGAATCCAACATCTGATGTTGATAGAAACTCCCCGTTAAAGCGCCAATCAACCTAAGTCTGTTCATCCGTCCAAACGGGCCGTTACCCGCCGTGTTTCGATTGATACTCACCAGATGAGACGCGTTGAAGTGATTTTCAATTTGGTCGAGTTTGAAATAGGCGCCAAATAACAAGAGGGTCTGGCTGAGTAAAATCATCAGGAAAATAAGTACCCAACCAATCAAGTGCACATTCTCAGCGCCACTCATGGTTGCGTGAACTCATATATTTTTTCACCTATTTCCCCGCCAATTTCTGAGCCTTTGGTTCCCGTCGCACTGGCGACAGCACCCGACACCCCCAGCGCACAAACAATTCCACCAACACCCAATGTCTCCACACCTATTGCCGCACACGCTCCATATTTCAGTGCGCTACTCGCTACGTATCCGGCGGCAACACCTCCGCCAATACTTCCTGCCAACTTGCCTCCCTCCACGAATCTGGCTTGGGAGCATTCATCCTTGCTTCCACCGCGACATGCTTCATCAACTCTCATCGCCGCCGCCCCCATCGCCAATCCAATGCCAACATAGCCTCCTGCCTTCAAGTACTTCACAGCTCTGGATACGCCTTGAATATTTGTCGCATAGCCCGGCAGTTGGGTAGGGGCGCCAGCCTTGTTCCAATGGTGAATTGTTCTGCGAGTAGAAAGACCCAATGCGCGTTTAAGCCTGGGATGATCAGGAATGCCTGTGCCTTTACGTACCAGCGGGCCAAGGCTGGCATTGATCTTTGCCATCATCCGTTTGCGATGGGTAAAGAAATCCCTGGATCGCAAGTGGCCATGCTGACGGTATTGTTGCTGATGCAGTTTCTCTAACTCGATGAGCGTGCCTTTGAGGTTTTCCAGGTGTTGGCCGACCATGAAGGAGGCCACACCCAACGACCCCGCCGACACCTCCAAAAACGGCTCAATCACTTCATGATTTTCGACCATGAACGAAGCCTCTTCTTCGCTCAGGTCCTTAAGCGCTTCGTTGACCTTCTCCGCTGCGATCATCATTTGCGCCTCTTCGCGACGGCACATGTAATGCCGTGAATCGCTGAAGATCACCATTTGCCCCGGTTTCACCCGCTCACCGAGATGGCGATTGAGCGAGCGGAATTCCCGGCGCAGTGCATCGCTTGGCGGGTTTTCGTACAGCGAGCGCTCAAGGGCTTCGAGGGTCATGGGCTGCTGAATGATGTAGAAGCCCGACTCCACGGGTTTAGGCAGGGCGAAGGCGTGTTCTTCGACCAGATGTTGCGCCGGTGGTGGTTCGGGTTTGGGTTTGAAGGCATTCCATGAAGCACCGCCGTTATCGGGATCGATGCGAGGCGTCACCATGACCCAATCACCGTGGCTAACGGCGTTGATGAGTTTCTGCTGGTTGGCGGCCTGCATGTAGTTGGAGCGGTTGGCGCCGATCGCGCTAAGCAGATCGTCGAAGCCCTGCAGGTCGTAGGGATAGCTCAGGGCCTGGCGCAAGTCGGCGACGGCTTGATGGCTGTCTAGCACCTGGCCGTTTGGGCCGGCGAGTTGGTTTTGGGGAATGAGTCTGGTCACGCTCGTGTCCCGTTCCTTGGAAATGGGAGACTTTGGCGAGTGGGCTCAAAGGGGGATGCCGGGCGAATCGTTTTTGCGTGTAGGGGAAGTCCGAGTTTTTTTGATGGCGACACTGGAGCTACCGAAGGCTGCGATCTTTTGATCTTTACGTCATTGATCGCGCCGCAAGGTCAAAAGATCGCAGCCTTCGGCAGCTCCTACAGACGGGGTGATTTTTGAGGACGTTTCCCACAGGTTGTAACGGTTGTTGCGTCGGAAGCGAAGTGGGTAGGCTTTGTGTGTCGCTGCCAAATCAGCGGCCAGGCCTGGAAACCTGATACCCCTTACTGCAATCGCTCATGGCATACTGCGGCGCGTTTTTCTGCTTGCAATGCTCAGTTATGGCGGCTGTGTGCGGGAGACCTTCGGGTCTGCCGGGTTTGGGGTTGACCGGTTTTCCAGCCTGCGCACGGCTGCCACCCTTTCGCCTGGAAACGAAAATGGCAGTCTCAATTACAACCTTTAATTGAGTAAGTTTCCTATGTTCAAGCCGACACCAAATCCGCCCGAAGCGGACGACACTTCTCCCTACGAATCCCTCGATTCCAAAAAACTCCACGAGGCCGCCGAGCGGGCGTTAAATCACTACCTCAATCCAGCGGCCCTCAAATCCCCTGCAGTCCGCAAACCAAGCACGATGTTTTTGGTTGCACCAGATATCAAAGACGAAGACCTGTTAGCCCATACCTGTGAGTCGTTGGCCCAGGCGAGTGTGATGGCCAGCGATTTTGCGGGCTATCTGGAAGGGCCGCACCGGCACACAGCGATGGCGATTCAACAGATCGTCATGTTGGCCGAGCTGGCAGTGAACCGGATGCTGGATAACATCGCCTTACCCAAACCTTCGCCACACAGCTGATCCATTGTGGGAGCGCGCTTGCTCGCGAAGGCGTTGTGACATTCACCATTGATGTCGTCTGACACTCCGCTTTCGCGAGCAAGCCCGCTCCCACAGTTAGACGGCGTACATCCGCAGGCACTCGCACCCAACCCTCGAAGAATGTTAGCGTGCTTGGCATTCTCCAAGCCCGACGAGCCGCTTCCAATGAAAAAAACCGTCCTCGCCTTCAGCCGTATCACCCCACCGATGATCGAACGTCTGCAACAAGACTTCGACGTGATCGTGCCGAACCCGAAAAACGGCGACATCAACGCCCAATTCAACGAAGCCCTGCCCCACGCCCACGGCCTGGTCGGCGTCGGCCGCAAACTCGGTCGCACGCAACTGGAAAATGCCGCCAAACTGGAAGTGGTCTCCAGCGTCTCCGTTGGCTACGACAACTACGATCTCGCCTACTTCAACGAACGCGGGATCATGCTCACCAACACCCCCGACGTGCTCACCGAAAGCACCGCCGACCTGGCCTTTGCCTTGCTCATGAGCAGCGCCCGCCGCGTCGCCGAGCTGGACGCCTGGACCAAGGCCGGCCAATGGCAAGCCACCGTCGGCGCGCCGTTGTTTGGCAGCGATGTGCATGGCAAAACGTTGGGCATCGTCGGTATGGGCAACATCGGCGCGGCCATCGCCCGTCGCGGGCGGCTGGGCTTCAACATGCCGATTATCTACAGTGGCAACAGCCGCAAGACCGAACTGGAACAGGAGCTCGGTGCGCAGTTCCGCAGCCTCGACCAGCTGCTGGCCGAAGCCGATTTCGTCTGCCTGGTGGTGCCGCTCAGCGAAAAAACCAGACACCTGATCAGCCACCGTGAACTGGCGCTGATGAAACCGAGCGCCATTCTGGTGAACATCGCCCGCGGCCCGGTCGTGGACGAACCGGCGCTGATCGAGGCGCTGCAAAACAACCGCATTCGCGGTGCCGGGCTGGACGTCTACGAGAAAGAACCCCTGGCCGAGTCGCCATTGTTCCAACTGAAAAACGCCGTGACCCTGCCGCACATCGGCTCCGCGACTCACGAAACCCGTGAAGCCATGGCCAACCGTGCCTTGGCCAACTTGCGTAGCGCCTTGTTGGGTGAGCGGCCGCAAGATCTGGTGAATCCGCAAGTGTGGAAAGGCTAACTTAAAACGGGCAGGCGTTTTTAACGGCTGCCCGCTCGCTACACAACTTGCAATTCAGTCCACCGACGAAAAAAAATCAAGCGCTATAGACTCTCCATTACTTACTCGATCCTACGAATAATTTTTATGGAGCGCGCTAAATTTGAACAGCCTTACAACCGCTAAAACCATCAGAATCAGCAAAATACTACTGATGGCTTACATAAGTTTTTTCGGCTTGCTAGTGATGTATAGCAACTTTACAGATTACGCTACCAACTACGAATATGTCGGCCACGTTCTGAGCATGGACACGGCCAATAATAGCGAAAAAACCGACTATCGGGCCATCACCTCGCCCATGCTTCACCACCGGATTTACTGGCTTATCATCACCCTGGAAGTAACTTATACCGTTTATTGCCTGATGGGCACTTACCACCTCTATCGAAAACTGAATGCTTCAGCCAAAGAGTTTCACGAAGCAAAAAAATTCTCGATTATCGGTTTAATGATCGGCCTGTTCATCTATTACGTCTGCCTGCAGGTTATCGGCGTCGAATGGTTCAACATGGATAAATCACAGACATGGAATGCCAAGGACTGGGCCCGGCATATTGTTGATTTTATGCTGCCACTATTGATGTATGTGGCATTGAGGATTGAGCGCTGAGTAATACGCGCTCAATCTTTAAAAACGTCAGGCCAATTTGCCATTCCCCTGCACCATCGACGCTTTGGGCTTACGGAACACCAACACATTCCCCAACATCACCAGCACCAGCCCCACCAGTGCCGGCGCAGTCCATTGATAGCCTTCGACAAACGCCGACACATTCAGCGCCACCACCGGAAACAGTACGGTGCAATACGCCGCCCGCTCCGGCCCCATGCGCCCGACCAGCGTCAGGTAGGCGGTGAAGCCGATCACTGAGCCTGGAATCACCAGGTACAGCAACGACCCGATGTAGCGGGCATTCCATTCCATGTCGAACGGGATGCCTTTGACCAGGCACCACGCCGACAACATCGCCGCACCGTAAGCCATGCCCCAGGCATTGGTGGTCAGGGGTTTCAGGCCCGCCTTCTGTTGCAGACTCGACAGCATGTTGCCGGCCGAGAAACACAAGGTGCCGAGCAATGCCAGACCCAACCCGAGCAAGGTTTCGGGGCTGGCGGTATGACCGGCCAGCTCCGGCCAGAACAGCAGGCCAAGCCCGAGTAAGCCCAACGCGCCGCCCATCAGCACGTTACGGGCAATTTTCTGGCCGAAGAACACCCGCGCATTGAAGGCGTTCCACAGGGTGGCGGTGGAAAACACCACGGCGACCAGACCGCTGGGGATCCACTGGCTGGCGGTGAGGAAGCACATGAAGTTGATGCAAAACAGGCACAGCCCCTGCGCCAGGCAAATCAGATGCCCGCGACGGTTCATCGGTTGCAGGCGCCGGCTGAGCAGCAACAGCGCGAACAGCACCAATGCGGCAAGGCCGAAGCGATAGACGATCGACACCGGAATCGCCACCACACCCAATTGCCATTTCAAGGCGATCCAGGTGGTGCCCCAGATCAGCACGGTCAGTAGATACAAACAAAGGTTCATGGCGACAGCTCCGGGATGGGCAATGCTGTTCACTTTGTGGCGAGCGAGCTTGCTCGCGCTGGGCTGCGTAGCGGCCCCAAGTCCTGGCAAATTTCGCCAGTTTTGTGAGCGCTGTGCACTCAAGCGGGAGCAAGCTCCCTCGCCACAGTGCATTGCCTGATTAGGGGTCCAGTGTGCTGCGCCAATCGTGGGCGCACTTGCATAAACTTGCGCTTTTGTCGGCCGGCGGGCTGGCAGGCCAACGTCTACGGAGTAGGATGCAAAGCGTTGGAGAGAACCGATCATGGCCGCACTGGAAACGTTGCAAGTCTTTCAAGCGCTTAACCGCTCGCCCAATGCTCGCCTGGAGCACAGCGCAGAGCTCGGTGACGGCATGGCTGCAGCTTTGTGGAACAACCACCATGACGCCCAGGACTACGAAGCGCCGAGCCATCACACCTTGTCCTGCTACATCGCCGGCGGCACGGGCACCTTTCGCCGCGATCAGCCCGGCACCAAGGGCGGCCCGGACAAGCTGTGCATTCTGCCGGCCGACCATCAGTCAGGCTGGGTGATCAATGGCGATATTCGCCTGGCCCACCTGTATTTCAGCCCCGAACAATTTGCCCTTGGCTGCGTCACGCTGCTGGATCGCGAACCGCGGGAATTGCAGTTGCGCGAGCGCACGTTCCTCGAAGACCCGCCGCAAGCCCGGCGCTTTCGGCAGCTGATCGCTCTCAACTGGGATGAACCCGGCGAACGCCTTCTCACCAGCAGCCTGGCCCACGAAATGCTCAGCCATGCCCTGCTCAGCCAGGTCGGCGTGCGTGAGGGCCTGCGCCTCAAGGGTGGGTTGGCGGCACATCAACGGCGGCAGTTGGTGGAGTTCATCGATCATCAATTGGCGGAAGCGATCAGCCTTGGGCAGTTGGCGGCATTGTGTGCGTTGTCGGAATACCACTTTGCGCGGATGTTTCGTGTGAGCTTCGGTTTGCCGCCGCATCAGTATGTGTTGGCTAGACGACTGAGCCGGGCGCAGGAGTTGTTGCGCGGGACGTCGCAGCCATTGGGGGAGATTGCATTGGCCTGTGGGTTTGCCAGCGCGAGCCATTTCACCAACCGGTTTCGTCAGGCTTTGGGTGGGACGCCCGGGGAATATCGGCAGGCGTTCTGGCGGTAAAGCAAAATCAAAAGATCGCAGCCTTCGGCAGCTGGCCCGGTTGACTAGCCTGGTGGTTGGCACCGATGGATGCTGAAACAAGAACGGGCCTGCATAAGCAGGCCCGTTTTTCAGGTGGAGAGAACGTGGGAAGGTAAAAAGTGAATCAGGCCTCAGCCGTTTTGTGCAGCCTGTTCGTTCTCGAGAAACTCGTCTTCCAGCAGCGCATCGGCCGTAGGCCTTTCGAACGGCACCACAGCGGCACGTGGTTTGCCCCGCAGTTTGCCGAACAGATGTTCAAGCGCATGTTCGAGTTTTTCGGCCGCACCGTCGATCGCCAGTTCCAGGTTAGCGGCTTTATGAGTGACAGAAATCGGTTGGTGGCCTTTTGGCCGCGCTTCCAGCTGGCAGCGCATATCGTGGGGACCGGGTTTGTCGCCGTTCTCGTCCCGCAGGTGGACCTCGACGCGGGTCAGGTCCTCTTCATAACGTTCGAGCGTGCTCTCAATGGTCGTACGTACCCACTCCTCCAGTCGGATGCTGCTTTGAATATGGTTATCGCTATTGACTTGGATTTGCATAGTTCATCCCTTATTTCAGCTAGCTCGCGAGAGGCCGGTCAGCTAGCCCCTTGGGCGTCATCACCGTGACCTCTTGGTTACACAATCGGTGTGTACGCTGGATAATTCAACCCCTAAAAAAAGATAAATATTCATACGTAAAAAAAGCCGGACAACGGGCAAAAGCGCTGTTAATGTCGGGAGTTCGGTCGCCCCTGTTTGATGTCCTAGCTGCTCACATCTGCCGCTCCGCCAGCGGATGCAGACTACGAAATATCCCCGCCTCTTCCACCAGCCAGTCATGCACCGCACGCACGCCCGGATGGCTCAGCGCTCCCGGCGCATAGAGCAACACGTAACGCTTGTGATTAGGCACCGCCAGGCCAAATGGCACGATCAACGTCCCGCGTTCCAGTTCATCGTTGAGCAGCGTTCGCCGTGCAATGGCTACGCCCATGCCGGCGATCGCCGCTTCGATGGTCAGGTGATTGCGATTGAAGGTATGCCCGCGCCGCACATCCGCGCCCTCGAAGCCGATGGCGTTGAGATAAAACTCCCATTCCGCGTACTCGTAACTTCCTCGCCAGGCGGTGATGTCGTGCAGCAACGGAAAATGCACCAGGTCTGCCGGGCCGTGCAGTGGCGGCCGGCCGCGAAGCAGGCTCGGGGCACACACCGGAAAGATCTGCTCATCCAACAAGGCTGTGGATAACAATCCGGGATAACTGCCGTCGTTCAGGTCAATCGCCAGATCGAAATCGCCTTCATGCAACGGAACACTGCTGTCCTCGGCCACCAGCCGCAGCTGAATATCCGGAAAGCGCTGTTGCAAACGCGGCAGGCGCGGGGTCAGCCATTTGCTCAGGAACGATGGAATCGAGCGCAACCGTAAAATCCCGCTGATCATTCCCGCGTCCAGTCGTCGCAATTCCGCATCGATGCTGCCGTAGGCTTCGTTGACGGTGATAGCCAATCGCTGGCCTTCGGCGCTCAATTCCACGCCCCGGGCGCGACGATGAAACAGGCGAAAACCCAGCCGCTCTTCCAGTTGGCGAATTTGCTGACTGACCGCCCCCGGCGTGATGTGCAGTTCTTCGGCACAACGGGTGAAGGACAAGTGCCGCGCGGCACACGAAAACACGTGCAGCCAGACGTAGGTCTGGGCGTGCAATTGGCGACTCATTGTTTAGTCCTGCTAAAGGCTGTCTTAGGAAGTTTCGTTGGTCACGTAGGACCGAGGTTGGCAGTATCGCCGACATTGCGCTTGTCCTACAGAAATGGCGGCGATTTCTCTTCCATTGCTTGTATAGGCTTTAGCATGGCTATCAGTGTTTTCGATCTCTTCAAAGTCGGCATCGGTCCGTCCAGTTCCCACACCGTCGGCCCGATGCGCGCCGCCGCGACCTTCGCCCAGGCACTGATTGACCAGGATTTACTGGCCGACGTACGTCGGGTAGAAATCCGCCTCTACGGCTCCCTTTCGGCCACTGGCGTCGGCCACGCAACCGACCGTGCCTGCGTCATGGGCCTGATGGGTGAATGGCCAGACAGCATTGATCCGACCAGCATCGACAGCCGAATTCACACCTTGCGTGAAACCGGCGAACTGAGTCTGGCCGGTAAATCGCCCATTGCCTTCAACTGGCAGCGCGATCTCCTGCTGCTCGACGAGAGCCTGCCCTACCACCCCAACGCCATGTCTCTGACAGCCTTCGGCGAAACCAGTGAACTGTTCGAGCAAACGTACTACTCGGTGGGCGGTGGTTTCATCATCGAAGCAGCCGAAGCCGAGTCCGGCATTGCGCCGGCCAGCGATGTAGTCCTGCCGTACGATTTCTCCAGTGCCGCCGAATTGCTCAAGCTCTGCAACCAGCACGGTCTGCGGGTTTCCGAGCTGATGATGGCCAACGAACGGGCCTGGCGTAGCGATGTCGAGATCCGCCAGGGCTTGCTGCATATCTGGTCGGTAATGCGTGAATGCGTCGAGCAAGGTTTGCGTCACGAAGGCATCCTGCCCGGCGGTTTGAATGTTCCCCGCCGCGCCGCGAAATTGCACCGCAGCCTGTTGGAAATCGGCAAACCGAATGTCATCAGTTCCACCCTGTCAGCCATGGAGTGGGTCAACCTGTTCGCCCTCGCCGTGAACGAAGAAAACGCGGCCGGCGGACGCATGGTTACCGCGCCTACAAACGGGGCGGCGGGGATCATTCCCGCCGTGCTGCACTACTACATGAAATTCAACCCGGACGCGTCGGACGATGACGTCGTGGCGTTCTTTTTGGGCGCTGCCGCTGTAGGCATTCTCTGCAAGAAAAACGCCTCGATTTCCGGCGCCGAAGTCGGCTGCCAGGGCGAAGTCGGTTCGGCGTGCGCCATGGCCGCCGCCGGCTTGGCCGACATACTCGGAGCGACTCCCGAGCAACTGGAAAACGCCGCCGAAATCGGCCTTGAACACAACCTCGGCCTGACCTGCGATCCGGTCGGCGGTCTGGTACAGGTGCCGTGCATCGAGCGCAACGCAATCGCTGCCGTGAAGGCGATCAACGCCACGCAAATGGCCCTGCGCGGCGACGGCAAACACTTCATTTCCCTGGACCGGGTGATCCGCACCATGCGCGATACCGGCGCCGACATGCACGACAAATACAAAGAAACTTCACGGGGCGGCCTGGCTGTCAGCTGGGTGGAGTGCTGAGGAGCACTCCCTGACCGTCCGCAATACGTGAGCCCGAGCAAGAATAATAACGAGGCAAAAACGATGACCGATGTACGTACACCTGTTGCCGATAATCCCGCTGTAGACCTGACACGCAATAGCGAAACAACCCACAAAGGCTGGAGTAAACACGACACCACCTGGATGCTTGGCCTCTATGGCACGGCAATTGGCGCCGGCACGTTGTTCCTGCCGATCAACGCCGGTGTCGGTGGTTTCTGGCCGCTGCTACTCCTGGCGGTACTGGCCTTTCCGATGACCTTCTTCGCCCACCGCGGCCTGACGCGTTTCGTATTGTCCGGCCGTTCCGGGGACATTACCGAAGTGGTGGAAGAACACTTCGGCATCGGCGCCGGCAAGCTGATCACGCTGC
Source organism: Pseudomonas sp. PME37.24/025 (assembly GCF_055556615.1). Classification (NCBI taxonomy): domain Bacteria; kingdom Pseudomonadati; phylum Pseudomonadota; class Gammaproteobacteria; order Pseudomonadales; family Pseudomonadaceae; genus Pseudomonas; species Pseudomonas sp. PME37.24/025. Next base: position 64,687 of record NZ_JBVHNK010000012.1, read on the forward strand.
TGTATTTCTTCGCGATCTTCCCGATTTTGCTGGTGTACAGCGTGGCGCTGACCAACACCCTGAGCAGCCTCATGGAGCACCAGTTGCACATGACACCGCCACCTCGGGCGATCCTGTCGCTGGGGTTGATTCTCGGCTTGATGGCCATCGTCCGTTGCGGTCAGAGCGTCATCGTCAAATGCATGAGCGTGCTGGTTTACCCGTTCGTCGCGGCGTTGCTGCTGCTCGGCGTCAGCCTGATCCCGAACTGGAACGGCGCGTTCTTCGCCAATGCCAGCGAAGGCATGCCACTGCCGCTGTTCTTCAAGACCTTGTGGCTGGCGATTCCGGTGATGGTGTTCTCGTTCAACCATTCGCCGATCATCTCCGCCTTCGCCGTCGATCAAAAACAGCGTTACGGCGAGCAAGCCGAACGCAAGAGCAGCGGCATTCTCGCGATCGCTCACGCCATGATGGTCGTCACGGTGATGTTCTTTTGCTTCAGCTGCGTGCTGGCGTTGTCCCCGGCTGATTTGGCTGCGGCGAAGGCGCAGAACATTTCGATCCTGTCGTACCTCGCCAACCACTTCCAGACACCGGTCATCGCTTATGCCGCGCCGTTGATTGCGCTGGTGGCGATCACCAAATCCTTCCTCGGCCATTACATCGGCGCCAGCGAAGGCTTTCAGGGCCTGATCGTGAAAAGCCTGCGTGGCCGTGGCCGCGTCATGTCCAGCAGTTGGCTGAACCGCGTCACCGCGCTGTTCATGATCCTCAGTTGCTGGGCCGTCGCGACCTTCAACCCGAGCATCCTGGGCATGATCGAAACTCTCGGCGGACCGATCATTGCGTGCCTGTTGTTCCTGATGCCGATGTACGCCATCCGCCGCGTGCCGGCCTTGCGCCAGTACTCGAATCAGGCGTCGAATGTGTTCGTGGTGTTGATCGGTTTGATTGCACTGTCTGCGATCATCTACTCGTTCATGCCCTGAAACGGGCAGGCAAAAAGAAGGCGGGCCAAGGTGCCCGCCTTCTTTTTGCCGTGTTCATTGTTCCATCGTTTTCCCGGCATGCCCTTTGCTATATCCCTGTAGGAGCTGCCGAAGGCTGCGATCTTTTGATCTTCAGCGAACATCAAAATCAAAAGATCGCAGCCTGCGGCAGCTCCTGCAAACGCGATGATGGCGATATGGCTATGGAATGGCCGATGGTCTGGTGTTGCGAACTAATCCCGATCATGGCCGGTCAACAACTGCACGTTCAATCAGGCGGTGACGCATCATGGACAACCCCTTTCAACTCATTACCGATGCCTTTGCACCGGATTATCAAGTCAACCTGAGCATTCAGGGGCTGGACGGCAGCATCATGCTGACCCTCTCTAAAAGCGGCCGCGTGGTGGCCAAACGGATGATCAGCGCCGAACAGCGCAATGACCCCAAGCGCCTCAAACGCTTGGTGCAAAGCATTCAATTCGGCATCGCCATCGAACAGGGCCACAGCGCCGTGGCCATCCTCGAAGCCATGACCGACGGCGACAGTCGCAACCCGCCACCGCCCTTGGTCAATTCCCGGCCTCGGCCTTCAATGGGGCTTTAAAGCTCGCCCTTCTCCACTTCGGGATGCTCACCGGAACCCGCACCGATCTTGCGTTGCGGGTGTTCGATCTTCACCGAAGGAAATTGCGACGAAGCGTAACGCACCACCAGAATCGCAAACGCCAGCAGCAGAATCCCGCCGCACAGGTAGATGATCCCCAGGTCTGGCGGATTGTGATGCGAGACGTTGGAGATCAGCAGCCGCGTCAGCGCAGTGATCGCCACGTAAATCAGGAAGCGCACCGGCATGTGGTTGGTCTTGAAATAAATCCCGACCATCGCCCCCAGTTCCAGGTAGATGAACAGCAGCAAGATGTCATCGATCTTGATGTACCCCGCCTCGATCATCTGCAAGAATTCCATCACCGCCGCCCACGCGGTCACGGCACCAATGGCGAAAAGTGCCAGGTAGTGGAAGGTCTCGACGAACAGGTTGCCCAGGGACTCGGCCAGTTGGTGCACGTTCTGCCGCAGGTTCTCGGCCCAGTTGATTTTCACGATGATGGTTCCTTAGCTCGGTTCGAGCGGATGATGCGGGTTGGACGTGACGGTTGTTCTGCATGCAGAAAAAAGGCCAGATGCTGTTGGGTGAGATGATGGCTGGGTGATATGAGACACGTTGGCGGTGGTTGGACGGACGCCATCGCGGGCAAGCCCGCTCCCACAGGGTTCAGCGGTGATCCTTGTGGGAGCGGGCTTGCCCGCGAATGGAGCGACACGGTTCACCTGACAAACCCTGAATTCGGTCTACATTAAAAAGCCACTACCCAAAGCGCAGGGATTCGCTTATCCTTTTCGCTGTATATAAATACAGTAGTCGAAACAGACAACTAATGTGAAGGCATGTGAGGTGGTGAATGGCCGTCGAAGTGGTATACCGCAGCAGCCGAGATCTGGAGCGCTTGTTCATGGATAAAGCCGAAGCTGACCGTCATGACAAAATGCTCGAACTGGCCGAATTGCTGGCTGAAGTGTTGCAAAAAGCCGTTCCGTCCCTGACCGAACAGCAAGTGGAAGAAGCCGGGATCTACATGGCGAAGAACCGTGATGTATTCGCCAAGGCATTCAAGAGCCAGCCGGACGCACTGTCCGAACTGCTGAATGCACCCGCCGAAGCCACTGAACCTGTTGAAGTAGCTGCACCAGTTGAAGCGACAGGCGCTGAGCCGACCAAGCCAGCCAAAGCCGCCAAGACACCAAAGTAAGCAATGCCCGAATTGAATAGGCCCTGAGTCAAATGACTCAGGGCCTTTTTCATGCCTGCGGGAAACCTGGACTAGGGTTGTTCCAGCGCCTCGACCAACGCCTTGAAGAACCGCGCCGCCTCGCCACCGGTGACCACGCGGTGATCGAAGGTCAGGGACAGCGGCAGAATCGGATGCACCACCACCGCTCCGTCGACCGCCACCGGTTCATCGCGGATCGCCCCGGCGGCGAGGATCGCCACTTGCGGCGGCACCACCACCGGGTTGGCGTAACGGCCGAACAAGGTGCCGAAGTTCGACAGGGTCAGGGTCGCACCCATCATTTCCTGGGGCGGGATCGAGCGCGCCTGCACGTCGGCCCGCAGACGCATCACACCTTCTTTCAAATCCGCCGCCGTGCGCTGACCGACATCGCGCAGCACCGGCACGAACAAGCCGTCCGGGGTATCCACGGCAATGCCCAGGTCAAGCCGTTCGTGTTGCTTGAGCGCCAGGGTTTTACCATCGAAGGCACTATTGAGCACCGGTTCTACGGCGCAGGCTGCCGCCATCGCCTTGGCCAGACGAATCAGCGGTTCTCGTGCCTGGCCCCAGCGATGCAGGTCGGCATCACCAAAAATCGTCACTGGCACCACTTCGGCATGGGACCTGGCCATGTTCAACGCCATGCTGCGTCGCACACCGCGCAGTTTCTCGCCGCCGAAGCGTTCGCGTTCCGTCTGGGCCGAGCTTTCTACGTCGCTGCGGGTGATCTGGCCGTCCTGACCGGAGCCGACCAAGGCGCCCAGTTCAACACCGAGCTGCCGAGCCCGTTGACGCACTGCCGGCGTGGCACGGTTCGCCAGGTGCTCACGAGTCGAAGGCGCAGCGCCGATAAAAAATGCATCCTCCTGATTCGTCCCGCCGCCCTCAAGGCGTCCCACCACCGTACCCGCATCCGCTTCGCCTTCGTAACCGAGCAAAGGCTCACCCACATGAAGGATGTCGCCTTCGCCACCAAACGTTTTCGCCACCACGCCGTCGTAGGGCGCGGGAATGTCCACCAGCGCCTTGGCGGTTTCCACCGACACTAATAGTTGGTCGGCCTTGACGGTGTCGCCGACCTTGACGTGCCAGCGAACGATTTCCGCTTCCTGCAAGCCTTCGCCCAGATCCGGCAGTTTGAAATATTTCATCGCAATCTCCTCGACCTCAGGCACTTCGTCAGGCGTGGTGCAGCACAATGTCGCAAGCATGAAGAATGTCTTCGACGCTGGGCATGTACAGCGACTCCAGTCGATACAGCGGCGGCGGGATGTCGGGCGCGGTGACTCGCTGGATCGGTGCCTGCAATTCCAGAAATACCCGTTCGTAGAGGCTCGCGGCGATTTCCGCGCCAACCCCGCAGGAGCGCGGCGCCTCATGCACGATCACGCAGCGACCGGTCTTGCGCACCGAGGCTTCCATCGTATCGAGGTCCAGCGGTTTGATACTGGCGACATCGATTACTTCCGCCGAGACGCCCTGCTCGGCCAGTTGCATGGAGGCTTGCAGGGTTTCCATCACGCTGGCGCCCCAACTGATCAAGGTAAGGTCGCTGCCTTCACGCAGGGTGAAACAGCTGTCCAGCGGCAGGCGCTTGCCGTCATCCAGCAGTGGTTGCGGGTTCATTCGATAGAGTCGGGTTGGTTCGAGAAATATCACCGGATCCGGGTCGTCGATGGCCGCTAGCAACAAGCCATAGGCCCGGGCCGGCGAGGACGGGATTATCACCCGCAGCCCCGGAATATGCGCGAACAGGGCTTCGGTGCTTTCGCTGTGATGCTCCGGCGCGCGAATCCCGGCACCCATGGGCGTGCGCATCACCATCGGGCAGGTGATCCGCCCGCGCGTGCGGTTGCGCATGCGGCTGGCGTGAGACACCAAGTGCTCCATGGCGGCGTAGATGAAACCCATGAACTGGATTTCCACCACCGGTTTCAGGCCTTGGGCCGCCATGCCCACCACCAGCCCGCCAAGCATGGTTTCGGCCAGCGGCGAGTCGATCACCCGCTTGAAACCAAAACTGTCGCGCAGGCCCAGCGTGGCGCGGAACACGCCACCGTTCACCCCGACATCTTCACCGAGGACGATAACGTTTTCGTCTTCGCTCATGGCCCGATGCAACGCCAGATTCACCGCTTCCAGCAGCGTCACCTTACCGTTACTCATGGCCCGAACCTCCCGTCCGGCGCGCCACCCGTTCGAGAAACTCTTCGCGCTGCTCGGCCAAAGCTTGCGGCCACTGGGCGTAGACATGATCGATCACCGATTCCGGTGCCTGCAGGCCCGCCGCTTCGAAGTTATCCACAGCCCCCTGCACCAAGCCTTGGCATTCGCTGATCAGCGCCTGTTCGCGGCCTTCGTCCCACACGCCTTGCCCAGCCATGAAGCGTTGCAGCCGTTTGATCGGCTCTTCGAGCCAGGCCTGCTTGACCTCGTCCGCAGACCGGTAGCGCGTGGCATCGTCGGCCGTGGTGTGATCGCCGAGGCGATAGCTCAGGCATTCGAGTAACACCGGACCTTTCCCGTGGCGCGCCCGTTCGAGAGCCGCTTGCACGCGGTCGTAAACGGCGAGCATGTCATTGCCGTCGACTTGCTCACCGTGGAAGCCGGCGCCAATGGCTTTCTGCGCCAGGGTCGGGGCGCCACACTGGATTCGTCGCGGCACCGAGATCGCCCATTGATTGTTGTTGATCACAAACACCACCGGCAACTGCCAGGCACCAGCAACGTTGAGGGCTTCGAGGAAATCACCTTTGCTGGTTCCGCCGTCGCCGCAGGTGGTGACAGCGACCCGATGCTCGCCACGGATTTTGAAGGCGCTGGCGACGCCACAAGCATGCAGGGCCTGGGTGGCGATCGGCACACAGATCGGGAAATCCTGAGCGACCGCCGGGTCGGCAAAGTCGCTGCCACGCTCATCGCCGCCCCAATACAGGAGGATTTCTTCCATGCGCACGCCGCGCATCAACTGCACAGCGGTGTCGCGGTAATACGGGATCAGGACGTCTTCGGCGTGCATCAGGCTGCCGACCGCAACACCAATGGCTTCCTGGCCCAAGGTCGGCGCATAAGTGCCGATGCGCCCGGTGCGTTGCAAGGCGACAGCTTTCTGATCGAAAAGGCGGGTCAGGACCATCTGCCGATACAGGCGCGTCAGCAGATTGAAATCGTCGGCCCAGGTGGGAAGATTGCCGAGTAACTGGCCGTCAGGGGATAGAAATCGGGTGTAAGGCAGCTCAACCTTGTGAAGCATCACAGGGCTCCTGGCACGCGGAGTCGGCGTGCAATTGTCAGGCCCTACGTTTGTGGCGCAGGGCTTGGGGAGCAATGGCCGGATAGGCTTTCACTCCTTTCAAACTTTTCACCAGGACAGCGTCACCGGTACAACACTTTCTCCGCCAACTCATCCGCCACCCGGGCCGGAGAACGCTTTTCCGCCTGGGCATGGGCGAAGACTTCGGTCAGCCGTGAACTGATTTTCGACAGGTGCGCGGTGATGGTCGTCAGCTCTTCGCCTCGGTGTTTGAGCGACACGTAGATCAGCCCGCCGGCATTGATCACGTAATCGGGCGCATACAAAATGCCCCGGCGTTCCAGCTGATCGGCGATTTCCAGATGGATCAGTTGGTTGTTTGCCGAACCGGCGACCGCCGCGCAGCGCAGTTGCGACACACTGTTGCTGTTAAGCACACCGCCCAGGCCGCAAGGCGCGAGTATGTCGCACGGTGTGCTGAGCAGCGCATCGTTGGCGATTGGATGAGCGCCCAATTGCTCCATGGCCAGCTGCACTTTGCCGTGATCGATATCGCTGACCAGCAACTCGGCACCGGCCGCGTGCAGTTGTTCAGCCAAGGCATAACCGACGTTGCCCAGGCCTTGAATGGCGACGCGCAATCCTTCGAGATTATCGCTGCCCAAGCGGGCCATGGCGGTGCTGCGAATACCGGCGAATACGCCCATGGCGGCGTGCGGTGCAGGGTCGCCTGCGGCAGTGGTGCTGGTGACGAATTGCGTCTGTTGAGCGATGCAATCCATGTCCGCCACCGAGGTGCCGGCGTCGATGGCGGTGATGTAGCGACCGTCGAGTTCGTTGATGCAACGCCCGAAGGCTTCAAATAGCGCGGCGCGATTTTCCACATGGGCCGGGCGAACAATCACCGCAACGCCACCGCCTTGGGCCAGGCCGGCCAGGGCCGCCTTATAACTCATGCCTTGGGCAAGGCGCACGGCATCCTCGATCGCGGATTCATCGCTGGGGTAAGCAAGGTAACGACACCCGCCCAGGGCAGGTCCCAGACGGCTGTTGTGGATGGCAATCACCGCCTTCAACCCGGTGACCGGATCGACGCTCAGGTGCAGCGATTCAAGGCGAGTGCTTTGCATGAGAGCGAACATCGTAGGGCTCCCGAATCACTTCTTGTAGTCGCCAGTATAGGCTTGCGCACAAAAATTGCAGAAGCGCACCGGAATAAGCGGCGTCGCTTTGAACGCTTTCGGACATAACCTGTTACCGCCTGTGTGCAGCACTGGACGAAAGCGTGTGACGGGGCTAAAACGAGGCATTCCCCGGAGATTTTGATGACCCCGCGCCAACGTTTTTTCGACTGTCTGCAACGATCACCGCCCGCGCTGTTCGAGGCGGCGCTGTGGATGGTCGTCGAACACGATAAGGAGCTGAATCCCGAGGCCGTGCTGGCGGACTTCAAGGACCTGCAACAACGGGTCAGCTACGGGTTGCCGATGCTGCCGGTGAGTGAATTGGCCCAACCGTTGTTGCGGCGAATGAATGACCTGGGGTTCGCTCAGGACGACTCCACGCCCTTGCGCCCGCAAGTGGCGTTACTCAATAAAGTGCTGGAACGTCGGCGCGGCCAGCCGTTGGTACTGGGCCTGATTGCGCTGGAACTGGCCAGAAGGCTGGAGATACCCATGGTCGGGGTCAATTTTCCCGGGCATTTCCTGCTGCGGGTGCAAGGCGCCGATCATCTGCTCGACCCGTGCGGTGGGCGACGGCTGTACCCCAATGATTGTCGCGAACTGCTGCAGCGTCAGTACGGCCCGAACATGAAGCTTGGCGCCGAGCATTTGCTGACCGCCGAACCGGCGCAGATGCTGCAACGGCTGTCGCGCAACCTGCGCCAGTTGTACCTCACCAACGATGACTACATCGACGCCCTGATCGACGCCGAGCGCGTGCTTGAACTGGGCAACGCCAGCGCCTCGGACTATCTGGCCCGGGCCAGCCTCTACCAACGACTGGACTGCCCGAATGCCGAGCGCTTTGACCTGGAGCATGCGCTGCTGCTCAGTGACGATCCGATTCAGAGGATTCGCCTGACTGAACGACTCGGGCATTTGCCGCCCAACTCAGTGGTTCACTGATCTCATGTGGGAGCGGGCTATGTGGCGAGGGGGCTCGCCCCCGTTGGGTCGCGAAGCGGCCCCGGCACTTCAAAGTTAAACCGCATGTAAAGGGTTTACGACTGCTTCGCAGCCGAACGGGGCGATGCGGCGTTCCGACAAGCCCCCTCGCCACACAACCCACATTAGTCGGAGTGAAGCGTTAAGGCGTATCCGGCTGGTTCGCCGGATGGGCCAGGAAGAAGGCTGGATGTGTCGCCGCCAGCGCCGCCACTCGACGAATTCGCGGGTAGGCTTCCAGTGAAATATTGAAGCGCTCGGCCGCATACAACTGCGGGATCAAATAGACGTCCGCCAGCCCCGGTTGATCGCCGAAGCAGTAACCGGTGTCACCGATCAATTGCTCCACCGTCGCCAGTCCTTGGCTGATCCAGTGACCGATCCACTCCACCACCTGTGGCTCATCGTGTCCCAACTGCCGAAGCTTGTTGAGCACGCTGACGTTGTGCAGAGGGTGAACATCGCAACCGATCACTGCCGCCACGCCACGCTCATGAGCGCGGGCGGCGAAGTCTTTGGATAGCAGCGGCACCTGTGGATAACGTTCCTCCAGGTATTCGATGATCGCCGGTGACTGGATCAGCAACTCGCCTTCGTCGGTGCGCAAGGCGGGCACCCGGCCTTGTGGATTGATGCCCAGATACGTCGGCTGCCGATGTTCGCCACCTTGCGGCGCAATCAAATTGATTGGCAGCGCCTGGTAATCCAGCCCCTTCAACGCCAGCGCGATACGCACCCGGTAAGACGAGGTCGAACGGTAGTAGGTATAGAGTTCCATGACCCGATCCTCTTAGCGCGCTGGCAGCACTTTGCCGCGGCATTCGCCGAAACCGATGGAAGCAAAACCCTCGCGGCTGCAACGCGCGCGCAGAATGATTTCGTCGCCGTCCTCAAGGAATTTACGCACCTCGCCCGACGCCAGTTCGATCGGTTTTTTACCGCCCTCGGTGATTTCCAGCAGGCTGCCGAACTGGCCGTTTTCAGGACCGGACAGCGTGCCCGAACCGAACAGATCACCGGCCTGCAACTGGCAGCCGTTGACGCTGTGGTGCGCAACCAGTTGTGCAACGGTCCAGTACATGTGTTGGGTGTTGCTGAGGGTCAGGCGATGGGCTGGCAGATTTTGCTCGCGCATCGATTCGGTCAGCAGCAGCACTTCGAGTTCGATGTCGAAGGCACCGGCGGCCTGATCACGTTTGTCGAACAGATACGGCAACGGCTGCGGATCGCCTTCCGGGCGCGCAGGCTGCGCACGACGGAACGGCTCCAGCGCTTCGGTCGTCACCACCCACGGCGAAATGCTGGTGATGAAACTCTTGGACAGGAATGGACCCAGCGGCTGGTATTCCCAGGCCTGGATGTCCCGCGCCGACCAGTCGTTGAGCAGGCAGAAACCGGCGATGTGGTCGGCGGCATCACCGATGGCGATGGAGTCGCCCATCACGTTGCCCTGACCGATCCAGATACCCAATTCCAGTTCGTAGTCCAGACGGGCGCACGGACCAAACGTCGGCTCGGTCTGGCCGGCCGGCAGGGTCTGGCCTTTCGGACGGCGTACGTCAGTGCCGGACGGGCGAATGGTCGATGCACGGCCGTGGTAACCAATCGGCACGTACTTGTAGTTCGGCAGCAACGGGTTGTCCGGGCGGAACAGTTTGCCGACATTCTGCGCGTGCTCGATGCCGACGTAGAAGTCGGTGTAGTCGTTGATCTTCGCCGGCAGGTGCATTTCGCAATCCGCCGCCAGCGGCAGCAGTTTGGCACCTTGGGCTTCGATCTTGCCGTGCAGGGTGCTGCCTTCGGCAAACAGTTCCAGCAGACGTTCGCGCAAAGCGACACGAGCCTCGCGGCCCAATTCGAAGAACGCATTCAACTGGCCGCCACGGGTGGCTTCGACAGCTTTCTTCGCAATGCCATCGAACAGGCTGGCATCCAGTGCCGCTTCCAGATCAAAAATGTGATCACCGATCGCCACGCCACTGCGCGGCGCGGAGCCCTTCACGCTGAACACGCCCAACGGCAGGTTCTGCAGCGGAAAATCCGCGTGGCCATTGGCGGAGGCAACCCAGCTACGAGTGATGGAAGTCTGAGTCATGGGTTATCTCCGGGTCGGGTCGAAAGTGGCGGGCAACGTAGCCCAGCAAGCGTCGTAATTGTTTTGCAGTTGCGGGCAATCCAGGGCGAATCGGCTCGGACGCAACACTTGGCTGGTCTCGAACATGAAGGCCATGGTGTTATCGATTTTAGCCGGCGCCAGTTCAGCGCTGATCGCCTTGGTGCAGGTTTCGCCGTCAGGGCCGTGGGCGCTCATGCAACTGTGCAACGACGCACCGCCAGGCACGAAACCTTCGGCCTTGGCATCGTATTCGCCCTGGATCAGGCCCATGAATTCGTTCATCAGGTTGCGATGGAACCACGGCGGACGGAACGTTTTCTCGGCGACCATCCAGCGTGGCGGGAAGATCACGAAGTCGAGGTTGGCCAGACCGTGCACGCTGGTCGGCGAGGTCAGGACGGTAAAAATCGATGGATCCGGGTGATCGAAACTGACTGTGCCAATGGTGTTGAAACGGCGCAGGTCATATTTGTACGGCACGTTGTTACCGTGCCAGGCGACCACGTTCAGCGGCGAATGGTCGAGTTCACAACCCCACAACTGGCCGAGGAATTTCTGCACCAGGGTGGTCGGTTGCTTGAGGTTTTCGTAATGGGCCACCGGAGCCAGGAAATCTCGCGGGTTAGCCAGACCGTTGCTGCCGATCGGCCCAAGATCCGGCAGGCGCAGAGGGGCGCCGTGATTTTCCGCGATGTAGCCGCGGGCTTGCGGATCGAGCAGTTCGACGCGGAATTTCAGCCCGCGCGGCAGGACGGCTATTTCCAGTGGTTCCAGCTCCAGCACGCCCAGTTCGGTGGCGATACGCAAGCGGCCCAGTTGCGGCACCAGCAACAGTTCGCCATCGGCGTTAAAGAACACGCGCTCCATGGAACGGTTGGCGCGGTAGTTATAAATGCTGATCCCGGACGGTTTTTCCGCGCCCGAATTGGCGGCCATGCTCACCAGCCCATCGATGAAATCGGTGGGTTCGGTCGGCATGTCCAAGGGGTTCCAGCGCAGGCGATTGGGGGTTACTTCACCCAATGGGCCGCCGGCCAGTTGCCGATCCAGTTTGACGAATGCCGGGTGGTTGGCCGACGGCTGAATGCGGTACATCCAGGTCCGTCGTGCTTCGCTGCGAGCCATGGTAAAGGCCGTGCCGGAGAACAGTTCGGCGTACAGGCCGTAAGGGGCTTTTTGCGGGGAGTTCTGGCCGACGGGCAGTGCGCCGGGCAACGCTTCGCTGCTGAATTCATTGCCAAAGCCTGACTGATAAGCCAGCGCTGGCGCCGTTGAATCGAGGTTCATGGAGCCTCCTGAACGGAAGTAGGCAATGGCCTGTCACTCTGTTGAAGAGGTCTTGGCACGCCTGGGTTATTTTTATCGTAATTCGATTACGCATAACGTAATTTGATTGGTATTGACCGTCAAGCTATAAAGACGCCCATTCGTCCCGGGATCACACCGCCTCATGACCAGCGAAAGCAACGGTAAACAGAAAGTCCGTTCGGCCGAAGTCGGTACCGACATCCTCAAGGCGCTTGCCGAGCTGTCGCCGTCGACCTCGTTGTCACGCTTGGCCGAACACGTGCAGATGCCGGCGAGCAAGGTGCATCGCTATTTGCAGGCGCTGATCGCCAGCGGCTTTGCCGAGCAGAACCCCGCCACCAACCATTACGGCCTCGGCCGTGAGGCGCTTCGGGTCGGCCTGGCTGCTTTGAACAGTATGGACGTGCTGAAAGTCGCCGCCCTGCCCTTGGCCGAGTTGCGTGATGAGCTGAACGAAACCTGCTTTATAGCGGTGTGGGGCAATCAGGGTGCGACGGTGGTACACATCGAACCGGCGGTGCGGGCGGTGACGGTGGTCACGCAATTGGGCTCGGTTTTACCGTTGCTCAGCTCGTCGACAGGGCTGGTGTTCAGTGCCTATTTGCCCCACCGCGAAACAGATGAATTGCGCGAGCAGGAAATCGCCGTCGATGCCCATCCGCTGGCGGACGAAAAGGTTTATGCGAGCTTATGCGAACAGATCCGCGAACGCGGCCTGCACCATGTTCACGGTTTGCTGATGCCCGGCGTGGATGCGTTGTCGGCGCCGGTGTTCAATGCGGTCGGACAGGTGGCGGCGGTGATGACCATCGTCGGCCCGACCTCGTTGTTTCACGCCGATGAAAACGGCCCGGCGGCGCAGCGTTTGCTGGCGGCGACCCGGGCCGTAAGTTGGCGGATGGGGTTTGAGCCCACTGCGCCGACATCATAAAAAAAACGGTTGTGCATCAACATAAATTCGCACAACCGCTTTTCATTAAATCACCGATTCAGCCAGAAAAATCTGCTCCATGTCTGCGCCCAGCCCATTGACTTCGTCAAACTCCAGACCTTTAAAACGATACTGCGAATCGAACGTATAAGCTTCGGAAAAAAGCCCCAAATGCTCCCCTTCAAAATACGGCACTTCACCCTCCTGTAACTTCAGGAAAAATGCCCATACCAGTGTTTGAGAATACGTGACCAACGGATTCTCAAGGGCATTAACACCGTTGACATAGACTTTGTTTACATCAATTCCACGACCGCTGACTTTTGCATGCAAAATGGCACGCACGCGTTCAATATTCAGATCTTCCATGATTTAAAACTCCATAACTAACAGTTGATAGCGACTGACTTCAGACGCTGATCGACATCTTAACGACAACCGTAACCAATGCACGCGACAGTCTGTTTGCATTAGTTACAGTACTCGCTGCCCGACTATCAGGCTTGCGATATAAGCCCCAACTTCTTCGCTGTGGCCACGGCTTGGGTTCGACGCTCAACGCCCAACTTGCCATGTATTCGTCGCGCGTGGGTTTTCACCGTATGCAATGAAATAAACAACTGCTCGGCAATCTGCTGATTCGAGTTGCCTTGGGCAATCAGACCCAGCACCTCAAGCTCTCGCCCGCTCAGCGGGTTGGCCTCCATCGCCGTCGAGTTCAATTGTTCATCTTCACCCAGGCGACACAGCAGGCTCGGCTGGCGAAGGCGCAATTCGCGCAAGGCCTGCTGCAAGTTGCAGCGATTCACCAGTTCCAGGCCTGCCTCCAGTGCTGACCTGGCAAGCGTGGCTTCGCCGGTAAGATCCGCCACTTCGGCAATCGCAAAGTGCAGTTCGGTTTCCAGCGCCAGCATGGCATGGCGTTGCGCGTGATCGAGCAAGGCCTTGAGCTGATCCAGCGGTTTTTTTGCCTCCTGCAGATAGGTCTCTGCCAATACCAACTGGTACTCGACTCGCGCAATCAGCTCCAGCGTCGCCGGTGGTGCCTGACGCGCATGAGGTCCACGGTAGTGACGCAGCACTCGACTCAGCGCTTCACGGGCCAGTCCCGGGCGACGTTGCTGTAACCAGAACTGGCTGCTGACCTGCAGCAACACCCCGCGATAGACCGTATCGGGAATATGCCGCTGTTGCATCAGCCGCTCGGCATCGCGCAAGCGGACGAACGCGTGGGCGTAATCTCCCTGATTGGCCGCCACCTGCGCCTGCCCGAGAAAACCATGTAACGCACGCTTATCCTGACTGCGCAGACAGTCCTCAAGGCCGGACTGGAAGAATTCGGCGGCCTCCTTGTCTTGTCCCTGACACAGGGCCAACCGCCCACGACGCAATGCAATTCGTCCCAACAAGGGTGCAGGTCGATCCGAACGCTGGCGGAGCAATTCATCGATGTCGCAAAGCAGACTCTCGGCCCGCATCGCCGCACCCCGTTGCTCCAGCAATTGCGCATGATCGAGCTCCATCAAGCCCTCGAACACCAGCGAACCTTGCGCCCGCGCCAGGCACAGCGCCTCGCGGTTATGGGCTTGCGCCACGTTGAGTTCGCCCCTTAGCAAGGCTTGTTGCGTCAGACCGGACAAACACATCAGGCGCGCCGTCCAACACTGGGGATCGAGCGCGCTCAACGCTTCAAGAAAGTGCACGCGCGAAGTTTCCATTCGCCCTTGCAAATGCAGTAACCAACCCTGCAGGGACTGCCAGCGCGCAATCAATTGACGCTGAAGCACCGCCGAGGGTTGAGGCGTGAAATTCGCCAAATGAGCGATGCACAGAGTCGCTTGTTCAAAACGTCCGGCGAATAACAGCGCAGCTGTAATCAGTCCGACCAGTTGCGGGCTGCCAAGCGTCAACTCCTCGCCTTGCTGCTCATGCAAACGCAACAACAGGACCACCGTCTGCTCCTCGAACAAATGCTCGAAACTGAAATGCTGCAACAGGCTGACCGCCACTTCGTATTCCTCGGCGAGCAATGCCTGTTCAAAGGCCGACTTCCAGTCCTGTTCGGCACAGAACCACTGGCAGGCACGCCGATGCCAGGAGCGTCCCGCCGGCCATTGCTCATCGCGCAACAACTGGGTGAACGGGGTGAAAATCTGTAGCCAGTCGGTAGAGTCCTGCCAAGGCTCGATAAAACAGCCCAGCATTTGCAATGTCTTCAGGTACTGAGCGCCTTCCCCGGCCCCGAACAGGTGATCGCACAGTCGGGCGTTGAAGCGAGGCAAGTGGGCCAGCACGCGCCAAGCCTCGCTCAACTCAGGCTTCAGCGAGCTGAACAACTCATGCTCCAGGTAATCGAGCAAAGTGTCCGCCCGCCCCAGAGGTTTGTCCTGACGCGACCAATCGCACTTGTGCAGCAATGCAATCCGCACACCGGCACACCAGCCGCCGGTACGCTGGATGATCCGACTGGCCACCTTGCTGGCCTGCTCGGGTACCCAGGGCTGCAATATCTGTTCGACTTCGCCCGAGGTGAAAGCCAGCGAAGCGCTTTCGCACTCGTACAACTCATCGTCGAGCAGCAACCTTGGCCAGTTACATGACGGCCGACGACGAGCCCCCAGCCACCAGTTCAGCATCGGACTGCTGATCGCCAGCATACGGTCCAGTAACAGGTCCAACTCCGGGTTCGGCAGGCGGCAGTAGTCATCGAGAAACAGCCAGGTCGGCGCCTGCAATCGCGCCAGATTGTCCAGCAACCCGGTTTCATCCGATGAGGCCAGCCCCAGCATCTGCGCCAGACGATGACGAAAATCCGCCGCGCTCGACGCCACGCCAGACAATGGCAGCCAATGCACCCGGCACTGGGTTGGCGCCTGCAACAGGCATTCGGCGAGCAGCGCACTCTTGCCACTGCCGGCGGGTGCGCAGAGCAATTTCACCCGTGCCGTTGAGGCCAATAACGGCTCGCTCAAGCGGGCCCGCGACAGGTGATGAGAAGACAGGCGGGGAAGGAATCCAGAACGGTCCAGACACGGAGTCATGGCGGTCATTGCGGCGTGCCTTTTTATAATTGTCCGGCCACCCTAGCCCTCTCTAGCCCGCTTGTTGATAAGTATTCAGGACGCTGATTGGCGCCCATAAAAAAGGCGACCCGCAGGTCGCCTCTGGTGATGCCAATGTACCAAAACGCTTACCGAACGCCCTCGGCGCGCAGGGCTGACGGGGTGTAGTCCGCAGACTTGGCGTTGAAGCCGAATTCGAAGCTGTGCTTCTCTTCGTTCTTCATTCCCAGGGCAATGTATCGGCCGGCAATGATGTCGTAGAGCGCCTCCAGCGTGTAGGCCGGAGTCTGGTGATCGTAGTAATACTGAGCGTGACCTTCGGCCACTCGCCACAGTTGACCACGACCGTCATAGTGATCCACCAGCGCCACTTGCCAGCTGTCTTCGTCAAGGTACATGTGGCGCTTGGCGTAGATGTGCCGCTCGCTCGGCTTGACTGTACCGACCACTTCCCAGACCCGGTGCAGCTCGTAGCGGGTCAGGTCCTGGTTGATGTGCCCCGCCTTTACCACGTCATCGTACTTGAGGCTCGGCGAGTCGAGTTTGTAGCTGTTGTACGGGATGTACATTTCCTTTTTGCCGATCAGTTTCCAGTCGTAGCGATCCGGCGCGCCGGAAAACATGTCGAAGTTATCCGAGGTGCGCAGACCATCGGCGGCGGTACCCGGCCCGTCGTAGGCCACTTGCGGTGCGCGTCGTACTCGACGTTGACCGGCGTTGTAGATCCACGCCAGACGCGGTTCTTTCACCTGGTCCAGGGTTTCATGCACCAGCAATACGTTGCCCGCCAAGCGCGCCGGCGCGGTCACCGATTGTTTGAAGAAGGTCAGTACGTTGGCGCCTTTTTCCGGATCCAGATCCTTCATCAATTGCGGTACGGCGATCTCTTCCTCGAAACGGATCGGCGTGTAGCTGCCGTTGGTCTGCGGTGTCACCTGAGTGATGATGCGTCGCAGGTTGCCGCCGTGATAACGGGTGATGTGGTTCCACAGCACCTCGACACCGTTCTTCGGAATCGGGAATGCGTAATAGCGATTGCCGGTGAAATTGGCCAGGCCGTTACCGTCGTTGATGCTGTTCACATTCAGCGCGCTGCGCTTGGCCGACTCGTAGATTTCCGGCGGCAGGCCCACGGTGCGATGGGTCGGGTAGACCGGGATCCTGTACGTTTCCGGGTAGCGCTTGAACATCGCCACCTGGCCATCCGATAGTTTGTCCTTGTACTTATCAACGGTTGCAGCGGTGATGGTGAACAGCGGCTTTTCACTGGCGAACGGGTCAGCCAGGAAGCCTTTGCTGTCGACAGCGCCGGCGTTTTTCGGGATGCCACCGGTCCAGGCCGGGATCGAGCCATCGGCGTTGCCGGCCTTCTCGGCGCCCAGCGGCGTGAGTGTGGTGCCGAGCTTGTTGGCTTCTTCCGGCGAGACCGCCGCCATCACGTTGGCGGCCAACAGGCTCAGGGCCAGGGCGCCGCATTGCAGAATCATCTTGCGCATTTAAATCATCCTTCTCAGCCAGATCAGAAGTTCACACCGAAGCTCAGCGCCAGGAAGTCACGGTCTTCCAGGACGTTGTAGTCACCGCCGAAGAAGTCGGTGTAACTGAGGCTCGCGGTATAGGTGTTGCGGTAATCGGCATCGACACCGACGCTGACCGCCTTGGCGCCTTCGTTGAACAACCCGTTGGGGCCGTAGCCGGCGACGTCATGGGACCAGGACAGGTTGGGTTTGAGGTTGATCCCGCCGATCACGTTGGCGTAATCAAGGATCGCCCGGGCGCGGTAGCCCCAAGAGGTAGAAGTGACGAAGCCGTCGGTATCGCCGCCGAAACCGTACTGGCCGTAGACCGAATCACGGCCATAACGCAGCTTGCTCCGTGACTCCAGACCACCGACCCGTACCACCGCTGCTTCACCGACCAGGGTCAGGCGTTGGGCGCCCAACACTTGGTCGAAGAAGTGCGTCAGGGTGCTTTGGACCTGGGTCACTTCCTTGCGGCGATAACCCGTGTTGTCGGCACCTGGCCGGGTCGCGACAGGCGATGCGGCGCCGCCGGCGATCGGGTTAAGCAACGCCAGGGTCAAGTCGTTGGTGTTGACCTGCACAGGAGCGTTGGGCCGGTAACTGATTTCGCCGGTCCAGGCAGTACCGGTGGGCAAAGTGGTGGAGAAGCTCGCGCCGTACAGACGAATGTCTTCCGGGTATTCGAGGTAATACTGGCCGCGCCCGAGCATCACGCTTCGCGCCAGGCCGGAGCCGCTGCCCGGGGCCAGACGGTTGGCAATGCTGACCATGCCCGGCAGGCTGGCCAGTGTCGACAGCCCGGCGGTGGTGGTGCCAACGGTCGGTGTGCGACTGTGATAGTTCATGAAGTAGAGGCCGTATTCGGTGTCGTCACCGAGCCAGCGCAAGGCTGTGCCCCACTGCCCTGAATCCCGGGCATCGCGGTCGCCGCCACGGGGCACGATTACGCCCTCACGGGTGACCTGAATAGGTTGGCCAAAGGCTGCCGCGAGCGGCGCCAACGGGGCAATCGCCGGGCTGCCGACGGTGTAACCGTTGTTGCAACCGTCCGCCACCACGTCGACGCCAAAGAAGGTACCGCAGTTGTCGAGAACGGTCTGATCCCACTCCAGTTGGTAGAAGCCTTCCACCGTGAGCTGATCGGTCAGGCCCTGGGAGGCGAACAGCATGTTCACCGGAATCAGGCCTTCCTTGATCTCGGCGCCAGGACGACGGAACGCTGAAACGTCAACCGGGTTGATGCTGTTGATCGAGTTGCCGATGAAGGTGCTTTCACCCCAGCTGACCACCTGCTTGCCGGCGCGCACGGTGCCCGGCAGATCGGCAATGGAATAGTTGTGATAGACGAACGCATCGAGGATCTGCGCGCCCGACGACTTGGCGCCTTCCTTGCGACCGTTGTCACTGATCTGCTTGAACTCGCGGTCTTCGTCCTTCAGCTCGAAGTCGTACCAGTACTTGCCACGGACGAACACGCCCGTGTCGCCGTACTTCAATTCGAGGTCGTGGATACCTTTGAAGATCTTGGAGAAGGTCTCGCCTTTCTTGAAGTTCAGACGTCCGTCATCACCGGTCGAAGACTGGCCGGTCCCGCCATTGACGGTGCCCACCAGTGACTTGTCGGCATCGCGCATGCCCCAGCTCGCGCCGACCGACAACGAGGAATCGAACTGCCCCTCGATTTCGCCGATGTTGAATGAAACAGCCTGCGCCTGGGCGCAGCAGCCCAAGGCCACCGCAGCGGCCAGCGCTTGCGGTTTGAAGATGGCGCGCATTGTTGTTTTTGTCATGCGTCTTCCCCGGTGAGTGACAGAAGGCCCCACCCTACTGCCGCACGCCAGGAGCGATAAGCGCACCAAGGAGGTATTCGCGTTGTACCTCCAAAGGATGAATGGCCGCATGGGGCGGGGGTTTGCGCGGGGTATGGATGGGCTGGATGGAGGGTTATCAGGGGAATGGATGGGGACGTTTCGATGTGCAGCAGGACTGTTACGCGCTCCGTAACAGTGCATGTCTGGAATCGCTATTTTTCCTTTGCGCTCAGGGCCTTACTCTAGCCGGGCTTTCACGGAAAACCGGCGCAAAGCACGAAGCGAAGGCCTGTGATCAACCCAGGTCATTAGCGAAAGATTTCAGATGAGTTGAAGCGTATTTCGATTCATCACCCCGTGTTCACTGACGTTGATTTATTGCTCCTTGATCAAACGTCTTACTTTGGCCGCTGCGTTTGCAGCGGCCTTTTTTATGGGCGATGGATTTGCATCGACAGTGCTCTCTTTACTGTTGAAAACTTTCTTGAAGGATCTTTCCCGCAATAGCATAGGAAATGTCTTTTTATACGAAAGAACATCCTGATTTATTTATATACCACCGAAATCTCCTTCTTTTTTATATGTAAACACCTACACACCTCTCGGACTCACACCCGCCTTTTCTACTGTAACGTTAAATAACACGAAACAACCGACCCCTAGTACGTTCTTGAATACAACGCACATTCAAAGGATATGAACATGCAAAAACCTCCACCTTGGGAATTGGATGAAGACATACGTATCACAGCGCCGGCGCCTCAGGGTTTCACCCCCATACGCGCAACTTCATCACATTATGAGAACGGCCTTTTCGCATACGGGCCGGTCGTCGACAGAGTTCTGAACGTCCTAAAAACCACCATCAAGACTTCAGAACAGGAGTATCAAGTTCGATCCAGTCAATTACCGCAAACCATCGAGCAAGAACTGGCCGCCACCAGACTCGAAGGATCCACTCACCCGCTTCCCCCTGCCGAAGCAATCATTCGCGAACTGGGTGTGCGCAACACGCTACTGGCACGCAAGACAGTCGACTTTCACCACCAAACGGCACTCGCCAATCGTTTTTATGGCGTTGACCCCATTGGCCGGCGTTGGCAGGCGTTCTACCCCAAAGCCGTGACCCTGGAAAATCCGGTCCGCCCGGATGGTGTCGCAATGCAGGCCTGGCTCGCGTCGTACCAAGCGGCGTACGAAGCCCGGTTGCTGTCACAAACCATCCAGATGCTCAACCAGCAGCAAGTTAACGTACTCAACTGGCTGGCCGCCGTGCAAGTCAATGATCAGGCTCGAATGGCGGCGGAACAGGAAGCCCGTCGAGTCGCCGCCGAATTGGCACACCTCAATGAGCAAGCCGCGATCAAGGCGCGGGAACAGGCACGGCTCGCGGCGCTGGCTGAGGCCCAACGACTGGCTGTCGAACAAGCGCGCGTTGCCGCCGAAGCCGCCGTACGACAAGTGGCGGCCGAACAGGCACGGCTTGCGGCACTGGCAGAGGAGCTACGACAGGCGGAGCTGCTTCGGCTTGAAAGCGAACGGCAAGCCCAAGAGAAGCAGCAGGTGGATCTGGCGGTCCAGCATGTTTATCCCGCGTCAGGTGCGACGGCGGTCTCCAGCCCGGTATTTTTCTTCGCCTCGACCGCGGTCATCCTCGCTCCCGAAACATCGGCCGCGATACTCACCGCACTGCGTTCGGCATTGCAGGTGGTTACTGCGGCGGGCGCCGCGACACTGGGCTCTGTACTGATCGGTTTTGCCGCTCTGCTAATGCCTTCGCGCCTGGGAAACGGCGAGCGTTTTACGATGAGCGTACCGCTCGCGGAACTGACCCCGGAAAACGCACAGTCACTGCGAGCGATCGCGGACCGACAAGGAACACTGGATCTGCCAGTCGGGATTGGCTACAGACCCATCGGCTCAGGCGCAGAGGTGTTCGTCATCACGGCCGACGGGTTCGACATTCGCCCCAGCGTTCCGGTGAGGCACGCAACGTTCGATACGCAGAACAACGTTTATCGACTCAGCCTGCCTGACTCCACCAACACCCTGACCTGGACGCCCGCCGTCACGCCGGGTAACAGCTCGACCGAACGGCCGATTGTTCAGGCTGATACGCCGACGTATCCCGGAACCCAGATCGTGCCGGCCGAAGGACGTCTGGATCTGCATCCCATACTGGTGGAGGGTTGGGACAGGTTCATCATCGTCTTCCCGGATGATTCGGGTATTGCGCCGCTGTATGTCGTTATCAGCAGTCCCTACGAGGGTGCTGGGGTCAAAGGAGAACACAGCGGTCGCGACTTTAATCCAGAACAAACAGGTGGGCCGACAATGAATTTGGAGTGGAACCCCGCAACTGCCTCTCAAGAAGGAGTCGATTTGGTCAAGCTGCACACATCCAGATTTCCTTCTTCTGATGCCAACAAAGTGATGATCGATCGGTTGGAAAGAATTCTCAAAGGAGAACTCGACATAACCGATACCGACAAGCGTTACTACACTCATGAAATCAGAGAACTCGAAAGATTCAGAGCCTTGGGGTACAACGACTCTGAGATACCAGACGAGAATTCCCCTATATGGAACAACGTTCACACTGCGACGTTGGAAGACTACAAGTTAAAGGACGATGAAACACTTCTCTACACAGCAGAAGCTTTAGCTGCAGCAGAAGAACAGGACAAGTATTACTACCAAAGACTTCTGAAGGAGATGTGGCAATGAACACCATTGAGCAAATTATAAAAAATGAATCCCTGGACGATATCGTCACGGTTTTTGCACTGTTCAAACCAAACCCTCATTTGGACATGATGATCAGACGCTATAACCGCGAAGTTCTCGACAAATATGGAGAGCTTGAAAGCGCGTACACGCGACTCTTCGCAGCGGGTGTGCTGGCTAAAGGCGAGAAGGGGTTGGCAATCAAAGGCCCGAACTGGAAAGCGCCCCAGTTCGTCATAGAAAATAGATACGTTTGAAATCTGGGAGCCTCCAAGCCAAATCCTTACGGCTTGGAGGCCCAAAAGCCATTAAATCGAATACTTCTGCAAGTTCTCCATCATTTCTTTCAACGCCTCAATATTGTCCTTCGGATGCGCCGCGCCTTCGAAATCACAGATCTGCTGCCAATGCGCCGCCACATCTTCCGGTGAAAACCCCACCCGCGGATCGAACCCGGCGCCCAGGCTGCGCTCCCAGCGCACCTTGCCCATCCAGCCGCCACCCACTTCGAATAACCCCGAAGTTTCCTGGCAATGTTCGCTGGCCAGGTACACCACCAGCGGGCTCACCAGCTCCGGCTTGAGTTGTTCGAACACTTGTGGCGGGATCAGGCCTTCGGTCATGCGGGTGCCGCCGGTCGGGGCGATGGCATTGACCAGGATGTTGTTCTTGCGGCCTTCGATGGCCAGTGTGCGGGTCAGGCCATAGAGGCCGAGTTTGGCCATGCCGTAGTTGGACTGGCCGAAGTTGCCGTAGATGCCCGAAGTCGATGCCGTGAAGATCACGCGGCCATAGTTTTGCTCACGCATGTGTGGCCAGGCAGCGCGGGTGACTTTATAGGCGCCCTCGACGTGGACGCGGTAAACCAGGTCCCAGTCGCTGTCGTCCATTTTGTGAAAGGTCTTGTCTCGCAGGATGCCGGCGTTGTTCACCACTACATCAACACGGCCGAACGTATCGAGGGCGTGTTGCACGATTTTGTCACCGTCGGTGACGGAATCGTGGTTGGCCTCGGCGGTGCCGCCCGCCTCGCGAATTTGTGCGACCACTTGATCGGCTGCCGATGCATTGGCGCCTTCGCCTTGAGCCGAACCGCCGAGATCATTGACCAGCACTTTGGCGCCCTGTTTTGCGAACAGCAGCGCGTGCGCCCGGCCCAAGCCGCCGCCCGCACCGGTGACGATCACGACTTTATCTTCGAAGCGCACAGACTCATTCATGGGGAATTCCAGCAGACCAGGGGACAATGAATCCCAGTGTCAGGCACAAGGCGACTGGTCACAATAAACACGGAGAAAGCTGAATGGTGCGCAATAAGGCAGCGGGATAGTCAGGAACACGCCACTTTGCGCGGCGGTGAAACCAGTCGGTCGCGAAATTCCAGATAGTGCTTGAGCACCTGTGCCGGCGCTTCGATCTGCGGGTAATGGCCGATCTCAGGCAGCAGGACCGTGTCCGGGTCGGGAATCAGTTGCCGATAACGCGCCACCATGTGTGCGCCGGAAACCGGATCGACCTCGCCATCGATGACCCGCAACGGCACCTCGCCACGCTGCATGGCGCTGACCCAACGCTCACGCTGGACACGGCGCTGCGGGATGTAACTGATCAATTTGTGCATGATCCGTTGCCCGTGATTGCTATCGACCAGACTCCAGAAATCATCCAGTTCACTTTCGGTGGGCCGGGTCTGCGGACCGAAGACCTGCTGGAAACTCTTCACCAGCGCGTCACGGGTAAAGGCTCGCCCGATCATCCAGCCCAAGGGGCTGAGCAGGAGTTTTTGCATCAACACCGGGCGATGGGTTTCGGGAAACAGCCCGCCATTGAGAAACACGCAACTGGCGATATCAGCGCGCGTTTCATAGTGCCGGGCCAGCAGTTCCTGGGCCACGCTGTCGCCATAATCGTGTGCCAACACGTGAACGGGTTGTTCAACGTTCAGATGCGCCAGTAAGGCCTGTTGCAGATCGGCCTGTTCCAGCAGGCTGTAGTCGTGGTTCACCGGTTTGGCCGAATCGCCGAAGCCGAGCATGTCGCAGGCAATCACCCGATAGCGCTGCACCAGCGGCTGCCACAGGTAATGCCAGTCCCAGCTGGCGGTCGGGAAGCCATGAATCAGCAACAGCGGCTCACCCTGCCCAGCGGTCCAATAGCGCAGGGTCTGACCGCGGTACACGAACGTCTGGCTGCGCTTGCGCCAGACACACAGTGGAATCTCGGCGAGGGCCATTTAGAGTTTATAACCCGGGTCTTGTTTATCGAGTTTGCGCAGCAGCGCCGGCCAGGCCAGCGCGCCGCCCATCCCTTGAGCACTTTTGGTGACACCGGCGATCATCGCCTTGGCGCCCGCCAGAATCTGCGGTTCGATGGCGATCAGCTCCGCACCACCGTTCTGCGCCAGCACCTGAATCTCGCAGGCGCGCTGAAAGGTAAACATCATCAGGAACGTGTCCGCGATGGTGCCGCCACAGGTCAGCAGACCGTGGTTGTGCAGCATCAGGAAATTGTTTTCTCCGAGGTCAGCTTGCAGTCGCGCCTTTTCTTCATGGTTCAGCGCAACGCCTTCGTAGGCGTGATAAGCCAGGCTGGAAAGGACGAACAAGGATTGCTGACTGATCGGCAAGATGCCCTGTTTCTGTGCCGATACCGCCACCCCCGCCGCGGTGTGGGTGTGCAGTACACACGCGACGTCATGACGGACTTCATGCACGGCGCTGTGGATGGTGTATCCCGCCGGGTTGATCTCGTAAGGGCTGTCCATCAACTTGTTGCCGGCCTGATCGACCTTGACCAGGCTCGATGCAGTTATTTCATGGAACATCAGGCCGAACGGGTTGATCAGGAAGTCTTCAGTGCCCGGCACCTTGGCGGAGATATGCGTGAAAATCAGGTCATCCCAGCCATGCAGGGCAACCAGACGATAACAGGCAGCCAGATCGACGCGGGTCTGCCATTCGGCGGCACTGACTTTGTCTTTGATGCTGTGTGGCGATTGGACGGGGGCTACGCTCACGGCAAGAATTCCCTTTTTTATTTTTCTGGGTTTTTATTGTTTTTTGCTGCGTTACAGCAGTCTAGTCAGCCCCCGGACTTCGTGTAGTTGCATTGGCAGCCAGCTTGATGGCCGAGCGAGTCAGTGCGCGGGTGAGTCTGGATCCATGTCCAAGCACTGCCGCCAATAAAGGCGCGAGCGGCCGCTCAGCCCCGCAAAACGCTGACCAGTTCCGCCAACCAAGGCTCGGCGTCGGTTTCTGGCGTCACGGTTTCGCTGGCGTCCAGACGCAGCATCGGCAGGACTTCACGCACACCCAGTTCGCCGAACAATTCACGCATTTGCTCACCGCCGCCGCAGAACGTATCGCCATAACTGGCGTCGCCCAATCCGATCACCGCGCCCGGCAAGCCACGCCAGGCGGCGGGCAATTGATCGCGGATGGCGAAATACAACGGCTGCAGATTGTCCGGCAACTCGCCCATGCCGGTGGTCGAGGTCACCGCCAGAAACGCTTGAGGGCCAAACGCCTGAACATCGGCGAGTGTGGCGCGCGGGTTGTGCCAGGTTTCAAAACCGGCGGCGTTCAAAATGCTTGCAGCGTGGCGGGCGACTTCTTCAGCCGTGCCGTACACCGAGCCGGAAAGGATGGCGACTTTCATCAATCTGGTCCTGAATCTAAATAAAAGTACGAGATACTAACAGCACGGCCTTCATTGATCTTTTAGAATGCAGCGTATCAATCCATACGCAAAGGACTCTGCGATGATCAATGCCTCACTGCTGCAAATGGTGATCGACGCCTCCAACGACGGTATCGTGATTGCCGAAAAGGAAGGCGAACAGGACAACATCCTGATTTACGTCAACCCGGCGTTCGAACGCCTGACGGGCTATACCAGCGAAGAAATCCTCTATCAGGATTGCCGTTTTTTGCAGGCAGGAGACCGGGATCAAGCAGCCCTCACCTTGATTCGGCAGGCGTTGGGCAGTGGCGGCTCTTGCCGGGAAATCCTCAGAAATTACCGCAAGGACGGCACCCCGTTCTGGAACGAACTGTCGCTTTCCACGGTAAAAAACCCGCACGACGGACAGACCTATTTCGTTGGGGTGCAGAAAGACGTCACGGTTCAGGTCAAGGCACAGCAGCGAGTCGTGCAGCTGGAAACGCAATTGGCCGAGGCACAGGCAGAAATTGTTGCACTCAAAACGACGAACGGCTCAAACCAATCTGCGAATTAGTGGTCATTTACTACAATCACCGATGACTTTGTAATTATTTCTTTCGAGCAAATCATGCAGCGCGACGCACTCCTGACGCAGGATGAGCTGGATTTTATCCAGAACATGCAACACAACCCGCAACTCAATGTGCGGGATGCGACGTCGAGCTTGCTCGTCAACGGTGGTTCGCAGATTCGTGATTTGCTCACACGCCTGGCCGCTCATGAACAAGTCACCATCCAGGCCAATTTCGAAAATCAGCAAATGACCTTCCCCCTGCACTTGGTGGAAGATGAATTTCACGCAATGCATCTACGCCTCGGCGTCCCCAGCATCTATGAAGACGGGCCGATGATTCGGCCATGGCGTCTGGCGCTCGAAGAGCCAGTGGCGCTGGAAAATGCCAAGGGCCAACCCGGCACGATGTGGGTGCATGAAATATCGTTCAAAGGGGTTCTGCTGGAGGTTCGCAACAAGACCAAGGCGCCAAAGCACTTCGCGTTGTGGTTCAGCCCGTCAGGTTATGAGCGGATTGCGTTGCGCGGCACCTTCGAGCGTGAAACCGAGCAGGGTTTCTACGCCTATGAGTTGAGCCAGAGCGACACGGACGAAACCGAACGTCTGCGTCAGTACATCCTTCAGCAGCATCGTCTGACTCATCCTGCCCTGCATATCTGAATCTCAGGTATCGAGGTTTCCCGCCAGGAACTGTTTCAGACGCTGGCGCATCAACACCCCCTCGTTTCCCAGGCAACCGATCGAGGATCCGGCCAGGCTCTCCTGTGCCAGGTCCGATGCATCCCCGGCCAACAACACCTGGCAATCCAGGCTCATGGCCAAGCGTTTCAAACGTCGAGGCAATTCGCCGGCCGGCGCGTGATTGGAAACCAGCACCAATGCCTGGGGCTTGATCTTCTCGCAAACCAGGATCAATTCGTCGAAGGGCTGGCCAATCGCCAACAACTGAATAGCCGAATCGACACCGCTCAGATACAGCGCAGTGACCAGCACTTCGAGTTCATGACATTGGTCGGCCAAGGCGCAGACAATCACTCGTCGCGGTTGCATGACACGTACCAGCAGCAGGCGTTGCAACACTCGAGAACGCAGAAAACCATCCAGAAAAAGCCACTCGCTGGTCTGACCGAATGCTTCATGGCGTTGGACCAATAGCTTCCAGACCGGAATCAGAATGTCCTGAAACACCACCGTCAGCGGGTAACTGGAAAAAATCTGACCGTAGACTTGCTCCAGTTGAACTTCGTCAAAAGCACTCACCGCCGCCTTGACCTGCTGCTGCCATTGGCCGTAGTCGGCTTGAACGAGTTCGTTGGGAATGACCTGCGCCAGCACCTTGAGCGGTTCGGTCTTGGCCAGTATCTTGCCGACCTTGCTGACCGCGACACCGCGTTCTATCCAGCCAAGGATGCTGCGAACACGCTCGATATCGGTCATCGAATACAAACGGTGCCCACTTTCGGTGCGCGTGGGCTGTATCAGACCGTACCGCCGCTCCCATGCGCGTAGCGTGACCGGGTTGACCCCCGTCAGGCGCGCGACCTCACGAATCGGAAACAATTCTTCTCGAATCAAGGAGGTGATGGGGGGCAAGTCAGGTGCAAGGTCTGTCAGCACAGCCATCAGGATCTACGTCCATGTAATATTTGGACATATTCTAACGCTCCTGCCCCAGTTGTGATCAACACGTTGTTGAACTAATTGGAACAGACGTCCCAGACAGAATCAGGAATAATCCTTGCTTGTCCCAAGACGCAGCCCACTACCCCGGCGCTGTGTCTGGCGAAGCTCTTATCCGGAGCGACGCGTTTGCCCTATGGAGATACATAATGTCTACCTCACCCGTCACACTGATGGTTGCGCGCCGCGTTGCCGATGGGCGTTATCAGGACCTGATGGCCTGGTTGCGCGAAGGCGAACAACTGGCCACCGACTTCCCCGGTTACCTCGGCTCTGGTGTGCTCGCTCCACCGCCCGACGATGACGAATTCCAGATTATCTTTCGCTTCGCCGACGAGCAGACCATGCACGCCTGGGAGCATTCCGCGTCGCGCACTGCCTGGCTGGGACGCGGCAGTGATCTGTTTGCCCATCCTACGGAGCATCGAGTCAGTGGCATCGAAGGCTGGTTCGGCGCTGCCGGTCAACGTCCGCCACGCTGGAAACAGGCTGTGGCCATCTGGCTGGCGTTCTTTCCGGTGTCCCTGTTGTTCAACTTTGTCATCGGGCCGCTATTGGTTGAAACGAGTTTGCTGACCCGCGTGTTTGTCAGCACCCTGTGCCTGACGCCATTGATGGTGTATTTCTTCATTCCGCTGTCGACTCGTCTGCTGGCCGGGTGGCTGCACACCCCATCTGCGCGTCCGTTGCCCGCCGCCCCCTCAACCCAGCATCGCTGATCCCCCTTGTGGGAGCGGGCTTGCTCGCGAAGGTGGTGTAACAGTCGACATCGTTGCTGACTGTCAGTCCGCCTTCGCGAGCAAGCCCGCTCCCACAATAGGTGAACAACTCTCGTCGCTGGTATAGTTTTGCTCTTACCGCGACGCGAGCCGTTCATGACCTCTACCGCAGCCCCAATCCTCATCACCGGTGCCGGCCAGCGTGTCGGCCTGCACTGTGCGCAGCGTTTGCTCGAAGACGGCCATCCGGTCATTTTCAGCTACCGCAGCGAACGGCCTGGTGTGCAAGCCCTGCGCGATCTGGGAGCGATCGCGGTGTTTGCGGATTTTTCCAGCGAGACCGGAATCCTTGCGTTCATCGGCGAACTGAAAAACCACACCGACAGTTTGCGGGCGATTGTCCATAACGCCTCCGAATGGCTGACCGAAACCCCGGGCACCGAAGCCGCAGCCTTCACCCAAATGTTCAGCGTGCATATGCTGGCGCCTTACCTGATCAACCTGCACTGTGCCGATTTGCTCAAACGCTCGAGCCCCGCCGACATCGTGCACATTAGCGATGATGTGACCCGCAGAGGCAGCAGCAAGCACATCGGCTACTGCGCCAGCAAAGCCGGGCTCGACAGCCTGACCCTGTCCTTTGCCGCGAAATACGCGCCCGGCATCAAGGTCAACGGTATCGCGCCAGCCCTGCTACTGTTCAATCCCGACGATGACGCGGCGTACCGCGCCAGGGTTCTGGCCAAATCGGCACTGGGCATCGAGCCCGGCAGTGAAGTGATCTACCAGAGCCTGCGCTATTTGCTCGACAACCCTTATGTCACCGGCACGACCCTGACCGTCAACGGCGGACGGCACGTCAAATAAGCGGCCCCCGCGAGGATGTTCCATGACGTTATCCCTGTCCCAGAGCTATCGCGAAATCCTCATCGGTCTCGGTGAAAACCCCGACCGCGAAGGACTGCAAGACACCCCGGTGCGTGCCGCCAAGGCGATGCAATACCTGTGTCATGGTTACGAACAAAGTGTCGAAGAAATCGTCAACGGCGCGCTGTTTGCCTCAGACAACGATGAAATGATCATCGTCGACAACATCGAGCTGTACTCGCTCTGTGAACATCACATGCTGCCCTTCATCGGCAAGGCTCATGTGGCTTATATTCCAACGGGCAAGGTGCTGGGCCTGTCGAAGATTGCGCGGCTTGTGGATATGTTTGCCCGCCGACTGCAAATCCAGGAAAACCTCACCCGGCAAATCGCCGACGCCGTGCAGCAAGTGACCGACGCCGCCGGTGTCGCGGTGGTCATCGAAGCCCAGCACATGTGCATGATGATGCGCGGCGTCGAAAAACAGAATTCGACCATGAACACCTCGGTGATGCTCGGCGCCTTCCGCGAGTCGAGTAATACCCGCCAGGAGTTCCTGCAATTGATTGGACGGAGCAAGTAGCAATGCCACAACTTCAACCAGGAATGGCACGCATCCGGGTCAAGGACCTGTGTTTGCGAACTTTTATCGGGATCAACGAGGACGAAATCCTCAACAAGCAGGATGTGCTGATCAACCTGACCATTCTGTACGCCGCCCAGGATGCAGTGCGTGACAACGATATCGATCACGCGTTGAATTACCGCACCATCACCAAGGCGATCATTGCTCATGTGGAGGGCAATCGCTTTGCCCTGCTCGAACGCTTGACCCAGGAGGTGCTGGATCTGGTCATGGTCAACGAGTCGGTGCTGTACGCCGAAGTCGAAGTCGACAAGCCCCACGCCTTGCGTTTCGCCGAATCGGTATCGATTACCCTGGCCGCGAGCCGCTGATCGCGTCTGGCGCATCGGTCGCCAGGCTTTTATCATCCGCGCCACGATTTGATTGCACAGAGCCCATCATGAACGATCAACAACGCCTGGAACTTGAAGCCGCCGCCTTTCGCCGGCTGGTTGCCCACCTGGACAGCCGCAAGGACGTGCAGAACATCGACCTGATGAACCTCTCGGGTTTCTGCCGCAACTGCCTGTCCAAGTGGTACAAGGCCGCTGCCGACGAACGCCAGATCGACGTCAGCCTCGACGAAGCCCGCGAAGTGGTTTACGGCATGCCGTACGCCGAGTGGAAAGCCCAATACCAGAAAGAAGCCAGCGCCGACCAGCAAGCGGCGTTCGCCAAAGGAAAACCCAATGAGTGATTTGAACACCCTGCGCGCCAGCCTCAAGAGCGGCGAACACGCTTTCGCCGATACCTTGGCATTCATTGCCACCGGTTACGACTATCAGCCCCAGGCGTTCAATAACGGTGGTGTGGAAAACGCCGCCGGACAGAACGAAGGTTCGTGCAAGACCCTGGGTCTGGCATTGCTGGAAGGTCTGAGCGATGAAGAAGCGCTGTTGGCATTTGGCGAGCATTACCGCTCGGTAGTGGCCACGCCTGAAGGCAGCGACCACGGCAATATCCGCGCGTTGATCGCCCATGGCTTGGCCGGTGTGAAGTTCACTCAGCAGCCGCTGACTCGCCGCTGACTGAAGCCCGCCTATGGCGAGGGAGCTTGCTCCCGTTGGGTCGCGAAGCGACCCTGCTTATCTTAATAAAGAAGGGGACCGCTGCGCAGTCCAACGGGAGCAAGCTCCCTCGCCACAGATTATGCGTCGCCATCGATCGGGGCACATCCCGACTTTTAATATTGACCCGGTAACTTTATTTCGTTTGCCGGGCACCTCTGCTCGCGGCTTAGATAAAAAGAAGCATCCCTTCTTCTGAGTCCGGTATCCATGAGCAGCGAAAACATCAGTCGGTCAATCAACATCGTTCATCCCGTCACGCTCAGCTACGGTAAAAATGCCGAGGTCTGGGACACCGATGGCAAACGCTACATCGACTTCGTCGGCGGCATCGGCGTACTGAACCTCGGCCATTGCCATCCGCGCATCGTCGAGGCCATTCGCGAACAAGCCACCCGGCTGACCCACTACGCGTTCAACGCCGCCCCGCATGTGCCTTATCTCGAACTGATGGATCACCTGACGGCGTTTATTCCGGTGGATTACCCGGTCAGCGGCATGCTCACCAACAGCGGTGCGGAAGCGGCGGAAAACGCGCTGAAGATCGTCCGTGGCGCCACCGGTCGCACGGCAGTCATCGCCTTCGACGGCGCCTTCCACGGGCGCACACTCGCCACCCTCAACCTCAACGGCAAAGTCGCGCCGTACAAGCAGAAAGTCGGTGTGCTACCAGGGCCGGTGTTCCACCTGCCCTTCCCCAGCAAAGACAACGATGTGACCTGCGCCGAGGCCCTGAAGGCCATGGAGCGACTGTTCAGCGTTGAGATCGACGTTGATGACGTGGCCTGTTTTATCGTCGAACCGGTGCAGGGCGAAGCGGGCTTCCTGGCGATGGACGTGGAATTCGCCCAAGTGCTGCGACGTTTCTGTGATGACAAAGGCATCCTGCTGATCGCCGATGAAATCCAGTCCGGCTTCGGTCGTACCGGCCAGCGGTTTGCGTTCTCGCGATTGGGCATTGAACCGGACCTGATCCTGCTCGGCAAAAGCATTGCCGGCGGCGTGCCGCTGGGTGCGGTTGTCGGGCGTAAGTCGCTACTCGATAACTTGCCCAAGGGCGGATTGGGCGGCACCTACTCGGGCAACCCCATCGCCTGCTCCGCTGCGTTGGCGACCCTGGTCGAAATGACTGACGTGCATCTGCACACTTGGGGCGCGCAACAGGAAGAAGCGATTGTCAGCCGCTACGAATCCTGGCGAGCCCGTGAACTGTCACCGTATCTGGGTCGCTTGACCGGCGTCGGGGCAATGCGCGGCATCGAGCTGATTAATGCCGACGGCACACCGGCCTCGGCGCAACTGACACAACTGCTGGCTCTCGCGCGCGATTCGGGCTTGCTGCTGATGCCCAGCGGCAAGTCGCGACACATCATTCGTCTGCTGGCGCCATTGACCACTGAGGCCGCCGTGCTGGAGGAAGGGCTGGATATTCTTGAAGCGTGCCTGGCGAAATTGGTTTGAACAGTTAAGTCGACGCAGATCCTGTGGGAGCGGCGGTGCGGCGATCCGACTTGCCCGCGATAGCGATTTATCATTCAACATTAATGTCGCCTGATCCACCGCCATCGCGGGCAAGTCGGATCGCCGCACCGCCGCTCCCACAGGTTTACTGCATTTTTCTGAAGGCGAAAAAAAACCGGCCGAGGCCGGTTTTTTTATTTCAACGATCTCAGAACTTTGCGTTCTGCAGATCATCGAGGTAGCGCTCGGCATCCAGTGCCGCCATGCAGCCGGCGCCAGCCGAGGTGATGGCTTGACGGTAAACGTGGTCAGCCACGTCACCGGCGGCGAAGATGCCTTCAAGGTTGGTCGCAGTGGCGTTGCCATCACGGCCGCCCTGCACAACCAGGTAGCCGTCTTTCAACGTCAGCTGACCTTCGAACAACGAAGTGTTCGGGGTGTGGCCGATGGCGATGAACACGCCGTCGACTTTCAACTCGTCGAAGCTGCCGTCGTTGTTCTTCAGGCGGGCACCGGTCACGCCCATGTTGTCGCCCAGCACTTCGTCCAGGGTCGAGTTCAGCTTCAGGATGATCTTGCCTTCGGCAACCCGGGCATTCAGCTTGTCGATCAGGATCTTCTCGGCGCGGAAAGTTTCGCGACGATGGATCAAGGTTACGGTGCTGGCGATGTTGGCCAGGTACAGGGCTTCTTCCACAGCCGTATTACCGCCACCGACCACAGCTACTGGCTTGTTGCGATAGAAGAAACCGTCGCAGGTGGCGCAGGCCGAAACGCCTTTGCCCATGAACGTTTCTTCCGACGGCAGGCCCAGGTAGCGGGCGCTGGCGCCGGTAGCGATGATCAGTGCGTCGCAGGTGTAAGTCGCGCTGTCGCCAATCAAGGTGTATGGCTTGGCGGCGAAGTCCACGGCATTGATGTGATCGAATACGATCTCGGTTTCAAAGCGCTCGGCGTGCTCTTTCATCCGCTCCATCAGCGCCGGGCCGGTCAGGCCGTGGACGTCGCCCGGCCAGTTGTCGACTTCGGTGGTGGTGGTCAGTTGACCGCCAGCCTGCATGCCAGTGATCAGCAGTGGCTTGAGGTTGGCACGAGCCGCATAAACCGCGGCGCTGTAACCGGCAGGGCCGGAACCGAGAATAATCACTCGCGAATGACGAACTTCAGACATGACCTGCTCCTGTTGACCGGCCCGAAACACTGGGCGCGGAACGCCGGATTGCCGGCGGGAATAAAAAAGGACCGTTGAAAGCACTTGGGGAAGGCTTGGGCTCGACAGTCCTGTAAAAGAATGGGTGCAGCGTATCGAGGGGGCGAAGATTAAGGAAATACGGTTTAACAATCCAGCTCATAGGCGGTCTCTATCCCATTGCAGTGAATTTATAGACGCCTTTGTTACAGTTAATGTCGATGCCGCTACCGCGCTTTCGCCTGTCAGGCAAAGCCGGTAAGGTCGGCGCGTTTACCCTTTGCTCGGAGCACGTTATGCCCGCCCCCGTTCTGTCTGGCCCGCAATACCTGCGCGAGGGCCTCAAGCTGGTCCTGAGCCCCAGCCTGCGCTTGTTCGTGTTATTGCCGCTGGCAATCAACCTGGTGCTGTTCGTCGGATTGATCTATCTGGCCGGCCATCAGTTCAGTATGTGGGTCGATACGCTGATGCCGTCCCTGCCCGATTGGCTGAGCTTCCTCAGCTACATCCTCTGGCCGATATTCGTCGTGTTGGTGGTGTTGATGGTGTTCTTCACCTTCACCATGCTGGCCAACGTTATCGCCGCGCCATTCAATGGCTTCCTGGCGGAGAAAGTCGAAGTGGTGGTACGCGGCACCGACGACTTCCCGGCCTTCAGCTGGGGCGAACTGATCGCCATGATCCCGCGCACCCTGTCCCGGGAAATGCGCAAACTCGGCTACTTCCTGCCCAGGGCCATCGGGCTGTTCATCCTGTCGTTCATCCCGGTGGTCAACATCATCGCCGCGCCGCTATGGCTGTTGTTCGGGGTATGGATGATGGCGATCCAGTACATCGACTACCCGGCGGATAACCACAAACTCGGCTGGAACGAAATGCTCGCCTGGCTGCGCCAGAAGCGCTGGCAGAGCATGAGTTTTGGCGGAATGGTGTATCTGGTGTTGCTGATTCCGGTGGTCAATATTCTGATGATGCCGGCGGCAGTGGCTGGGGCGACGTTGTTCTGGGTGCGTGAACGTGGCGCGGAAAATCTGGTGCCGGAACGCCGCTGATCGCGTCACAAATCCATCATCCCACCGTCACAATGACGACATGGCCTCAGCCGACACTGAGGTCATGACGACAACTCTGCATATCACCCTGATCACCGAAACCTTCCCTCCGGAAATCAACGGCGTTGCCAATACCCTTGGCCGCTTGTTCGAGGGTTTGCGCGCGCGCGGGCATCAGGTCGAGCTGGTGCGGCCACGTCAGGGTGGCGACCCACTCATGGGTAACAACGATGAGTTGCTGTTGTGTCGAGGCTGGCCGCTGCCGGGTTATCCCGGCCTGCAATGGGGTCAGTCGTCGATGCACAAGTTGCTGCGGCGCTGGAAACGGCATCGCCCGGATGTGTTGTACATCGCCACCGAAGGACCGCTGGGGTTGTCGGCATTGCGCGCGGCACGGCGCTTGGGGATTTCGGTGGTCAGCGGCTTTCATACCAATTTTCAGCAGTACTCCAGCCAATACGGCCTCGGGCTGCTGACACGATTGCTGACTCACTACCTGCGCTGGTTTCACAATCGCTCGACCCTGACCCTGGTGCCCAGCGCCAGCCAGCGACTGGAACTGGAACGCCGCAGTTTCGAGCGCCTGGCGCTGCTCTCTCGAGGCGTCGACAGCCAGTTGTTTCATCCGGCCAAACGGCTGAAGCCGCTGCGCGAGCAATGGGGGCTGGCCGAGGATGATATTGCCTTCATCCACGTAGGACGTTTGGCCCAGGAGAAGAATCTTGGCTTGCTCAAGCGGTGCTTCGACACGCTGAAAATGACTTATCCACAGCGAAAAATGAAATTGATTGTGGTCGGTGACGGGCCGCAACGATCGATGCTGGAGAAGGAATTGCCCGAAGCGATTTTCTGCGGTTCACAACGCGGCGAAGCCTTGGCCAGTCACTATGCGTCGGGGGATGTGTTTCTGTTTCCGAGCCTGACCGAAACCTTCGGCAATGTGGTGCTTGAGGCATTGGCCTCGGGGCTTGGGGTGGTGGCGTACGATCAGGCCGCGGCGGCCCAGCATATTCGCCATGGCTACAACGGCGTACTGGCCATGCCTGGGGATGAAGAGGCGTTCTGCGATGCGGCACGTTGGCTGCTGGAGGAGCGCGAAACCTTGCGCTGCGTGCGCCTGAATGCGCGCCAGCATGCGAGTCGTCAGGGCTGGGCGGCGATTATCGAGCAGTTTGAGGGGCAGTTGCGCGGGGCTTGTGTGGGGGAGCAGGTGGTTCCTAATGCTCAGACATTACCCTGAATCTTTGCTGACCTTGAGGCCATCATCGCGGGCGAGCCCGCTCCCACAGGATTTGTGTGTGACGCAGAACACTGTGGGAGCGGGCTTGCCCGCGATGGGGCCCTTCCAGACGCTACTTAAACCAACGTCATCAACGCTTCACGGCTAAACGGCAGGATGTCTTCCTCACGTCCGTCCCGCACTTTCTGCGCCCAGTCCGGGTCCACCAGCAACGCACGACCCACTGCCACCAGATCGAACTCATCGTTGTTCAAACGCTCCAGCAACTTTTCCAGGCTGGCCGGTTGGGCGATCTTGTCGGTGTTGACCATGAATTGCAGGAACTCGCCGTCCAGGCCGACGCTGCCGACGGTGATAGTTGGCTTGCCGGTGAGCTTGCGAGTCCAGCCGGCCAGGTTCAGCTCGGAACCGTCAAACTCAGGCTCCCAGAAACGCCGCGTCGAGCAGTGGAAAATGTCCACGCCGGCGTCGGACAGTGGCTTGAGGAACTCACCCAAGGCTTCCGGAGTTTGTACCAAGCGCGCGGTGTAGTCCTGCTGCTTCCATTGGGAGAAACGGAAGATGATCGGAAAATCCTCACCGACCGCTGCACGCACCGCCTCAATCAATTCGATGGCAAAGCGCGAGCGATTGGCCAGGCTGCCACCGTATTCGTCAGTGCGCTGATTGCTGCCTTCCCAGAAGAACTGGTCCACCAGATAGCCGTGGGCACCGTGGATTTCCACACCGTCCATGCCGATGCTCTGAGCATCCTTGGCGGCTTGGGCGAACGCGGCAATCACGTCCTGGATATCTTCCTTGGTCATGCCGTGAACCACGACCTGACCGTCCTTCAATTTTTCCGACGGACCGTAACCCGGCACGCTGGCGTCCGGCTCGGTGCCGATGCGGCGCACGCTGCCCACATGCCAGAGTTGCGGAACGATCTTGCCGCCTTCGGCATGCACTGCGTCGACGACTTTCTTCCAGCCGGCCAATGCCGCTTCACCGTAGAAGTGCGGCACGTTCGGATAGCCGTTGGAGGCCTTGTGACCGACAGTGGTGCCTTCGGTGATGATCAGCCCAACCCCGGCGGCGGCGCGACGACGGTAGTACTCGATCACTTTGGAATTGGGCACGCCGCCCGGCGAAAACGAGCGGGTCATCGGCGCCATGACGACGCGGGTCGGCAATTGGAGAGCGCCGAGGTGAAAAGGCTTGAACAGGGCTTTGACAGGCATGGGACGCTCCACGGCATATAGACTTTATGACGGCGATAATATGGAGAGTACCAAGCCTTGAACAGCACTATTGATTTGGGTGATTAAGGATTAAAAGATTTAGAAACGAAAAGATCGCAGCCTTCGGCAGCTCCTGCAGGGGAATGTGTACACCCGTAGGAGCTGCCGAAGGCTGCGATCTTTTGATCTTTCTTTTTTAGCTCAGCGCTTTTTCGATCGCCTGGATGACAGCATGATCATCCGGCGCCGTTCGAGGCGAGAACCGCGCCAGCACGCGACCATCCTTGCCCAGCAGGAATTTTTCGAAGTTCCAGGTAATGTCACCGGGAAATTCAGCACCCTCGCCCGCCAGCAGACGGTACAGCTGATGACGATCGTGACCGTTGACTTCCAGCTTGCTGGACAACGGAAAGGTCACGCCATAGTTGAGGCTGCAGAATGCCTGGATCTCCTGCTCGGTGCCCGGTTCCTGCCCGGCAAACTGGTTGCATGGCAAGCCCAGCACACTGAAACCCTTGTCCTTGTATTGCTGGTAGAGGTTTTCCAGCGCCGCGTACTGTGGGGTCAAACCACATTTGGAGGCGACGTTGACCACCAGCACGACACGCCCCTTGAAGGGCGCCAGAGGTAGCTCCTGACCATCCAGGGCTGTCAGTTTAAGCTCGTGAAAAGCACTCATGACGAACTCCAAATTCCCGTGTTCTTCTCGAAACAGCCACTTGGCGGTGCCATCAAGGACAGCCGCGGACTAAAAAGGCGCCCTCGGGCGCCTCTCCAGATCTCGAAAGCTTAGCGCAGAAAATCAGTGGTGATGGCCACCTTCGCCATGGACGTGACCATGAGCGATTTCTTCCTGGCTGGCGTCACGGATGTCGATGATCTTGACCTGGAAATTCAGGCGCTGACCGGCCAACGGGTGGTTGCCATCAACGGTGACATCGTCGCCGTCCAGATCGCGAATGGTGACGATCTGCATCTGGCCGTCCGGAGCGGAAGCGTGGAACTGCATGCCCACTTCGAGCTCGTCGACGCCTTCGAACATGCTGCGGCTCAGGGTGCTGACCAGTTCGGCAGCGTATTCGCCGTAGGCATCTTCAGGTTCTACGGCGACAGTCAGTTCGTCACCGACTGCTTTACCTTCCAGTGCCTTTTCCAGGCCCGGGATGATGTTACCTGCGCCTTGCAGGTAGACCAGCGGCGCGCCGCCGGCGGAGCTGTCGATGACCTCACCGGCGTCGTTGGTCAGGGTATAGTCGATGGAGACAGCCTTATTGGCGGCGATCAGCATGGGGCGAGACCTTTTGCATAAGAATATAGAAAGACCAAGTTTAGCGAAGCAATCGCCCGAAAGCGAACACAACCCGGACAGACGGGGTGTGACGAAAGTTTCGCTCATCACCGGCTTTCATCAGGACGAGGAAGGGCACTGGGTAGCCGAGCTTTCCTGCGGCCATACCCAACACCTGCGGCACCAACCCCCGTGGCAATCCCGGGCCTGGGTGCTGGCCCCTTCGCTGCGCAATGAAAAAATAGGCCAACCCTTTGATTGTGGATGGTGCGCACAAGGCTCGGTTAGCGATAACCTTGACGACTGAATTTCGGTAGATCGTCAGATATAGATGATCACCTGGCGGCCACGGCTGCCCACATGCACTTCCAGAGAATCCGCATGCAAACTTTTTTTATCGCACCCACCGATTTTGGTGTGGGTCTGACCTCCATCAGCCTCGGGCTGGTGCGTACGCTTGAGCGGGCCGGTCTCAAAGTCGGCTTTTTCAAACCGATTGCCCAGCCGCATCCGGGTGACACAGGACCTGAACGCTCCACCGAACTGGTGGCCCGCACCCACGGTTTGAAACCGCCTCAGCCACTGGGCCTGGCCCACGTCGAGCGGATGCTCGGCGACGGTCAGCTGGACGAACTGCTCGAAGAAATCATCACCCTTTATCAGCAAGCCGCTGTCGGCAAGGACGTGCTGATCGTCGAAGGCATGGTCCCGACCCGCAGCGCCAGTTACGCAGCGCGGGTCAACCTGCATTTGGCCAAGAGCCTGGACGCCGACGTGATTCTGGTCTCGGCACCGGAAAACGAAGTGCTGACCGAATTGTCCGGCCGGGTGGAGTTGCAGGCGCAATTGTTCGGCGGGCCGAAAGACCCGAAAGTCCTGGGCGTGATCCTCAACAAGGTCAAGACCGACGAGAGCATGGAGGCCTTCGCCTCGCGCCTGAAGGAACACTCGCCGTTGCTGCGCAGTGGCGATTTCCGCTTACTCGGCTGCATCCCGTTCCAACCGGAACTGAACGCACCGCGCACCCGCGACGTGGCCGATCTGATGGGCGCTCAGGTGCTCAACGCCGGCGACTATGAAACCCGGCGCATGACCAACATCATCATCTGCGCCCGCACCGTGCGCAACACTGTGGAGCTGCTCAAACCCGGTGTGCTGGTGGTAACCCCCGGCGATCGCGACGACATCATCCTCGCGGTCAGCCTCGCGGCGATGAACGGCGTGCCTCTGGCCGGCCTGTTGCTGACCAGCGACACCCTGCCCGACCCGCGGATCATGGATCTGTGCCGTGGTGCCTTGCAGGCCGGCTTGCCGGTGTTGTCGGTGAGCACCGGTTCCTACGACACCGCCAACCAGTTAAACGGTTTGAACAAGGAAATCCCGATCGACGACCGCGAACGTGCGGAGATCATCACCGATTTCGTCGCCAGCCACCTCGACGCCAACTGGCTGCACCAGCGCTGCGGCACGCCACGGGAAATGCGCCTGTCGCCAGCGGTGTTCCGCTATCAACTGATCCAGCGCGCCCAGGCCGCCAACAAACGCATCGTGTTGCCCGAAGGCAGCGAGCCGTTGACCGTGCAGGCCGCGGCGATCTGTCAGGCGCGCGGCATTGCCCGTTGCGTGTTGCTGGCCAAACCGGCGGACGTTGAAGCCGTGGCCCGCGCCCAAGGCATCGAGTTGCCACCAGGGCTGGAAATCCTCGACCCGGACCTGATCCGTGAGCGTTACGTCGAGCCTATGGTTGCGCTGCGCAAGACTAAAAGCCTCAACGCACCGATGGCCGAGCAACAACTGGAAGACACCGTGGTGATCGGCACCATGATGCTGGCGCTGGATGAAGTCGACGGGCTGGTGTCCGGAGTTATTCACTCCACCGCCAACACCATCCGCCCGGCCCTGCAACTGATCAAGACCGCGCCGGGCTGCACGCTGGTGTCATCGGTGTTCTTCATGCTGTTTCCGGAAGAAGTGCTGGTTTACGGCGACTGCGTGATGAACCCGCACCCGAGCGCCAGCGAACTGGCCGAGATCGCCTTGCAAAGCGCCGATTCGGCGGCGGCGTTCGGCATCATTCCGCGCGTGGCGATGATCAGCTACTCCAGCGGTGAATCGGCCAGCGGTGAAGAAGTCGAGAAGGTTCGCGAGGCCACATTGCTCGCCCACGAACAGCAAAACTCGCTGTTGATCGACGGCCCGTTACAGTACGACGCCGCCGCCAACGAAACCGTGGCCAGGCAACTGGCGCCGAACAGTCAGGTGGCCGGGCGTGCCACGGTGTTCGTGTTCCCCGACCTGAACACCGGCAATACCACCCACAAAGCCGTGCAGCGCAGCGCCGACTGCGTCAGCCTCGGGCCGATGCTGCAAGGCCTGCGCAAACCGGTGAACGACCTGCCGCGCGGCGCGCAGGTTGACGACATCGTCTACACCATCGCGTTGACCGCGATTCAAGCTGCCAACCGACCTATGGATGTTTAAATGCTGGATTTTCTACCTGCCCCCCTGCGCGGCGTGATCGCCTCGCTGTTGTTGGCGCTGAACACGATTGTCTGCTGCACGCCGCTGTTCGTGGTGGCGATCTTCAAACTGCTGCTGCCCTTCCCCGCCGCCCAGCGTTTCACCGACTGGTTGATGAGCCATATCCACGAAACCTGGATCAGCAACAACAAGGCCTGGATGGACCTGCTTGGGCACACGCGCTGGCAGCTCAGCGGGCTGGAAGGCCTGGACTATCAACACTCGTACCTGATCACCAGCAACCACCAGAGCTGGGTCGACATCATGGTGTTGCAGTACGTGCTCAACCGTCGCATTCGTCCGCTGAAGTTCTTCCTCAAACAGCAACTGATCTGGGTACCGGTAATTGGTCTGGCGTGGTGGGCGCTCGGTTTTCCATTC
The DNA here is from genome assembly GCF_055556615.1 of Pseudomonas sp. PME37.24/025. Lineage (NCBI taxonomy): Bacteria > Pseudomonadati > Pseudomonadota > Gammaproteobacteria > Pseudomonadales > Pseudomonadaceae > Pseudomonas > Pseudomonas sp. PME37.24/025. The sequence continues at coordinate 105,938 of NZ_JBVHNK010000012.1, forward strand.
ATGAAGCGTTACTCCAAGGCCTATCTGGAAAAGCATCCAGAGAAGAAAGGCAAAGACCTGGAGACCACTCGGAAGACCTGCGACAAGTTCCGCAATAACCCGGTGGGGATTTTCAACTTCGTCGAAGGCACACGCTTCACCGAGGGCAAGCACGTACAGCAGAGTTCACCGTTCCGCTACCTGCTCAAGCCGAAAGCGGGTGGCATTGCCTTCGTGCTGGATGCCATGGGCGATCAGCTGGAAGCCATCGTCAACGTGACGATCCACTATCCGGCTGGGCGTCCGGGCTATTGGGATTTGCTCTGTGGGAACGTGAAGGATGTAGTGGTGCACTTTCAGGAGCTGAAGATTCCACCGCAGTTCGTCGGCAAAAACTACGACCAGGACGGTGTGTATCGGCTCGAGTTTCAGGGTTGGATCAATCAGCTGTGGAATGACAAGGATGCGCTGCTGGGGCAGATGCACCGCGAGTATCCCGCCAAGGTTTGAGTCGCCTGTACCGGCGCCATCGCGGGCAAGCCCGCTCCCACAGTGGTTCTCTGTGGAACGAAAAATCCGTGTTCACTAGAGATCCCTGTGGGAGCGGGCTTGCCCGCGATGACGATTTCAAGGACACAAAAAAACCCGCAGACGATCACTCGTCTGCGGGTTTTTTATTAACGGCTAACGCTTAGATCGCGCCACGCTTACGCAGCAGATCCAGCACTTGCTTGACGCTTTCTTCCAACGACAGCGACTGGGTGTCGATCACCAGATCGGCATTCAGCGGCACGTCGTACGGGAAGGATTCGCCCGGGATGTTGTCGCCACCCGCCGCGTACAGACCTTGCGGATCACGCTCGGCACAGACCGTCGGCGAGGCCTGGACGTAGACCGTCAGCAGACGCTCCTTGCCGATCAGTTCCCTGGCCTGTTCACGACCTTCAGCACTCGGCGCAACGAAGGCTGCCAAGGTCAACAGACCGGCTTCGTTGAACTGCCGCGCAACGTGCGCCGCACGACGCCAGTTTTCGGTACGCCCGGCGCGATCATTTGGCAGACCTTTGTTCAGGTCGTGACGCAGGTTCTGGCCATCGAGTACAAACACCGCACGGCCCAGGTCGAACAGCTTGCGTTCAACCGCGTAGGCCAGGGTGCTTTTGCCCGCGCCCGACAGGCCGCTGAACAACACGGTGGCCGGTTGCTGGCCGAAGCGCTGAGCGCGTTCTTCGGTAGCAACGTGCGCCAGTTTGCCGTGATGCGTGCTGGTGCCATGGCTCAACGGCTGGGCGATGATCATGCCGGCCGCGACCGTGCCGTTGGTCAGTCGATCGATGACGATGAACGAACCGGTGGTGCGGTTGCTGTCGTAACCGTCCAGCGCGATGGCCGCGTCGAGGCTGATCTTGACCCGACCGATCTCGTTCAACTGCAGCGAGCTCGCCGGCCCTTCGGCCAAGGTGTTCACGTCCACGCGATTGACGATGCTGGTGATCGAACCCGGCACGTAAGTGGTGGCGCGCTTGATGTCGTATTTCTTGCCCGGCAGCATCGGCTCTTCGGCCATCCACACCAGCATGGCGTCGAACGCGTCAGTCACTTGCGGCAGATTGTCGGCATGCACCAACAAGTCGCCACGGGAGATATCGATTTCGTCTTCCATGGTCAGCGTCACCGCTTGACCAGGACCTGCATGCTCCAGCTCACCTTCAAAGGTGACAATGGATTTCACGCGGCTGCTCTTGCCCGACGGCAACACAACGACTTCGTCGCCCTTGTGCACGATGCCGCTGGCCAGGGTGCCGGCGAAACCACGGAAGTTCAGGTTCGGACGGTTGACGTACTGCACCGGGAAACGCAGGTCGGTGTAGTTGCGGTCGCTGGCGATTTCGACGGTTTCCAGGATTTCCATCAGCGACTGGCCGGTGTACCACGGCGAGCGCTCGGACTTGTTCACCACGTTGTCGCCCTTGAGCGCGGACATCGGCACGAACGCCATGGTGGTCGGCTTGAACGCGATGCCTTCGGCGAACTTCAGGTAATCGGCCTTGATCGACTCGAACACGCTTTCGTCGAAGCCGTTGAGGTCCATCTTGTTGATGGCGACAACGATGTGCTTGATGCCCAGCAGCGAGGCGATAAAGCTGTGGCGACGGGTCTGGGTCTGCACGCCGTAACGGGCGTCGACCAGGATGATCGCCAGGTCACAGGTGGATGCACCGGTGGCCATGTTGCGGGTGTACTGCTCATGGCCGGGGGTATCGGCGATGATGAATTTGCGCTTGGCGGTGGAGAAATAGCGGTAGGCGACATCAATGGTGATGCCCTGCTCACGCTCGGCCTGCAAGCCGTCGACCAGCAACGCCAGGTCGATGTCTTCGCCAGTGGTGCCGACTTTTTTCGAGTCGCGGGTGATGGCTTCCAGGTGATCTTCGTAGATCATCTTGGAGTCGTGCAGCAGGCGCCCGATCAGGGTGCTCTTGCCGTCGTCGACGTTGCCACAGGTAAGAAAGCGCAGCATTTCCTTGCGTTCGTGCTGGCCCAGATAGGCGAGGATGTCCTCGCTGATCAAATCAGATGCGTGCGACATGACAACCCCTTAGAAATAACCCTGACGTTTCTTTTCTTCCATCGAACCTGCGCCATCGTGATCGATGACTCGGCCCTGGCGTTCGGAAGTTCGCGTCAGGAGCATTTCCTGAATGATGTCGGTCAGGCTGGTGGCCTCGGACTCGACCGCACCGGTCAACGGGTAGTCGCCCAGCGTACGGAAACGGACCTTCTTCTTGACGATGCGCGCCTTGTCTTCATCGCTCAAGTGATTGAGCAGGCGCTCGTCGTCGATCATGATCCAGGTGCCATTCATCTCGATAACGTCGCGCTCAGCGGCGAAATACAGCGGCACGATCGGGATGCCTTCGAGGTAGATGTACTGCCAGATATCCAGCTCGGTCCAGTTCGACAACGGGAATACGCGGATCGATTCGCCCTTGTTGACCTTGCCGTTGTAGACGTTCCACAACTCGGGACGCTGGTTTTTCGGGTCCCAACGGTGCTTGGTGTCACGGAAGGAATACACGCGCTCTTTGGCCCGGGATTTCTCTTCGTCGCGACGAGCGCCACCGAATGCAGCATCGAAGCCGTACTTGTCGAGGGCCTGTTTGAGGCCTTCGGTCTTCATGATGTCGGTGTGCTTGGCACTGCCGTGGGTGAGCGGGTTGATACCCTGCGCAACACCCTCGGGATTCACGTGCACCAGCAGGTCCAGGCCGAGTTCTTCGACCATGCGGTCGCGGAACGCGTACATTTCCTTGAACTTCCACTGGGTGTCGACGTGCATCACCGGAAACGGAAGTTTGCCCGGGAAGAATGCCTTGCGCGCGAGGTGCAGCATCACGGCGGAGTCTTTACCGACGGAGTACAGCATCACCGGGTTATCGAACTCGGCGGCGACCTCGCGGATGATGTGGATGCTTTCGGCCTCCAGCTGTTTCAGATGCGTCAGTTTGTCGACCATGGCTACTCACGAAAACGATCTTATGGACGGCCTGCGGGCCGTGTTCGAGCGGGGAATCCTAGCACAGCGCCCCCTTCTAATCAGGACGCTGGCTAGATCGAAAGGGTATATGAATATACCCCCTCGTTTGGGCGCTGCAGACCTTGTGGGAGCGAGCTTGCTCGCGATGACTGACTCACATTCAGCATTAATGTCGACTGATACACCGCCATCGCGAGCAAGCTCGCTCCCACAATTAACCGGGTGTCCCGCAGATCCACGTTATCAAATAGGGTTCGGGCAATCGATGAAGATGTGCTCGAGGGCGAAACGTCGCGCCAGGTAATCGCCCAAGGCCTGCACACCATAACGCTCGGTGGCGTGGTGGCCGGCGGCGATGAAGCTGATGTCGTTTTCCCGGGCGCTGTGGAACGTCTGCTCGGAGGCTTCGCCGCTGAGGTACAGATCGACGCCAGCCAACACCGCCTGATCAATGTAACCCTGGCCGCCACCGGTACACCAGCCGACCCGACGAATCATCTCGCTGCCTTCGATCAGCAATGGCTCACGCCCCATGACTTCCTGCACGCGACGGGCGAAATCGCGTGGGGTCATCGGTTCGCTCAACGAGCCGACCAGGCCCACGACTTTCAGATTGTCCGGATCCAGCGGGCCTTCGACGGTGATGTCCAGTTGCCGGGCAAGCTGCACGTTGTTGCCGACTTCCGGGTGCAGATCCAGCGGCAAGTGATAGGACAGCAGGCTGATATCGTGCTTGAGCAAGGTTTTCAACCGGCGCTGCTTCATGCCGGTAATGCACGGGTTCTCGCCTTTCCAGAAATAGCCGTGATGCACCAACACCAGATCGGCCTGGGCCTCCACCGCCGCGTCCAGCAACGCTTGGCTTGCAGTAACACCGCTGACGATGCGCATCACTTGCGGCCGACCTTCGACCTGCAAACCGTTGGGGCAGTAATCGGCGATCTTCGAACTGGCAAGATAGCGGTCGGCTTCTTCGACCAGGGTGCTCAGGGCGACGGCCATAAAAGACTCCTAAATATCCCGTTCAGAGGCGCGCTCGGCCTCGTATAATGCGCGACATTATGGGCGGTCTCACACCGCCTGCAACCTCTGTAGGACGTGCTTAATGCTCAAGGCGCTGCGTTTTTCCGGCTGGCCGCTGTTGGCCGGCGTGCTTATCGCTCTATTGATTATGCAGCGTTACCCGCAATGGGTCGGGCTACCGAGCCTGGACGTGAATCTGCAGCAAGCCCCGCAAACTCTCGGTCTGCAGCAGGGTCCGGTGTCCTATGCCGACGCGGTGACCACGGCCGCGCCGTCGGTGGTCAACCTGTACACCACCAAAGTGGTCAACAAGCCCAGCCATCCGCTGTTCGAAGATCCACAGTTCCGCCGTTTCTTCGGCGACAACTCGCCCAAGCAGAAGCGCATGGAGTCGAGCCTCGGTTCGGGCGTGATCATGAGCCCGGAAGGTTACCTGCTGACCAACAACCACGTGACCAGCGGTGCCGACCAGATCGTGGTGGCGCTCAAGGATGGTCGTGAAACTCTGGCCCGAGTCATCGGCAGCGACCCGGAAACCGACCTCGCGGTATTGAAGATTGACCTGAAAAACCTGCCATCGATCACCGTCGGCCGTTCCGACAATATCCGCATCGGCGACGTGGCCCTGGCCATCGGCAACCCGTTCGGCGTGGGCCAGACCGTGACCATGGGCATCATCAGCGCCACCGGGCGCAATCAGCTCGGGCTGAACAACTACGAAGATTTCATCCAGACCGACGCCGCGATCAATCCCGGCAACTCCGGCGGTGCGCTGGTGGATGCCAACGGCAACCTGACCGGCATCAACACGGCGATCTTCTCCAAGTCCGGCGGTTCTCAGGGCATCGGCTTCGCAATCCCGGTCAAACTGGCGATGGAAGTGATGAAGTCGATCATCGAACACGGCCAGGTGATTCGCGGCTGGCTCGGCATCGAAGTGCAACCGTTGAGCCAGGAGCTGGCGGAATCGTTTGGTCTGTCCGGACGTCCGGGGATTGTGGTCGCGGGGATTTTCCGTGACGGCCCGGCGCAGAAGGCCGGCCTGCAACTGGGCGACGTGATCCTCAGCATCGACGGTGAACCGGCCGGCGACGGTCGCCGCTCGATGAACCAGGTGGCGCGGATCAAACCGACCGACAAGGTCACCATTCAGGTGATGCGCAACGGTAAAGAGCTCAAGCTCACGGCAGAAATCGGTCTGCGTCCGCCACCCGCGCCGATCAAGGAAAAGGAAGAAGAGTAAGCGCTAGGAGCTGCCGAAGGCTGGGATCTTTTTGCGCCCTCAGCAGCTCCAAAACTCCCAAAGCCTCTTAACAGCAGACTTTCTCATTAGGCATGTTATATTGTTTCAATATTACTATTGGAACAACATAACATGTCGTCTCGAACAATGGCTTCCCTCGCGGGCCTGGCCCTCGGTTTACTGGAGGACCCGGTCTTCGCCGAAGAGTCGCAAACCGTTGAACTGGACGCCATCAGCGTCACCTCCGACTACGAATCCCCCACCGGCCCGCTCAAGGGTTACCGTGCGATGCGCTCTTCCAGCGCGACCAAAACCGACACGGCCATTCGCGATATCCCGCAATCGATCAGTGTGATTCCCGTCAGCGTGCTCAAGGACCTGGGCCGCACCAGCGTCGAACGCGCACTGGAATTTGCCGGTGGCGTGTCGAAAAACGTCACCGTGGGCCTGAACCTGAACAACCTTTTCGACGAGAAATACTTCGAGCGCTCTTACAGCAACTACTGGATCACCCCGGCAAGCCGCGCAATTTCACCGTCAGCCTGACACTCAATCTGTAAAAGGAAGTCACCATGCAATACCTCAAACCCTTGGCGCTGCCCGGCCTGCTGCTCGGCCTGCTGTGCGCCAGCCAAGTCTCGGCCCACGGTCTCTGGACCGAACAACGTCGCGGCAACATTGAAGTCATCTACGGCCATGGCCCCGAAGATAACGCCTTCAAGGCGCAGAAAATCAGCGGCGCGTGGGCCTATGACGTAGCTGGAAAAATGATCCCGGTGAACGTACAACGGCTGGCCGACCACGCCCGCCTGCAGCCGTTGAAACCACCGGCAGTGATGGCCGTGGCGCTGAACAATGGCATGTGGTCGCAGACGGCGGATAAGAAATGGATCAACGAAGGACGCAGCAAAGTACCGGGGGCCATTGAGTCGACCCAGACCTTCAAGTACAGCCTGGCGATATACCAGCCGGGGGCGAAACTGCCGAAGCTCGATCAGATGAAATTGCTGATTCTGCCGGAGGTTGATCCGCTGACCGTCGGGCCGGGTAAATCGTTGCCGGTTCGGGTGCTATTGGACGGCAAGCCGGCGGCGGGCGTGAAGCTGGTGGGCGACTATCGCAGCGCGCCGAATACCTTGAGCACCGAAACCGACGCAGAGGGTCGGGCGCAAGTATTGGTGCGTAATGAAGGGTTGAATGTGATTGCAGCGCAGATGGAGATTCCGCTGAAGGACAACCCGGATGTGGCGACGCGCGGGCTGTTCACGTCGCTGACCTTCCTTGGCGAACCGCATCACGAGTAACCCACCAAACCTTGTGGGAGCGAGCCTGCTCGCGATAGCGGTTTTGCGCTCGCTCCCACAGGATCGGGGAAGCCTTACAGGTCGCCGAGGCCATCGATCAGTGCCTGATTCTGCTCCGGCGTGCCGATGGAAATACGCAGGAACTGGGCAATCCGCTCCTGCTTGAAGTGCCGAACGATCACGCCCTGCTCGCGCAACTTCGCCGCCAGCCCTGCCGCATCGTGCTTCGGGTGACGGGCGAAAATGAAGTTCGCTGCCGACGGCAACACCTCAAACCCCTTCGCTTCCAGCTGCGCGACCACCTTCTCGCGACTCTCGATGACCAGCCGGCAGGTCTTGTCGAAATATTCGCGATCCTCGAACGCCGCCGCAGCCCCGACAATCGCCAGACGATCCAGCGGATAGGAATTGAAGCTGTTCTTGATCCGCTCCAGCGCCTCGATCAGATCCGGATGCCCCACCGCCAGACCAACCCGCAGGCCCGCCAGCGAACGGGACTTGGACAGGGTCTGAGTCACCAACAGGTTCGGATAACGGTCCACCAGCGTGATCGCCGTTTCACCGCCAAAATCAATGTAAGCCTCATCCACCACGACCACCGAATCCGGGTTGGCCTTGAGGATTTGCTCAACCGCGTCCAGCGCCAACAGGCAACCGGTCGGCGCGTTCGGGTTAGGGAAAATGATCCCGCCGTTCGGCTTGACGTAGTCCGCCGGGTTGATCTGGAACTGTTCATCCAGCGGCACCGCGTCGAATGCGATGCCGTACAGCCCGCAGTAAACCGGGTAGAAGCTGTAGCTGATGTCCGGGAACAACAACGGCTGATCGTGTTGCAGCAAACCGTGGAAAATGTGCGCCAGGACTTCATCGGAACCGTTGCCGAGGAACACCTGATTGCCCTGCACGCCGTAGTACTTGGCAACAGCCTGCTTGAGCAGGTCGCTGTTCGGGTCCGGGTACAGACGCAGGTTGTCGTTCAGTTCGATCTGCATCGCGGCCAACGCTTTGGGCGATGGACCGTACGGGTTTTCGTTGGTATTGAGCTTCACCAACTTCGTCAGCTTCGGCTGTTCGCCCGGTACGTAAGGCACCAGGCTCTTGACGAAGGGACTCCAGAATTTACTCATGCTCAGTTGCCCTTCTTATCGTCAACGATGCGGTATTCGGCGCTCCGCGCGTGAGCGGTCAGCGACTCGCCACGGGCCAGCACGGAAGCGGTTTTGCCCAGTTCGGAGGCACCCTGCTCGGAGCAGAAGATAATCGACGAGCGTTTCTGGAAGTCGTAAACACCCAGTGGCGAAGAAAAGCGCGCGGTGCCGGACGTCGGCAACACGTGGTTTGGACCTGCGCAATAGTCGCCCAGGGCTTCGGACGTGTGACGGCCCATGAAGATCGCACCGGCGTGACGGATCTGCGGCAACCAGGCCTGCGGATCGGCAACCGACAACTCCAGGTGTTCTGGCGCGATACGGTTGGCGACTTCGATGGCTTGTTCCATGTCGCGAACCTTGATCAACGCACCGCGGCCATTGATCGAGGTTTCGATGATTTCGGCGCGCTCCATGGTTGGCAGCAGTTTGGCGATGCTGGCGGCGACCTTGTCGAGGAACTCGGCGTCCGGGCTGACCAGAATCGCCTGGGCGTCTTCGTCGTGCTCGGCCTGGGAGAACAGGTCCATGGCGATCCAGTCCGGATCGGTCTGACCATCGCACACCACGAGGATCTCGGAGGGACCGGCGATCATGTCGATGCCGACCTGGCCGAACACGTGGCGCTTGGCGGTGGCGACATAGATGTTGCCAGGGCCAACAACCTTATCGACCTTCGGCACGCTTTCGGTGCCGTAAGCCAGCGCCGCAACTGCCTGGGCGCCGCCGATAGTGAACACCCGGTCAACCCCGGCAATGCAGGCCGCGGCCAGCACCAGCTCGTTGATTTCGCCGCGCGGAGTCGGCACGACCATGACCACTTCGGTCACGCCGGCAACCTTGGCCGGAATTGCGTTCATCAGCACTGAGGACGGGTACGACGCCTTGCCGCCCGGCACATACAAACCGGCGCGATCCAGCGGCGTGACCTTCTGGCCCAGCACCGTGCCGTCGGCTTCGGTGTAGCTCCAGGAATCCTGTTTCTGTTTTTCGTGGTAGCTGCGCACGCGGGCCGCGGCTTTTTCCAGGGCTTCGCGCTGAGGCACGGTGATGCGCGTCAATGCCAGTTCCAGGCGTTCGCGCGGAAGGATCAGGTCTGCCATGGAGGCGACTTGCAGGCCGTCGAACTTCTGGGTGAATTCCACCAGCGCCGCATCGCCACGCTCGCGCACAGCCTTGATGATGTCCAGCACCCGCTGATTGACCGAGTCGTCAGACACACTTTCCCAGCTCAGCAGATGATCCAGATGATGTGCGAAATCCGGGTCAGCAGCGTTGAGTCGGCGAATTGCAGTCGGTGCGGTCATAGCGAGAGCCTCATAGGAATGGCAAAAACTCAGGCGCCCTAACTTAGCAGTCGTTTCCGCTTGGGCACCTGAGAATTCTGGCTATGAGGCGGATAGACGGGCGCGACTCAAGGTCGCGCGGGTAAATCAGCCGCGGTGTCGAGACTCCACTGCCTTGCGCAGGGTGTCGATCAACGCCTGGATACGGGCGTGTTGCATTTTCATCGAAGCTTTGTTGACGATCAGCCGCGAGCTGATGTCGGCGATGAAATCCTGGGGTTCCAGGCCATTGGCACGCAGGGTGTTACCGGTGTCGACCACGTCAATGATCTTGTCTGCCAGACCGATCAGCGGCGCCAGCTCCATCGAGCCGTAGAGCTTGATGATGTCGACCTGACGGCCCTGCTCGGCGTAGTAACGCTTGGCGACATTGACGAATTTGGTCGCCACCCGCAGACGGCCCTTGGGCTCGACATCGCCGACACGGCCGGCGGTCATCAGCTTGCAGAGGGCAATTCGCAGATCCAGAGGCTCGTACAAGCCCTGGCCGCCATATTCCATCAGCACGTCTTTACCGGCGACGCCCAGGTCGGCGGCACCATGCTCGACGTAGGTCGGCACATCGGTGGCACGCACGATCAGCAGGCGCACATCGGCCTGGGTCGTGGGGATGATCAGCTTGCGGCTCTTGTCCGGATTCTCGGTCGGCACGATGCCCGCTTCAGCCAGAAGCGGCAGGGTGTCGTCAAGGATGCGGCCCTTGGACAGTGCGATGGTCAACATGGGAAACGTCAGTCCTTATCAGGCTACTGATGCCCGGTCGCAAACGGCGCCGGACACACATCGAGGGCGTCTCTCTAATGAAAAGACTACCCTCGACTTTAAACGAAACCAACGGGCGCGTCCCTGCGCCCATGCAGCAGAAACTAGCCCGGTACGCGGCGGATCTTGGCGCCGAGCATCTGCAGTTTCTCTTCGATGCACTCGTAACCACGGTCGATGTGGTAGATGCGGTCGATCAGGGTATCGCCTTCGGCGATCAGCGCCGAGATCACCAGGCTGGCCGAAGCACGCAGGTCGGTGGCCATTACTGGCGCGCCCTTGAGCTTTTCGATGCCGGTGACGATGGCGGTGTTGCCTTCGACCTGGATATGAGCGCCCATGCGGTGCAGTTCGTAAACGTGCATGAAGCGGTTTTCGAAGATCGTCTCGATCACCGCACCCGTGCCTTCGGCAATGGCGTTGAGGGAGATGAACTGCGCCTGCATGTCGGTCGGGAACGCCGGGTATGGAGCGGTCCGCACGTTGACGGCTTTCGGCCGCTTGCCGTGCATGTTCAGCTCGATCCAGTCTTCGCCGCAGGTGATTTCAGCACCGGACTCGCGGAGCTTTTCCAGAACGGCTTCGAGGATGGTCGGATCGGTGTCCTTGACCTTCACACGACCGCCGGTCACCGCTGCCGCCACCAGGTAGGTGCCGGTCTCGATACGGTCAGGCATCACCTTGTAGGTGGTCGGGTGCAGACGCTCGACGCCATCGATGGTGATGGTGTCGGTGCCGGCGCCAGTGATCTTGGCGCCCATGGCGTTCAGGAAGTTCGCCAGGTCGATGACCTCAGGCTCGCGAGCGGCGTTCGCCAGCACGCTGCGGCCCTTGGCCAGAGCGGCTGCCATCATGATGTTCTCGGTACCGGTCACACTGACGGTGTCGAAGAAGAAGTGCGCGCCACGCAGGCCGCCTTCAGGGGCCTTGGCCTTGATGTAGCCGCCTTCAACGTCGATGACCGCGCCCATGGCTTCGAGGCCACGGATGTGCAGGTCGACCGGACGCGAACCGATGGCGCAACCGCCAGGCAGTGCGACTTCGGCTTCACCGAAACGGGCAACCATCGGGCCCAGCACCAGGATCGAGGCCCGCATGGTTTTCACCAGTTCGTACGGTGCGATCAGGGTCTTGATGGTGCGAGGGTCGATTTCGACGCTGAGCTTCTCGTCGATCACCGGCTCAATGCCCATGCGACCGAACAGCTCGATCATGGTGGTGATGTCGTGCAGGTGCGGCAGGTTGGCAACGGTAACCGGGCCATCGCACAGCAGGGTTGCAGCCAGGATCGGCAGGGCAGAGTTCTTTGCCCCGGAGATGCGGATTTCGCCATCAAGACGAACGCCACCGGTAATAATCAATTTATCCATAAGAATCTCGACGCCCTTGGGCTCAGGTGCGCTCGGCCCAGGCCGCGCTGCTGAAAAATTTCATAGTGACCGCATGGATGCTGCCATCGGTGATCCATGGGTTCAAATGGGCATAGATCTGCTGCTGACGCTTCACCGGGCTCAACGCCGCCAGTTCATCGCTAATCACGTTCAGCTGAAAGTTGCAGCCTTCGCCCTCAACTTCTACCTGAGTTCCTGGCAGCTTTCCTTCAAGGAAGCTCTTCACTTCTACGGCCTGCATGCTCAACCTCAATCGGCGCCCTGTGCGCGCGGGTCGGACATCATACAAAAAAGCCCCGCGCCTGCGAACCCCGCGAAGCAGGACTCTGACGGGGGGCTTCTTTATAGATGTGGTTCAGGGATGCGCCAACAGCTCGGTCAATTCGCTGACCTGAGCGATTTCACGCATATCTTCGGGCATCTCACGAATGCTCAGGGCCTTGCCGGCCGCCTGGGCATCGCGCATGAAGCACAGCAGCAGCGACAAGCCGACGCTGCTGGATTTCTCCACCGCGGAGCAATCAACCACCAGCGCAGCCGCGTTACTGGACTTGATCAGCGCCTGCCCCTGCTTGCGCAGGTTCGGGCCTGTCCGGTAATCCAGCACGCCACTGAGCAGCAGCTCGCCGGATTCGCTCATGCGAATGGCCGACTCACTCATTGGGTTTGCTTCTCGGTAGATTGCCCAGTGGTTTCCTGGGTTTTTGCAACTTCCTTGGCCTTGGCGACTTCACCGGCCCAACCATCGATGGTCTTTTGCAGATCATTGCCATTGCGCTGCATCGCGTCAGCGAACTGATCGCGGAACAGCTTGCCAATGTTGATGCCGTTGATGATCACGTTGCGCAGTTTCCACTCGCCGTTGATCTTCTCCAGTGTGTAGGACACAGGATAGATCGAGCCGCTACTGCCTTTGACCGTCATGCCAACGCTTGTGCGGTCTCCCGACTCATCCTTGGCAGGTTCAACGGTGATGCCCTGGTTGTTGTACTCGAGCAAGGCGTTACCGTAGAACTGGAACAGGCCTTTCTTGAAGTTTTCCTGAAAGGTCTGCATTTGCTCTGGCGTAGCTTTGCGCGAGTACTTGACCGTCATGATGCTTTTGGAAATGCCCTCGGCATCCACCACAGGCCCGACGATGGTGTTCAGCGCCGTGTAGAAGTCTTGTGGGTCCTGCTTGTACTTTTCTTTGTTGGCGGCGAGATCCGCCAGCATCCGGCTCGTAGTGTCCTGGACCAGATCGTGCGCCGACTGTGCCGCCACGGCATTAGCGATCAACGGCAGCGCCGCGAGCAATACCAACAGGCCACGTCGAAAGATAGAGATCATTCAAAAGCTCCTCATTTAGCTTCTTTGCTAACGGTATTGAGCAGGAATTTACCGATCAGGTCCTCGAGCACCAGCGACGACTGCGTGTCGTGGATGGTTCCACCATCCTTGAGCGGGGTCTCTTCCCCGCCCACGCTGATACCGATGTATTTCTCACCCAACAGGCCAGCGGTCAGGATAGATGCAGTGGAGTCAGTCGGCAGGTTATCTACGCGCTTTTCCAGTTGCATGGTCACCCGACCGGTGAAGCTGTCGCGGTCCAGATCGATCGCCGTGACCTTGCCGATGGTCACACCGGCCATGGTCACTTTAGCTCTGACCGTCAAACCGGCGATATTATCGAAATATGCATAAAGTTTATAAGTATCGGTGGCTGCGCTCGGGGACAGACCACTGACCCGCAACGCAAGCAACAACAAAGCCAGGATGCCAGCCAGCAAGAAAAGGCCGACACCGATTTCCAGGGTGCGGTTTTGCATCAGAAATCTCCAAACATCAAGGCGGTCAGAATAAAGTCCAGGCCGAGTACAGCCAAAGAGGCATACACCACGGTCTTGGTAGTGGCACGACTGATTCCCTCGGAAGTGGGCTCGCAGTCATAGCCTTGGAATACGGCGATCCAGGTCACGACGAAGGCAAAAACGATGCTTTTGATAATGCCGTTGAGCACATCGTCGACAAACGTCACGCTGTTTTGCATGTTCGACCAGTAAGAGCCTTCATAGACACCCAGCCAGTCGACGGCCACCCACGAACCACCCCAGATGCCCACCACGCTGAAGATCATCGCCAGCACCGGCAGGGAAATGAAGCCGGCCCACAGGCGCGGGGCAACGATGTACTTGAGCGGGTCAACCCCGATCATCTCCAGACTGGACAGCTGTTCGGTGGATTTCATGTTGCCGATTTCGGCGGTCAGTGCCGAACCCGCGCGCCCGGCGAACAGCAAGGCCGTGACCACCGGACCCAGTTCACGCAACAGCGTCAGTGCAACCATCTGCCCGACTGCCTGCTCCGAACCGTAGCTGGACAGAATGTTAAAGCCCTGTAACGCCAGCACCATGCCGATGAATACCCCGGAGACCACAATGATCACCAGGGACATCACGCCCACCGAATGCAGCTGCTTGACCAGCAGGCCAAAACCGCCACCGATGCCGCCACGACCGAGCAAGGCATGGAACAGGAACAACGCCGAACGCCCGAACACCTCCAATACATCGATGCCGGCGCGGCCGAACCGGCGCACTCTTTCTATCAGTGAAATCTTGCGCATCAGCGCTTCCCCAGAAGATCTGCGCGGTAATCCGGCGCTGGAAAGTGGTATGCGACCGGACCGTCGGGTTCGCCTGTCAAGAATTGACGAATACGTGGCTCATCCGATTTCATCAAATCCTTCGGTGCGCCCTGGCCCAACACTTGCCCGTCGCCCACCACAATGAGGTGGTCGGCAATGCTCGCGGTCTCGGCCAGATCGTGGGAGACCACGATGCTGGTGATGCCCAGCGCATCATTGAGCAGGCGGATCAGGCGTACCAGCACGCCCATGGCGATCGGGTCCTGGCCAACAAAGGGCTCGTCATACATGAGGATTTGCGGATCGAGAGCAATGGCCCGGGCCAGCGCAACGCGACGCTTCATGCCGCCGGACAATTCGTCAGGCATCAGGTCAATGGCGCCACGCAAGCCCACGGCCTGCAATTTGAGCAGGACAATGTCGCGGATCATTTCTTCCGGCAGCTCGGTATGAACACGCAGCGGAAAGGCGACGTTCTCGAACACATCAAGGTCGGTAAACAGTGCGCCGCTTTGAAACAGCACACCCATTTGCTTGCGCGCATCGAACAGATCGCTGCGCGACAACGTCGGCAGGTTCTGGCCATTGACCCAGACTTCGCCGCTGGTAGGGCGCAATTGTGCACCTATCAGCCGCAGCAGCGTGGTCTTGCCACACCCGGAAGGCCCCATGATGCCGGTGACCTTGCCGCGTGGTATGCGGATATCGACGTTATTGAAAATGCTGCGCGCACCGCGCTTGAAGGTCAGTCCCTTCAGCTCGACCGCGTAGGCGTTATCGGCACTCATCTAAACTCCTTGCGATGCAGCCTCTCACTCGGACGCCTGGCTTTCTGGCGAAAGCACATACCTCCCCGGGCAGGCCGAACTGGCGGCGAACTATATCACCGCAAAGGCCAAGCGCCCAAGGCCCAAGCCGGGCACGTTCAGCATCATGACCACCTGAAATCATCTATTTAGAGAGATTCGGTAACAAGTAATGACAAACCGCGACGAACTTGCGTGAGGGTTTTGATCATTACCGTTATAATCGCCGCCTTTTCATCAGGCTATTCGATTTCCGACATGAACCAATCCAGCGACCTGATTCAATCAGCACAACGTACCATCCGCCTCGAACTGGAAGCCGTACAAGGTTTGCTGCCCCATATCGATGCAGATTTCGTACGTGCTTGCGAGATGATTCTGGCCAGCAAAGGCCGCGTAGTCGTGGTCGGCATGGGCAAATCGGGGCACATCGGCAACAAGATTGCCGCCACCCTGGCCAGCACCGGCACCACGGCCTTTTTCGTGCACCCGGCCGAGGCCAGCCATGGCGACATGGGCATGATCACCCGTGACGACATCATTCTGGCGCTGTCGAACTCCGGTTCCACCAACGAAATCGTCACCTTGCTGCCGCTGATCAAGCGCCAGGGCATTCAAATGATCAGCCTGACCGGCAATCCCGAGTCGCCGCTGGCCAAGGCAGCGGAAGTCAACCTCAATGTAAGCGTCGAACACGAAGCCTGTCCGCTGAACCTGGCACCCACCTCGTCGACCACCGCAGCGCTGGTCATGGGTGATGCTCTCGCCGTTGCCTTGCTTGAAGCTCGAGGCTTTACCGCTGAAGATTTCGCTTTTTCCCACCCGGGCGGTGCCCTTGGCCGCCGCTTGTTGCTGAAAGTGGAAAATGTCATGCATGCCGGCACCGAATTGCCGCAAGTGACATGCGGTACGCTGCTCAAGGATGCCTTGATGGAAATGACCCGCAAGGGGTTGGGCATGACCGTCGTACTAAGCACAGATGGAAAACTTGCCGGGATCTTCACCGACGGCGACCTGCGTCGCACTCTGGACCGCACCATTGATATCCACAGCACGACCATTGATGAAGTGATGACAGCCCACGGCAAGACCGCACGCGCCGAGATGCTCGCCGCCGAGGCGCTGAAAATCATGGAAGACCATAAAATCAACGCACTGGTAGTAGTCGACAGCGAAGACCGTCCGGTCGGCGCCTTGAACATGCACGACTTGCTGCGTGCGGGAGTAATGTAATGGGCACGGACCTGCTGCAACGCGGCAAACAGATCAAACTGGCGGTGTTCGACGTTGATGGCGTGCTGACCGACGGGCGCCTGTACTTCCTCGAAGACGGTAGCGAATTCAAGACGTTCAACACCCTCGACGGCCAGGGCATCAAGATGCTGATGGCCGCCGGCGTGCAGACCGCTATCATCAGCGGCCGCAAGACCCCAGTGGTTGAACGGCGCGCGAAGAACCTCGGTATTCCACACCTTTATCAGGGTCGCGAAGACAAACTGGTGGTGCTCGACGAACTTCTTGCCCAGCTCAACCTGAGCTATGAACAAGTGGCCTACCTTGGCGACGACCTGCCGGACCTGCCAGTGATTCGCCGCGTAGGCCTGGGTATGGCGGTGGCCAACGCTGCCAGTTTCGTGCGCGAACATGCCCACGGCATCACCCAGGCCCGCGGTGGCGAGGGTGCTGCTCGCGAATTCTGCGAATTGATCCTGCGCGCCCAGGGCCACCTCGATGCGGCCAACGCCGCGTACCTGTGAGCCCATCATGCTGAGCAAAAAAATTCGCAACATCCTGGTGTTCGGTTGCATAGCAGCGATTTTTGCGGCGGTCGGCTACTGGAACATCAGCCCGGAACGCTTCCTCGACAAGCCGGTGGCGAAGATCGATGAAAGCGCGATCGACTATTACGCCGTCAACGCCCACAGCGTGCAGTACCTGCCTGACGGCAAACTGCAATACGAGATGACGTCGGACAAGGTCGAACACCTGAAAGCGACCGAAGTGACGTTGCTGACCAATCCTGACCTGAACATGTTCCGCGGCACCGAATTCCCGTGGCATGTCCAGAGCGAGAAGGGTGAAGTCAATCCGGACGGCACTCAGGTCGAGCTGATTGATTCAGTACGTATCACCCGTTTCGACGAAAAAAACCGCAAAACCCTGATTACCACCACCCGTATGACAGTGTTCCCGCAGCAGCAATATGCGCAGACCGATCAACCCGTTAGAATCGACGGCGCTGGCGGTGTATCGACAGGCAACGGAATGAAAGCGTACTTGAAAGAAAGCAGGATACACCTGCTATCGAACGTAAGAGGACAGTATGAGGCTCGTTAAAACTCTCCCTATTTTGCTCAGTCTGGGCGCAGCACTGGGAAGCGTGAGCGCCTGGGCTCTGCCGAACGATCAAGAGCAGCCTATCCGCATTCAGGCCGACGATGCCCAACTGGACGACAAGAATGGCGTTGCCACCTATAAAGGTGACGTGATCATTACCCAGGGCTCGATGAAGGTTACCGGCAACACCGTGACCATCACCCGCACCCCGGCTGGCGACATCGACGTGGTGACTTCGGTGGGCAACCTCGCCTATTTCGAACAACTGCAAACGGCGGGCGATACCAAGCCGGTTCAGGGCTACGGCGTAACTATCCAGTATCACGCCTCGCAAAACCGCGTCGTGCTGATCGATCGCGCCAAAGTCATCGACAAGGACAACAACGTCACCCAAGGCGAGAAAATCGTCTACGACACGGTCAAAAAGCTTGCGAGCGCCGGTCGCGCCACGGGTAACAAGGTCACTGAGGCACGTCCTCGCATTGACATGGTGATCCAGCCGAAGAAGAAAACCGACGAGCAAAAGGCCCAGTAATGGCAACTCTGAAAGCTCAGCATCTGGCCAAGAGCTACAAGAGCCGCCAGGTCGTGCGCGACGTCAGCCTGTCCATCGACAGCGGTCAGATCGTCGGCCTGCTTGGTCCCAACGGTGCCGGTAAAACCACTTGCTTCTACATGATTGTCGGCCTGGTGCAGGCCGATCAGGGTCGCGTACTGATCGATGATCTGGACGTCAGCCACCAGCCGATGCACGGCCGTGCGAAGGCAGGTATCGGCTATCTTCCGCAAGAAGCGTCGATCTTCCGCAAACTGTCGGTGGCCGACAACATCATGGCCATCCTCGAGACCCGCAAGGAACTCGACAAGGCTGGTCGTCGCCAGGAGCTGGAAAGCCTGCTGCAGGAATTTCACATCCACCACATCCGCGACAACCTCGGCATGAGCCTGTCCGGTGGTGAACGCCGCCGCGTGGAAATCGCCCGGGCACTGGCCACCAATCCGAAATTCATCCTCCTCGACGAACCTTTCGCCGGCGTGGACCCGATTTCGGTGGGCGACATCAAGCAGATCATCCATCACCTCAAAGCCAAAGGCATTGGCGTACTGATTACGGACCACAACGTCCGCGAAACCCTGGATATCTGCGAAACCGCCTACATCGTCAACGATGGCCAACTGATCGCTGAAGGCGACTCTGCCACCATCCTGGCCAATGAACTGGTCAAGGAAGTGTATCTGGGCCATGAGTTCCGCCTGTAAGCACTGAGGTGCCCGGGTCGCCGAGAGCGCGCTCGCTTCAATAAAAAATCAATAAGTTTTTATTGTTACAGCGCTCTAGGCAAACACTTCAGTTTCGGGCATATAATTTGCTTATGTTTGGCGCTTCGGCGCTCTGTAGTGGATGGCGCATGTGCGCCGGCGAATAAGGTGTTAAGCCCCTGCCATGAAACCATCGCTAGTCTTGAGAATGGGCCAGCAGCTGACGATGACACCGCAGCTGCAACAGGCCATCCGCCTGCTCCAATTGTCGACCCTGGACCTGCAACAGGAAATCCAGGAGGCCCTGGAGTCCAATCCGATGCTCGAACGCCAGGAAGAAGGCGACGACTTCGATAACGCCGACCCCTTGGCCGATAGCGCCGAACAGAAACCCAACGCCGACATTCAGGAACCCTCCTACCAGGAAACCGCCCCAACGGTGGATAACCTTGAGGAAGGCGACTGGAACGAGCGCATCCCCAACGAATTGCCCGTCGACACGGCCTGGGAAGACGTCTACCAGACCAGTGCCAGCAGCCTGCCGAGCAACGATGACGACGAGTGGGATTTCACCACCCGCACATCGGTCGGTGAAAGCCTGCAAAGCCATTTGCTCTGGCAACTGAACCTGGCACCGATGTCCGACACCGATCGCCTGATCGCCGTGACCCTGATCGACTGCATCAACAATCAGGGCTACCTGGACGAAACCCTCGAGGAAATCCTCGAAGCCTTCGACCCGGAACTGGACATCGAACTGGACGAAATCGAAGCCGTCCTGCACCGCATCCAGCAATTCGAACCCGCTGGCATCGGCGCCCGCAACCTCGGTGAATGCCTGCTGCTGCAACTGCGTCAGCTGCCCGCCAAGACCCCTTGGCTGGCCGAGGCCAAGCGTCTGGTCACCGATTACATCGACCTGCTCGGCAGTCGCGACTACAGCCAGCTGATGCGCCGCATGAAGCTCAAGGAAGATGAACTGCGTCAGGTCATCGAATTGGTCCAGAGCCTCAACCCGCGCCCGGGCTCACAAATCGAGTCCACCGAAGCCGAATACGTCGTTCCCGACGTGATCGTGCGCAAGGACAACGAGCGCTGGCTGGTGGAACTGAATCAGGAATCGGTGCCACGCCTGCGGGTCAACGCCCAATACGCCGGTTTCGTGCGCCGCGCCGATACCAGCGCTGATAACACGTTCATGCGTAATCAGCTGCAGGAAGCTCGCTGGTTCATCAAAAGCCTGCAAAGCCGCAATGAAACCCTGATGAAAGTCGCCACCCAGATCGTCGAGCATCAACGCGGCTTTCTTGAATACGGTGACGAAGCCATGAAGCCGCTGGTGCTGCACGACATCGCCGAAGCGGTGGGCATGCACGAATCGACGATTTCACGGGTGACCACGCAAAAATTCATGCATACCCCACGGGGCATCTATGAACTGAAATACTTTTTTTCCAGCCACGTCAGTACCTCCGAAGGCGGTGAATGCTCGTCCACGGCGATCCGCGCGATCATCAAAAAACTGGTTGCCGCGGAAAATCAGAAAAAGCCGTTGAGTGACAGCAAGATCGCTGGTTTACTGGAGGCACAAGGCATTCAGGTAGCCCGTCGCACCGTCGCCAAGTACCGCGAATCCCTGGGGATCGCGCCTTCCAGCGAACGGAAGCGGTTGATGTAACCGCCGGGCTCGCCACAGCGTTCCAGTGGCAGGCATTTCTGCCTGCCGCTTTATGCACTGGCAACGAAGGAGAAGCTGTATGCAAGTCAACATCAGTGGACACCAACTGGAAGTGACCGAACCTCTGCGCACCTACATCGGCGAAAAACTCGACCGATTAGAGAGGCATTTCGACAAGATCACCAATGTGCAAGTCACGATGAACGTCGAAAAACTGCTGCAGAAGATCGAAGCCACGCTGCATATTCCCGGCGGAGAAGTGGTCGCCAATGCCGAGCATACGGACATGTATGCCGCCATCGACCTGCTGACCGACAAGCTGGATCGCCAACTTAAAAAGCATAAGGAAAAGACCCAGAGCCTCCTCCAGGGCGCGACCGGTCGTTAACACTCCCAATCCATGATCCGACTAGAAACCATCCTGACCCCCGGCCGTTCCCAAGTGAACGCGCCGGGTGGCAGTAAAAAGAAAGCCCTCGAGCAAATTGCCAACCTCATCCACCGCGAAGTACCGGATCTGGAAATGCAGGACGTCTTCGAGGCCCTGATTGCCCGTGAGAAACTCGGTTCTACCGGTTTCGGCAACGGCATCGCCATTCCCCACTGCCGGCTTAAAGGCTGCACCTCGCCAATCAGTGCGCTGTTGCACCTGGAAGCCCCTATCGATTTCGACGCCATTGACGGCGCCCCGGTTGACCTGCTGTTTGTGCTGCTGGTCCCGGAAGCCGCCACCGATGCACACCTGGAATTGCTCCGCCAGATCGCCAGCATGCTGGATCGCAAGGAAGTGCGTGAAAAACTGCGCAGCGCCCCGAGCAACGAAGCCTTGTATCAGGTTGTCCTGGACGAGCAGAACGGTCACTAATCATGCGCCTGATCATTGTCAGTGGCCGCTCCGGCTCAGGTAAAAGCACCGCCCTCGATGTTCTCGAGGACAACGGCTATTACTGCATCGACAACCTGCCTGCCGGCTTGCTGCCGGAACTGGCCGAACGCGCGCTGATTCACACCGAACTGGCACAACCGCTGGTGGCCGTATCCATCGATGCCCGCAACCTGCCAAGCCACCTGTCACGGTTCCCCGAATTGCTGGAAGAGGTCCGCAGCCGGCATATACAGTGCGATGTGCTGTATCTGGACGCCGACGAAGAGACCTTGCTCAAACGCTTTTCGGAAACCCGCCGTCGTCACCCGCTGAGCAGCGCCAATCGCTCGCTGGCGGAGGCAATACAGGACGAAACCAATCTGCTGGGGCCGATTGCCGATCTGGCTGACCTCAAGGTCAACACCACCAATCTGAACCTGTATCAGCTGCGCGATACCATCAAGTTGCGCCTGCTGAATCAGCCGGAACCGGGCACTGCGTTCCTGGTGGAATCTTTCGGCTTCAAGCGAGGCATGCCGGTGGACGCCGATCTGGTGTTCGACGTGCGCTGCCTGCCCAACCCTTACTGGAAGCCGGAGCTACGGGCACAGTCCGGGCTCGATCAACCGGTGGCCGAGTACCTAGCGGCGCAGCCGGATGTCGAAGAGATGTTCCAGGACATTTCCTCCTACCTGCTCAAGTGGCTGCCCCGCTTTGCCGCCAGCAACCGCGCCTATGTCACCATTGCCATTGGCTGCACCGGCGGGCATCACCGCTCTGTCTACCTGACCGAACGTCTGGGTCAGGTCCTGCAAAAAACCCTGAAGAACGTCCAGGTCCGCCACCGCGACCTCAGCTAAAGGATTCACATCGCGATGCCTGCTCTGGAAATCGAAATCATCAACAAGCTGGGCCTGCATGCCCGCGCGTCTGCCAAGTTCGTCGGGGTTGCCGGTCAATTTCCGGATTGCACGATCAGAGTAGGCCGCACGTCAGAGACCACGGTCGATGGCAAAAGCATCATGGCCATGATGATGCTCGCCGCTGGCAAGGGCACCAAAATCCACCTGAGTACCGAAGGTGAGCAGGAACAGGAAGCGCTGGACGCACTGGTGGCGTTGATCAACAACTTCTTCGACGAAGGCGAATAAGAATAAACAGCGCCTCTATCGAGCGGGCTCTTGTGGCGAGGGAGCTTGCTCCCGCGGGGCTGCGAAGCGGCCCCAAAATTGCCACCCTTGTACACAAACATAACCGCATTCGCTGCTTTCACGACTGCTCCGCAGCCGAGCGGGAGCAAGCTCCCTCGCCACAAAAGCACCTCTTCGCTAAATCTGTGCACCTCAAGCCAACGCTGTATCCATCACCATCATCAGACAAAATCCGATCAGCAACCCAAGGCTGGCCAGTTTGTCGTGACCATGGCGGCGCGATTCGGGGATGACTTCGTGAGTCACCACCAGCAACATCGCACCGGCCGCCAGTGCCAGCCCCAACGGCAACAGCAGTTCGGCCAGGCTCACCAGCCAGGCGCACAACAATGCGAAGACCGGCTCGACCAACCCTGACGCAGCACCGATCAGGGACGCCTTGACCCGCGACATCCCTGCTCCGGCCAACACCAATGCAATCACCAGCCCTTCCGGCACATCCTGCAAGGCGATGCCCATAGCCAGGCTGTCGGCGTCGGGCATGCCACCGCCGGCCGAGACGCCGACCGCCATGCCTTCGGGGATGTTGTGGGCAATGATGGCAAACACAAACAACCAGATCCGCGGTGGAATCACCGGTCGCGCCAACGTTCCCACGAGCATTTCAGGCGTAGCGCCAGACACCTTGCGATCCACCAGAAACAAGCCGAATGCGCCCAGCATGATGCCGAAGCTGATCAGGCCGCTGGCCGCCCAAGGCGTCAGCCCGAGGTTTTCGGCCGCGGCAATGCCCGGCACGATCAGCGAAAACGCCGTCGCCGCGAGCATCACCCCGGCTCCGAAACCGAGCAATATGTCGCTGACTACCTGAGGCATCTGCCGAATCACCAGCACCGGCACCGCGCCCAAAGCCGTGCCCAAGGCACAAATCGCCCCGCCTTGCAGGGCACGCTGCAGTTTCGGTTCGAGGTCCAGCCAGCTCAGCCCTTGAGCAGCCAATAACGTCACGCCCGCCAGCAGTAACAGCGATCCCAGTGCGTAACGAAACATCCGTCCACTTCCGACCGCCAGTGTTTCAGTGCCCATAGTCAGCCCTGGATTGTTTTATAGAGACTTAGGGGGCGTTCTCAACTAGTTCCCCCACCGCGTTGTCGCCTTAAAGCGGGCCAGGCAAGGCGCAGGCCGCTGGGAATGGTTGTTCCCTTTCCAAGGCCTGCAACGCAGCCTGGCCCGTTTTAAGGCACAACCCGAAGGGCCGGGCCTGCTGCTGTGCAGGGCTGCGTTGCTCGAAGCTTATTTGGAATGACCAAACCACGCTTCTCGCGCCTTGCCCTGCACAACAGCAGACCCGGCGCGGAGGGGAAACTAGTTGAGAACGCCCCCTAAACCAGCGCAGCCTGATAACGCGCGGCGACTTCGGGCCAATTGATCACGTTGTAGAACGAATTGATGTATTCCGGACGTCGGTTCTGATAGCGCAGGTAATAAGCGTGCTCCCAAACGTCCAGGCCGAGAATCGGCGTATTGCCGTTCATCAATGGGCTGTCCTGATTGCCACTGCTTTCAACAATCAAGGTCTTTTGCGGCGTCACGCTCAACCAGGCCCAACCGCTGCCAAAACGGGTCAGCGCAGCTTTGGTGAAGGCCTCCTTGAAGTTGTCGAGACCACCCAGCTGTTCGTCGATTGCCTTGGCCAGCGCGCCTTCAGGTTGGCCTCCGCCGTTGGGTGCCATGACTTCCCAGAACAACGAATGGTTGGCATGCCCACCGCCCTGATTGATCACCGCCGCGCGAAGTTTTTCCGGTAATTGCTGGACAGCCGCCACCAGTTTTTCCACGGGCCATTCAGCAAACTCAGTGCCTGAGACTGCAGCGTTGAGGTTGTTGATGTAGGTCTGGTGGTGTTTGGTGTAGTGGATTTCCATGGTCTGCGCATCGATGTGCGGTTCCAGGGCGTCGTAGGCGTACGGCAAGGCAGGCAGGGTAAAAGCCATTTCAATGAACTCCATGTTGTAAGGGCGCAGGCTGATACGAGGGCGAAGCGGTGTCGGTGTGCAGCAAACGGTGGGTGCGTGGATACTCGCCGTGATCGCTGATGAAATTCAGCAGCTCGACATAGGTTTTGCTGCTCTGGCGCAGCGCGGCTTCACGCAAAGCCGGCGCCAGTCGCGGGTTCTGCATAGTCTGCAACAGTCGTTGATGGATCGCACACAGGTACTCGACGCTCTCCTCCGGCTGGTTCAGACGCAAGTGCAGGTCCGCCAGGTTGTGGTGGGAAATCACGCAGGCCGCCACCGCTTGGTCGGCATCCGCCCAGCGCTCGAACAACACTTGGGCCAGCGCCAGTGCCTGCAAGTAAGCCTCGCGGGCATCAACGAGTTCGCCCAGCATGAAATGGCGGTTGGCCCTTTCGATCGTGCGTTTCCAGTGCTCCATGGTGAGCCTCCAAAGCGGTAGCAGTGATTACACGCCGCCTGCGGTGAGCTTCTCTGGGTTGAGCAGTTCTTCCAGTTGGCTGCGCGTCAGGTCGGTGTGTTCCAGGGCGACATCGATCACCGGCCGGCCCTGCTGATAAGCCTTCTTGGCAATTTCAGCGGCTTTTTGATAACCAATGATCGGGTTGAGTGCAGTGACCAGAATCGGATTGCGCGAGAGCGCTTCCTTGAGCCGGGCCTCGTTGACCTTGAAGCTGGCGATAGCCTTGTCGCCCAGCAGACGGCTGGCGTTGGCCAGCAACTCGATACTGCTCAGCAGGTTCTGGGCGATGATCGGCAGCATGACATTCAACTCGAAATTGCCCGACTGGCCGGCGACGGTGATCACCGTGTCGTTGCCAATCACTTGAGCGGCGACCATCGCGGTAGCTTCCGGGATCACCGGGTTGACCTTGCCGGGCATGATCGACGAGCCCGGTTGCAAGGCTTCGAGTTCGATTTCACCGAGCCCCGCCAATGGGCCGGAATTCATCCAGCGCAGGTCATTGGCGATTTTCATCAAGGAAACCGCTGTGGCCTTGAGCTGCCCTGAAACGCTGACCGCCGTGTCCTGCGAGCCGATCAGCGCAAACAGGTCCTTGCCCGGCCTGAACTGCACCTGGGTCAGTTGGCTGAGTTGCTGGCTGAAACGCGCCGCAAACTCTGGATGGGCATTGATCCCGGTGCCCACCGCTGTACCGCCCTGGGCCAGGGATTGCAGGCTTGGCAGCAGATCTTGCAGATGACCGATATTGGCCTTGAGCTGTTGCGCCCAACCATCGAGCACCTGACTCATGCGCACGGGCATGGCGTCCATCAAATGGGTACGCCCGGTTTTGACGAACGGATGAACCTGCTCGGCCTTGTGCTCGATCACCTGCACCAGATGCACCAGCGCCGGCAGCAACTGCTCATGCAAGCTCAATGCGGCACTGACATGGATGGTGGTCGGGACGATGTCATTGCTGCTCTGACCGCAATTGACGTGATCATTGGGATTGACCGGCTCGCCCAACAAGCGGCTGGCCAGGGTGGCGATCACTTCATTGGCGTTCATGTTGGAACTGGTGCCGGAACCGGTCTGGAAGATATCCACCGGGAAGTGCTGCATGAAGTCGCCTTCGAGCAGGCCTTGAGCTGCGTCGACGATCGCCTTGCCCTGGGATTCGCTGATCTGCTTGAGCTCGACGTTGGCTCGGGCGGCCGCAGCCTTGGCCAGGATCAGCGCCCGGATGAACTGCACGGGCATCGGTTTGCCGCTGATCGGGAAATTATCCACCGCGCGCTGGGTTTGCGCGCCGTAAAGGGCGTCTATCGGGACTTGCAGTTCACCCATGCTGTCGCGTTCGATACGTGTGTTACTCATCAGGAGATCCTTGCACCAGTTCTATGAGGGGGATGGAGGGTTGCAACTCGCAGGTCGCCAGTCGCTAGGCGTAGCTTTGCCAGCGCTTGAGGCGGCAGCCGCAGAGTGATTGCCGTTCGAGATCGCGCAACGGCCGCCAGGCTTGGTCGAGACACAGGCTGCGCCAGTGCCAGGGCAGTGCGACATCGGCGGCGGTGTCGAGCAGCAAACGGAAAGAGGTTTCGGCGATAGTCCAGGGAGAGGTGGCCGTGCAACACGCCAGATACCGGCCTTCGGCCAGGTAATGTTCGATCAGACGCGGCTCGTCAGGGTCCATGGCGCAACGGATCTGGCGACTCATCCAGCGCCAGCTTTCGAGGTAAGGCTGCTCGTGCAAGGCAGAACTCATAATCCGGGCTCATTCGGTAATGAGATTTATTATTAGATGATAATGAGAACCAAAACAAGCTCAGTAACACACTGAGCACTTTGTGGGAGCGGGCTTGCCCGCGATGACGATTGAAGATTCAACATCGAAGTCGACTGAAATGACGCTATCGCGGGCAAGCCCGCTCCCACAGGATTTGTGTTGCGGCAAATAAAAAAAGGCGCGCCACCCAATTGGGTGGCGCGCCTTTTTGTGCAGTCGGAGGTTAGCTACCCGCCACCGTCATCCGCTCGATCAACACCGAACCGGTGCGAATGTTGCTGCGCAATTCCAGGTCATTACCCACCGCAATGATCTGCTTGAACATGTCGCGCATGTTACCGGCGATGGTCACTTCTTGAACCGCGAACTGGATTTCCCCGTTCTCGACCCAGAAACCCGCCGCACCACGGGAGTAATCACCAGTGACCATGTTCAGGCCCTGGCCCATCAACTCGGTCACCAGCAGGCCACGACCCATGCGCCGCAGCAAGGCAGCCTGGTCTTCGTCGCCATGGGTGACGAACAGGTTATGTACGCCGCCGGCATTGGCGGTGCTCGGCATCCCGAGCTTACGGCCGGAGTAGGTGCCGAGTATGTAGGACACCAACTCGCCCTTCTCCACGAACGGCTTGGCGTAAGTCGCCAGGCCATCGCCGTCGAAGGCCGAACTGCCCAGGGCGCGCATCAAATGCGGACGCTCATCGATGGTCAGCCATTCCGGGAACAGCTTCTGCCCCAGCGTGCCTTCGAGGAACGATGATTTGCGGTACAGACTGCCGCCAGAGATCGCCGACAGGAAGCTGCCGAACAAGCCACCGGCCAGCTCCGCGGAAAACAGCACCGGCACTTCGCAGGTCGGCACCGGACGCGCGCCCAGACGGCTCGCCGCCCGTTGCGCGGCACGTAGACCGATGCTCTCTGGAGAGGCCAGCAAATTGCCCTGACGGTTCACGTCATACCAGTAATCGCGCTGCATCTGGCCATCGGCTTCGGCGATCATCACGCAGCTGAGACTGTGACGAGTCGACGCGTAACCGCCGATAAAACCGTGGCTGTTGCCGTAAACCCGGCAGCCCTGGTGAGTGCTGAGGGTGGTGCCGTCGGCATTCTTGATCCGGCTGTCGGTGGCAAACGCCGCCGCTTCACAGGACAGAGCCTGCTCGATGGCTTGCTCCGGGGTAATGTCCCATTGATGGAACAGGTCGAAATCCTGCAGATCCTTGGCCATCAACGCGGCATCCGCCAAGCCCGAGGCTTCGTCTTCGGAGGTGTGCTTGGCAATGGCCAGCGCGGCGGCGACGGTTTCGCGAATTGCTTCCGAACCACTGGCCGAGGTGCTGGCCGAGCCTTTGCGCTGCCCCACATACAAGGTGATGCCAAAGCCCTGATCGCGATTGAACTCAACGGTTTCGACTTCCCGCTGACGCACCGTGGTCGACAAGCCCTGCTCCAGCGACACGGCCACTTCACAGGCACTGGCGCCCTGGCGCTTGGCTTCAGCGATGATCTGCTCGACTTGTTCTTGCAGTGCCGGCAACGCTTGCGGGCCGACGCTTTCAACTGCACTCATGCTGTTCTCCACTCAAATTCTGCTTTCGGCTGGGGCCTTCGAGCGACCGGGCCGGACAAGCGGCCCCCGACTGGTTATCATGGCGGCGTTTCTTTGCGGACGGCCACCATGGTTGATTCTTACGACGACTCCCTCGATACGGGAGAAAAAAGCAAATCCCAGGTTAAACGCGAGCTTCATGCTCTGGTTGACCTCGGCGAGCGCCTTACAACACTCAAGCCTGACTTGCTGGCAAAACTGCCGTTGACCGACGCTATGCGCCGGGCCCTGGCCGATGCGCCCAAGCACACCGCGAATATCGCGCGTAAACGGCACCTTATGTTCATCGGCAAACTGATGCGCGATCAGGACACTGACGCCATTCTGACTCTGCTCGATCAACTGGATGCCTCCACTCGGCAGTACAACGAACGTTTCCATGGTCTGGAACGCTGGCGCGATCGCTTGATCGCCGGCGACGATGCAGTCCTGGAGAAGTTCGTGCTCGACTACCCGGAGGCTGATCGTCAGCAATTGCGCTCCCTGATCCGTCAGGCCCAGCACGAACTGGCGACCAACAAGCCACCGGCTTCGAGCCGTAAAATCTTCAAGTACATCCGTGAGCTGGACGAGACTCAACGCGGTCTGCGTTAAGTCCCGAATCGGGTGAGTTGCCTCGCAACTCACCCGAAGCTTCACTTTTTCAAGAGCCCCTTACGATCCTGTGCCACCCACAGTGATCGCATCAATTTTCAGCGTTGGCTGGCCGACACCCACCGGCACCGACTGCCCATCCTTGCCACACGTTCCCACACCGCTGTCCAGCGCCAGATCGTTACCGACCATCGACACCTTGCTCATGGCTTCCGGCCCGTTGCCGATCAACGTCGCGCCTTTGACCGGGGCAGTAATCTTGCCGTCTTCGATCAGGTATGCCTCGCTGGTGGAGAACACGAACTTGCCGCTGGTGATGTCCACCTGACCGCCGCCGAGGTTGGCGCAGTAGATGCCCTTTTTCACCGAGGCGATGATTTCCGCCGGGTCGCTTTCGCCAGCCAGCATGTAGGTGTTGGTCATGCGCGGCATCGGCAAGTGCGCGTAGGATTCGCGACGACCATTACCGGTGCGGGCCACGCCCATCAGGCGCGCATTGAGCTTGTCCTGCATGTAACCTTTGAGCACGCCGTTTTCGATCAGCGTGGTGCACTCGGTCGGGGTGCCTTCGTCGTCGACGCTCAACGAACCACGACGCCCGGCAAGGGTGCCATCATCGACGATGGTACAGAGCTTCGAGGCAACCATCTCGCCCATGCGCCCGCTGTAGGCCGAACTGCCCTTGCGGTTGAAGTCGCCTTCCAGACCATGGCCGACGGCTTCGTGCAGCAACACGCCGGACCAACCCGAACCCAACACCACCGGCAACGTACCGGCCGGGGCCGGGATCGCTTCCAGATTCACCAGCGCCTGACGCAACGCTTCGCGGGCATAGCCCATGGCGCGGTCATCGCTGAGGAAATAGCGGTAATCGGTACGACCGCCACCGCCATGACCACCGCGCTCACGACGGCCATTCTGCTCGACGATCACGCTGACGTTGAAACGCACCAGCGGCCGCACATCCGCCGCCAGTCCGCCGTCGGTGGAAGCAATCAAAATCCGTTCCCAGACGCCGGCCATGCTCACGGTGACTTGCTGGATACGCGGGTCGAGGGCACGAGTCGCCACATCGATACGCTTGAGCAGCTCGACTTTCTCGGCACGGGTCATCACTTCCAGCGGGTTATCCGGCCCGTACAATTGGGCGACATCCTGGGTGGTGAACGCTTGCACAGTGCCGTTCTGCCCGGCCCGGGAGATCGAACGGGCCGCACGGGCCGCCGCGCCCAGCGCTTCGAGGGTGATCGCATTGCTGTAGGCGAAACCGGTCTTTTCACCCGATTGCGCACGCACGCCAACACCTTGGTCGAGGTTGAAGCTGCCTTCCTTGACGATCCCGTCTTCCAGCGCCCAGGACTCGGAAATCTGCCCCTGGAAATACAGGTCGGCGGCATCGATGCCCGGGCCGGCCAGATCACCGAGCACACCTTGCAGGCTCTCGATTGTTACGCCGCCGGGTGCCAGGAGGTGTTCACTGACGGAGGACAACAACTCGCTCATATGCTTTACGCCTTAAATTCGTCGTTCTGATGCAGGTCGCTGGGCGCCCTGCGAGAAAAAGCGCCGGTGAGTAGACACCGGCATCCGCGCCCGGATGGACGCCTGTTCGCTGCTGTCGCGTTCGGCCAGCAGCACGGCCTCGCCTTGATCTTGTTGTGCCAGCACACGCCCCCATGGGTCGACGATGGCGGCATGACCAAAGGTTTCTCGTGGCCCCGGATGCGTCCCACCCTGGGCGGCCGCAAGCATGTAACACTGAGTCTCGATGGCCCGCGCGCGAATCAGCACGTCCCAATGGGCCGCGCCGGTCACCGCGGTAAAGGCTGACGGCGCGGTAATCAACTCCGCGCCGGCTGCACGCAATTCACTGTAAAGCTCTGGAAATCGTAAATCGTAACAAACCGTCAGGCCGACTCGACCGACGGGCGTGTCGGCAACCACCACGCCACTGCCATAAGCATAGTCATCGGATTCGCGATAACGCCCGCGATTGTCCGCCACGTCTACGTCGAACAGGTGCAGCTTGTCATACCGTGCAACGGTTTCGCCCTGATCATTAACCAGCAACGAGCATGCATGCACTTTGGCTATCGGTTGATCCACCGGCGGCAACGGCAATGTGCCGGCCACTATCCATAACTTGAGGTCGCGGGCGGTCTGTTTCAACCACGGCAGGATCGGGCCTTCGCCCAAGGCTTCGGCGCGGCCGATGTCGGCAATGTCGCGACGGCCCATGGCAGCGAAGTTTTCCGGCAGCACGGCAAGCCGCGCGCCACCGGTCGCCGCCTGCTCAAGCAGACGACGGGCCTGGGCCAGATTGGCCAGCACGTCGCTCTGGCTGACCATTTGAATCACCGCTACAGACATGGCCTATTCCCTATGTGAAATCTACGCAGACCTGTAGGAGCTGCGGAGTGAAACGGGGCTGCGATCTTTTGACCTTGATCTTTAAAGTCAAAAGATCGCAGCCTGCGGCAGCTCCTACAGGGGTAAGCGGCGTCGCATGAAAACATGCTACTCCATAGGCCCAAAGAGTGCTTTTTCAAAAGAATTCAAAAAGGCTTGTCGAAGGTGATTTTCGGTTCTTTCCATGGGCCTTTGACGGTGTATTTAACGCTGGCAAAGCGCGCCACGCGGTCACCGATCAGCTTATCGATCAGGAACAGCGCCCCGCCGACGGCTGGTGCACCAACGATTAGCGCGGCAATCGGCAGATTGTTGGTCACCGGCAAAGTCACCAGCAACTTGGCATCGACCTGATCACCCACCAGGTCCAGTGTGCCGTTGAGCTCCACATTGCTCGACGGGCCGGTCAGCAAAATGGGCTCACGGGTCACGTAGACCCCGTTGCTGGCGACCAGCAGGCCTTTGACCCGGTCATAGCTCAAGCCTTTACCAAAGAGGTCGGAAAAGTCCAGGCGCAAGCGGCGGCCAATGGAGTTGAAGTTGAGCAGGCCGAATACCCGCAACGCCTGAGCACTGCCCTCGACTTCAACGAACTGACCTTTATTCAGTGACGCATCAAGGCTGCCGGAGAAGCGCTTGGTCGCCAGCCACGCCGGTGACCCAGGCCAGCGACCGTCGACATTCATATGAAATTCTTCACTGGTGACGCTCGGCGCAAAGCCCCAGCCCTTGAGCACGTCGGCGAGGTTCTTGCCACTGACCCGGCCCTTGTACCAACTGCCGGAATTACCCGGCATGCCTTCCCAGCCACCGCTGCCCTGCAAGAGGATGCCCTTGAGGCCCAGATCCAGGGAATTGAAGGCAATGCCCTTGGCGGTCGGCCGGACTTTCAGATGCCACGCGCCCACCAGATCCGGCCCCTGGAACAGCTGATTGATGGTGACATCCAGCGCCGGGATCTTCGTCGGATCCACGGAGGCCAGCGGATCCGGCGAATTCTCGTCAGCCAGCACCGTAGGGTCTGGTGCCGGCAAACGTACGTATTGCAGATTGACCGTAATCGGTGCGGCTTTCGCATCGGGAATACCGATGCTGCCCTTGACCTGCTGACTGTCGAGTTGCAAGGCCCACGCGGCCGGTTTACGCGTCAACTGCACCGACGCCTGATCGAGGGTGGTGCCGAAACCAGTGAGTTTTCCAACCTTCAAATCCACGCTGCTGAGCAACTGTTTGGCGCTGCCACCTGGATCCTGACCGGCATATTTGTTCACCAGATCCTGCCAGGGAGCGACATCCAGCTCGGACAGTACGCCACGCACACGCAAGCCTTTGGCGCCGGGTAACACGGCATTGCCGCCACCGAGAAGCAACTCGCCGCGACCGTCGGCGAAATTGCCGGTCGGTGCCGCAAACGTGAAGTTTGCCAGCTCACCGTAGTTGACCCAGTAACGCCGCTCCGGTCCTTGCAGGGTCATGCGGAACACGGTATCGCGCCCGACATCGGCCGCCATGCCGAACGGCGCCGGCAAATCCACCGACACGCCTTTGAGATTGGAGCTGACCATCAATTGACTGTCGGCGCCATCAAGGTTCAGTTGCAGCTGATAAGGGATCATCCCCGTCACTGGCAATGGCTGAGTGACATTCAGCCAATCGGTGAGTTTCTTGACCTCGACCTCACCCGATGCGGCAACCCGAGTGTTGAGCTTGCCCGGGCTGCCTTCAGCGAAGATCTGTGCGGTCACTGGCTTGTCGAATGCACGAGCCGTGATCTTTTGCCCGCTTAAACCCTTGGTGCTGTCGAAACGGAAATCGCCCTTGAGTTGCGTCAGTTCCAGGGTTGGCTCGCGGAGCTTCAAACGGGCTTTGTCGGTCTTGAAGTCGACGAGGATTTTCGGCTTCTCGCCTTTGACCAGCGGGATATCGAGTTTGAGCTTGCCTTGCAGATCGCCCTCGCCTTCCCAACCGGCGAAGGTGTCGGCGGTGCCGATTGGCGCTTCCTGCAGAATCTTCAGGCCATCGCCCAACCCGCCAGCGAACGCGCCGTCGAGGAACAGATGAGTGCTCTGCCCGGCAGGTACACGGGGAATATTGACGTAGACATCGCTGACCTGGGTGTCGAGCAATTGGCCCTTGCTGGCGAGGATCCGCACACCGCTGTCTTCGATGAACACATCGCCGCTGACCTTGCTGACATGTGGCCAGCCCGGCTGAAACGCCAGCTCGGCATCATGGACCTTGAAGAACAGGCTGATGCTGCGAGCCGTTTCGGCGGCGCCGTGGTTCAGCGAACCCTGGTACTGGAAGAAGCCTTCATCCACCGCGCCTTTGAGAATCGCGGTGCGCAGCCATTCGTCCAGCCCCGGGCTGAGAACCGTCGGCAGGTACTTGGCGGTGTAGCGACCATCACCGTCGACCAGGCCGACCCGCAGGTCCATGTAATCTTCCTGGGTGTGATCGAAATGCAAGCGGATCAGGAAGTCGCCGGCAATCTTGCCCTCCTCGCCCAGTACCTTCAGGTACGGTGCGATCAGGGTGAAACCTTCTTTGTCGAGTTTCCAGGTCAACCGGGCGTTGGCCTGAATGTACTGCCATGGCTTGGCGAAAATCGGGTCCAGGTGCAGGGAGAAATCCTTGCTGTCCATACGCAGCTCGCCCTGCCCGAGGTCGCCGCTGATGTTGCCGCTGACATTTCGCACCGCCGGTGCACCGCGATAAGCGTCGAAGCCGACCTTTTCCAGATTGGCGGCAAAGCTGAATTTGCTGTCATCGGTAGCGGCTGGGCGGAAGTCGATCAGCACGTTGCGCAAAACTCCGGTGACCTTGAGCCGCTCGACCGCCGTGGCGACACCTTCGGGCAGTGGGCCCAGTGCGTTCAGCAGCGGAGTGAGCGGTGTGAGATCGAGACGGTCGGCTTGCAGATGCAAGAGCTCTGGCGCCTTGTCCGTCGCGGCAGTTTGTTGAAATTGCAGTTTCGATTCCCAGCGGGTGTCACCCAGGCTCATCGCCAGAGAATCCAGGGTCACCAGAACGCCTTTGGAACTGCGCTGGAAATACCCGTTCAGCGCCAGATTATTGATCTGGATCGGCTTGCGCTCGGCGTAGGCGCCCTTGAGTTGCGGCGCGTTCAAACGAATCGCGGCGCGTTGCAGGGTGCCCTTGCTCCAGTTCACCCAGAGCTCGCCACCGGCCTTGATCTCGGAGAAGTTCCATTGCCGGGTCAGGCGCTCGGGCAACCATTTCGACCAATCACTCTGCGGCAGGCTCAGGTAAGCGTCCGCTTCGCCGTCCTTCCATTGGGCAGCGCGCAAACGGGTGCGCAGGCTCATCGCAACTGGCTGACCATCGGGCAGGGTCAAACGGGCATCGAGCCGTTGGTGGGATGGACCGGTTTTCAGGTTCAGGCCGACGTATGTCAGGGTCAGCGGCGACTCCCCCAACGGCTGCAAGGTGATCTGGCTGTCGAGTACCGACAGCTGCTGGACGATCTGCATGCGATTGAGCAGTTGCTCCGGGTTCAGCGGCTGGTCCTGCTGCACCGGCAAACCTTCCAGCGCCCAGTGACCGTCCTCACCTTCCTTGAGGCTGATCTTCAGGCCGTTGAGTTCCAGGTGTGCGATGCGCACTTCGCGCGCCAGCAGGCTGGCCCAAAGGTCCGGTACCGCGCGCACCTGATCCAGGCGCAGGGCATTGGAACCCTCGCCGACCATCACGTCATGGGCCAGCAGAACCGGGGCGAGGCCACTCCAGCTACCTTCCAGCTTGCCGATCTGCAGGGGCATGCCCAAGGTATCGCTGGCTTTGTCTTCGACGTCGGCACGGTACTCGGCCACCAGCGGCGTCAGCTCTCGGCCGAGGCTGACGAACAGCGCCATCAGCACTAAAACCAACGCACACAGGCCCAGACCCCAGCGGGTCAGTGCGGCCAAAATGCGTGTCAGACGGTCCATGTCAGTTGGCTCCCATGGCAAAAATACTGCAAAAAGCTGAGGCCAGCCGTGCTAGTGGAGGTGAAACACAGCGATTCAGAGCAACACCACGTCGTATTGTTCCTGGGAGTACATGGTTTCCACCTGGAACCGAATAGTGCGCCCGATAAAGCCTTCGAGCTCGGCGACGTTGCCCGACTCTTCGTCGAGCAAACGGTCGACCACTTTCTGATTCGCCAGCACCCGATAGCCTTCAGCCTGATAGGCCCGGGCCTCACGCAGGATTTCGCGGAAGATCTCGTAGCACACGGTTTCCGGAGTCTTGAGTTTGCCGCGCCCCTGGCAGCTGCTGCACGGTTCGCACAGCACTTGCTCAAGACTTTCGCGGGTGCGCTTGCGGGTCATCTGCACCAGGCCCAACTCGGTGATGCCGATGATGTTGGTCTTGGCGTGATCGCGTTCCAGTTGCTTCTCGAGCGTGCGCAATACCTGACGCTGATGCTCTTCATCTTCCATGTCGATGAAGTCGATGATGATGATCCCGCCCAGGTTACGCAGGCGCAGCTGACGGGCAATGGCGGTGGCGGCTTCGAGGTTGGTCTTGAAGATGGTCTCTTCGAGGTTGCGATGACCGACAAAGGCCCCGGTATTGACGTCGATGGTGCTCATGGCTTCCGCCGGATCGACCACCAGATAGCCGCCGGACTTGAGCGGCACCTTGCGTTCCAGGGCTTTCTGGATTTCGTCTTCGACGCCATACAGGTCGAAGATCGGCCGTTCGCCAGGGTAGTGCTCCAGACGGTCGGCGATTTCCGGCATCAGTTCGGCGACGAATTGCGTGGTTTTCTGGAAGGTCTCCCGGGAGTCGATGCGGATCTTCTCGATCTTCGGGCTCACCAGATCGCGCAAGGTGCGCAGCGCCAGGCCGAGGTCTTCGTAGATCACACTCGGCGCATTGATGGTTTTGATCTGGGCGTTGATCTGGTCCCAGAGCCTGCGCAGGTAGCGGATGTCCATGAGGATTTCATCGGCCCCGGCCCCTTCGGCTGCGGTACGCAAAATAAAACCGCCGGCTTCCTTGATGCCTTCTTTGGCCACGCAGTCGGTGACCACTTGCTTGAGGCGTTCGCGCTCGGCTTCGTCCTCGATTTTAAGGGAAATGCCGACATGGGCGGTGCGCGGCATGTACACCAGATAGCGCGAAGGAATCGACAGTTGCGTCGTCAGACGTGCACCTTTGGAGCCGATCGGGTCCTTGGTGACTTGCACTACCAGGCTCTGACCTTCATGAACCAGCGTGCTGATGCTCTCCACCGCAGGGCCTTCGCGCAGGGAAATTTCCGAGGCATGAATAAATGCGGCGCGGTCCAGACCGATATCGACGAAGGCCGCCTGCATGCCCGGCAATACCCGCACAACCTTGCCTTTATAGATATTACCGACGATCCCGCGCTTTTGCGTACGCTCTACATGGACCTCTTGCAGGACACCGTTTTCAACCACCGCCACGCGCGATTCCATCGGCGTGATGTTGATCAGGATCTCTTCACTCATGGCAGGGTCTCGTTCAGGCATGTTCACGATAATGGCCGCATCTTGTCAGTACGACGCTCAACGCGCGTTAAAGGTTTGCCAACAGGGTATGCCGAAATGGCCGAGTAGCTCGCAGGTTTCGCACAGAGGCAATCCGACCACCGCCGAATAACTGCCGTTGAGCCCGGCGACGAACACCGCGCCCAGCCCTTGAATCCCATAACCGCCAGCCTTGTCCCGGGGTTCGCCGCTGGCCCAGTAGGCCGCCGCTTCGTCGCGGTCGATGGTGCGAAAACGCACCAGGCTGCGCACTACCAAAGACTCGCAGCGCTCGCCATCGCGCACCGCAATCGCCGTCAGCACTTCATGTTCGCGCCCTGACAACAGCATAAGCATGGCGCATGCGTCGGCTTCGTCCACCGGCTTGCCGAGAATTTTCCCGTCCAGTACCACAGCGGTGTCAGCGCCCAGCACGCAGAAATCCGCGTCGGACACGACCGTCCCGTGCCCGGCTTCAGCCTTGCCGCGCGCCAGACGCTCGACATAGGCCGATGGGGATTCTTCAGGTAAAGGGGTTTCATCGATGTCCGCGCTGATGACGGAGAACGACACGCCGATCTGCGTGAGCAGTTCACGCCGACGCGGCGAGCCTGAGGCGAGGTACAACTGCTTCATCGAGACATCTCCCTAGTGCCCTGTCTCACAAATACTGTTCCTTTTTGGCGAGACAGGGCACCAGGTGCGGGCACATGCCTGACCGAATTAATTGATTTTGTAGCGTCGACGCAAACCGCGCAAACCGTAGCTGATCCATGGCCAGAGCAACGCGCTGACCAGTGCCGGCAACACCAGCGCCAGGGTCGGCTGACGATTGCCGGTCAGGGCGCTCAGCCACAACTGAACCAGTTGGGCGAGGCCGAAGATCACCAGGATCACCAGGCTCTGTTGCCACATCGGGAACATGCGCAGGCGCTGTTGCAGCGATAGCACCAGGAACGTAATGAGCGTAAGGATCAACGCGTTCTGGCCCAGCAACGTGCCATACAGCACGTCTTCGGCCAGCCCCAGGCACCAGGCGGTCACCATGCCGACTTTCTGCGGCAGGGCCAACGCCCAGAAGGCCAACAGCAAGGCCAGCCACAGAGGACGCAGGATTTCCATGAATTGCGGCAACGGCGAAACGCTGAGCAGCATGCCAATGGCAAAGGTCAGCCAGACCATCCAGCCGTTTCGGGAGGAAGTTGCACCGCCCATTATTCTCTTCCCCCAGTGGTGGCCGGCGCGGAGACAGGCGGTTTGGCAGCAGGCTTCACGGCTGCGGGTTGGGCTGCCGGAGGTTTGGCGGCTGGAGCCGATGCGGGTGGCTTGCTGGCAGCATGGGCAGCGGCAGGTTTTGCCGGGGTCGCTGCAGCAGGTGCGACAACAGGTGCAGCCGCCGGACCGGCCGGAGCAGCGACAGTAGCCGGTATCACCGACACGGTCGGTTTCGGCACGGTCGCTGGAATGATCGGCCCTCCGCCGTGCTGGTCCAGAGCTTCCTGAGCCTGGGCGGCTTCGTTGGCGCGCTCCTCGGCTGTGCGACCGTCACTGAACACCAACAGCAGATAACGGCTGCGATTCAACGCGGCGGTCGGCACCGCACGGACGATGGCGAACGGCTGACCGGAATCGTGAATCACTTCCTTGACCGTCGCCACCGGGTAACCCGCCGGGAAACGCTGGCCGAGGCCGGAGCTGACCAGCAGATCGCCTTCTTTAATGTCGGCGGTATCGGCCACATGACGCAGCTCAAGGCGTTCCGGGTTCCCGGTGCCGCTGGCAATCGCCCGCAGACCGTTACGGTTCACCTGCACCGGAATGCTGTGGGTGGTGTCAGTCAGCAACAGTACGCGGGAGGTGTACGGCATCAACTCCACCACTTGCCCCATCAGCCCCCGTGCATCGAGCACCGGCTGACCAAGGATCACACCGTCGCGCTCACCTTTATTGATGATGATGCGATGGGTAAAGGGGTTGGGGTCCATGCCGATCAATTCGGCCACTTCGACCTTCTCGTTGACCAGCGCGGAAGAGTTGAGCAACTCGCGCAGCCGAACGTTCTGCTCGGTGAGGGCGGCCAGCTTTTGCATGCGCCCCTGCAACAGCAGGTTTTCGGTTTTGAGTTTTTCGTTTTCGGCGACCAGCTCGGTCCGGCTGCCGAATTGGCTGGCCACACCTTGCCATAGCCGCTGCGGCAGGTCTGTGATCCAGTAAGACTGCATCAGCACCAGCGACATTTGGCTACGCACTGGCTTGAGCAGTGTGAAGCGGGCATCGACCACCATCAGCGCGACCGATAGCACGGCCAGCACCAACAAGCGCACGCCCAGTGAGGGGCCTTTGGTGAAAAGCGGTTTAATAAGCCGCTCCTCCCAGGCAAATGTTCTCTTTATTCATACGGCATCAAACCGGCCTGGATGCAGACTGACAGAAGATAAACGCCAACAGGCAGCACTGCAAAGTGCTGCCTGCGCGCTCAACAGCATAGAGGCGATCCGGCGACTTATTCGCTGGAAAGCAGATCCATGGTGTGTTTATCCATCATTTCCAATGCACGGCCACCGCCACGAGCAACGCAGGTCAGCGGGTCTTCGGCGACGATCACCGGCAGACCGGTTTCCTGGGCCAGCAACTTGTCGAGGTCGCGCAGCAAGGCGCCACCACCGGTCAGTACCAGACCACGTTCGGCGATATCCGACGCCAGCTCCGGAGGCGATTGCTCCAGCGCACTTTTCACAGCCTGAACGATGGTGGCCAGGGACTCTTGCAGAGCTTCCAGCACTTCATTGGAGTTCAGGGTGAATGCGCGTGGAACGCCTTCGGCCAGGTTACGGCCACGAACGTCGACTTCACGAACTTCGCCGCCCGGGTAGGCCGTACCGATTTCCTGTTTGATGCGCTCGGCGGTGGATTCGCCGATCAGGCTGCCGTAGTTGCGACGCACGTAGGTGATGATCGCTTCGTCGAAGCGGTCGCCGCCAACCCGTACGGATTCGGCATAAACCACACCGTTAAGGGAGATCAGCGCGATTTCAGTGGTACCGCCACCGATATCGACAACCATCGAACCGCGAGCTTCTTCTACCGGCAGGCCAGCACCGATCGCAGCAGCCATCGGCTCTTCGATCAGGAACACTTCACGGGCACCGGCACCAAGGGCCGATTCACGGATGGCACGACGCTCAACCTGGGTCGATTTGCATGGAACGCAGATCAGCACACGAGGGCTAGGCTGCAGAAAGCTGTTTTCGTGAACCTTGTTGATAAAGTACTGCAGCATTTTTTCGCAGACGCTGAAGTCGGCGATCACACCGTCCTTCATCGGACGAATGGCAGCAATGTTGCCCGGCGTACGGCCGAGCATACGCTTGGCCTCGGTGCCGACAGCAACGACACTTTTCTGGTTACCGTGTGTCCGAATAGCCACAACGGAGGGCTCATTCAGGACGATACCGCGCTCGCGCACGTAAATAAGGGTGTTGGCAGTGCCCAGGTCAATGGAAAGATCGCTGGAAAACATGCCACGCAGTTTCTTGAACATGGGAAAGGGACCCTAGGCAACGCGTGGGTAAAAAAGTGCGGCAAACTCTAACAACGACAGGGATTTTGGGCA
The DNA here is from genome assembly GCF_055556615.1 of Pseudomonas sp. PME37.24/025. Lineage (NCBI taxonomy): Bacteria > Pseudomonadati > Pseudomonadota > Gammaproteobacteria > Pseudomonadales > Pseudomonadaceae > Pseudomonas > Pseudomonas sp. PME37.24/025. The sequence continues at coordinate 146,370 of NZ_JBVHNK010000012.1, forward strand.
AGGCGCCAATATGTTAAATTGGCCGCTTTTCTGTGCACCAAGCACCACAATCGCGGCCCTGAGACCGTAGATATGCGGTAGTGTTCCGACAATCTAACACACGGACGCGGTCCGTTTTGTTTTCCACTGGAGAATCCCATGGCGCTTGAACGCTCCGACGTGGAAAAAATCGCTCATTTGGCCTGCCTTGGCCTCAATGATGCCGATCTTCCACACATCACTTCGGCCCTGAACAGCATTCTCGGGCTGGTCGACGAAATGCAAGCGGTCAATACCGACGGTATCGAGCCGCTGGCCCACCCATTGGAAGCCAGCCAGCGCCTGCGTGCAGACGTCGTGACCGAAACCAATCATCGCGAGGCCTATCAGTCCATCGCACCAGCGGTCGAAAACGGCCTGTATCTGGTTCCGAAAGTCATCGACTAAAGGGAAAGAGCCTGCAATGCATCAATTGACTCTGGCCGAGATCGCCCGCGGACTCGCCGATAAAAAGTTTTCTTCCGAAGAGCTGACCAAAGTCCTGCTGGCGCGCATCGCCCAGCTCGACCCGCAGCTCAACAGTTTCATCAGCCTCACCGAAGACCTGGCGCTCCAGCAGGCGAAAGCCGCTGACGCTCGTCGGGCCAACGGTGAGAGCGGCGCCCTGCTCGGCGCGCCGATCGCCCACAAAGACCTGTTCTGCACCCAGGGCATCCGCACCAGCTGCGGCTCGAAGATGCTCGACAACTTTAAAGCACCGTACGACGCCACCGTGGTCGCCAAACTGGCTGCGGCCGGGGCCGTGACCCTGGGCAAGACCAACATGGACGAATTCGCCATGGGGTCGGCCAACGAGTCGAGCTACTACGGCGCGGTGAAAAACCCATGGAACCTGGAACACGTTCCGGGTGGCTCGTCTGGCGGTTCGGCGGCTGCGGTAGCCGCTCGTCTGTTGCCTGCGGCGACGGGCACCGACACCGGCGGTTCGATTCGTCAGCCCGCTGCGTTGACCAACCTCACCGGCCTGAAACCGACGTACGGTCGCGTTTCGCGCTGGGGCATGATCGCTTACGCGTCCAGCCTCGATCAGGGCGGCCCATTGGCCCGTACCGCCGAAGACTGCGCGATCCTGCTGCAAGGCATGGCCGGTTTCGACCCGCAGGACTCCACCAGCATCGACGAGCCCGTGCCTGATTACAGCGCCGGCCTTAACGGTTCGCTGCAAGGCCTGCGCATCGGTGTGCCGAAGGAATACTTCAGCGCCGGCCTCGACCCGCGCATTGCCGACCTGATCATGGCCAGCGTTGAAGAGCTGAAAAAGCTCGGCGCCGTGGTCAAGGAAATCAGCCTGCCGAACATGCAGCACGCAATCCCTGCGTACTACGTGATCGCCCCGGCGGAAGCGTCTTCCAACCTGTCGCGTTTCGACGGCGTGCGTTTCGGCTATCGCTGCGAAGACCCGAAAAACCTGGAAGACCTGTACAAGCGTTCCCGTGGCGAAGGTTTCGGAGCGGAAGTGCAGCGCCGGATCATGGTCGGTGCTTACGCGCTGTCGGCCGGTTACTACGACGCCTACTACCTGAAGGCGCAGAAAATCCGTCGCCTGATCAAGAACGACTTCATGGCGGCCTTCAATGAGGTCGACATCATCCTCGGCCCAACCACGCCGAACCCGGCCTGGAAGCTCGGCGCCAAGAACAGCGACCCGGTCGCTGCGTACCTGGAAGACGTCTACACCATCACCGCCAACCTCGCCGGTCTGCCGGGCTTGTCCATGCCTGCAGGTTTTGTCGATGGCCTGCCGGTCGGCGTGCAGTTGCTCGCCCCGTATTTCCAGGAAGGCCGCCTGTTGAACGTTGCCCATCAGTATCAGCTCAACACTGACTGGCACACCCGCACCCCAACCGGCTTCTGAGGAGAAACACATGCAATGGGAAGTCGTGATCGGGCTGGAGATTCATACCCAGCTCACCACCCGGTCGAAAATCTTTTCCGGTAGTTCCACCACCTTCGGTTCCGAGCCGAACACCCAGGCCAGCCTGGTTGACCTGGGCATGCCCGGCGTATTGCCGGTGCTGAACCAGGAAGCGGTGCGCATGGCGGTGATGTTCGGTCTGGCCATCGATGCCGAAATCGGCCAGCACAACGTGTTCGCCCGTAAAAACTATTTCTACCCGGACCTGCCCAAGGGCTACCAGATCAGCCAGATGGAATTGCCGATCGTCGGCAAGGGCCACCTGGACATCGCCATGGAAGACGGCACGATCAAGCGTGTCGGCGTGACCCGTGCGCACCTGGAAGAAGACGCCGGCAAAAGCCTGCACGAAGAGTTCAACGGTGCCACCGGCATCGACCTGAACCGTGCCGGTACGCCGCTGCTGGAAATCGTTTCCGAGCCGGACATGCGCAGCGCCAAGGAAGCCGTGGCCTACGTCAAGACTATCCACGCGCTGGTGCGTTACCTCGGCATCTGTGACGGCAACATGGCCGAAGGCTCGCTGCGTTGCGACTGCAACGTGTCGATCCGCCCAAAGGGCCAGGTTGAATTCGGTACACGCTGCGAGATCAAGAACGTCAACTCGTTCCGCTTCATCGAGAAGGCGATCAACAGCGAAGTGCAACGTCAGATCGAGCTGATCGAAGACGGCGGCAAGGTGATCCAGCAGACCCGTCTGTACGATCCGAACAAGGACGAAACCCGTCCGATGCGCAGCAAAGAGGAAGCCAACGACTACCGTTACTTCCCCGATCCGGACCTGCTGCCGGTGGTCATCGAGGACTCGTTCCTCGACGATGTGCGCGCCACCCTGCCGGAACTGCCACCGCAGAAACGCGAGCGTTTCCAGGAACAGTTCGGTCTGTCGGTCTACGACGCCAGCGTCCTGGCCACCAGCCGCGAGCAAGCCGATTACTTCGAGAAAGTCGTGAGCATCGGCGGCGACGCCAAGCTGGCGGCCAACTGGGTGATGGTTGAACTGGGCAGCCTGTTGAACAAACAAGGCCTGGACATCGACCAGTCGCCGGTTTCGGCCGAGCAGTTGGGCGGCATGCTGTTGCGCATCAAGGACAACACCATCTCCGGCAAGATCGCCAAAGTGGTGTTTGAAGCGATGGCCAACGGCGAAGGCAGCGCAGACGAGATCATCGACAAGCGCGGCCTCAAGCAAGTGACCGACACCGGCGCGATCTCGGCAGTGCTGGACGAGATGCTCGCGGCCAACGCCGAGCAGGTCGAACAATACCGCGCGGCAGACGAAGCCAAACGCGGCAAGATGTTCGGCTTCTTCGTCGGCCAGGCCATGAAAGCCTCCAAAGGCAAGGCCAACCCGCAACAGGTCAACGAACTGCTTAAAAGCAAGCTCGAAGGCTGATGAGAATGGAGCCAGATTTAAAGCCTGGCTCCATTCCCTGTGGGAGCGGCGGTGCGGCGATCCGACTTGCTCGCGAAAGCGGTTCGGCACTCAACACAAGGTTGACTGTCAGAATGCATTCACGAGCAAGTCGGATCGTCGCACCGCCGCTCTCACATTTGTTTCCGGGATATCTTTTATGAAACGCCTGCTCAGTGCCTGCGCCCTGCTCTCTCTGCTGGCCGGTTGTGCCAGTACGGATACCATCGATCCACACGGCTACGACAAGACCGGCGTAGCTTCGTATTACGGCGCCAAACACCATGGCAAACGCACCGCCAGCGGCGAGCGTTTCAACCAGCACGGCCTGACTGCCGCCCATCGCCAGTTGCCGTTCGGCACCCGGGTGAAGATTACCAACCTGAATAACGACAGGTCCTGCGTGGTGCGCGTCAACGACCGCGGGCCATACTCTCGTGGGCGCCTTATCGACGTGTCACGTGAAGCGGCCGAACAGTTGGGCATGCTGCGCAGTGGCACCGCGAAGGTTCGCGTGCAAGCCCTCGACGACTGATAGACGGAGCGCTGACTATTTTCGGACTTGCCGATTTACCCCTGATCAGCGTGATTGAATTGTTCAGCGGTCTGTTTTTACTGATCGCCGGTGCCGAACTGATGGTGCGCGCCGCCGTGCGCCTGGCCGCGCGACTGCATGTGCGGCCGCTGATTATCGGCCTGACCATTGTGGCCCTCGGCAGCAGCGCACCGCAGATGGCGGTCAGCCTGCAAGCCACCCTGGCGCAAAACGCCGACATCGCCGTCGGCAGCGTGATCGGCAGCAGCATCTTCAACATCCTCGTCACCCTCGGGCTCTCGGCGCTGATTATTCCGCTGCGGGTTTCGCGGCAATTGGTGCGCCTGGATATCCCACTGATGATCGGCGCCAGCCTGTTGGTGTTCGTACTGGCGTGGAACGAAGAGCTGAACCGGACAGACGGCATTATTCTGCTGGGCGCACTTATGCTGTACCTGGGCTTGCTGCTGCGCCAGTCGCGACACTCGGCCCGTCCGCCATCGGGGGTTCATGAAGCGCCACAGGCGCCGTGGGTCAGCAGCCTGCTGATGATTATTGCCGGGCTGGCGATGCTGATATTCGCCGGGCACTTGCTGCTTGGTGCCGCAGTAGCGGTCGCGACCGACCTGGGGTTGTCGGAGCGGATCATCGGCCTGACCATCGTCGCCGTCAGCACATCCTTGCCGGAGCTGGCCACGTCGTTGATCGCCGCGTTGCGCGGTCAGCGGGACATCGCGGTGGGCAACGTGATCGGTAGCAACCTGCTCAACCTCTTGGGCGTGCTCGGGCTCACTGCATTGATCGCGCCGTCGCCGCTGTCGGTCTCGCCGAACGCTCTGGATTTCGACCTGCCGGTGATGCTCGGTGTCGCGGTGCTGTGCCTGCCGGTGTTCTATTCCGGCTACCGGGTGACTCGCGCCGAAGGCCTGCTGTTTTTGGGTTTGTACCTGGCCTATGGGCTGCACGTGGTGTCGTTCACCACCGGCATGCCGCTGGCCGGCAAGCTTGAATACCTGATGCTGTTTTTCGTCCTGCCGGCGCTGGTGGCGTTTTTGCTGTTCACCTCGCTGCGCGCCTGGCGTCGCCAACACCACAAGAGGGAATTGCCATGAGCACTGATAAAAAGCCTGGGGTTGAAGTCCGTCGCCAAGTGATGGGCGACGCCTTCGTCGACCGCGCCTTGGGCAACGCCACCGAGTTCACCCAACCGTTGCAGGACTTCGTCAATGAACACGCTTGGGGCGGTGTGTGGAACCGTGAAGGTCTGCCGCTGAAAACCCGCAGCCTGATCACCCTCGCCGCGCTGACCGCATTGAAGTGCCCGCAAGAATTGAAAGGTCACGTGCGCGGTGCGCTGAACAACGGCTGCACCGTGGACGAAATTCGCGAGGCGCTGCTGCATTGCGCGGTGTATGCCGGCGTGCCGGCGGCGATCGATGCGTTTCGGGCGGCGCAGGAAGTGATTGATAGCTACCAGAAGCCGGAGTAAGTCGCTGGATTTTCGCCGTCAGTGACATCGCCATCGCGGGCAAGCCCGCTCCCACAGGGATCTGCCTTGTTGCATAAATTGCATAAGCACTGAAGACCTTTGTGGGAGCGGGCTTGCCCGCGATGAGGCCCTGAAGAACACCGCAAAACCTTCGGTTAAATCCACCCACCCCACTGCAACAAAAAGATCCCGATGTTGGTGGTGACCGCCGCCATCAGCGTGGTAATCACGATGATCGCTGCCGCCAGTTCATGATTGCCATTGGCCTGCCGAGCCATGACGAAACTGGCGGCGGCGGTCGGGCTGCCGAAGTACAGAAACAGAATCCCCAACTCCGCCCCGCGAAAACCCCAGAGCCAGGCACCGAGTGTCGCCAGCACCGGCAGGCCGATCATCTTCACCAGGCTTGAACTCAGCGCCATCGTCCCGCTTTTGCGCATCGCCGCCAGCGACAACGTGCCACCGATGCAGATCAGGGCCAACGGCAAAGTGGTTTGTGCCAGGTACTGGCCGGACTTTTCCAGCCACCCCGGTAAACCGATTTCGAAATAGGCAAATGGCGCCGCCGCAAACACGCTGATGATCAACGGATTGACCATCACGCTTTTGCAGATGCTCCACGGGTCAGACTTGATCACCGGGCTGTAGACCGCCAGCACGATGGTCGAAAGCGTGTTGTAGAACAGGATCACCAACGCCGCGAGAATGGCCCCGAGGGAAATCCCGTAGTCGCCGTACATGCTCGCCGCCAGGGCCAGGCCGATAACGCCGTTGTTGCCGCGAAACGCGCCTTGGGTGTAGATGCCCCGGTCTTCCCGCGGGCATTTCCAGATCGCCCAGCCCCAGGCAATCGCAAAGCACATCAGGGTCGCGACCGAGAAGTAGATCAGCAACGCCGGTTGCAGCGCGGCATGCAGGTCGGCGTGCAAGATGCCCAGAAACAGCAACGCCGGCATGGTGACGTTGAACACCAGGGCCGATGCGGTATGAATGAAGTTGTCGTTGATCCAGTCGATGCGCTTGAGCAGCGCCCCCAGAAACAGCATGGCAAACACCGGCGCGGTGATGTTCAGGGTTTCGAGGAAGATAGCCAGCATGCCGGGGGAACCTTGGGTGGGCGTCGTTAGGGGGCTAATGATAAGCCACCAAGTCCCCTGCCGTCTGGTAGATCGCCATCGCGGGCAAGCCCGCTCCCACAGGTTTCAGTGTTGTTAATCAAATTTGGTGAACACCGAAGATCACTGTGGGAGCGGGCTTGCCCGCGATGAACGATAACGCGGTATCAGGTTATCGGCGCCGGGTTGAACAAGGTGATGTCGTTGTGCAGCTTATGCCGCTCCGCCCACGTCTGTTTCTTGCCGCTGGCCACGTCCAGGTAGTAGTGGAACAACTCCCAGCCAAGGTCTTCAATCGACGCCCGCCCGGTGGCAATCCGCCCGGCATCGATATCAATCAAATCCGGCCAGCGTTGCGCCAGTTCTGTGCGGGTCGACACCTTCACCACCGGTGCCATCGCCAACCCATAAGGCGTGCCCCGCCCGGTGGTGAACACATGCAGGTTCATCCCCGCCGCCAACTGCAACGTCCCGCAGACAAAATCACTGGCCGGGGTCGCGCAGAAAATCAGCCCTTTGCGCTTGAATCGCTCGCCAGGACCGAGCACCCCGTTGATCGCGCTGCTGCCGGATTTGACGATCGAGCCCAGGGACTTCTCGACAATGTTCGACAACCCGCCCTTCTTGTTCCCCGGCGTGGTGTTGGCACTGCGATCCGCTTCGCCCTTGGCCAGGTAACGGTCGTACCAGTCCATTTCCCGCACCAGTTCCTGAGCCACTTCCTCGGTTTCGGCGCGGGACGTGAGCAGGTAAATCGCATCACGCACTTCGGTGACTTCGGAAAACATCACCGTCGCACCGGCCCGCAGCAACAGGTCTGAGGCATAGCCGAGCGCCGGATTGGCAGTGATGCCAGAGAACGCATCGCTGCCGCCGCACTGCATGCCGAGGATCAGCTCGGACGCCGGCACGGTTTCCCGACGACGCAGATCGAGCTTCTTCAAACGAGTCTCGGCCAGCGCCATGATCTGCTCGATCATCTCGGTAAAACCGTGACTGGAATCCTGCAAGCGATACAGCCACGGCTCGCTGAGATCGACCGAACTGTCGTTCTCGTGCATCACTTGCCCGGCCTGCAATTTCTCGCAGCCCAGGCTGATCACCAGCGCTTCGCCACCCAGGTTCGGGTTGCGCGCCAGATTGCGCACGGTGCGAATCGGGATGTACGCGTCGGTGGCGGTGATCGCCACGCCGCAGCCGTAACTGTGGGTCAGCGCCACCACGTCATCGACGTTCGGGTACTTGGGCAGCAACTCGTCCTTGATGCGCTTCACCGCGTGATCCAGTACCCCGGTGACGCATTGCACAGTGGTCGTGATGCCGAGAATGTTGCGCGTGCCGACGGTGCCGTCGGCGTTGCGATAACCCTCGAAGGTGAAGCCTTCCAGCGGTGCCTGCGCGGCCGGCACTTCGGTGGACAGCGGCAGGCTGTCCAGCGGTGGCGCGGTCGGCATGCGCAGTTGATCTTCCTTGACCCAGCTGCCGCGAGGGATCGGCTGCAACGCATACCCAATGGTCTGGCCGTAACGAATCACCTGGCCACCCTCGGGAATGTCCTCGAGAGTGACTTTGTGGCTCTGCGGCACGAAATCCACGGTGACCAGGCCATCGGGGAATTCAGTGCCGGCCGGCACGCCCTGATCGTTGACAACGATCACCACATTGTCCCGCTCGTGCAGGCGGATGTAGCGCGGCGAGTCAGAATGTTCAATCAACTGCATGACGCCGCTCCTCAGGAATGCGCTTCAGATAACTTATTGCTGGCTTCAGGACCGCTGACTGGCGGCTCTTTGAGCACCACACGTTTGATCGGGCCAACGATCACCAGATAGCTGAAGACCGCCACCAGCGCGTTGCAACCGACGAACACCAGCGCCCATTTGAACGAACCGGTGGAACTGATGATGTAACCGATAACGATCGGCGTGGTGATCGACGCGATGTTGCCGAAGGTGTTGAACAGGCCACCGCTGAGACCGGCGATCTGTTTCGGAGAAGTATCGGACACCACCGCCCAGCCCAACGCACCGACGCCTTTGCCGAAGAAAGCCAAGGCCATGAAGCCGACGACCATCCATTCCACGTCCACATAGTTGCAAGCCACGATGCTACTGGAAACCAGCAGGCCAGCGATGATCGGCGCCTTGCGGGCGAAGGTCAGCGAATGGCCTTTACGCAGCAGATAATCGGAAATCACCCCGCCAAGCACACCACCGATAAACCCGCAGATCGCCGGCAGCGAGGCTATGAACCCGGCCTTGAGGATGGTCATGCCGCGCTCCTGCACCAGGTACACCGGGAACCAGGTCAGGAAGAAGTAGGTGATGCCGTTGATGCAGTACTGGCCCAGATACACGCCAAGCATCATGCGGTTGGTCAGCAGCTGGCGGATGTAGTCCCACTTCGGACCGTCGCCCTTTTTGCCTTTGCCTTTGTCCGAGTCCATGTCGACCATGCCGCCGTTGTCGGCGATGTGCTTGAACTCGGCGTCGTTGATCATCGGGTGTTGACGCGGGCTGTGGATAACCTTCAGCCAGATCCCCGAGAAGATGATGCCGATCACCCCCATGACGATGAACACGTGCTGCCAACCGAAGCTGTAGACGATCCAGCCCATCAGCGGTGCAAACAACACGGTGGCAAAGTATTGCGCCGAGTTGAAGATCGCCGACGCTGTACCGCGTTCAGCGGTCGGAAACCAGGCCGCCACGATGCGTGCGTTGCCGGGGAAGGATGGCGCTTCGGCCAGGCCCACCAAAAAGCGCAGCATGAATAGCGCAACCACCGCCGTGGACATGCCGAACTCACCGACATAACCCTGCAGCACGGTGAACAGCGACCAGGTGAAGATGCTCAGCGCATAGACTTTTTTCGAACCGAAACGGTCCAGCAGCCAGCCACCGGGAATTTGCCCGGCCACATAGGCCCAACCGAATGCGGAGAAGATGTATCCGAGGGTGACCGCGTCGATGCCGAGGTCTTTTTGCAGGCTGGAGCCGGCGATTGCGATGGTGGCTCGGTCGGCGTAGTTGATCGTGGTCACCAGAAACAGCATGAGCAGGATCAAATAGCGGACGTGAGTCGGCTTGGTCGATTGCATTGTAGAGGTACTCCCACTGATTATTTTTATGCGGGTAATAACAATTTCTTTGTCGTATCTGGCTTTTGTGGGAGCCGGGCTTGCCCGCGATGCAGGCACCGCGCAGAGTCAGTCTCAACGCGGTGATGCTATCGCAGGCTAACCAGCTCCCACAGGTACTGCGTGTATCAGGAACCGATGTAGGCAGTCTTCACGACCGTGTAAAACTCTTGCGCATAGCGACCTTGCTCACGTGATCCATAGGATGAACCTTTACGCCCACCAAACGGAACGTGGTAATCCACACCGGCGGTCGGCAGGTTGACCATCACCATCCCGGCCTGGGAGTGGCGCTTGAAGTGGTTGGCGTACTTCAGCGACGTGGTAGCGATGCCCGCCGACAGACCGAACTCGGTGTCGTTGGCCATTTCCAGCGCTGCCTCGTAATCGGCGACGCGAACGATGTTGGCCACCGGGCCGAAGATCTCTTCGCGGCTAATGCGCATCGCAGCGTCGCTGTCGGCAAACAGCGTCGGCGCGAGGAAGTAGCCTTCGGTGTCGCACGTCACCAGACCACCGCCGCTGACCAGACGTGCACCTTCGGACTGGCCGATGTCGATGTACTTCATGTCCTGTTCAAGCTGAGCCTGCGAGACGACCGGACCGATATCGGTACCGGTTTTCAGCGCGTGGCCGACCTTGATCGACTTCATGCGCTCGGCCATGGCTTCGACGAATTTGTCGTGAATCCCGGCGGTGACGATGAAGCGGCTCGACGCGGTGCAACGCTGGCCAGTGGAGTAGAACGCGCTCTGTACCGACAGCTCGACCGCTTGTTTGAGGTCGGCGTCATCCAGAATGATCTGCGGATTCTTGCCGCCCATTTCCAGCTGAACCTTGGCCTGACGCGACACGCAGCTGACAGCGATCTGGCGACCCACGCCCACGGAACCGGTGAAGCTGATGCCGTCCACTTTCGGGCTCTGCACCAGCGCATCGCCAACCACGCGACCGCTGCCCATCACCAGGTTGAACACGCCGGCCGGGAAGCCTGCGCGGGAGATGATTTCGGCCAGCGCCCAGGCACAACCCGGCACCAGATCGGCCGGCTTCAGCACGACGCAGTTGCCGTAAGCCAGAGCCGGAGCGATTTTCCACGAAGGGATCGCTATCGGGAAATTCCACGGGGTGATCAGGCCGACCACACCCAACGCTTCGCGGGTGACTTCGACGTTGACGCCCGGACGCACCGACGGCAAATAGTCGCCGGACAGGCGCAGGCATTCACCGGCGAAGAATTTGAAGATGTTGCCAGCGCGAGTCACTTCGCCGATGGCTTCAGGCAGAGTCTTGCCCTCTTCCCGGGCCAGCAAAGTGCCGAGCTCTTCGCGACGAGCGAGGATTTCAGTACCGACTTTATCCAGTGAATCGTGACGAGCCTGAATGCCCGAAGTGGACCAGGCCGGGAACGCGGCGCGAGCGGCGTCGATGGCGGCGTGGACCTGAGCCAGGTCAGCCTTGGCGTAATCGCCGATGGTATCGGTCAGCTCGGACGGGTTGATGTTGGCGCAGTAATCACTGCCCGCCACCCATTCGCCATTGATGTAGTTATCGAAACGCTTTGAATCAGCCACGGGCTGCTCCTTTAAAAGAAGTCCTCACGCAAAAAGCCGCTGATTGCTCGGCGGCCCTGGTTTCATCGAGTGTTATTGCGCACCTTGCTTGTCGATCAGCGCGGCGAGCATTTCGTACTCTTCGCCCGTCAGATCGGTCAGCGGCGCACGCACAGGACCTGCGTCATAGCCGGCAATTTTCGCCCCGGCCTTGACGATGCTCACCGCGTAACCGGCCTTGCGGTTACGGATGTCCAGGTACGGCAGGAAGAAGTCGTCGATGATCTTGCCGACGGTGGCGTGATCTTCACGAGCAATGGCGTGGTAGAAATCCATCGCGGTTTTCGGGATGAAGTTGAACACCGCCGAGGAGTAAACCGGCACGCCTAGCGCCTTGTAAGCCGCGGCGTAGACTTCAGCGGTCGGCAAACCGCCCAGGTAGCTGAAGCGATCACCGAGGCGGCGACGGATCGACACCATCAGCTCGATATCGCCCAGGCCATCCTTGTAACCGATCAGGTTCGGGCAGCGCTCGGCCAGACGTTCCAGCAACGGAGCGGTCAGGCGGCAGACGTTGCGGTTGTAAACCACCACGCCGATTTTTACCGATTTGCATACCGCTTCAACGTGGTCGGCAACGCCGTCCTGGCTGGCTTCGGTCAGGTAGTGCGGCAGCAGCAACAGGCCTTTGGCGCCCAGACGCTCGGCTTCCTGAGCGTATTCGATGGCTTGACGAGTCGAACCGCCGACACCGGCCAGGATCGGCACGCTGGTGGCGCAGGTGTCGACGGCAGTCTTGATGATTTCCGAATATTCGCTGGCCGCCAGAGAGAAGAACTCACCGGTGCCGCCGGCGGCGAACAATGCCGAGGCGCCGTATGGGGCCAGCCATTCGAGACGTTTGATATAGCCCGCGCGATGGAAATCGCCTTGAGCATTGAAGTCGGTGACCGGGAACGACAGCAGACCGGAAGAGAGGATGGACTTCAGTTCTTGTGGATTCATTATTCGAACACCCTGGGAGCAACGTTGTGTGAGAAAACCGTTCAGCCTTCGCCGAAGTTGTAGGTCATCGTACAACTTAAAATACAACCGTCAACTGCATTTCATCGCGAGCCGCAAAATTTGCGTCGGAAAAGTAATTCCTTGACGTAGGAAAGTTCTCAACTATGATTCAGACAGCTGTATATATATACAGTTAAATTTGATTCTACCTACGACATATCAAGGAGCTAGAAATGTCAGGTCTACACGCACAACCGAAGGAAAATTCCCGACAGGTCATTGCCGATCTGGATGATCTTTTTACTGAGCACGGCATCGCCCTTTCTGGCGATGTCGACACGCTTAAACTCACCGCCGGCAGCCCTCACGGCCTCAAACATCAACGCCGGGGCCCGCTGCCGACGCCACCGAAAAAATCGCTGCAAGGCGCGCCCCAGTTGAGGTTTGAGGGTGCAGAACATACCGCGATCGGCGACAGCACCCTGCTGCGCTTCGTCAAGGATGCGCCTGCGCTGCCGGCCTCGCAGGTGGAGTTGCACCTGCCCAATGGCCTGGCATTGACCTATGGACAAGTGATTGCACTGGGAGGGGATTTCTATGGAATTCCCGATCAACCGATCTGCGAAGGCGTAACAGCGGCGGACCGAATCCAGCGCTTTACCAACGCCTTCAACTCCCTGGCGGTACTGCCGGCCTCAAACGCCGAGGCTAAGTTGATCCTCGGCGTCATGCAGAAGGAAATCGCCGCCATCAATCAAGCGATCAGGGACGGTAAACAACCTCACGAAGCTTATGACGCCCTCGGTGATACGTTGTCGGAAGAGTGGAACAAGATCACCGGCGGCGGCAGTTTCGTCTCGGCGCTGTTCCCTTTGGGGCGTTATCTGAAGCTGGCCGCCAACAATGCCGACCACTTTGCCGAATGGGCACTTCTGGCCTACATCGCCGGCCACGCCGCCGCGCTGCAACAAGCGGTGCTGGCCCACAACAGCGGCGATGAAAAGCAGTTGGAGCTGGCCTATGCGATGAACGCTTTTGCCGATCACTACCTGACCGACCTGTATTCCGCTGGCCATTTACGGGTGCCACGCAAACAGTTGGCGGCGGTGGTCACGCCCAGTGATCTCGGTTCGTTGATTACCCGCTTCATGCACGATGAAGACAGCAAGTTCGGTCTCAATGTGAGCAATGGCAACGGCGATCGCTGGCACGCCTACGGCGACAAGCGCTACTTCGACGCCATCGACAGCGCCAATCGCGCCCAGGTCAATCAAGCGGTTCAGGTGTCTGCGGATGAAGTGTTCGCGGCGTACCTCAGCGGCACTACTCCATCGGCCGGCAGCTTTGCTGCGCTGAAAAGGCTGCCCGACCTGCAAGCCGTACTGAACCCGGCAGGCAATTTCTCGCCACTGTTCAAAGTCGAGGGCAACAAAGTATTGCGGCGCAAGGACGTCAACAACCTCAACGACACCGCCACCGTTGACGACTGGTGGGGCTGGAGTACCTATCTGCTGCTCAAGGACTACCAACCAACCGGCGTGCTGAATTCAGCGGCCAATGCCTGATAAGGAGATCACTGATGACTATCAAATTGAAACTGGAACTGGCTTCGGGCCAATCGCTGAAAGGTGCGCCGCTGGAGTTGCTGTCCAAAGGCTTGCCGATTGCCCGGGCGGTTGTGGATGAGCGCGGGAACGTAGTGTTCAACACAAGGTTTGGGGCCGTTGAGCTGGCCGTGAGGGTGGATCGTTCGATTTTGAGGACTGGCTGAAGTAGTGGCGCTCTATCGCGAGATGCGAGCGCCACGGTCTCTGAAATACTTGGTCAAAATCGCGCTCAGCACGCCATGAATGAGCCACGTACAGTGTGACCACGGCCATGAATGGATTGTGGCAGACTTCGCACGGAGAGCGATCATCATGACTTTTTCTATCCCGGTTCTTCCCCAGCTCTCGTCTCACGAGCCCGACAAAGCAATCGTAAAACTGTCGAACCTGGGTGATTCCTTGATAGTCCGCGTCCCGGATCCGAACGATATTCCGCCAAATTGGGATGTCTATCCAATCCTTGGCGCGGATCCGGAAGAACCAGATTGGGAGGGCCTCGCAGAGCCTACCGGTGTCTGGAATGACGCCAGCGACGATATGGTAAAACTGACGGGAATTGAACTGCTAATACCGAAAGCAGAGCTGGCAAAGTACCAGAACACAGAAATTGAACTGCGTTACAAATTTGCGGATGAGTCTAGTCTGGAACCGTATTCGGAGCCCCTGAGACTGTACGTCAAAGCTTGACCCCTTTTCGCGTCTGACCGTTTACCGGTCAGGCGCGTTTTAGTATTGATCGTTCATCGATAAGACGTAATCAGCGTTGCGCCTGCGCCTCTTCATGGGCCTGGCGCAGCCTTTCGCGGCTGTTGGTCAGATGCAGACGCATCGCCGCCCGCGCCGCATCGGAATCCTGGCGGGCAATTGCGTCATAAATCTCTTCATGCTCGCGACTCAGTCGACTCATGTAGTGCTGTTGATCATCATGGGCCAGGCGCGCGGAATTCAGGCGCGTGCGCGGAATGATGCTGGTACCCAGGTGGGTCATGATGTCGGTGAAGTAGCGGTTGCCGGTGGACAACGCGATTTGCAGGTGGAACTGGAAATCTGACGCCACGGCATCGCTGGCGTGGGCGGCACTCTCGTTGAGGGCATCCAGCGCTTCACGCATCGCGGCCAGCTGCTCAGGACTGCGACGTTGCGCGGCAAGGCCGGCGGATTCCACTTCCAGGCTGATGCGCAATTCCAGAATCGCCAATACGTCGCGCAAGGTCACCACGGTGGCCGGGTCGATACGGAAACCGCTCGGGCTCGGCGTGTCGAGCACGAAGGTGCCGATGCCGTGACGGGTTTCAACCTGCCCGGCGGCCTGCAAACGGGAAATCGCTTCGCGCACCACGGTGCGGCTGACGCCATGGGCATCCATGATCGCCGACTCGGTGGGCAATTTGTCGCCACGTTTGAGATGACCGTCGCGGATCTGCTCGGACAGCACCGTCACCAGTTCCTGAGCGAGGCTGCGGCGCTTGCGAGGGAGGCGAGGTGCGTCGATCGGGTTTTCCATGGTGAACGTCTGTCTCGAAAATTCGGCTGAATCCGCATCATAGCTCAACGCGGTTGTACGATCACCGTCAGAAAACACTGGCCCCTGTGGAGCGAGCCTGCTCGCGATGGCCTCGACTCGGTTCGTCTGAAAAACCGCGTTATCGTTCATCGCGAGCAGGCTCGCTCCCACAGGGTTAGTGGTGTTCAGGCAGTCACGGTTTGGTCCACCAGATGCCCATTCTCGATGCGCACATGCCGTGGATGGAAACGCTTCAGGCTGCTGCGATGCCCGACGCTGACGATGCTCAGCCCCGGCAACTCATCGATCAATGCCTGATACAGCGACGCTTCATCTTCTTCGTCCATCGCCGAAGTGGCTTCGTCCATGTACAGCCATTGGGGCGCATAAAGCAGCGCACGGGCGAAGGCCAGACGTTGTTGCTCACCCGGTGAGAGCATGCGCTGCCAGTGATTGGCTTCATCCAGACGCGAAACCAGGTGCGGCAAACGGCAGGTTTCCAGCACATGGACGTAGCGCTCATGCGGGTAGGTGTCGCCAGGCTGTGGATAACTCAGCGCCTCGCGCAGGGTGCCAATCGGCAGATAGGGTTTTTGCGGCAGGAACAGATAACGCCCCGCTGGCAGACGGATGCTGCCGTGGCCGGCCGGCCAAAGGTGCCCCATCGCCCGCAGCAAAGTCGATTTGCCGCTGCCGGAACGACCGCTGAGCATGACGCGCTCGCCCTCCTCCACGGTCATGTCGGCGTTGGTCAGCAAGTGACGACCATCAGCGAGATCGAGGCCCAGGTTATGCACCTTCAACGCCGAGCCCTGATTCTGCACGTCGATGGCCGGTGCGCGTTCTTCGTTGTCGGTCATGGCCTGACGGAAACTCAGCAGACGATCACTCGTGGCGCGCCATGCCGCCAGATCCGTATACGCGTTGATGAACCAGCTGAAGTTCTCCTGTACGTTGCCGAAGGCCGAGTTGATTTGCATCAGCTCACCGAGTTCGATCTTGCCGGTGAAGTAACGCGGCGCCGCAACGATGAACGGGAAAATGATCGCGATCTGGCCATACCCCGAGGTGAAGAAAGTCAGGCGTTTGGACACGCGCATGATGTCCCAGAAGTTGTGCCAGACCAGCCCGAAGCGGTTGCTCAAGCGCCGGTTTTCGTTCGGCTCGCCGTTGTACAACGCGATGCTTTCGGCGTTTTCGCGCACCCGCACCATAGAGAAACGCAGGTCGGCCTCAAAGCGCTGCTGGTTGTTGTTCAGGCCGATCAACCGTTTGCCGATCAGGTGCGTCAGCCAACTGCCGACCATCGCATACACCAGCGCGCACCAGAACATGTAACCGGGAATGGTGAAACCGAGCACCTCGATACTGCCCGAGACGCCCCACAAAATGATCGAGAACGACACCAGGCTCACCACGGTGCGGATCAGCCCGATACTGAGGCTCAGGGTCGTAGTGGTAAACGTGTTGAGGTCTTCGGAAATCCGCTGGTCCGGGTTATCGGTGTAGCCGCCCTGCTCCAGCTGGTAGTAGTTCTTGTGCCCGAGCCAACGGGCGAAGTGCTTTTCGGTAAGCCACGCCCGCCAGCGGATGGTCAGCATCTGGGTCAGGTACTGACGATACACTGCGCCAAGGATCGCCACCGCCGCGATGCCGCAGAAATACAGAATCAACTGCCAGAACGCCGCTTCGTCCTTCTTCTGCAGGGCGTTGTAGAAATCCTTGTACCAACTGTTGAGCCACACTGAAATCGCCACGCTGAACAATGACAGCGCGATCACTGCGATCAGTAACGTCCAGGCCTTGCCCTTCTCTTCGCTGCGCCAGTAAGGCGTGGTCATCGCCCAGACTTTGCGAAAAAACTGCCCGCGCACAGCATCGTTGACCGCGGAATATTCAGCGTTCTGATTCATGGATAAGGCTCGATAAAGAAAAGAACACACACGAGCCGATCATAAATGATCGACCCGGCTTGTAACGAGGTGTGACAACAATTGTTCAGCGCCAGTTCAGCGACGGACCGGGCGCTTCTGCAGTTTGCGCTGCAGCGTGCGGCGGTGCATGCCCAAGGCGCGGGCAGTAGCGGAGATGTTGCCTTCGTGCTCGGTCAGTACGCGCTGGATGTGCTCCCACTGGAGACGGTCCACAGACATCGGGTTTTCCGGCACCAGCGTATCGAGGTCGGCGTGCTCAGAGAGCAATGCGGCCAGCACGTCATCGGCGTCCGCCGGTTTGCACAGGTAATTGCAGGCACCGCGCTTGATCGCCTCGACGGCGGTGGCAATGCTCGAGTAACCGGTGAGGATCACCACGCGCATTTCCGGGTCGAGTTCGAGCAGTTTGGGCAGCAACACCAGGCCCGAGTCGCCGTCCATTTTCAGATCAAGGGCGGCGTAATCCGGGATGTCGGCCTGGGCGATGGTCAGGCCTTCTTCGGCGGAACCTGCTGTGCTGACGCGAAAACCGCGGCGGGCCATGGCACGGGCCATCACGCGGGTGAAGGTCGCGTCATCGTCTACCAGCAGCAAATGCGGCAGTTCTTCGCCTTCGACTTGGATCTCGTCACTCATGTTCGTCTCCTCGGGCGACACGGGGCAGGCGCAGCTCGGTGAGCGTGCCGCCTTCCTCATGACTGTAGAGTTTCACTGAGCCGCCGGCGCGTGTCACGCTGGCCTTGCTCAAAAACAGGCCCAGGCCGAAACCTTTGCCCTTGGTGGTAAAAAATGGTTTGCCAATCTGCTCGGCAATGGCCAGTGGCACACCGGCGCCATGGTCGCGAATGCTGATGGTCAAATCCTCGGCATTCCAGTCCAGGGTCACTTGCAAGCCTTCGGGGCATGCATCGGCGGCGTTGTTCAGCAAATTTAGCAGGGCTTGGGTCAGATCCGGCGGCGGCGCCATGCGCGGCACGGTCCCCTGGCCCAGGCGCTGGAAGCGATAACTGGCTTCCGGGCGCATCAGGTGCCAGCGGTTCAGGGCTTCGTCGAGCCAGTCGGTGACGTCTTGCATCTCCACCGCCAAGCGACGATTGGCTTCCGCCGCCCGAACCAACTGCTGCAAGGTTTCTTTGCAGAGTTTGACCTGATCCTGCAGCACGCTCAAATCGTCCTGCAACAACGGGTCGGGGTGGTCCTGACGCATTTCCTTGAGCAATACGCTCATGGTCGCCAGCGGCGTGCCCAGTTCATGGGCGGCGCCGGCAGCCTGGGTTGCGACGGCCAGCAATTGCTGATCGCGCAGGCCTTCTTCGCGACGAATGGCGCGCAGCTCTTCCTGACGACGCAGCTCTTCGGCCATGCGGGCAGCAAAGAACGTGATGACCGCTGCGGCCAGGGCGAAGCTCAGCCACATGCCGTAAATCTGCAAGTTCTCCCGAGCGATCGGGAACGTTTCCAGCGGATAAAACCGCGCCAGCAGCAACGTATAAAGCGCCAACGCGATACCCGACAGAATCACCGAGTAGCGCCATGGCAGCGTCACGGCGGCAATGGTCAGCGGCACCAGGTAATAAGAGACGAACGGATTGGTCGAGCCGCCGGAGAAGTACAGCAAGGCACTGTGGATAAACAGGTCGCAGGCCAGTTGCACAGCGTATTCGAGCTCGGTCACCGGCCACGACGTGCGCAGACGAATCGCGGTCAGCGCGCAGAGCACCATGGAAAAACCGAGGGTGATCGCCAGTTGCAGCCAGGGTAATGGCAACAGGTCGAACCAGTAGGCCAGGCCTACGGAGCCGGCCTGAGCGGCCAGCACCAACGTGCGGATGAACGTGAGCCGCCAGAGGTTCTGGCGAGTGGCGGAAGTGATTTGAACGGGGGCGAGCATGAGCTCTCCTGATGAGCGCTCCAGGCGGATCGCACGGAGTATAACCAAGCACGGGGGCTGGCAGGCAAAAGTGCGGCAAACGGCCACAGTTACTACACGTGGATTTACCTTCAGCGATGAGTTCCCCTGTGGCGAGGGAGCTTGCTCCCGCTGGACTGCGAAGCAGGCCCCCACCATTCGACCGGGTGAAACTGACAAACCGTGCATACCGATTTTACGACTGCTTCGCAGCCGAGCGGGAGCAAGCTCCCTCGCCACAAAAGCTCTGACATCACTTGAGACTGTATAGAAGTTGTAACTGGGCGAACCGGACCATTGAAGCTAGAGTCTGATGGTTTCACGCAGGTTCGGACCTTAACCCCTGCGCATCGTCCAAGGAGCTTTTCATGCACACATTGCGCCGCAGCGCCGCCCTTCTTGCCTTAAGCGTTGGCACCGTCGCCAGCCTCCCGGCCCTGGCCGTCGACGAACTGCATTACAACCAGATATCCCTGCGCGCCGAAGTCAGCCAGGAAGTGGCCCGCGACCTGATGATCGTGACCCTCTACACCGAAGAGCAAAACACCGACCCGGCCAAACTCGCCGCCGACGTCAGCACCACCATGAACAAAGCACTGGCCCAGGCTAAAGAAGTCAAAGACATCACCCTGCGCCAGGGCAGCCGCAACAGCTACCCGATCTACGACACCAAAGGCCAGAAAATCACCGGCTGGCGTGAACGCGCCGAACTGCGTCTGGAAAGCTCGGACTTCGCCGCCCTGTCCAAACTCACCGGCGAACTGCTCACCGACCTGAAAATGGGCGGCATGGACTTCGCCATCGCCACCCCAACCCGCAAGGCCAGCGAAGACGCCCTGCTCAAAGAAGCCGTGACCGCCTTCAAGTCCCGCGCCCAACTGGCCACCGACGCCCTGGGCGGCAAGAGCTACAAAATCGTCAACCTGAACCTCAACAGCAACGGTTATCCACAACCGTACATGCGCGGGCCGATGATGATGAAAGCTGCCGGCATGGACTCCGCGCCGGTGACGCCCGAGGTTGAAGCGGGCACCAGCCAGGTCAGCATGACGGCGGATGGGGCGATTGAAGTATTGATGCAGTGATTCAATAACCCGTACAAAAAACGGCGATCACCGAAGTGATCGCCGTTTTTTTTGTGCCGGAAGAATCTGGTTGTGATAGTCAGTCCTGTGGTGAAAGCACGGCCGCCATCGCAGGCAAGCCAGCTCCCACAAGGTCATGCGCCATTTCAAGATCTATGCAGAGCCTGTGGGAGCTGGCTTGCCTGCGATGAACGATGACGCGGTGATTCAGGATTAAGACTGCGGGTCGACATTATCCAGCGCCCGATTCACCGCCAATTCCGCCAACATGATGATCTGTTGAATCGCCAACACTGTATTGCGTTGCGGGCCGATCAGGTTAGTGGCGAAATCACTGGCCAGGACACTGGCCGAGGCCAATGACTCGCAAGCTTGAAACAGAAGACTTTCAGTGTCGCTGTCCGGGGAAACCAGGAACATCGTGCTGGGGCGACGTGGTTTTGCGGCGTAAGGTTTGGGCGGATCGAGGTAGTAGTCGAGCGCACGTTTTATGGCTTCGCGGTCTTTGAGTAGCTCTTCGGTACGCAAAGCTTCGGCGTTTGGGTTGGTTTTGTTGAAGGTCGAATCGGAATCATCGTTGTCCATTTGCAGCTCCTAATCACAATTGGAGCCATCACTTGCCATTATGGTCGTGAGGGCATTCGCCCTACTGATTTCAGGTTTCCACACCTGCTCGCTGGTTTTGCAGCGACAGTCAAAGACTAGGGAGCCCGCTTCCGACGCACAACCTGAAAAACATGTGGGAAGGTTCTGATGTTTTTACCAACCAATAAACATCGTTGCCTGTAAGGCCGCCATCGCGGGCAAGCCCGCTCCCACAGTGGAGCGGTGTATGTCTGCAATGAATTGGTCGGCTGTCAGGCCGCCAAGATCAAAAGATCGCCGAGATTCCGAATGATCCAGGGTGTATGCCACAACAGAGGGGTCCCCCTCAAAAAACGATATTTCCGCCCTCCCCACCAACAACGCTACCCTCAGGAAAACACCGCCGCCAAGCCCTCGGGGACTCCATGGAAAGAACCACCGTCAAACCACTTCTGCTCGCTCTCGCCCTAGCCACAACCGCACCACTCGCACAAGCCGCCCAAGCCGCCGCCACCCTGGTCTACTGCTCCGAAGCCAGCCCCGCCGGCTTCGACCCCAGCCAATACACCAGCGGCACCGACTTCGACGCCTCCGCCGAAACCGTCTTCAACCGTCTCACTCAATTCAAACGCGGCGGCACCGAAGTCGAACCCGGTCTGGCCACTAGCTGGGAAGTGTCCAAGGACGGCCTCACCTATACCTTCCACCTGCGCGACGGCGTGAAATTTCACACTACCGACTACTTCACGCCGACTCGCGACTTCAACGCCGATGACGTGTTGTTCACCTTCCAGCGCCTGCTCGACCCGCAGAATGCGTTCCGTAAAGCCTACCCTGCCGAGTCGCCGTACTTCACCGACATGGGCCTGAACACCACGATCAAAAGTATCGACAAGATCGACGACCACACCGTGCGCTTCAGCCTGAACAACATCGACGCCGCGTTCGTGCAAAACCTCGCCATGAGCTTCGCCTCGGTGCAATCCGCCGAATACGCCGCCCAACTGTTGAAAGAAGGCAAAGCCGCCGACCTCAACCAGAAACCGGTCGGCACCGGCCCATTCGTGTTCAAGCGCTATCAAAAGGACTCGCAGATCCGCTACGCCGCCAACAAGGCCTACTGGAAACCCGAGGACGTGAAACTCGATAACCTGATTTTCTCAATCACCCCGGACGCCGCCGTGCGCTTGCAGAAACTCAAGGCCGGCGAGTGCCAGGTCAGTGGCTATCCGCGCCCGGCAGACATCGAAGTGATGGAGAAAGACCCGAATCTGCAGGTACTCAAACAAGCCGGTTTCAACCTCGGATTCCTCGCCTACAACGTGACCCACCCGCCGCTGGACCAGCTCAAGGTCCGTCAGGCCCTGGACATGGCCATCGACAAACCAGCGATCATCAAAGCGGTCTACCAGAGTGCCGGGCAACTGGCGCAGAACGCTTTGCCGCCGGCGCAATGGTCCTATGACCCGAGTATCAAAGACGCACCACACGACCCGACCAAAGCCCGCGCGCTACTAAAAGAAGCAGGGGTTGCGCCCGGTACCACCATCGATTTGTGGGCCATGACCGTGCAGCGCGCCTCCAACCCCAACGCGCGAATGTCGGCACAGATGATTCAGCAGGATTGGGAGAAAGTCGGCATCAAGGCCAACATCGTCAGCTATGAATGGGGCGAGTACATCAAGCGCGCCAAGAACGGCGAACACGACGCCATGATCTACGGTTGGACCGGCGACAACGGTGACCCGGACAACTGGCTTGGCGTGCTCTACAGCTGCGCCGCAGTGAAAGGCAGCAACTACGCCAAGTGGTGCGACCCGGCCTACGACAAGCTGGTGCAGCAAGCCAAGGTGTCCACGGACAAACAGCTGCGAGTCAAACTGTACCAACAGGCACAGCAAATCCTTAAGCAACAGGTGCCTATTACACCGATTGCGAACTCGACTGTGTTCCAGCCACTGCGCAAGGAAGTGACCGACTTCAAGATTAGCCCGTTCGGCCTCACTCCCTTCTATGGAGTGGGTATAAATAAGTAACACCAGGCTCCAACCGGGTGCGCGAGACGCCCCGGTTGCCCCTTATCGGTGCGCGATTTGCACCGTAAAAAACCTGCGCAAATGGTCAAATACGCCAGCATTTATACATATGCGACATTAAGGTACGTTCGTTCCACTGTTTAAGGTTTGTGGCCATTCAGGATCTTGCATTGGGTATGGCCCCTGCATAAGTATCCGCAGGTCGACTCACGAGGTCGTCCTCTAATTCCAAAAATGACAACAAATCATGAGGCCACCATGCTTAAACACGCGGTCATTCCGTTTTTAGTCGGCGCAAGCTTATTAGCCAGCGCACCTTTCGCCGTCGCTGCGACTAACCTGGTGTTTTGCTCCGAAGGGAGCCCGGCCGGTTTTGATCCTGGTCAGTACACCACCGGAACCGACTTCGACGCCTCTGCAGAAACCATGTTCAACCGCCTGACTCAGTTCGAGCGCGGCGGTACCGCCGTTATTCCTGGCCTGGCGACCAAGTGGGACATTTCCGATGACGGCCTGACTTACACCTTCCACCTGCGTGAAGGCGTCAAGTTCCACACCACCCCGTACTTCAAGCCAACTCGTGAGTTCAACGCCGACGACGTGCTGTTCACCTTTAATCGCATGATTAACAAGGATGACCCGTTCCGCAAAGCGTATCCGACTGAATTCCCGTACTTCACCGACATGGGGATGGATACCAACATCACCAAGATCGATAAAGTCGACGACAAAACCGTCAAGTTCACCCTCAAAGAAGTTGATGCCGCGTTCATCCAGAACATGGCCATGAGTTTCGCCTCGGTCCAGTCCGCCGAGTACGCTGCCCAGCTGCTCAAGGAAGGCAAAGCCGCCGACATCAACCAGAAGCCGGTCGGTACTGGCCCGTTTGTATTCAAGAGCTACCAGAAAGACTCCAACATCCGCTACACCGGGAACAAGGACTACTGGAAGCCTGACGACGTGAAGATCGACAACTTGATCTTCGCCATCACCACCGACCCGTCGGTGCGTATTCAGAAGCTGAAGAAGAACGAGTGCCAGATCACTCTGTTCCCACGCCCGGCCGACCTGAAGGCGCTGCAAGAAGACAAGACTTTGAAGGTGCCTAACCAGGCTGGTTTCAACCTGGGTTACATCGCCTATAACGTGATGGACAAGATCAAGGGCAGCGATCAGCCGAACCCGATGGCTCAGTTGAAAGTGCGTCAGGCACTGGACATGGCCGTCAACAAGCAACAAATCATCGATTCGGTTTACCAGGGTGCTGGCCAACTGGCCGTCAACGCCATGCCACCGACCCAATGGTCTTACGACACCACCATCAAGGATGCGCCGTACAACCCTGAGAAAGCTAAAGCGCTGCTCAAGGAAGCCGGCATCAAGGAAGGCACCGAGATCAACCTGTGGGCGATGCCGGTTCAGCGTCCATACAACCCGAACGCCAAACTGATGGCAGAGATGCTGCAGTCTGACTGGGCCAAGATCGGTATCAAAGCCAAGATCGTGACCTACGAGTGGGGCGAGTACATCAAGCGCTCCAAAGGCGGCGAAAACGGCGCGATGCTGATTGGCTGGAGCGGCGACAACGGTGACCCGGACAACTGGCTGAATGTGCTGTTCGGCTGCGACTCGCTGCAGGGCAATAACTTCTCCAAGTGGTGCGACAAGAAGTTCGACGGCATCGTCAAGGAAGCCAAGCGCACTACCGATCAGGCCAAGCGCACCGAACTGTACAAGCAGGCGCAACACGTCCTCAAAGACGCCGTTCCAATGACACCTATCGCTCACTCGACGGTGTTCCAACCCATGCGCGACAACGTGCAGGACTTCAAGATCAGCCCGTTTGGCTTGAACTCCTTCTACGGCGTCAGCGTCAGCAAATAAGAAAAGGCAGCGGCGACGTTTTCAGCGTCGCCGCTGTTTTTTTCTGCCGAGAATCTAGGAATTTGCCTACATCCAAATCCGCTGTCTCGTACAGCAGGACTTAGGACGCGTTGCCTTTTCCTACGAGTCTTTAGGACTCAGCGCATTTACTGCCAGACCCACGGCCCCTACCGTCGGGCTCTGACCAGTGACTGTGTGGGCTATCGGTTTGCTGCCCGTATTGGTTTGAACTCAATGCAGCCACAACGTCCCCGGACGGAATCGCGGCGCATTGAATAACACTACAAAAAGAGGGAGCGTCATGCGCCATACCTTGGTTTTATCCGCATTGCTGGGCACCGGCCTGCTGGCCGTCACTTCCATCAGCCAGGCTGCCAATAACAGCCTGGTGTTCTGCTCCGAAGGCAGCCCCGCCGGTTTCGACACGGCGCAGTACACCACTGCGACCGATAACGACGCCGCCGAACCGCTGTACAACCGATTGGCAGAGTTTGAAAAAGGCGCCACCAACGTCGTACCAGGCCTGGCAACGAGCTGGGATATTTCCGAGGACGGCCTCAAGTACACCTTTCACCTGCGCGAAGGGGTGAAATTTCACACGACCAAATACTTCACACCGACCCGTGATTTCAACGCTGATGACGTGCTGTTCACCTTCAATCGCATGCTCGATCCGCAGCAGCCCTTCCGTAAGGCTTATCCGACCGAGTTCCCGTATTTCAACGGGATGAGCCTGAACAAGAACATCGCCAAGGTCGAGAAGACCGGGCCGCAGACCGTGGTGATGACGCTCAACAGCGTCGACGCCGCGTTCATCCAGAACATCGCCATGAGCTTCGCCGCGATCCTTTCTGCCGAATACGCCGAGCAGTTGCTGGCCTCCGGCAAGCCGAGCGACATCAACCAGAAGCCGATCGGCACTGGCCCGTTCGTGTTCAAGAGCTACCAGAAAGATTCCAACATCCGTTACAGCGGCAACAAACAGTACTGGGATCCGAGCCGGGTCAAGCTCGACAACCTGATTTTCGCCATCAACACCGATGCTTCGGTGCGCGTGCAGAAACTCAAGGCCAACGAATGCCAGATCACCCTGCACCCGCGCCCGGCCGACGTAACCGCGTTGAAAAACGATCCGAAACTGCAACTGATCGAGAAGCCCGGCTTCAACCTCGGTTACATCGCCTATAACGTGCGGCACAAACCGTTCGATCAGCTCGAAGTGCGCCAGGCGCTGGACATGGCGGTGAACAAGCAAGGCATTCTCAACGCCGTCTATCAAGGCGCCGGCCAACTGGCGGTCAACGCCATGCCACCGACCCAATGGTCTTACGACGAGACGATTAAAGACGCCGCCTATAACCCGGAAAAAGCCAAGGAACTACTCAAGGCTGCCGGCGTGAAGGAAGGCACTGAAATCACTCTCTGGGCCATGCCGGTTCAGCGTCCGTATAACCCCAACGCCAAGCTGATGGCCGAAATGCTCCAGGCGGATTGGGCGAAGATCGGCCTCAAGGTCAAGATCGTCAGCTACGAATGGGGCGAGTACATCAAGCGCACCAAGAACGGCGAGCACGACATCAGCCTGATCGGCTGGACCGGTGACAATGGTGATCCGGACAACTGGCTCGGCACGCTTTACAGCTGCGATGCCATTGGCGGCAACAACTACTCCATGTGGTGTGATCCGGCTTACGACAAGCTGATCAAGCAGGCCAAGGTCGTGACCGATCGCGACCAGCGCACCGTGCTCTACAAACAGGCGCAGCAGTACCTCAAGCAGCAGGTACCGATCACGCCGGTCGCCCACTCGACGGTCAACCAGCCGTTGAGCGCCAAAGTCGAAGGATTCAAGGTGAGTCCTTTCGGTCGTAACGTGTTCTCGGGCGTCAGTATCGACCAATAACCAATTAGCCAGAACGCTGGGGGTGGATTCCGCCCTCACGCAAGCGTATTGCCGTAATTCGCCAATCCGGCCTGTAGCAAACGTTTGCGATGCCTGCGTGAGTTCTAAACCAAATAGCCGGATCACCAAAAAAGACCGGCATTAAAAAAAGAAAGTAAGGAGCTTCACCCATGAAACTGAGCAGCACCGTGTTATTGGCCTTGGCCATCAGCAGCGTGACCGCCACGGCTTACGCTGAATCCCAGAGCCAGGCTTTCACCCCGGTTACCGTGAAAGAGAAAAGCGCCCAGAGCGAAGCCACTGGCTTCGTCGAAGGCCAGTCGATCACCGGCACCACGCGTAACTGGTATGCCAACGAACAGTTCAAGCGGGGTGCCAAACTCAACTACCGCCAAGGTGGTGAAACTCGCCAGACTGACCGTCGTATCAACTGGGTTCAGGGCACCATCCTCAAGTACAACTCCGGCTTCACTGAAGGCACCGTAGGCTTCAGTACCGAAGTGGCGGCCTACAATGCCATCGCTCTGGATCGTGATCGCAAGGACCTGGCATCCAACAACGGTGGCGCACCGACCACCCGTCCTGGCGCCGGTAACAACCGCACCCTGACCAAAGAAGGCGGCGACGCTCAAGGACAGTGGAGCAAACTGGGCCTGGCCAACGTCAAGGCCCGTGTCTCCAACACCACCCTGACGGCCGGCCGCATGAACTTCAGCAGCCCGCAAGTCGACGTGATCGGCAACCGTGCGCTGCCTTCGAGCTTCGAAGGTGTGGCCATCCACAGCGAAGAACTGGAAAACCTGTCCTTCGACCTGGCCACCTTCGACCGCAACTCTCCGCGCACCGAAGAGAGCCAGCGCAAGTTCCGTTCCGAATACGGCGACACCAATGCCGAAGCGGATCACGTGAACACCGCTGGTATCACGTACCAGCCATTCGCCAGCCTGACCACCAGCCTCTGGGGCACCCAGGCTGAAGACCTGTGGAACCAGTACTACTTCGGCGCCACCCACGTTCTGGGTGATAGCTCCGTCCTGAGCCTGACCACTGGCCTGAACTACTACAAAACCGTGGACGAAGGCAAAGCCAAGCTCGGCCAGATCGACAACGACACCTACTCCCTGTCGTTCGGCCTGACCCACCAGGCTCACAGCCTGACCTTCTCGTACCAGGAAGTGAACGGTAACGAGTACTTCGACTACCTGCACGAAACCAACGGCATCTACCTGGCCAACTCCTTGCTGTCGGACTTCAACGGCCCGAACGAGAAGTCCTTCCAGATCGCCTATGGTCTGAACATGGCCGAATACGGCGTGCCGGGCCTGAAGTTCAACATCTACCAGGCTCGCGGCTGGGGTATCGACGGTACTCACTACAACAGCACCGGCTACACCGATGTGAAGGCGATGGACGGCGAAACCCACTATGAATACGGCATCGGCGCTTCGTACGCCGTACAAAGTGGCCCGCTCAAAGCCACCGCTATCCGCGCGACCTACACCGCTCACCGCGCCAGCGAAAACCAGGCGGATGGCAGCCTCAACGAGTTCCGTCTCGTGACCACTATCCCGTTCAACATTTTGTAAAACGCATGCCTGCGGCTGACTCATGACGAGTCGGCCGTCTGGCTTTTCTGTTCAACCGATTGCAGAGGGCTCTAGATGAAAATGCTTCCCCTACGAGCGGCCATCGCTGCCGCGTTGCTGAGTGTCGCCGTCGGCGTCTCGGCCAAACCCTTGGTGGTCTGTACCGAAGCCAGTCCGGAAGGCTTCGATATGGTCCAGTACACGACTGCAGTCACAGCCGATGCGGTGGCCGAAACCATCTTCAATCGTCTGGCGGACTTCAAGCCCGGCACCACTGAGGTGATCCCGGCACTGGCCGAGTCGTGGGACATCAGCGACGACGGTCTGACCTACACGTTCCATCTGCGCAAAGGCGTCAAGTTTCACACCACCGATTACTTCAAGCCGACCCGCGACATGAACGCCGACGACGTGGTCTGGAGCTTCCAGCGTCAACTTGACCCGAAACACCCATGGCACAAACTGTCGAGCGTGGGCTTCCCGTACTTTGAAAGCATGGGCTTCAAAGAGCTGCTCAAAAGCGTCGAGAGAGTCGACGACAACACGGTCAAATTCACCCTGACCCGCCGTGAAGCGCCGTTCCTGGCCGACATCGCCATGGCCTTCTCCTCGATCTACTCCGCCGAATACGCCGATCAGCTGCTCAAGGCCAACAAGGCCGGCGACCTGAACAACAAGCCAATCGGCACCGGCCCGTTCGTCTTCCAGCGTTACGCCAAGGACGCTCAGGTTCGCTTCAAGGCCAACCCGGACTATTTCCGCGGCAAACCACCGGCTGATTCGCTGATTCTGGCGATTGCCACCGACAACAACGTGCGCCTGCAAAAGCTCAAGGCCAACGAGTGCCAGATCGCGCTGTATCCAAAACCGGATGACATCCCGAGCATCAAGAAAGACGACAAGCTGAAGGTCGATGAACTGAACGCAATGACCGTGTCTTACATCGCGATGAACACCCAGCACAAATACATGAGTGACGTGCGGGTACGCAAAGCCATCGACATCGCGTTCGACAAGGAAGCCTACGTCAACGCGCTGTTCGGCAAAGGCAACGCGACAGTAGCGGTCAACCCGTACCCGGACACCCTGCTGGGCTACAACCACAAACTGACCAACCCGCCACGTGATCTGGACAAGGCTCGCGCCCTGCTCAAGGAAGCCGGCGTACCGGAAGGCACCACGTTTACCCTGTTCACCCGTAACGGCGGTGGCCCGACCAACCCGAACCCGATGCTCGGCGCGCAAATGATGCAGGCCGATCTGGCCAAAGTCGGGATCAAGGTCGATATTCGTGTCATGGAATGGGGCGAAATGCTCAAGCGCGCGAAAAACGGCGAGCACGACATGGTGTCCGCCGGTTGGGCTGGCGATAACGGCGACCCGGATAACTTCCTGACGCCTATGCTCAGTTGTGAGGCCGCCAAAAACGGCGAAAACTATGCACGCTGGTGCAATGAAAAGTTCCAGGCGTTGATCGACGAAGCACGGGCGAAAGTGAACCCGGACGAACGCACGGCGCTCTACGAACAGGCCCAGGCTGTTTTCAATCAGGACCAGCCGTGGATCAGCATGGCGCACACCCGTATGTTCACCGCAATGCGCACCAACGTAGAGGGCTATCACATTAGCCCCCTCACCACTAATAACTTCGCCACCACCCAGGTGAAGTAGATAAGAAACGCCCGGCATCGCTGATCCCAGCGCTGCCGGGCACGCCTAACCGGCTGATGAGGTACCACACAAGATGTTTAGTTTTATTGCCCGCCGATTGGGGTTACTGATCCCCACGTTCTTCGGCATCACCTTGCTGACTTTCGCGTTGATTCGCATGATTCCAGGCGACCCCGTGGAAGTAATGATGGGCGAACGCAGAGTCGACCCCGAAATGCATGCTCAGGCAATGGAACGCCTAGGTCTGAACAAACCCCTGTATGCCCAATACCTGGATTACATCGGCAAGTTGGCCCACGGCGATCTCGGCGAATCCCTGCGTACCCGTGAAAGCGTCTGGACCGAGTTCAGCTCTCTATTCCCCGCGACCCTGGAGTTGTCCATGGCCGCCCTCTTGTTCGCCGGCATCCTGGGCCTTCTGGCCGGGGTGATTGCGGCACTGAAGCGAGGATCCCTGTTCGACCACGGGGTGATGGGCATCTCCCTGGCGGGATACTCGATGCCGATCTTCTGGTGGGGCCTGATCCTGATCATGTTCTTCTCGGTGAGCCTGGGCTGGACCCCGGTGTCCGGGCGGATCGACCTGCTCTACGACATCGAGCCGCGCACCGGTTTCATGCTGATCGATACGCTGCTGGCCGATGACGTCGGGGCGTTCTTCGATGCCCTGCATCACCTGATCCTGCCGGCCATCGTGCTCGGCACCATCCCGCTGGCGGTGATCGCGCGAATGACCCGTTCGTCGATGCTCGAAGTGCTGCGTGAAGACTACATCCGTACCGCCCGCGCCAAAGGCCTGTCGCCGGCGCGCGTGGTGTTCGTTCACGGCCTGCGTAACGCATTGATTCCGGTCCTGACCGTGGTCGGCCTGCAAGTCGGCACATTGCTGGCCGGTGCGGTTCTGACCGAAACCATTTTCTCCTGGCCCGGCATCGGCAAATGGCTGATCGAAGCCATTGGCGCACGGGATTATCCCGTGGTGCAGAACGGCATCCTGTTAATCGCCTGCCTGGTGATTCTGGTCAACTTCGTGGTGGACATCCTCTACGGCTTTGCCAACCCACGCATTCGTCACCAGCGCTGAGATCATTATGACCATGACCACTTCAATTCCAGCGGTAGCAGTCGATCAAAGCCTGCTATATCCGTCTCCGTATAAAGAATTCTGGCACGCGTTCTCCAGGAACAAAGGCGCCGTCGCCGGCCTGATGTTCATGCTGCTGGTGATCTTCTGCGCCCTGTTCGCCCCTTGGGTCGCGCCGCATAACCCGAGCGAGCAATTCCGCGACTTCCTGCTGACCCCGCCGTCCTGGCTGGAAGGTGGGCAAATCCAGTTCCTGCTCGGCACCGATGAACTGGGTCGCGACCTGCTGTCGCGGCTGATCCACGGTTCGCGCCTGTCCCTGCTGATCGGCTTGTCGTCGGTGGTGATGTCGCTGATTCCGGGCATCCTTTTGGGTCTGTTCGCCGGGTTCTTCCCGCGCGTGCTCGGTCCGACCATCATGCGTCTGATGGACATCATGCTGGCCCTGCCGTCCCTGCTGCTGGCGGTGGCGATTGTCGCCATCCTCGGCCCTGGCCTGATCAACACCATCATCGCCATCGCCGTGGTTTCGTTGCCGTCCTATGTTCGTCTGACCCGCGCCGCGGTGATGGGCGAACTGAACCGCGACTACGTGACCGCCGCGCGTCTGGCCGGTGCCGGTCTGCCCCGCCTGATGTTCGTCACGGTGCTGCCCAACTGCATGGCGCCGCTGATCGTTCAGGCCACCTTGAGCTTCTCCTCGGCGATTCTCGATGCCGCGGCACTGGGCTTCCTCGGCCTTGGCGTACAACCGCCAACCCCTGAATGGGGCACCATGCTGGCTTCGGCTCGCGACTACATCGAACGCGCCTGGTGGGTGGTGAGCTTGCCTGGTTTGACCATTTTGCTCAGCGTGCTGGCAATCAACTTGATGGGCGACGGCCTGCGCGATGCGCTGGACCCGAAACTCAAGAACGCCGCCTGAGGAGATTCAAATGTCCCTGTTAGAAATCAAGAATCTCAACGTTCGCTTCGGCGACGCCAACGCCGTTCCGGTGGTCGACGGTCTCGACATTACCGTGGACAAGGGCGAAGTGTTGGCCATTGTTGGCGAATCGGGTTCCGGCAAGTCCGTGACCATGATGGCGCTGATGGGCCTGATCGAGCATCCGGGGATTGTCACCGCCGATGCCCTGAATTTCGACGGCAAGAACATGCTCAAACTCAGCAATCGTCAGCGTCGGCAAATCGTCGGCAAAGACCTGGCCATGGTGTTTCAGGACCCGATGACCGCGCTGAACCCGAGCTACACCGTCGGTTTCCAGATCGAAGAAGTGCTGCGCCTGCACCTGAAAATGTCCAGAAAGGACGCCCGCAAGCGCGCCATCGAACTGCTGGAAAAAGTGGAAATCCCGGGCGCCGCCAGCCGTATGGACGCCTATCCGCATCAACTCTCCGGCGGTATGAGCCAGCGTGTTGCGATCGCCATGGCGATTGCCGGCGAACCGAAACTGCTGATCGCCGACGAACCGACCACCGCGCTGGACGTAACGATTCAGGCGCAGATCATGGACCTGCTGCTGGCCCTGCAAAAAGAGCAGGACATGGGCCTGGTGCTGATTACCCACGACCTCGCGGTCGTGGCCGAAACCGCCCAGCGCGTGTGCGTGATGTACGCCGGCCAAGCGGTTGAAGTCGGTCAGGTGCCACAACTGTTCGACATTCCGGCGCACCCGTACAGCGAAGCGTTGCTCAAGGCGATTCCGGAACACAGCCTGGGTGCCGCGCGCCTGTCGACACTGCCGGGCATCGTTCCCGGTCGCTACGACCGCCCGCAAGGCTGTCTGTTGTCGCCGCGCTGCCCCTACGTACAGGACAACTGCCGCACCCAGCGTCCGGCCCTTGACCAGAAAAGCAACAGCCTCGCCCGCTGCTTCTACCCGTTGAATCAGGAGGTGGCGTAATGGCCGTCGTACTTACTGCCCGCAACCTGACCCGTCACTACGAAGTGTCCCGTGGCCTGTTCAAGGGTCATGCGACCGTGCGCGCCCTCAACGGTGTGTCGTTCGAACTGGAAGCCGGCAAAACCCTCGCCGTTGTGGGCGAATCGGGTTGCGGCAAATCCACCCTGGCCCGTGCCCTGACGCTAATCGAAGAACCGTCCTCCGGCTCCTTGAAAATCGCCGGGCAGGAAGTCGCCGGCGCCGACAAGGCTCAGCGCAAGCAGCTGCGTAAAGACGTGCAGATGGTGTTCCAGAGCCCGTACGCGTCGCTGAACCCACGGCAGAAAGTCGGTGATCAACTCGCCGAGCCGCTACTGATCAACACCAACCTGAGCGCCTCTGAACGTCGCGAGAAAGTCCAGGCGATGATGAAACAGGTGGGCTTGCGGCCTGAGCACTACCAGCGCTATCCGCACATGTTCTCCGGCGGTCAGCGCCAGCGGATTGCCCTGGCCCGCGCGATGATGCTGCAACCGAAAGTGCTGGTAGCGGACGAACCGACCTCGGCGCTGGACGTATCGATTCAGGCGCAGGTGCTCAACCTGTTCATGGATTTGCAGCAAGAGTTCAACACCGCCTATGTGTTCATCTCCCACAACCTGGCCGTGGTGCGCCACGTCGCCGATCACGTGATGGTGATGTACCTCGGTCGCCCGGTGGAAATGGGCCCGAAAGAGGACATCTACACTCGTCCTCTGCACCCGTACACCCAGGCGCTGTTGTCGGCCACTCCGACCATCCACCCGGATCCGGACAAGCCGAAAATCAAGATCGTCGGCGAACTGCCGAACCCGTTGAACCCGCCGTCCGGCTGCGCCTTCCACAAGCGCTGCCCGTACGCGACCGAGCG
Organism: Pseudomonas sp. PME37.24/025; assembly: GCF_055556615.1. Classification (NCBI taxonomy): domain Bacteria; kingdom Pseudomonadati; phylum Pseudomonadota; class Gammaproteobacteria; order Pseudomonadales; family Pseudomonadaceae; genus Pseudomonas; species Pseudomonas sp. PME37.24/025. The sequence goes on from NZ_JBVHNK010000012.1 coordinate 180,155, forward strand.
CTGCACCACCGAAGAACCGCTGCTGCGCCTGGTCGATACGCGTCAGGTGGCTTGTCACTACGCCGAGCAATTCTTGGGTTAAAGGAGGGCGAACAGAAATTACTGTGGGAGCGGGCTTGCCCGCGAAGAGGCCGGCACATCCAACATCTGTGGTGCCTGACATTCCGTCTTCGCGGGCAAGCCCGCTCCCACAGGGATTGTGCTGCTCAACCAACCCCTTCCGCCAGATTGCGCATCAGTCCGGCAGGAGGGGTTTTCTTTTGTCCGTCATTTACGATTGCTTGTCGCCCTCTTCCTCATCCTCATCGGTGTCTGGGTCGTCATCGTCTGATTCGGTCGCAGCGATCATCGACTCGCTGTGCACGCCTTGCCCGTTCAAGGCCTGTTTTTCATGGTCCTGACATTCTGCCCACGCCACCGCCGACATGCCGAGGGACAGCATCACCAAAACCTTAAGCAACAACACAATGCGTTGAAAAATACTCATAGCCGATTCCATCCTTTCTTGAGTGACGCGTGGATGCCTGAAAGGTACTGAATGAAATTTAGTTCCGATTGACCGGGTTCTCCAGACAGGACGCTACCGGGTAGCAGAAAATCCCGTTGGCGAAGAGATTGGTTTCGAATAAGGGTTATATCCAAACCCACTAACAAAGATGCCCCTGTGGGAGCGAGCCTGCTCGCGATGGCGGACAGCCAGTCGACACATGTCTGAATGCCAGACCGCTATCGCGAGCAGGCTCGCTCCCATAATGGAACAGTGGTCAATAAAAAAGCCCCGAGGCTTTACGCATCGGGGCTTTGGGTATTACGGCTCAGCGCTTAGTGATGCTCACGCGTCGCACGGAATTTCACATCCGGCCAGCGCTCTTCCATCAACGCCAGGTTGACCCGCGTCGGGGCCAGGTAGGTCAGGTGACCACCGCCATCGACCGCAAGGTTTTCCACGGCCTTGACCCGGAATTCCTCGAGCTTCTTCTTATCGTCGCAATCAATCCAGCGCGCGGAATAAACAGTGATCGGCTCATACGAGCACTCGACCTTGTATTCCTCTTTCAAACGGCTGGCGACCACATCGAACTGCAGCACACCGACGGCGCCGAGGATGATGTCGTTGCTGCGCTCGGGGAAGAACACCTGAGTGGCGCCTTCTTCGGCCAATTGCTGCAGGCCCTGACGCAGTTGCTTGGATTTCAGCGGATCACGCAGACGCACGCGACGGAACAGTTCCGGGGCGAAGTGCGGGATGCCGGTGAAGCCCAGGACTTCGCCTTCGGTGAAGGTGTCGCCGATCTGGATGGTGCCGTGGTTGTGCAAACCGATGATATCGCCGGCAAACGCTTCTTCCAGTTGCTCACGCTCGGAGGAGAAGAAGGTCAGCGCATCGCCGATCCGTACATCCTTGCCGGTGCGCACGTGGCGCATTTTCATGCCTTTTTCGTACTTGCCGGAGCAGATCCGCATGAAGGCGATGCGGTCGCGGTGTTTCGGGTCCATGTTCGCCTGGATCTTGAACACGAAGCCGGCGAATTTCTCTTCAACCGGTTCCACGGTGCGTTCGTTGGCGACACGGGCCAGCGGTTTCGGCGCCCAGTTGACCACGGCGTCGAGCACGTGATCGACACCGAAGTTGCCCAGTGCAGTACCGAAGAACACCGGCGTCAGTTGGCCGTCGAGGAATTCCTGTTGATTGAATTCGTGGCAGGCGCCCTGCACCAGTTCCAGCTGATCAACGAAGCGATCGTACTCGTCGCCCAAGTGCGCGCGGGCTTCATCGGAGTCGAGCTTCTCGATGATTTTCACATCGGTGCGCTCGTGGCCGTGGCCGGCGGTGTAGACGATGATGTAGTCGTCGGCGAGGTGATAAACACCCTTGAAATCGCGGTAGCAACCGATCGGCCAGGTGATCGGCGCCGCCTTGATCTTCAGGACCGCTTCGATTTCGTCGAGCAGTTCGATCGGGTCGCGAATGTCACGGTCGAGTTTGTTGATGAAGCTGACGATCGGCGTGTCACGCAGACGGCAGACGTCCATCAGCGCGATGGTCCGCGGCTCTACCCCCTTACCGCCGTCGAGGACCATCAATGCCGAGTCCACTGCCGTCAGAGTGCGGTAGGTATCTTCGGAGAAGTCTTCGTGGCCCGGGGTGTCGAGCAGGTTGATCATGTGCTCGCGATACGGGAACTGCATGACCGACGTGGTAATGGAAATACCACGCTGCTTTTCCATTTCCATCCAGTCGGAGGTGGCATGGCGGTCGGATTTTCGAGATTTCACCGTGCCCGCAATCGCAATCGCCTTGCCCATCAGCAAGAGCTTCTCGGTGATGGTGGTTTTACCGGCATCGGGGTGGGAAATAATGGCGAAAGTGCGGCGTTTCGCGACTTCGGCGGCCTGTTTGGTCATGGGAAATCGCCTGGCAGGTGATTCAAAAAAGGGCCGCGATTATAGCCCAACTTCATCGAAGAACCGAACCGTTGAGCACATTAGGTGTGGCCAAATGCAGCCTCAGATGGGAACCTTTCAGAGCGTGGAGGCGTCCACTCCCCTGTTACGGCTATTCGTCAGGGTTGAAAAATCAGCAAGTTAGCCTGACGAGGCTGCGCTTATGGCTCGATTTCATGCGGTTTCACGAGCATGAAGAGCTGCTTCTCGCGAACGTTGATTTCCCGGCAGCCAGGAATGGCATGCCACACGGGACTGCGTCCGCCGACTGAAAAAAGGAGTCCGCCTGTGGCTATTCGCTATGGCAAAGGGCTGATAGGAGGTGCGGTTGTCGTCGCCCTTCTGGCCCTGCTGGTCCACTGGATTGGCATCAACACGATCGAACAGTACCGCGACGATTTGTTGTTTTACCTGCAAGCTCATCTGATTCTCGTCCTCGTTTCCATGCTGGCCGCCCTCATTGTGGGCATCCCCGCCGGCATCTTCCTCAGCCGCCCGACCATGGTTGGACGCGCCGAACGCTTCATGCAGATCTTCAACATCGGCAACACCGTGCCGCCTCTCGCCGTACTGGCCATCGCCCTGGGTATCCTCGGCATCGGCAGCGGCCCTGCGATCTTCGCCTTGTTCCTCGCCTCACTGTTGCCGATTGTGCGCAACACCTATGAAGGCCTGAAAAACGTCCAGGGTTCACTCAAGGAAGCGGCCGTCGGCATCGGCATGACACCGACTCAGGTGCTATGGCGGGTCGAACTGCCGAACGCCGTGCCGATCATCATTGGCGGCGTGCGCGTGGCGCTGGCGATCAACGTCGGTACTGCACCGCTGGCGTTCCTGATCGGCGCCAACAGTCTGGGCAGCCTGATTTTCCCCGGCATCGCCCTGAACAATCAGCCGCAACTGCTGCTCGGCGCGGCGTGCACCGCCCTGCTGGCCTTGCTGCTCGACGGCCTGGTGACACTCGCCAGCCGCCTCTGGCTCGAACGCGGCCTGCGCCCGTCTTAAGCCTCGGCAAAGGAATATTTATGAAAAAGCTAAGCCTATTACTGGGCTGCGTTCTGCTGTTCGCAGGATTTGCCCAAGCCGCTGAAAAACCCGTGATCCGCATCGGCGCCCGGGTGTTCACCGAACAAACCCTGCTGGCGGAAATCACTTCCCAATACCTGCGCACCAAGGGTTATGACACCCAAGTGACCGGTGGTTTGGGCAGCAACCTGGCTCGTAGCGCCCACGAAAGTGGCCAGCTGGATTTGATGTGGGAATACACCGGCGTGTCGCTGGTGGCTTACAACCACGTCACCGACAAGCTCGACAGCGCTCAGTCCTACGCCCGAGTGAAAGAACTCGACGCGAAAAAAGGCCTGGTCTGGCTCACCCCGTCGAAGTTCAGCAATACCTACGCCCTGGCCCTGCCAGAAAACACCGCGAAGGCTTATCCGCAGATCAACACCATGAGCGAGCTGAACACGGTGATGCAGGCTGAGGCGAAGACCCATCACCTCGTCGCGTTGGACACCGAGTTTGCCAACCGTTCCGACGGTCTCGATGGCATGGTTGACCTCTACGGCATGAACCTGACGCGTAAAAACATCCGTCAGATGGACGCCGGGCTGGTCTATACCGCCCTGCGCAACGGGCAGGTGTTTGCCGGTCTGGTCTATACCACCGACGGTCGTTTGAACGCCTTCAAGCTCAAATTGCTGGAAGACGACAAACATTACTTCCCCGACTACACCGCCGCGCCAGTGGTGCGTCAGGTTTACCTCGACGCCCATCCGAAACTCGCCGAAGAACTCAAGCCGCTGGCCGAACTGTTCGACGACGCCACCATGCGCGCACTGAATGCGCGGGTCGATGTCGATCACGAAAGTCCTTCATCCGTTGCTGCAGATTTCCTGCGCCAGCACCCCATCAACTGAGGAGGAAAAGCCATGGAATTTCTGAACGCCTTTTCCCATCTCGATTGGCCGCAGGTTTTGCACCTGACCTGGCAGCACATCACCCTGGTCGGCATCGCCGTGACCCTGGCGATTCTGGTCGGCGTGCCGCTGGGCATCCTGATGACCCGCTTCCCGACACTGGCCGCCCCGTTGCAAGCCAGCGCTACGGTGTTGCTGACCGTGCCATCGATTGCGCTGTTCGGCCTGCTGCTGCCGTTCTACTCGAAATTCGGCCAGGGCCTCGGCCCGATGCCGGCGATCACCGCAGTGTTTCTGTACTCGTTGCTGCCGATCATGCGTAACACCTATTTGGCGCTGACCGGCGTCGAACCGGGCATTCGCGAAGCAGCGCGTGGCATCGGCATGACCTTCGGCCAGCGCCTGCGCATGGTCGAACTGCCGATTGCCGTGCCGGTGATCCTCGCCGGTGTCCGCACCGCCGTGGTGATGAACATCGGTGTGATGACCATCGCCGCGACCATCGGCGCCGGTGGCCTCGGTGTACTCATTCTCGCTTCCATCAGCCGCAGCGACATGTCGATGCTGATCGTCGGCGCCGTGCTGGTCAGTCTCCTGGCCATCTTCGCCGACCTGCTTCTGCAATGGCTGCAACGCACGCTGACTCCAAAAGGACTCCTGAAATGATCGAACTTCAAAACCTCAGCAAGACCTTCCAAAGCAACGGCAAAGATGTGAAAGCCGTGGACTCGGTAAGCCTGACCGTCAATGAAGGCGAGATCTGTGTGTTCCTCGGGCCATCGGGTTGCGGCAAAAGCACCACGCTGAAGATGATCAACCGCCTGATCAAGCCAACCTCGGGCAAGATCCTGATCAACGGCGAAGACACCACTGACCTCGACGCCGTGACCCTGCGTCGCAACATCGGTTATGTGATCCAGCAGATCGGTCTGTTCCCGAACATGACCATCGAGGAAAACATCACCATCGTTCCGCGCCTGCTCGGCTGGGACAAACAGAAATGCCACGACCGCGCCCGCGAGTTGATGAGCATGATCAAGCTCGAACCCAAGCAGTATCTGACTCGCTATCCGCGTGAGTTGTCCGGTGGCCAGCAGCAGCGGATCGGCGTGATTCGCGCGCTGGCGGCGGATGCGCCGCTGTTGTTGATGGACGAACCGTTCGGCGCGGTCGACCCGATCAACCGCGAGATGATCCAGAACGAATTCTTCGAGATGCAACGGGCGCTGAACAAGACCGTGATCATGGTCAGCCACGACATCGACGAAGCGATCAAGCTCGGCGACAAGATCGCGATTTTCCGCGCGGGCAAACTGCTGCAGATCGACCATCCGGACACGCTTCTCGCGCACCCGGCGGACGACTTTGTCAGCAACTTCGTCGGCCAGGACAGCACCCTCAAGCGCCTGTTGCTGGTGAAAGCCGAAGACGCGGCGGACAACGCGCCATCGGTGAGCCCGGGAACTCCGGTGGCCGAAGCGCTGGAATTGATGGACGAACTGGACCGTCGCTACGTGGTGGTTACCTGCGCCGAGAACAAGGCCTTGGGCTACGTGCGCCGTCGCGACCTGCACCGCCAGACCGGTACTTGCGCGCAATACCTGCGCGAGTTCAACGCCACCGCGGTGTACGACGAGCATTTGCGCATCCTGCTGTCGCGCATGTACGAGTTCAACCGCTCGTGGTTGCCGGTGATGGACGCCGAGCGGGTGTTCCTGGGTGAGGTGACTCAGGAATCGATTGCCGAATATTTGAGCTCTGGTAAGTCCCGTGGGGGCAAGACCAGTATTGTTTCGCCAGCCGAGACTGCTGTCGCCTGATCTGTCTGAGGCTTAAGTGCTTTTGTGGCGAGGGAGCTTGCTCCCGCTCGGCTGCGAAGCAGTCGTAAAGTCAGCCGACGCGGTTCGCCTGAACAACCGCATCGCCTGATTTTAGGGCCGCTCCGCGACCCAGCGGGAGCAAGCTCCCTCGCCACAAAGGCAATGCAAATCCCTCCAAAATTCCTCATTCGGGGAACATCACACTGTCATGCAGGTCGGTTACATCAGTAGCTGTCCGGGACCGCACGACGGAAGCGTGCAAAAACGCGACATTTTTTGTTGATCTCGAGCTCCTCACGCCCTAAAGTTCGCGCCGAACGTCCATGCTGGAAACGATCCATCCGGCTCAAGTACTGACGACGAGACAGCAAGGCCAAGGGAAAGCACCGCCTCCCATGGCCTTTTTGCTTTCGGCGACATGCCTTGGGAAGTAGGCGAACCAAAGTGGGGATACGGAGGGCGTTCATTTGCACCCATTGATAATTTCAGTTTGCCAGTAGGAGTTCCCAGCATGTCGATCAACGTCGAAGACTATTTCGCGCGCGATACCTTCCAGAAAATGAAGGCTTTCGCCGACAAACAAGAAACCCCGTTCGTGGTGATCGACACCGCGATGATCAGCCAGGCCTACGACGACCTGCGCGCCGGTTTCGAATTCGCCAAGGTCTACTACGCAGTCAAGGCCAACCCGGCCGTTGAAATCATCGACCTGCTCAAAGAGAAAGGCTCGAACTTCGACATCGCCTCGATCTACGAGCTCGACAAAGTGATGAACCAGGGCGTCGGCCCGGATCGCATCAGCTACGGCAACACCATCAAAAAATCCAAAGACATCCGCTACTTCTACGACAAGGGCGTGCGCCTGTACGCCACCGACTCCGAAGCCGACCTGCGCAACATCGCCAAGGCAGCTCCGGGCTCGAAAGTCTACGTGCGCATCCTGACCGAGGGCTCGACCACCGCCGACTGGCCTTTGTCGCGTAAATTCGGCTGCCAGACCGACATGGCCATGGACCTGCTGATCCTCGCCCGCGACCTGGGTCTGGTGCCTTACGGCATCTCGTTCCACGTTGGTTCGCAGCAGCGCGACATCAGCGTCTGGGACGCGGCGATCGCCAAGGTCAAAGTGATCTTCGAACGCCTGAAAGAAGAAGACGGCATTCACCTGAAGCTGATCAACATGGGCGGCGGCTTCCCGGCCAACTACATCACCCGCACCAACAGCCTGGAAACCTACGCGGAAGAAATCATCCGCTTCCTAAAGGAAGACTTCGGCGACGACCTGCCGGAAATCATCCTGGAACCAGGCCGTTCGCTGATCGCCAACGCCGGCATTCTGGTCAGTGAAGTGGTGCTGGTCGCGCGTAAATCCCGTACCGCCGTAGAGCGATGGGTGTACACGGATGTGGGCAAGTTCTCCGGCCTGATCGAAACCATGGACGAAGCCATCAAGTTCCCGATCTGGACCGAGAAGAAAGGCGAGATGGAAGAAGTGGTCATCGCCGGCCCGACCTGCGACAGCGCCGACATCATGTATGAGAACTACAAGTACGGTTTGCCGTTGAACCTGGCGATTGGTGATCGTTTGTACTGGTTGTCGACGGGTGCTTATACCACCAGTTACAGCGCGGTTGAGTTCAATGGCTTCCCGCCGCTGAAGTCGTTCTACGTGTAAGCACTACTCGTAGAAATGAAAAAGCCCATGACACGTCATGGGCTTTTTTTTTAAAGCACTTTCGCCATCTGAACCAATTGTTCAGACATCGTTTTTACTTCTTCGAGCGAACCCGTCAACAGCGGCAGCGAAGCATTGGCACGCGCCATCGTCTGATGGGGATGAGAGGTCCGAAGCGTTCGCTTGGCCTCCTCCAGCATGTACACCCACCGGTAGCAGAAATCGCCGAGATTGTTTGCAGCCGTGCTGGCGTGCCGATAAAGATTGAACAGCCGCCCAATGTGCGCTCTGGCCATTTCTAGCCGTTCGTCTTCAAAGTACCGTTGGCTTGGGTCGTAATCCATTCCCGGCAGACCGATTCGGCCTAAAGTGTAGTAAGCCTCAATCTTGGGTATTGGACCGTCGCAACTGCAAAGTGGCATGGTCAGCGACTCGATGAAACGGACAAATAAACCATGGATCGATTCGGCAAGCGTCGTTACTTGCGCTTTGAATTCCGCCACTGACTGCTGGCACTGCCCCAGCCGGGCATCAAGCTCGCGCATGACATCAATCACATCGGCGCATGGCGCATTTCCCCATCCGACGGATTTCACAACCGTAAACTGCTGCGGATCAATCTGGGATATTGTCAATCGTCGATTCTGAGTGACGGAAACCATGGTTTTAAATTCACTGATAAAACCGCTTACTTCCTGCAATACCCGAGCGGATGTATTGCCCAACATAGGCACTGTAATACTAATCGCCCGCCAACATTGCGCGTTAGCGAGCCCGGCCTGAATCAATGTTTGAGCATCGGGTGGTCGCAACAGCGTGTGCCCGGCCCGGGCTATGGAGTCGGAGAATCGATTGATTTCTCGTAGAGCATCGGGCAGTTCATTCAAAAAATCACGGTACTGTTTCAAGGTGGCAAAATTCTTTTCTGCCAATAAGTAATCAAGCATCAGACATTCCTTTGTCTGACAAACCTCTGCTGCCAACCCATCCACAACCGGCTGACAGCAAAACGTTTGTGGATGGGTCTATCGCTGTGGCAACGACACTGGCGTAAGGAAACTGCTAAACAGCGATGCCTGCTCTTTGAACGCTGCACTGAGCGCATCGTCATTCGCAAATTGTTTTGCATCGATGGCGGTCAGAAATTTATTAAAGTTTGAAACCGCGACGCTGTATTCTTCGACGTATTTCTCTCTCGAGTCTTCGATCGAGTGAATGGCCTGAAGGTAAGTAATCTTCCCTGTCGATGCGTGAATAATGGAGTTCTCACGATCAATCTCGTTGATCAGGACTTCAATTTTTTGCTGCAGCTTGTCGCTCTCACGAAGCATATCCAGAAAGCGAACAGCCTTGCCGGCGTCGATGATGGTTTTTTTCAGTTGGTCGATCGCCATCATGACTAATTTGATTTCTGGCGGCGCCAGCCCCAGCTCGGTGATCTTGCCAAGCGTCAGCTCAATGTCCTTGCCCAGCTCTTCAATACCGCTCCTCTTCAGGACTATCACTGCGTCAATGATGACCTGACGCTCCTTATTGAACGCCGCCATCTTCGATTGCAGAGCCACGATTTCGGTGTTTGCCTGTTGCTCGTCACGCTTGAAGTCAAGGATATAAGCCTCTGTCAGGCGCCGATCGAAACGATCCTGAATGTTGCCCAGGCAACGACGAACCTGCCCAGCCTTATCGGCAATAGCACGCGTTGCACTGTCTAGCAGTTCCTTACGCTCACCCTCAATCTCCTCGATAACCTCGGGATCGATTTCTACTTGCCGATCCTTTTCGTTACGCGCGATACGGCGCAAGGTGTTTTCAAGTTCATTAATACTTTCCAGGGCCGAACTCTGCAGCTGGCTCGCGCCCTGACCAACGTTGGTCACCAGACGATTGAAGCGATCGAACAAATCGGGCAAGTAACCGAGCTTGATCAACCAGACGTTCGCCTGGGTGCGATCATCGCGCATTTGTTCATGACTGGAGGCCAACGCTGTCAGATTCAACGATGGATAGGCCGGACTGAAGAGGCTCACAACATTCATCACGCGTGGAGCCAACGAGTAGTTACGCTCATATTCATCATCTGCCTCTTTGAAGACTTGGATGAGTCGATCCGAATCGGTTTCGATCTGTTTCCACGGGTTAACCACTTCTTCAAACTCGGTCATGAAAATCCTCAAGCTCAACGCATCATTGATTTGATTAACGGCACCGACCGAGTTCTTGATGCACAAGTGCAAGACACTCCAAACGTGCATCAGGTTTCGCGTGGCGACATCAGCATCAATCGTCACGATCATCAGGCTTTGCAAATCGTGTTTTACACGTGCCAGAGAACCCAGCGTCTGGTTCTTGTTGGCCAGAACTTGAATATCCCGCTCCTGATCGGCATACAACTGGTTACGAGCCGCGCGAATGTTTTCAGCCTCGACACCCATATAGATGGCCATCGCCAGGCCCACAATATTCATCCCCGCCGCGGCCTTAAGAGCTTCTTGTACGGCAGCCTTGTATTCGGTGTTTTTAATATCAATTTCTTTGGCCCGGTCTTCAATGACTGCTTTCAACAGTTTTATATCCGCCGCCATGGAGCTGCTGTCAATCAACCCCACCCTTAACTTGATACCAGGCAAGATATGTTCTCGAAGATCATAGCCAAACAAGTCCAGGTCGGTTTTTATGCCCTCTACAACTTTTAGATTGCTATCTATTTTCTCAAAAATCCGGATCAGAAAGTAATCAAGCGTCTCGACAGTATCCGACTCGAGTTCAATACCCGGAAACTTGTCACCCAGTTCCAGCTCAAGCGCTTTCAGTTGGGCAAGGGTCTTGATATTGCGCTCTTGCAATAAACCGGATGCCTTGACTTCGTTGTACACCTCTTTCATCGAGGCGCCGTAGGTCAGCATACTGCTGGCAAAGTCCTTGAGCCCGCGTCCCGTCATCATGATGCGTTCGCGCAGTGGCGACCAACGCCTGGCGTGATTGCGGGTGTTCTGGAATGTGGTCAGAAAGTCGGCGGGGCGCAGGCCGGCCCCACCGTTCTGACCCGCGCCAAATCGTAGATAATCTTCGACGTCTTTCAGTGTGTAAGGGAGCGCCAGACCTGCGGCTTCGTATTTGCGCAAATCAATGATTTGTTTTTTTGTCAGCAGCAACCCTGTGTCTCGGACACCCACGTCAGCATTTGACGTCGAGGCATTTGTTAATAGCTTCGGCGCTCCGACCGCAAAGCCAATGACTTGTTCTGGTGTTGCATTCCTCAGGGCTTCGCCCCACAAATTAGTGCTAGACATAATTATTCCTTTAATTAATCAACTTAAATTTAACAGCCACAAACATGGCCATTCAGCCAAATGAGCAATCATTGAACTGCGAGCACAGAATAATCATAAAGCTGATCAAAACCCAAGTAACAACCACGCTGAAAATGTATGTAAATATACAAATCCAACATTCTTCTCCAGCAATGAAATCATTCTTGACTGCGACAAATTTATTTTTATATTTGCGGGCGACGCACAGATTTTATTTAATTACTTATCAGTTTTGCTTGCACACCGTATTCCCTGGCCATTGATTGCACCTCGGCGTGAGGCACTTTCAATAATGTCTGGGCACTGATTTCAAGAAAGGCCGAATGCCCTCCGAGCATCGCCTGCCGGAACCAGGCAAGTGCTTCTTTTATTTGCGTGCGCTCGACCAAAACGCTGGCATAACTGAATTGACCGCGAAAATCTCCGTTTTCCGCTGAGCGTCGATACCACTCAAACGCCACCGAGGGGTCAGCGCAGCAATACCGCCCTTCTTCCAGATACCGTCCTAACAGGTTCATCGATTTGGCATGGCCGAGTTCGGCGGCGTTGCGGTACAGGCTCAAGGCTTGCAGCTGATTCACCGCCACACCACGCCCAGTCGCCAGCAGATTGGCGAGGTTGTACATCGCCCAATCCAGGCCGGCGTCTGCCGCGATTCGATAATGCCGCGCGGCAATCGAAGCATCGGCGGTGCAACCCCAGCCATGTTCATGACAACGCCCGAGCATGTTGCGCGCCATCGAGTGTCCGCCTTGGGCGGCGATCCGGAACCAGCGCACGGCCAGCGACTGATCCTGCTCAATCCCCCGCCCGTCCAGCAAAATCTGCCCGAGCAACGCCTGAGCATCAAGAATGCCTTCACCGGCGGCGATCAGAATCGCCTGAGCCGCTCGCGCCGGGCTTTCTTCGAGCATTGATTTGAGGTGGTCGCCATTGAGGACTTCCTCGCGGCGTAACCGAAAATCCGTCACTTACACCTCGACCCAGCGACGCAACAGGTTGTGATAGGTGCCGGTCAGGCGAATCAATGAAGGGTGGTCGGGCATGTCCTGAGTCAACTGTTGAATCGCCCCGTCCATCTCGAACAGTAGAGCGCGCTGGCTGTCTTCACGCACCAGGCTTTGCGTCCAGAAAAACGAGGCGTAACGGGTGCCGCGAGTGACGGCGTTGACCTTGTGCAGGCTGGTGCCGGGATACAGGACCATGTCGCCGGCCGGCAACTTCACGTGCTGGGTGCCGAAGGTGTCCTGGATTTCCAGTTCGCCGCCGTCGTAGTCCTCCGGTTCACTGAAGAACAACGTCGCCGACAGGTCAGTGCGCACTCGCTCGATGCTGCCCTTGGGCTGACGCACGGCGTTGTCGATGTGGAAGTCGAAACTGCCGCCAGCCGTGTAGCAGTTCAGTAACGGAGGGAAGACCTTGTGCGGTAATGCCGCTGACATGAACTGCGGATTTTTCCACAACCGTTCGAGCATCGCCGCACCGATTTCCTTGGCCAGCGGATGCCCTTCAGGCAGTTGCAGATTGTGCTTGGCCTTGGCCGACTGGTAACCGGCAGTGATTTTGCCATCGGCCCAATCCGCCTGCGTCAGGGCCTCGCGAATGCGCTGCACTTCTTCTTTCGCGAACACGCCGGGAATGTGCAGCAACATTGAAAGACACCTGAAGGCAAAGGGGCGCCAATGGTATTGATTCTTATTGCCCATGTAAAACCCGTGTGACGAATGAAACGACAAAAACCGTAAAGGTAAATTGTAAAGAATGTAAATTCATCGCAAATAGTAACGTTTCGCAATTGATACAAATACGTGTTTACCCTATATTCCGCGGCCTCAAATCCTTGGGGAGGGGAATTCACATGTCACGCCAACAACTACAATTAACGGTCAGTTCACCGCGTTTGCTCGCGTCTGCAATTGGCTTGGCGATCACTGCCGGCTCTGCGGGCCATATGGTTTTCGCGGCCGAGAAGACCGACGAAAAAGCACCGAACAATGCCATTTCCCTGGACGCGACCAGCGTTGTGGGCGAGCAGAATGACACCTCCTACAAGACCGATACCTCGGCCTCCAAAAAGTACACCGCGCCACTGCGCGAGACACCGAAAAGCGTCACTGTGATCCCACAACAAGTGATTCGCGACACCGGCGCCACCAGCCTGGTCGACGCCCTGCGCACTACCCCGGGCATCACCTTCGGTGCCGGCGAAGGCGGCAACCCGGCGGGCGATCGTCCGATCATTCGTGGCTTCAACGCCGAAAGCGACACGTTCGTCGACGGCATGCGCGACCCGGCGTCCCAGAGCCGCGAGATCTTCAACGTTGAATCGATCGAAGTCAGCAAAGGCCCGGGGTCAGCCTTCACCGGCGCCGGTTCCACCGGTGGCAGCCTGAACCTGGTGAGCAAGACCCCCAAGCTGGGCAATGCCTACAACGGCGGCTTCACTTGGGGCTCGGACCAGACCAAGCGCACCACCCTCGATCTGAACCAGCAGATGACCGACACTTCGGCCGTGCGTCTGAACCTGATGAAGCATGAAGCCAACGTCGCCGGCCGTGATGCCGTGGATGTCAGTCGCTGGGGCGTGGCGCCATCCTTCGCCTTCGGCCTGGGCACCGATACCCGTTTGACCGTCGGCTACTACCACGTCGAGACCGACGACATGCCCGACTACGGCATCCCGTTGACCTTGAGCCCCAATCGCAGCAAGTACAACGTCGACAAGCCGGCCAATGTTGACCGCGACAACTTCTACGGCCTCACCAGCCGCGACTATCGCCAGACCACCAATGACAGCGGCACCATCAAGATCGAACACGATCTGAATGAAGACCTGACCGTATCGAACAGCTTCCGTATGTCCCGTTCGACCCTGGACTACATCGTCAGCAACCCGGACGACAGTAAGGGCAACGTGGTCAATGGCAACGTTTATCGTGGCGCGAAGAGCCGTAACTCGACGTCCAGCGGCTGGATCAACCAGACCGACCTGAGCGCCAAGTTCAACACCGGCTCCATCGAGCACAGCCTGGTGACCGGTCTGGAGTTTTCCTATCAGGACACCCACAACCGTCCGTACACCCTGACTTCCACCGCCAGCGGTACCCGATGCAACCGCGCCCTGTTCACCTCCGGCGACTGCACCAGCCTGTACAACCCGACGCCTGGGGATAACTGGAACGGCACGATCACCGACAGCACCGCGTTCACAGACACCGACACCAAAACCGCCGCGGCCTACGTGTTCGATACCCTGAAGTTCAACGAGCAATGGTCCCTGAACCTGGGCCTGCGTTATGACAACTACCAGGTCGAATCCAGCGGCCACGCCAACGCCAGCAGCACAGCGCCGGCGAACGATTTCTCCCGGGCGAACACCAGTGACCTGGTGAACTACCAGATCGGCGTGGTCTACAACCCGTTGCCTAACGGCAGCATCTACGCGGCCTATTCGACCTCCAGCAACCCGGCCGGCGAAACCAGCGGCAACGGTGGCCTGGAACTGGCAGCGAACAACAGCCGTCTGGATCCGGAAAAAAACCGCAATTACGAAATCGGCACCAAGTGGGACTTCTTCGGTGACGATCTGTCGCTGACCGCCGCGCTGTTCCGCACCGAGAAAACCAACGCGCGGATCAACGACCCGGACGGCGGCACCACGCAAGTGCTGGACGGCGAACAGCAGGTCAATGGCCTGGAACTGAGCTACGCCGGCAAGCTGACCCGCAACTGGAGAGTCTTCGGCGGCTACACCTACATGGACAGCGAAGTGGTCAAAACCACCCTCGCCGCCGATGAAGGCAACCACATGCCAAGTACCCCACGGAACAACTTCACGTTCTGGTCGACTTACGATCTGGTGCCGGACAAGTTGACCGTCGGTGCCGGTGCGACCTACGTCGATTCCCAGTTCGGCAACGTCGCCAATTCGGTGGAGATCCCGTCCTACTGGCGTTACGACGCGATGGCCAGCTACCGCCTGACCAAGAACGTCGACCTGCAACTCAACGTACAGAACCTGACCGACAAGCGTTACTTCGACCAGATACTGCAGAACCACTACGCCCACGTGGCGGCGGGCCGTACCGCCCTGCTGAGTGCCAACTTCCACTTCTGATAATAGAAGCGTGAAAGTTAACGCCCGACAGTTAAGCGAAAATCCCTGTGGGAGCGGGCTTGCCCGCGAAGACGGCGGTACAGTCAACTTTGATGTCGCCTGACACACCGCTTTCGCGGGCAAGTCGAATCGTCGCACCGCCGCTCCCACAGGTTCTGCGGCGTAGCTGACTGACATCAGGCCGAAGCCCCGTTCATCGAAGTGAACGGGGCTTTTGTGTGTAAAAAAGAATCCTTCTCGACAACTCACGGCATAATGCGCGCCGTGATGATGACTTTTGAACGAACAAGGCGAGCGACGTGTTGAAGAAATCCCTGTTCCAGTTGCACTGGTTTTTCGGCATCAGCGCCGGACTGGTCCTGGCCCTGATGGGCATCACCGGGGCGACGGTATCGTTCCAGGATGAAATCCTGCGAGCGTTGAACCCCTCTGTACTGCACGTCGAGAAGCAGATTGCCGGCGTACTGCCGCCTGCCGAGCTGGTAGAGAAAATCGAAGGGGCTTCGGGCAAGACAGTCTCGATGCTCTGGGTCGAGACCGACAGCGGCAACGCCGCGCGGGTGATCTTCACGGCGCCACCCGGTGAACGTCGTGGGCCGATGCGCTACTTCGACCCATACACCGGTGAGTTCATGGGCGACGTCACGGGCCAGGATTTCTTTGGCCTGATGCTGCAACTGCACCGGGTCCTGGCCATGGGCGATACCGGCCGGCAGATCACTGGCGCCTGTACGCTGATTCTGCTGTTCTTCTGCCTGTCCGGCCTGTACCTGCGCTGGCCACGCCAGTGGAAAAACTGGCGCGCGTGGCTGACCCTGGACTGGAATAAAAAGGGTCGCAGCTTCAACTGGGATCTGCACTCGGTGGCCGGTACCTGGTGCCTGGTGTTCTATCTTTTGGCGGCACTGACCGGGCTGACCTGGTCGTACGAGTGGTACAACAAGGGCCTGACGCGGCTGCTTTCCGATTCGCCGCAGAACGAGCGGGTCCGCAGTGGTCGTGGTCCTGCGCCAAGCGGCCCGGCCCCCACTGCCGATTACGCGGCGATATGGAGCAGCATCTACAGCGCCGCCGGCCCTGGGCTTTCGTCCTACAACGTGCGTATGCCGCCCGTGGCCGGACAACCGGCAACGGTGTTCTACCTGCTGAAGAACTCACCCCACGACATGGCACGGAACCAGCTCACCCTCGATCCGGCGACCGGCATCGTCAGCCGTCATGACCGCTACAGCGACAAGAGCCTCAAGGCGCAACTGCTGACCAGTATCTACGCGCTGCACGTTGGCAGTTACTTCGGGATTATCGGGCGGATTATGGTGACGATCGCCGCGCTGGCCATGCCACTGTTTTTCATCACTGGCTGGTTGCTGTACCTGGACCGTCGACGCAAGAAACGTCAGATCAAGGATGCCCGCAAAGGCCTCGCGCAACCGGGCAGTGATGCGCCGGCATGGCTGATCGGCTTCGCCAGCCAGAGCGGATTCGCCGAACAGCTCGCCTGGCAAACCGCTGGGCAATTGCAGGCCGCCGGGTTGCCGGTGAAGGTTCAACCGTTGGCCAATGTCAGCGAACAGGACCTGCAGGATTCCAGCAACGCGCTGTTTGTGGTCAGCACCTTCGGCGACGGTGAAGCGCCGGACAGCGCCCGAGGATTCGAACGCAAAGTGCTGGGCCGTGCACTGAGCTTCGACAGCCTGAACTATGCCGTGCTCGGCCTCGGTGACCGCCAGTATCAACACTTTTGCGGCTTCGCCCGCCGCTTGCACACTTGGTTGGGCGAGCACGGCGGCAAGACCTTGTTCGCCCCGGTGGAAGTCGACAGCGGCGACCCTTACGCCTTGCGTCACTGGCAACAGCAACTCGGCCTATTGACCGGCCAGACGCCGGTCGACACTTGGCAAGCGCCAAGCTACGACAACTGGACCCTGACCCGCCGCGAATTGATGAACCCGGACAGCAGCGGCTCGCCCGTGTACTTGCTCGGCCTCAGCGCCCCCACCACCAGCAGCTGGCTGGCCGGGGATCTGGTGGAAGTACTGCCGCGCAATTGTCCGTGGGCCATCGAGCATTTCCTCGACGGCCTGGGGATTGACGGTCGAGCCACGGTTGAATTCGATGGCCTGTCGCAAACGCTGGAACAAGCTCTCGCCAGCCGCCAACTGCCCGAGAACCGCGCCCATCTGGTCGGCCTGCACGCGCAAGCACTGGCGGATGCCCTGGTGCCGCTGGCCATGCGCGAATACTCCATCGCCTCGATCGCCGCCGACGGCGTGCTGGAGTTGATCGTGCGTCAGGAATTGCACGCCGACGGCAGCCTGGGCGTCGGTTCCGGCTGGTTGACCGAACACGCTCCCGTGGGTAGCAGCATCAGCTTGCGAGTACGCCGCAACAGTGGTTTCCATCTACCGAACGAACCGGTGCCGATGATCCTGCTGGGCAACGGCACCGGGCTGGCCGGGTTGCGCAGTTTGCTCAAGGCACGGATTGCCGACGGGCAGCAGCGTCACTGGCTGCTGTTCGGCGAGCGTAATCGCGAGCATGACTACCTGTGCCGCGCAGAGCTTGAGGAATGGTTGACTGCCGGAGATCTGGAACGACTGGACCTGGCGTTCTCCCGAGATCAGGCCGAGAAGATCTATGTACAAGATCGCCTGCGCGAGTCGGCCGATGAGTTGAAAAAATGGCTGGCCGATGGCGCCGTGATTTACATCTGCGGCAGTTTGCAGGGGATGGCTTCAGGGGTGGATCACGTGCTCAACGAATTGCTCGGCATTGAAGCAGTCGACCGCCTGATCGAACAAGGCCGCTACCGCCGCGATGTCTACTGACACCATTGATCCCTGTGGGAGCGGGCTTTTGTGGCGAGGGAGCTTGCTCCCGCTGGAGTGCGAAGCGCTCCCAAATCAGCTTATGCGGTCTGTCAGATGAGAATGCGGTGGCAAGTTTTGGGGCTGCTGCGCAGCCCAGCGGGAGCAAGCTCCCTCGCCACAAAAGCCTGCTCCCACATTCGTCCGGTGTCCACTCAAACAATAGTTGCCAGCCTCACACCGGCTGCAACTTGCGCTCAAACACCCCCACCCCATCCAGATCCCGCAACACCACGCTCATCTCCCCCGTCTGCCCATCGATATTCACCTCGCCAAAAAACTGAAACCCGGCAAACGGCGAGGTGTTCTGCGCCGGTGGTGCTTTCTCGAACACCACTTCGGGACCGAAGGTTTTATCCAGCGCATTAGGCCCGTAGCTCCCCGCATTCAGCGGCCCCGCAACAAATTCCCAGAACGGTTCGAAGTCCTGGAACGCCGCGCGGTCCGGGTGGTAATGGTGCGCCGCGCAGTAATGCACATCCGCCGTGAGGAATACGAAATTACGCACCTGCTGCGCCCGCAGAAAACCGAGCAATTCAGCGATTTCCACTTCGCGGCCCTGAGCCGGGCCAGGGTCACCATTGGCCACCGCTTCCCAACGCGCCACACCGGGACTGACTTCACCGTCGGGTACGCCGAGGCCGATGGGCATGTCGGCGGCGATGACTTTCCATTGGGCCTGGGAGCCTTTCAATTCACGTTTGAGCCAATCCAATTGTTCTCGACCGAGAAACGGTTTGGCGGCACCGAGGTTGTTGTCATTGGCTTCGCGATAACTGCGCATGTCGAGCACGAATACATCAAGCATCGGCCCATAACTCAGCTTGCGATAAATCCGCCCGCCGTCATCGGCGCTCTGCAAGCGCATCGGCGCATATTCCAGCCAGGCCTGGCGCGCACGGCCCACCAGGCTGTGGATATCTTTGCTCTTGTAGCGCTCATCCAGTTGCTTGCCCGGCGACCAGTTGTTCACCACTTCGTGGTCGTCCCACTGCCAGATCTGTGGGACCTCGGCATTGAAGCGGCGGATGTTTTCGTCCATCAGGTTGTAGCGGTAATTGCCGCGATAGTCGTCGAGGGTTTCGGCGACTTTGCTCTTGGCTTCGCTGGTGAGGTTACGCCACACCCGACCGCTCTCTGTTGTGAGCTGCGCAGGTACGGGACCGTCAGCGTAGATGGTGTCGCCGCTGTGGATAAAAAAGTCCGGCAGGCGCAGACGCATGGCTTCATAGATGCGCATGCCGCCAATGTCCGGGTTAATGCCGAAACCCTGGCCGACCGTATCGCCACTCCAGACAAACCGAATATTGCGCCGGGCAGTTGGCACACTGCGCAGATGGCCAAACCAGGGTTCACTGGCGACACCGCTCTGGGCGTCTTCGAACGTCACGCGGTAGAAAATCGCCTGATCGGCGGGCAGGCCAGTGAGCTCGACCCGGGCGGTGAAGTCGGTGCGGGCATCGGCCAATGGCGAGACGAACCGACGAGGGTTACTGAACAGGCTGCGGGTGTCCCATTCCACCACCATCCGCGCCGCACGGTCGCTACGGCTCCAGATCATCGCCCGATCGCCCAGCAAGTCGCCGGACTGCACGCCGTCGGTGAGTTGCGGCCGATCCTTGACCGAAGCAATCACCGCCGGCGCCAGGCCGGGCAGCAAGAGCCCGGCACCAACGGCTTGCATGACACGACGGCGGCCGAGGTCGAATTCGCTCATGGTGTTCTCCCTGAAAAAGGAAAACTAAAGCACGTGCAAATGACGCCCGTGTGAAAACGCGATCCCTGTGGGAGCGGGCTTGCCCGCGATAGCGGTGCAACAGTCACCGAATGGGTTGAATGTTAAGCCGTCATCGCGGGCAAGCCCGCTCCCACAGGTTTTGTGGTGTGTCAGGCCTTGGCCGGCTCCAGCGCCAGCTCCACCGTCTCCGGCCGTTTGAGCACCGAGTACGTCACCGCCGTCAGCAAACTCCCGGCCACGATCGCCAGCAGATACAACAGCGCGTGGTTGATCGCATTCGGGATCAGCATCACGAACAACCCACCGTGCGGCGCCATGAGTTTGCAGCCGAAGTACATCGACATCGCGCCGGTCAGCGCACCGCCAGCGATGCTCGCCGGAATCACCCGTAGCGGGTCTTTAGCCGCAAACGGAATCGCCCCTTCGGAGATAAAGCACAACCCCAGCACCAGCGCCGCTTTACCGGCCTCGCGCTCAGTCTGGGCGAACTTGCGTCGGGCAATGAACGTGGCGATGCCCAGGCCAATCGGCGGCACCATGCCGGCGGCCATGGTCGCGGCCATCGGTGCATAACTTTGTGACGCCAGCAGCCCCACCGAAAACGCGTAAGCCGCTTTGTTGATCGGCCCGCCGAGGTCGACGCACATCATGCCGCCCAGCAGCACACCGAGCAGGATCGCGTTGGTGGTACCCATGCTGTCGAGGAAGTGCGTGAGCCCGGCGAGCATCCCGGCCACCGGTTTGCCGACCACGTAAATCATCACCAGACCGGTGAAGAGGCTCGCCAGCAACGGGATGATCAGGATCGGTTTCAGCGCCTCAAGGCTCTGCGGCAAACGCGCATAGCGATTGATCGCCTGGGCCGCATAGCCGGCGATAAAACCGGCAATGATCCCGCCGATGAAACCGGCGCCCAGGGTGCTCGCCAGCAAACCACCGATCATCCCCGGCGCCAGGCCCGGGCGGTCAGCGATCGAGTAGGCGATGTAGCCCGCCAGCAGCGGCACCATCAGTTTGAACGCGGTCTCGCCGCCGATCTGCATCAGCGCCGCCGCGAGCGTGCCTTCCTCCTTGAACGCGGTGATGCCGAACACGAAGGACAAGGCGATCATCAGACCGCCCGCCACCACCATCGGCAACATGTACGACACACCGGTCAGCAGGTGTTTGTAGATGCCGGTCTTCTCTTGCTTGGCCGGGCCTTTGGCGCCGGTCGAAGCGCTTTCCTGCTTGCCTTCGGCCAGGGCTTTGTTCAGCGTCGCTTCGGCCTGTTTCAGCGCAATGCCGGTGCCGCAACGGTAGATTTTCTTGCCGGCGAAACGCTCGGTGGCGACGTCGATGTCGGCGGCCAGCAGTACCACGTCGGCATCGGCAATCGCCGCTGCGCTGAGTGGATTGCGCGCGCCGACCGAGCCCTGGGTTTCCACTTGCAGGTCGTAGCCCAGACGCTTGGCCGCTTGCTGCAAGGCTTCGGCGGCCATGAAGGTATGGGCGACTCCGGTCGGGCACGCGGTGACAGCCACCAGGCGTGGCGCATGTTTAACCACGGCAGCCGGCTCGGCGGCGGCTTCGGGCGCGACGTAAACCTCGGCCTCCTCCACCCCGCGACGCAGCACCGCTTCGACATCTTGCAGGGCCTGGGCCGGGGTGCTCTGGAATACGCGTTTACCGACGAACCGAGACATATCCACAGGCGCGCTGGTGACCAGCAACACCCACTCGGCGGCTTCGATAGTCGCGGCCGACAGTTGGCGTTCCGGATGGGCCGCATCAACGACTTCGACACTGGTGCTCCAGCCCTGACGCTGGGCCGCTGCATCGAGCAGACGAGCGCACAGCACACTGGTGACCATGCCGTTCGGGCAGGCCGTAACAATGGCTAACTTCATTGCAAACCCTCTTATTGTTCTGTCAGGGGGCGCAGGCGCACACCCTGTTCGAGTCGCGCCAACTGCGTGGCGTCGCCAATACCGAAACCGATCTGAGTGACCGCCATCGCGGCAATCGCCGTGGCGGTACGCAAGGTCTGTTCAGGCGTGTCGGCGCTGAGCAAACCGTGGAGCATGCCGGCCAGTAACGAATCGCCTGCGCCCACCGTGCTGACGACACTGACCTTGGGCGGCGTGGCGTGCATGGCCGAGCCGACACTGAACCAGTTCACCCCGTCAGCCCCGTCGGAAATCACCACATGCTCGATGCCATGTGCATGCAAACGGCTCGCCGCCTCGGCTTGGGCGCCCACGGAAACCACCTCGCAATCCAGCGCCTCAGCCAGCTCTTCAGTATTGGGCTTGATCAACCACGGGCCGGCCGCCAGACCTGCGCGCAAGGCTTCACCACTGGTGTCGAGCGCCACTTTCAAACCGCGTTTTTTCAAGCGCTGAATCAACTCCCGCAACCACTGAGGATTCACGCCACGGGGCAAACTGCCGGCCACGACGACCGCGTCATGCCCGGGAGCAATCTGGTCGAGACGATCGAGCAAAGCCTGCTGCGCCGCTTCACTGACCCTCGGCCCCGGGCCATTGATGTCGGTGATGCGCCCATCGCTTTCCGCCAGTTTGATGTTGCTGCGGGTCTCGCCGGGGACACGGACAAACGCGTCGGTAAAACCGCGTTTGGCAAACAGGGTTTCGAACGCCTGAAGGTTGTCTTCCCCGAGAAAACCGCTGACGGTCAACTGATGCCCGAGGTCGGCCAGCACCTGCGCCACGTTCACGCCTTTGCCGGCGGCGTGGGTGTGCATTTCGTCGCTGCGATTGACCTGACCGGGGGTAAGTAGCGGCAATTGGACGGTGAGGTCCAGCGCCGGGTTAAGGGTCAGGGTTAAGATCTTGGCCATTACAGGGCCTCCACTAATGCACGAACTTCGTTCGCGCTGCCCACAGCCAGGGCCTGTTGGGCAAGGGTTTGAGTCTGGGTCAGGCTGAGTTCACGAATGCGCGCCTTGACCTCGGCAATGCTGCGGCCCGACACGCTCAACTCATCCACACCCAGGCCCACCAGCACTGGCACCGCCAGCGGATCGGCCGCCAGTTCACCGCACACGCCGACCCACTTGCCATGAGCATGAGCCGCACGCACGGTGATGTCGATCAGTTGCAGCACCGCCGGATGCAAGCCGTCGGCCTGGGCCGACAAGGTCGGATGACCACGGTCGATGGCCAGGGTGTATTGCGTCAGGTCGTTGGTGCCGACGCTGAAGAAATCCACTTCCTTGGCCAGCACCGGCGCCAGCAAAGCAGCCGACGGCACTTCGATCATGATCCCCAGTTGCAGGTCTGCAACCGGGATTTCCAGGCGCAGACGTTCGGTCATGTCCCGGGCCTGACGCCACTCATCGACGCTGCCGACCATCGGGAACATGATTCGCAATGGACGGTTGTCAGCTGCACGCAGCAAGGCGCGCAACTGCGCTTCCATGACTTGCGGACGTTGCAGGGTCAGGCGAATGCCACGCACCCCAAGGAACGGGTTTTCTTCTTTCGCGATCGGCCAGTACGGCAGCGGTTTGTCACCACCGACGTCAAGGGTGCGCACCACCAGCGGTCGACCGGCCAGGCCATCGAGCACACGACGGTATTCGACTTCCTGAGTCGCCTCGTCCGGCGCTTGGGAGTGGGCCATGAAAATCAGTTCGGTGCGCAGCAGGCCAATGCCTTCGGCGCCCTGCTCCACCGCACTGGTGACGCCGGCGCTTTCACCGATATTGGCGAACACTTCCACGGCGTGGCCGTCAGTGGTCAGCGCCGGTTGATGGCGTTGTTCAGCGGCGGCTTTCAAGCGCAGTTCACGGGTGTCGCGTTCTTCGGTGGCGCGCTGCAAGGTCGCGGCATCGGCGTCCACGTGCAGGCGCCCGCGTTGACCATCGATCAACAGAGGCGTGCCCGGCTTCAGCAACAACACGGCGGCACCGGCGCCCACCAGCGCTGGAATACCGAGGGCACGCGCGACGATGGCGCTGTGGGCCGTGGCGCCACCGCGAGCGGTGAGGATGCCGGCGACGCGCGTCGGATCGAGACGTGCCACGTCGGACGGGCCGACTTCGTCCATCACCAGAATGTATGGCTGCTCTGGCTCGGCTGGCGTTTCGACGCCACTCAATTGCGCCAACACCCGACGGCCAATGTCGCGCAAGTCGGCGGCACGTTCGGCGAGCAAGGCGTCCTGCAATGATTCCTGCTGTTTGGCGGCGGCTTCAATCACTGTCATCCACGCCGCTTCGGCGCTTTCGCCCTGCTTGAGGCGGGTGTCGACTTCGTCGGTCAGTTCCGGGTCGTCGAGCATTTCCTGATGGGTGATGAAAATCTCGCGAATCGCTTTGGCCTTGCTGCGCTCGATCAGGCCTTCGATGTCGCGACGCACATCCGCCAACGCTTGCTTGAGACGTTCGCGCTCGATGGCGGCGGACTCACCGCGTAGCGGGTAATCGATGATTTGCAGCACTTGAATATGCGCCGGGCCGATGGCGATCCCCGGCGCGGCGGCAATCGCCTGAATCAGGCTGCCGGAAGCCGGTGCGAGCAGCACTTCGGCGACATCGGCGATCACTTCGCGCTGTTGGCTCACTGCCGGCAGCGGCTCGACTTCTTCACCGAGGCCTTCTTCGATGGCCGCCAGCAAGGCTGGCAAGGCATCGGCGGCGATGGTCGGTTCGGCGATGAATTCCAGCACCTGACCGCGACGGGCGCCGAGGCTGAGCAGTTTGCTCAAACTCTTCACCGACACCGCGCTGTCGTGGCCATCGACGATGCGCACGCGGATTTCGCCTTCAAAACTTTTCGCCAGTTGCGCGAGGATCTTCGCCGGGCGCGCATGCAAACCGTGGGCGTTGGCCAGGGCAATGCGTGCGCTCGGCCAATCCGCCGGCACTTCACCGCCGAGGACTTCCAGCACCGCACGGCTGCTGGTGGCACGGCCCAATTCATGACCACGGCCTTCGATCAGCAACGCGCAAAGGCGTTCAAGCAGCGCCTGATGGGCTTCACCCAGGCTAGCCAGACAGAACAGCCCGCTCAACGGCTGACCGAGGTAGCGCATGGGTTTGTCCGGGGTGACGAAGGCCAGGCCCGGACGCTTCACTGTTTGTTCGCTGTGCAGCCACCACAAGCCATCACCCAGCGGCAGCGCGTCGACCTGCTGCAAGACGCCGGCAAAACCGTTGCTCACGCAATCGGCCTGACGCAGCAAACGGGCGCCGCGCCAGACCAATTCTTCAAAGTCATCGGCAGAAACACTGAGGCCGATCATCTGTGCGTCCAGCGCCAACTCCTGTGGCGCACCTTGCAGCAGTTTCAGCAAGGCTTCGGCGGAACTGGCGCGGCGCAGGGCCTGGCCCAGATCGGTTTCACCGAGGGCGCGGGTCAGCAGTTGCAGCAGGCGCAGGTGTTCATCGGATTTGGCGGCGATACCAATCGCCAGATAAACGATCTGGCCATCGCCCCAGTCCACGCCGTCAGGAAACTGCATCAGTCGCACGCCAGTGGCGAACACCTGATCACGGGTTTCCGGGGTGCCGTGGGGGATGGCAATACCTTGGCCGAGAAAGGTCGAGCCCTGGACTTCCCGGGCCTGCAAGCCCGCAAGGTAACCATCCGCCACCAGGCCATCGGTCACGAGTCGGTCAGCGAGTAATTGCAGGGCGGTGGCTTTATCCACAGCCGACTGGCCCATGGATATCTGCTCTATGGTGAGCTCGAGCATGCTTTCTCCTTTTTGGCGCCGTGTGACGCCAGGTATTGTTTTGATTGATTCAGCTTAAGCCTTTGGGAGCGCCTTTTCAGGGGCAGTTTTGGCGGTTTCGCGGCAGAACCGACCAAAGCGACCTTTAACGTAGAAAATACGCCTGCTGAAACGTTTAATCTAGAATATTAGGCACGTTACTCGATAATGTCTCATCCTTGAAGTCCAATTGTCGGATGTGCTGCGACAATGGTCGCCTGCCCGAATCGGGTAGGATTGGCGAAAATGTCGGGCGAGCTCGAACAAAAAAGGAAAACCCGGGTTGAAACTCAGTGATATTGCACAGTTGGCCGGCGTCTCCGTGACCACCGCCAGTTATGTCATCAATGGCAAGGCTGAACAGCAACGTATCAGCAGCGCTACCGTCGAGCGCGTGCGCGCGGTGGTCGAACAACATGGCTTCACACCCAATCCTCAGGCCGCCGGGTTGCGCAGTCGGCACACCCGCACCCTGGGGTTCATTCTGCCGGACCTGGAAAACCCCAGTTACGCACGAATCGCCAAACTGCTGGAACAAGGCGCCCGGGCTCGCGGCTATCAGCTGCTGATCGCCTGTTCCGACGATGCGCCGGACAGCGAACGGCAATTGCTGCAACTGTTCCGCGCCCGGCGCTGCGATGCGCTGATTGTCGCCAGTTGCCTGCCGGCCGGCGATGACAGTTATCGTCAGTTGCAGGCCAAAGGCATTCCGATCATCGCCATCGACCGGGTGATGGAGCCTGAGCACTTTTGCTCGGTAATCAGCGACGACCGCGAAGCCAGTCTGCAACTTACCCGCAGCCTGCTGAACCCGTTGCCCAAGCAGATCGCGCTGATCGGTGCCCGTCCCGAATTGAGTATCAGCCAGGAACGGGCGGCAGGTTTCAAGGAAGCGCTGAACGGTTTCAAAGGCGAGGCGCTGATCGAACACGGCGAGTCGTTCAGTCGTGAGTGCGGTAAACAATTGATGGAAGAATTGCTTCAGCGCCTGGGCCATTTGCCGGATGCGCTGGTGACCACCTCCTACGTGCTGCTTCAGGGCGTATTCGATGCCTTGCACGACTTCCCGCTGAAGTCCCGCCCGCTACGCCTGGGCACGTTCGGTGATACGCAGTTGCTGGACTTCCTGCCGCTGCCGGTCAACGCCATGTCCCAGCAGCATCAGCTGATCGCCGACAAGGCACTGCAACTGGCGCTGGCGGCCATTGAACAGGCCGATTACCAACCCGGCGTGCAGGCCATTGCGCGGACCTTCAAGCAGCGTATTCATCAGGACTGAGCCGTGGAACTGATCGACACCCACACTCATCTGGATTTCCCGGATTTCGACGTGGATCGTCAGGCGCTGCTGGCCGAGAGCCGCGCCCTCGGCGTGCGGCGGATGGTGGTGCTGGGGGTTTATCAGGCCAATTGGCAGCGGGTCTGGGACCTGGTGCAAAGCGATCCCGACCTGCACGCGGCGTTCGGTTTGCACCCGGTGTATCTGGATGACCATCGCCCTGAGGATTTGACCGAACTCGGTGACTGGCTGACGCGTCTGGCGGGCCATCGACAGCTATGCGCGGTGGGCGAGATCGGTCTGGATTACTTCATCGAAACCCTGGATCGTGAACGCCAGCAAGCGTTGTTCGACGCCCAACTGCAACTGGCGGCGGACTTCAATCTGCCGGCGCTGATTCATGTGCGACGCAGCCATGCGGCGGTGATAGCCACGCTCAAACGGTTTCGCTTGAAACGCGCGGGGATTATTCATGCCTTCGCCGGTAGCCAGGAAGAGGCCCGCGAATACATCAAGCTCGGTTTCAAACTCGGCCTCGGCGGCGCCGCAACCTGGCCGCAGGCCCTGCGCATGCACCGCGTACTCGCCGGTTTGCCCGTTGAATCGGCGGTACTGGAAACCGACTCACCAGACATGGCCCCCGCCATGTTCCCCGGTCAACGCAACAGCCCGGCTCATTTGCCGGCGATCTGCGAGGCACTGGCCGCTCTCATGGCGATCAGCCCCGAACAACTGGCTGCCGCCAGCACGGCCAATGCGTGTGAGGTGTTTAACTGGTGACCCGCTGATTCATGCAATACCTGTGGGAGCGGGCTTTTGTGGCGAGGGGGCTTGCCCCCGTTGGGTCGCGAAGCGGCCCCCGGCGTCCGTCCAGACAGATCAAGTTGTCTGGTTTACGACAGCTTCGCAGCCGAACGGGGTGATGCGGCGTTCCGACAAGCCCCCTCGCCACAAAGGCCCGCTCCCACATTTGTTTCGCGATGCTTTTTAAACCCGGAACGCGCTGATCAACTGTTTGAGTTCAACCACCTGAGCCGACAACGCTCGGCTGGCATTTTCAGTCTGGTGCGCACCATCGGCGGTACGCTCACCGGCGCGGTTGATCTCGACGATGTTCTGGTCGATGTCGTGAGCCACAGCGGTTTGCTGCTCTACGGCGGCAGCGATCTGCTGGTTCTGGTCGACGATCATGCCGACGGCGCCGAGGATGTTTTCCAGCGCCTGCTGGACCTTTTCCGACTGCCCGACCGTGCCATTGGCCATCTGATGGCTGGTGCCCATCGCCTTGACCGCCGCACCGACACCGCTGTGCAGCTTGGCGATCATCTGCTCGATTTCTTCGGTCGATTGCTGGGTGCGTTTGGCCAGGGTCCGAACCTCGTCCGCCACCACTGCAAAACCACGACCCTGCTCCCCCGCACGCGCAGCTTCGATGGCCGCGTTAAGCGCCAGCAAGTTGGTCTGTTCGGCGATGCTCTTGATCACTTCCAGCACACTACTGATGGACTGACTGTCGCTGGCCAGTTGGTTTATCACCCGTACCGACTGATCGATCTCACTGGCCAGTGCAGCGATACTGCCCTGCTGGGACTCCACCAGCCCGCGCCCGCTGATGGTTTCGTCGTTGACGCTGTGGGCGCTACTGACGGCCGCCGCGGCACTGCGCGCCACTTCCAGAGACGTGGCTGACATCTGGTTCATCGCGGTGGCGACCTGTTCGATCTGCGTACGCTGCCCCGCCACTGCCTGATTGCTCTGGGCGGACACGTTTTCAACCTGGCCGGCCTGGCGCTCGACCTCACTGACGGTCTGGCCCACGCGCTCGATCAGGTCATGGATCTTCTTCACGGTGCCGGTGAATACCTCGCCCAACTCGCCCAGTTCATCGCGGCTGTTGGCGCTGAAGGTCACGGTCATGTCGCCGGCCGCCACCTTGTCCATCACCGCGCCAAGACGCTTGAGGGTGGTGCGGGTCGAGGCGTAGAAACCGCCATAGAGGTAAAAAATCAACACAAACACCACCGCGAGCGCCACTGCCTGCAGGATCATGTGGGTGCGGTGCTGCTCCAACCGCTGCTGTAACTGGGTACCGAGAAACTTCAGGGTGGCTTCATTGAGTTGGTAGGTCTGGTCGATCAAATCCGTAACCTGATCGTAAAAGCCCTGCCACGGTGCATCGAGGGTGTCAGCCATCACCACCTGTTCTTCGAACAGTTCGCTGGCCTTTTTCAGAGAGGCCTTGCTGCTTTCAGCTTGAGCGGCCAGGGTTTCGTGCGCCGCTTTACTGGAGCCCAGAGCATCCTGCAATTTCAGACTGTATTGGGCCTGAAGCTTTTCGATCTGCGCCAGCAACTCATCGAAATGGGTGCTCGACGCCGAATTGAGAAAGCCCTGCCCCAACGAGTAAGAACCCATCGCCCGACCTTCGCCGAGCGTTTGGGTGACGGCTGGCGTGACATTGGTAATGAGCTCGCTCAGCTGACGCATGTCGCTTTGGCTATCGCGGCTCAGACCAGCCTGACTGGCAATGATCTGGCTGAAAATCTGCGCATTGCCGAGCAACTTGCCGATCAGCGCACTTTTGCTTTGCAGGGAGGTTTCCGTTTGCTGGGCCTTGAACGCGGCGATCATTTCATCGCGCTTGCCATCGAAAAAGCTGATTTGCTCCGG
The DNA here is from genome assembly GCF_055556615.1 of Pseudomonas sp. PME37.24/025. NCBI lineage: Bacteria > Pseudomonadati > Pseudomonadota > Gammaproteobacteria > Pseudomonadales > Pseudomonadaceae > Pseudomonas > Pseudomonas sp. PME37.24/025. The sequence goes on from NZ_JBVHNK010000012.1 coordinate 209,717, forward strand.
GTCAATGGTCATCGCCGCCAACCCTTGCAAGCGGGTCAGAACGCTTTGTTCCAGAGCACTGATAGTCGATTCGACATGACCGGCCTTGCCGGACTGACCAAGTGTGACGTTGATCTGCACCAGGTTGTTCAGGGTTTCCAGATCCCGGCGCAGGCTCAGGCCGCTGCCCAGCAGGTCGAGGCTCTGCAGCTCGACCCGTGTGCCCTGGAATTCGCGATAGGAATCGCGCACCAGATAGAAGTTGGTCACCAGCATCGGCACGAGAAATAGCACGCTGATCAGGCTGAACTTCATGCCGAAGCTCAGGCGGTTCATCAGCGCGACGGCGGGATAGAGCAAGCTCTTCACTGTGAAGTCTCCCTTTGAATTCTTATTTTTATGGCGGGCGCGCAGAGACAGCAGATAGCCACTATTGGCGCTATCTCTGTATAGCCTAAATCGACGGAGGGTTTTGTAACTTAAGGTTAACGGCGGGGTGCCGTTGATTGGAGCGGATGAGCCCCCTGTGGCGAGGGAGCTTGCTCCCGCTCGGCTGCGAAGCAGTCGTAATTCCGGACAACTTAGTCTGTCTGGACGGGCACCGGGGGCCGCTTCGCGACCCAACGGGAGCAAGCTCCCTCGCCACATGTGTTGTGGATCAGGACAAAACAGTCCACAACGCAAACCCGGCATACCAAAGCACTGCCGCGCGCAGCAGCAGTTCCCAGATCCGGTCGAGGCTGTTGATGCCGTCCGGCCCGACCACCGGCGCCGGAATTTCACCGGCCACCAAGCCGACCTTCTCGATCAGTTGGGCGGCGCTGATGTTCCAGTTCAGCAGTTCGTGCAGCATCACCCGGCCGACCGCGACAAAGTTGCCGACCAGCGCAAAACTCGCCGCCAGCAGTCGCACCGGTACCCAATCGAACGCGTGACGCAGCTGTGCCGCTCGCTCGACCACGGCCGGGTTCTGCCCGTGCTCCTCGGCCAGCGCCAGCAGTCGATAGCTCAACGCAGCAACCGGACCCAGCAGGAAGTACCAGAAGATCACCGCGAAAAAACTCTGATAGGCCTGCCACAGCAGATGCCCTTCAACTCGCTCCAGCAGTTGCTCGCCGCTGTCAGCGCATATGTTCAAATCGCGTTTGGCCACATGCACGGCGGCTTGCAGGTCTTCCCGGCGCCAGGCATCGCGGAACGGCCCGAGGCCGGCCAGCAGATCACCTCGGCCCAGACTGTAAATCACCACCAGCAGGTGCACCGGTAACGCCAGCAAACCGTAGGCAACCGGCTCCAGCACCACCAACAGCAAACCCAACAGCGCCACCGGCAACAACACCAGCACCACCAGTATCAGCCACGGACGGTTTGTCATGCGTGGGTTGGCTTCAAGCTTGTTCAGCTCGCGCACCCAACCGCCATCACGTTGAACCCGATGGCGCAAGGCCGAGAACTTCTCGATCCACACCGCCAACAGCAGCACCAGAAAACTCATTGTTACTCCTTTTTTTCCAGAGCAGCTTTCGCCAGAGCTACGCGATAGCGTGCCCAGTCAAATGCCGGTCCCGGATCAGTCTTGCGCCCGGGTGCAATGTCGCTATGCCCGCAGATGCGTTGTGCGGTGATACCCGTAAAAGCGCTTTGCAGCTGTCGCGTCAGGGCGGTCAACACTTGATATTGGGCGTCGGTGAACGGCAGATCATCCGTGCCTTCGAGCTCGATGCCCACGGAAAAATCGTTACAGGTGTCCCGTCCTTCGAAACACGAGACTCCGGCATGCCAGGCGCGCTCAAGACAAGAGACAAACTGAGTGACGGTGCCGTCACGTTCAATCAGAAAGTGTGCAGACACCCGTAGGTCGACAATTCCTGCAAAGTAGGGATGTTCCGTGACATCCAGACGATTCTGGAAAAATTCCTGCACCTTGCCAGTCAGAAACTGCGCGGGCGGCAGACTGATGTTGTGGATCACCAGCAGGGAAATTTCGCCCTCGGGGCGTGCATTGAAGTTGGGCGAGGGGCATATGCGCACGCCCTGACACCAACCGCTCGCGGGGTCCAACTGCATACAGGTTCCTTCAACGACGACTGTGTTGGTGCCCAGTATGCCGCGATAGACCCTCGGCGCGCGATCACTTGCCGCGATTGAGACGCCGCAGGTTGCCCAGCACCGACTCCAGCGCCCGGTCGAACAGCAAGGTGTCGTCCAGCGTTCGCACCGCGCCACGCCGAAACTTCAGGGCCAGACCGGTACGAGTGTGCTCCAGCACTTTCATGCCGGTACGGTTGACGAAGATGTACTTGCCGGTGGCTTCAATGATCGCCGCCAGCTTGCAGCGCAGGGTGTTTTCCTCGTCCTCCTGAAACTCGACCCAGCAACCCAGGCGCAGCTGATCGACCTGAAGCAGAGCGACATCGCCCTCCGGCAAACGCATCGATGCCATTTCGACCGGGCCTTCGTCAGCGGTGCGAAGCACGATTTCCTGCTGCACTTCGACCATCATCGGTGCGTCAACAGCCGTGCTTTTCTGGTCTGGGCGTTCGAACAACTGAAGGTGCAAAACTTCCAGCTCGCTGAAAAACTCGCCGGTGGCGAACGGGTCGAATGCCGAGCGGTTCAAGCCATCGCGCAACGACTTGAGCAACCCCGGCACCAGCGACAACAAGCGCAGGCTCGCGTCGGGTTCGTCATGGCGTTGCACACTCCAGATCAATTGCGCCATGGTCTGCACATCGGCATGCCATTCGCCGGACTGATCACCCTGCTTGAGGCAGGTCAGCAACAGCACTTTGCTCCAGGCCTCCTGGACAAACGCCACCACGCTGTGCGGCAGCACCTTGCCCACCAACGCCTGGTTCAGCGCCTGCTCGACGCGCTGACGCGCCAGTTCGGTCCTGGCTCGGCCTTCTTCGGCGTCACGGGTGCGCTGCTCGAGTAATTCGCTGCGACGGCGTTCGTCACCGGTGAAGGCGAGAAAATCCGCCAGTAATTCGGAAAAGATCGCCGGGTCATCGACAAAGTCGTTCAACAAGCGCTGCACCACTTGCTCAATGCGCAGGTACAGGCTGTCGCGCTCATGGTCATCGCACTCGCCCCAGCCCATGGCCGCAGCAGCGATTTCGTTGAGTAAACGCCGGGCGGGATGGCTGCTGCGGCTGAAAAAGCTCTTGTCGAGCACCGCGACCTTCAGCATCGGAATCTGCAAACGGCCGATCAGCGCCTTGAGAGAGTCCGGCAGGTTGCGGTCATCGAGGATACATTCGAAGAGCATGGCGATCAGGTTGATCACGTCTTCGTCGGCCACCCCCACTACGCGCGACTTGCCGCTTTTGACGCTGACCCGGGTCAGCAGTTGTTCGAGTTGGTTACGCAGATCGAAGTCGTCCTGAGCCGCCAGCGCCGGCACGTATTGCTGCAAGTGCGAGAGCAGACGCAGCAGGTCGCGGGTAGAAATAGGCTGAGTCTGGGCACTGACTTCCAGGGTCGGCGCAACACTGCCACGCACGTGGAACAGCAATTCCTGCAATGCGACGAAGACTTCCTGCACGCCTTCGTCAATCTGCGTATTGCCAGTCCGCACGCCTGTCTCGGCGGGGTCAGCACGAACACTGGCAGCCGCCCGATCGGTGGCACGCCGCGTCGGGGCGGGCTTGAGGTCCGGCAGCACGCCGGTGGCGATCAGCAGTTGATTGGCTTCGGCGTAGAGCTGATCAGCATTGCTGAGCACATAACGTTCGAACAGCTTGAGGATGATCAGCTTGACCTTGATCTCCATGCCCAGGTTGCGCCCGGCCTGCAAGAAATACTCGCAGAGCAGCGTCGGCCCCAAGGGGTTGTGCTGTTCGACCAGCGTCTTGCTCAACAGTGTGCTGAGTCGGGCGGTGAGCTGGTCGAGGGCGAAACCATCGCGATTCAGCACTTTGCCGACCATGGCCTCCACCGCCACGTTGCGCTCCATGTCGTCATTGGGCATCGACGCCAAGGCATCGAAAGCCAGTGCCCGGGGCAAGGCAGCTTGGGAAATGTCGTACTGCGCAAGGCTGACGAAGGCCTCGAAGAATTGCTCGAGAAAACCGCGCTCGATGCTTTTGCGCTTGAGGCGCAAATCGCGCATGGCTTCGAAGAAGATGTTTTGCTCGACGTTGTTTCGGGCCCGATCGGCCATTTCGAACAGGGTGTCGTCGGCGTTATCGAACAGCTCCTGCAAACCTTGCTTGAGCTGTTGAGCGGCCTTGTCGCGAACCTGAAGCAGAATCACGGGCAAGCGGGCGAGCGGCGAGTGAGTCGCCTGGTCGGTAGCGGCCTTGTGCAAAGGCACTACATTCCCGTCGTTGTGCATCCAAGCCTCCTGAAACGGTGATTCTTTGGTTCGGTTCGGTAAGAAAGATTGAGTACGCAGGCCATACAGCCACGCTCAACGGGGACAGTCACCACCCGTTGTCATTCAATCATCAGGAATCCAGAGCTACGTCAAAGCTATGACGTCAAATGCAAGGCGAATTATCTGCAAAAGACCCCCCTTGTGCCAGCAGACTCTGCGCGTCCCCAAGAAATAGACGCTATGAGAGAGCTCCTTGCTTAACACCGATTGCTGGCGCGAATCGACCAAATGCAGGTTTGCGAACAATTGAATGGCCGTTGATGCCTTGGGTTGCCTCGCACCATGGCCCTATAATCGGGCCACTTTGTTTGTGGAGCCCGTTATGCCGAATCTACGTCTCGCCGATTTGACCGCCGAAATCGAAGCCAACGTGCGCCGTGCGTTGCTCGAGGACATCGGCAGCGGCGACATCACCGCGCAACTGATCCCGGCCGAACGCCTGGCCAAAGCCACCATCATCACCCGCGATGAGGCTGTCATTGCTGGCACCGCGTGGGTCGACGCGGTTTTCCGGCAATTGGACCCGCGGGTTGCCGTTCATTGGCAGGTGCGCGACGGCGAACGGGTAAAACCCAATCAGGTGCTATTCCATCTCGAAGGCCCGGCGCGCTCGCTGCTGACGGGTGAACGCAGTGCACTGAATTTTCTGCAAATGCTGTCCGGCGTGGCCACTCGCGCGCAGTACCTGGCCGATTTCGTCGCCGAGACTCAGGTGAAGTTGCTCGACACCCGCAAAACCCTGCCGGGGCTGCGCCTGGCCCAGAAATACGCCGTGACCTGCGGCGGTTGCCACAATCACCGCATCGGCCTGTATGACGCCTTCCTGATCAAGGAAAACCATATCGCCGCCTGCGGTGGCATCCCTGAGGCTATCGCGGCCGCGCACAAGATCGCCCCGGGCAAACCGGTGGAGATCGAAGTGGAAAGCCTGGCGGAGCTGAAGGAAGCACTGGCGGCGAGTGCCGACATCATCATGCTCGATGAACTGAGCCTGGATGACATGCGCGAAGCTGTGCGCCTGAACGCCGGCAAGGCAAAACTGGAGGCCAGCGGCGGTATCAACGAAAACACGTTGCTGCCAATCGCCGAAACCGGGGTGGATTATATTTCGATTGGTGCGATGACCAAGGATGTGAAGGCTGTGGACCTGTCGATGCGCTTAAGCCTCTGATCGAGAAAACGCCCGATTCAAATGTGGGAGCGGGCTTGCTCGCGAAGGGAGCATGTCAGTCGACGTAAATGTCGCCTGACACGCTCCCTTCGCGAGCAAGCCCGCTCCCACAGGTCAGACCACCAGATTATTCATCTCGCAGTACTCTTCCCACTCGACGCCCAATACCTCGGCCGCCTCCTTGTGCAGTTCCAGACGCTTGGCCTCGAACTCCTCCGGCGTGCTCGTGTACTTGAGCGTCAGCTCCCACGGCTGCAAGCCCTGAGCTTCCGCCTCATCCTCGAACGCCCACTGGATCTGGTCTTTCTGATCGTCGGTGGGCAAGTCCTTGATCTCTTCCAGCAACTGGGGCGCGTCCAGCACGTACTTTTTAAGCGCTTCTTCGTGTCTGGCTTCTTGGGTCAATTCTTTAACGGTCATGGCGTTCTCGCTGATCTGGGGAATGGAAGATGGATCTGGATCATCAAGGATCTCTCTGACGCAAAAAACCGTTTGAAGCCCGGTTTGTCTGGCCTTCAGAACCATTCGGGATCATCTGAAAACTGCTGGGCGATGCTCATGCAGACAACGAATATAGGACGTTTTGTCGAGGATTCACACGGGTCTTTACATCTATCCCACAAAAAACCACGAGCATAAGGTGCAGGAGGCCTTGGGAACATAAGTCGAAATCCAAAGTCATAGCGATGTGCCATATCGGCACTTCACAAGGAACTCCAGTGATGCGCAGTTTTTCGAAGCTTTTGTCTGCCCAGCTTGCCACCGCTACCCTGCTGCTCGGCAGCCTGACATTGGCCAGTGCCGCTCAAGCGGCTGTCGAAGTCACCTCTGACCCTTCGCTGTACTCCGACAAAATCTCGGCCCTCCACAATTCATTCGGTAAGGACACACTCGTCAGAACCAGCGTCAGCATCGATGATCTGGAAAGCTTGCAAAAAACCGTGAAGGCCAATGCCACCGAACTGGAAAGCCAGAAGCGCACCATCAGCGAGCAGGCCCGTCAGATCGACGAACTCAAACGCAACAGCGGTTCCAGTTCAAACTCCAGCAGCAAGGAGATTGACGATCTCAAGCGCACGGTCAATGAACAGGAACGCGACCTGAACAACCTTGGCAAGCAAATGGAAGAGCTAAAGCGCAACAGCGGCTCCAGCTCAAGCTCGAGTAACAGCGAAATCTCCAATCTCAAACGGGAGATCAGCGATCAGGATCGCGCAATGGATCAGCTCAAACGTACCGTCGAGGACCTGAGCAGAAAGGTGAAGTGAAGAAGAGAATGGTGCCCGAGACAGGAATCGAACCTGCGACCTTCGCGTTACGAGTGCGCTGCTCTACCGGCTGAGCTACACGGGCTGTGGGCTAAACCTAGCACTGGCTTCGGGGTCCGGCAACTTGTGGCGAGGGAGTTCATGTTCAGATGCTTTCCTGCACACAAAAAAATGCCCCGCCGTTTTCACGGCGGGGCATTTTTTATAACGTTGAAGCGGTCAGGCGAAGGGGGTGATTAAACGCCCGAAGCCTTGGCTGCTGCTACGTCTTTGATGGACAGCTTGATACGGCCGCGGTTGTCCACGTCCAGTACCAGTACTTCCACTTCCTGGCCTTCTTTCAGGATATCGGTCACTTTTTCAACGCGAGCATCGCTCAGCATGGAGATGTGAACCAGACCGTCCTTGCCCGGCAGGATGTTGACGAATGCGCCGAAGTCGACGATGCGCTCAACCTTACCGACGTAGATCTTGCCGATCTCGGCTTCTGCGGTGATGCCCAGAACGCGCTGACGTGCCGCTTCAGCCGCTTCCTTGGTTTCGCCGAAGATCTTGATCGAACCGTCGTCTTCGATGTCGATCGAAGCCTTGGTTTCTTCACAGATCGCACGAATGGTCGCGCCGCCTTTACCGATGACATCACGGATTTTGTCGGTGTCGATTTTCATCGCGATCATGGTCGGAGCGTTTTCCGACAGCTCGGTACGCGACTGGCCAATGATCTGGTTCATCTGACCGAGGATATTCAGGCGCGCTTCCAGGGCTTGGCCCAGAGCGATTTCCATGATTTCTTCGGTGATGCCCTTGATCTTGATGTCCATCTGCAGCGCGGTAACACCTTTGGCGGTACCCGCTACTTTGAAGTCCATGTCGCCGAGGTGATCTTCGTCGCCCAGGATGTCGGTCAGGACGGCGAACTTCTCGCCTTCTTTAACCAGACCCATGGCGATACCGGCAACCGGTGCCTTCATCGGAACGCCGGCATCCATCAGAGCCAGGGAAGCACCGCAGACCGAAGCCATGGAGCTCGAACCGTTGGACTCGGTGATTTCCGATACCACACGAATGGTGTACGGGAACACGTCGGCAGCAGGCAGCATGGCCTGAACCGAACGACGGGCCAGACGGCCGTGACCGATTTCGCGACGACCAGCGCCACCCATGCGACCACACTCACCTACCGAGAACGGAGGGAAGTTGTAGTGCAGCATGAACGGGTCTTTTTTCTCGCCTTCCAGGGTGTCCAGCAACTGTGCGTCACGGGCAGTACCCAGAGTCGCGACTACCAGGGCCTGGGTTTCGCCACGGGTGAACAGTGCCGAACCGTGGGTCTTTGGCAGAACGCCGACTTCGATGTTCAGCGGACGTACGGTCTTGGTGTCGCGACCGTCGATACGTGGCTTGCCGTTAACGATGTTTTCGCGAACGGTGCGGTATTCGATTTCACCGAAAGCCGCTTTGACTTCAGCGGAAGTCGGCTGACCTTCTTCACCGGACAGGTTGGCAACAACCTGGTCTTTCAGCTCGCCCAGACGTGCATAACGGTCGGCTTTGACGGTGATGGTGTAAGCCTGGGAGATCGCTTCGCCGAACTCGGCGCGGATAGCACCCAACAGAGCGGTGGCTTCTGGCTGTGGAGCCCAGGTCCAGGTTGGTTTGGCAGCTTCAGCGGCCAGTTCTTTGACGGCGTTGATCACCACCTGGAACTCGTCGTGAGCAAACAGTACAGCGCCCAGCATCTGGTCTTCGGTCAGCTCTTTGGCTTCCGATTCAACCATCAATACGGCTTCCGAAGTACCGGCAACGACCATGTCCAGGCTCGAAGCTTTCAGTTGTTCGTAAGTCGGGTTCAGCAGGTAGCCGGTGCTTTCATGGAACGCAACGCGGGCAGCGCCGATCGGGCCATCGAAAGGAATGCCGGAGATGGCCAGGGCAGCCGAGGTACCGATCATCGCAGCGATGTCCGGATCGGTCTTCTTGCTGGTGGAAACGACGGTGCAGACAACCTGCACTTCGTTCATGAAACCTTCTGGGAACAGCGGACGGATCGGACGGTCGATCAGTCGGGAAGTCAGGGTTTCTTTCTCGGAAGGACGGCCTTCACGCTTGAAGAAACCGCCAGGGATCTTACCGGCAGCGTAAGTCTTTTCCTGGTAGTGAACGGACAGAGGGAAGAAGCCTTTGCCTGGATCGGCTTGTTTGGCACCGACAACAGTCACCAATACGCTGACGTCGTCGTCAACGGTGACCAATACTGCGCCGGAGGCCTGACGGGCGATACGGCCAGTCTCGAGGGTAACGGTCGACTGACCGAACTGGAATTTTTTGATTACCGGGTTCACGGTGTCCTACCTTCTTTTGTGGCTCTTGGGGAACTTGTCTTCTTGCGAAATTCTTGGGCAATGTCGGGAATCGGCCCAACGCCTGTCCAGGGTAAAACGTATATCCAGATAAAACTTGAGGCTGGGAGCCTGCCATGCGCCAGCGGGAAACCCACTGACGCACGACAGACAACCAACCTCTAGCGCAATCGCTTATTAGCGACGCAGACCCAGGCGACCGATCAGAGCCTGATAACGACCCAGATCCTTGCCTTTCAGGTAGTCCAGCAGCTTACGGCGCTGGTTTACCATGCGGATCAGACCACGACGGGAGTGGTGATCTTTACCGTTGGCCTTGAAGTGACCTTGCAGTTTGTTGATGTTGTGGGTCAGCAGTGCAACTTGCACTTCTGGCGAACCAGTGTCACCAACAGCTTGCTGGTAGTCAGCTACGATTTGAGCTTTTTCTTGAACGTCGAGAGCCATGAGGCAATCCTTTTATCAGGAAACTGTTTCAAAGAAACAGCTTCAACAGGCCAGGGACAAATCCCTGTATCTATAAATGAGTAGTGACCGTGCCTGTTAACAGCCACACTCGTCCGGTCATTCTGACCGAATCAGTCGACGCGGCGCGATGCGCCCGTCTTCGCTCACTTCACCGATACCGATGAAGCGACCGTTGTGATCCTGTACCCGTACCATGCCGAACTTCGGTGCATCCGGGGCGCGTACCGGTTGGCCGTTAAGCCAGTAGAACGCGCTGTGCTCCGAGAAATGCAACAGTGGCCAGTCCAGCAGGCCGCTGTCCGATGGCATCAGGAAGCGGTCGACCGCTTCATTGCCGCCTTCGGCATGTACCGCTTCAAGCTCTTCCAGAGTGACGGTCTGTGCAAGCGTGAAAGGCCCGGCCTGGGTACGTCGCAATTCAGCCACGTAGGCGCCACAACCGAGTTGCTCACCGATATCCTCCACCAGGGTGCGGATATAGGTGCCTTTGCTGCAATCCACCGCAAGCCGCGCAGTATCACCCTCAAAGGCCAGTAATTCCAAGCGCGCAATAGTAACAGAACGCGGTTCGCGCTCCACTACTTCGCCTGCACGGGCCAGCTTGTACAGCGGCTGGCCATCACGCTTGAGCGCCGAGTACATCGGCGGTATCTGACTGATTTGCCCACGAAATTTCGGCAGCACAGCTTCGATATCGGCGCGACCAACGGTCACCGGGCGCTCCAGCAAAACTTCACCTTCGGCATCGGCCGTGGTGGTGGTCTTGCCCAGTTGCGCCAGGGTTTCATAACCCTTGTCGGAATCGAGCAGGTATTGCGAGAACTTGGTGGCCTCACCGAAGCACAACGGCAGCACGCCGGTGGCCAGCGGATCAAGACTGCCGGTGTGCCCGGCCTTCTCGGCATTGAGCAACCAGCGGACCTTCTGCAACGCCGCGTTGGAGGTGAACCCCAACGGCTTGTCGAGCAGGATGATGCCGCTGACGTTACGACGGATACGTTTGACCTGAGCCACCGATTACTCCTTGGCGTCTTCGGGTTCTGCCGCTACCGGGTGCTGATTGTCTTCAGCCACCGCACGCTCGATCAGGGCCGACAGGTGCGCGCCACGCACGACGCTCTCGTCGTAATGGAAGTGCAACTGCGGAACGCTGCGCAACTTCATCTCGCGAGCCAACTGCATACGCAGGAAACCGGCGGCGGAGTTGAGCACCTTGATGCTTTGCGCGATGTCTTCGGCGCTGTCCTGGCCCATCACGGTGATGAAGATCTTGGCGTGACCGACGTCACGGCTGACTTCAACAGCGGTAATGGTGACCAGGCCGACGCGCGGGTCTTTGACTTCACGACGGATCAGCTGTGCCAGCTCACGCTGCATCTGATCGCCGATACGTTGGGTACGGCTGTATTCTTTTGCCATGTCTTGTTACCTGTTACTGCCCCACGGTGAAACCCGAGGGGTCTGAAAGCGGCAAACGCCCGGCCTGACAAAAGCCAGACCGGGCGTTGCGTTTAGAGTCCGGACGTTGCGCCGCGCATCTGCATGCGGCGGCTCATCGTGGCCCTTGAAGTGCGCGAGTCAGAGGCTGCGAGCAACCTGAACCTTCTCGAAGACTTCGATCTTGTCACCGACTTTGACGTCGTTGTAGCTCTTCACGCCGATACCGCATTCCATGCCGGCACGTACTTCGGAAGCGTCATCCTTGAAGCGGCGCAGGGATTCCAGCTCGCCTTCGAAGATAACGATGTCTTCACGCAGTACACGGATTGGACGGTTACGGTGAACAACACCTTCGATAACCATGCAACCGGCGATCGCGCCAAACTTCGGCGAACGGAACACGTCACGCACTTCAGCGGTACCCAGGATGTTCTCGCGAACATCGCTGCCCAGCATACCGGTGAGGGCTTTCTTGACGTCTTCGATGATGTCGTAGATCACGTTGTAGTAACGCATATCCAGACCTTCCTGCTCGACGATCTTGCGAGCGCCAGCATCGGCACGCACGTTGAAGCCGAACAGTACAGCGTTGGAGGCCAGTGCCAGGTTAGCATCGGATTCGGTGATACCACCGACACCGCCACCGACCACACGCACTTGCACTTCGTCGTTACCCAGGCCATTCAAGGCACCGTTCAACGCTTCCAGCGAACCACGGACGTCGGATTTGAGGACGATGTTGAGCGTCTTCTTCTCTTCCTGGCCCATGTTCTCGAAGATGTTTTCAAGCTTGCCGGCGTGAGCACGGGCCAGTTTGACTTCGCGGAACTTGCCTTGACGGAACAGAGCCACTTCACGGGCTTTCTTCTCGTCGGCAACAACGCTCATCTCGTCGCCAGCGTCCGGGGTACCGTCCAGGCCGAGAATCTCGACAGGGATGGAAGGACCGGCTTCCTTGATTGGCTTGCCGTTCTCGTCGAGCATGGCGCGAACGCGGCCATAGTTCGAACCGACCAGCACCATGTCGCCTTGGCGCAGGGTACCGTCTTGAACCAGAACGGTTGCAACCGGGCCACGACCTTTGTCGAGACGCGATTCAACCACGACGCCACGGCCAGGAGCCGAAGGGGTCGCTTTCAGTTCAAGAACTTCAGCTTGCAGCAGAACAGCTTCGAGCAACTCGTCCACGCCAGTACCGACTTTCGCCGAAACCGATACGAACGGGGTGTCGCCGCCCCACTCTTCCGAGGTCACGCCGTGAACCGACAGTTCGCTACGGATGCGATCGAGATCGGCGCCCGGCTTGTCGATTTTGTTCACTGCAACCACCAACGGAACACCAGCAGCCTTGGCGTGCTGAACGGCTTCAACGGTCTGCGGCATTACGCCGTCGTCCGCTGCAACCACCAGGATCACGATGTCGGTAGCCTTGGCACCACGAGCACGCATTGCGGTAAACGCGGCGTGACCCGGGGTGTCGAGGAAGGTGACCATGCCGCGTTCGGTTTCAACGTGGTACGCGCCGATGTGCTGGGTGATACCGCCGGCTTCGCCAGCAGCTACCTTGGCACGACGGATATAGTCGAGCAGCGAGGTCTTACCGTGGTCAACGTGGCCCATTACGGTCACAACTGGTGCACGGGAGAACGCTTCACCTTCAAACTTCAGGGACTCGGCCAGGGAATCTTCCAGGGCGGTGTCGCTGACCAGGGTCACTTTGTGGCCCAGCTCTTCGGCAACCAGTTGGGCAGTTTCCTGATCCAGTACCTGGTTGATGGTCGCTGGAGTACCCAGTTTGAACATGAACTTGATGATTTCAGCAGCCTTGACCGACATCTGCTGGGCGAGATCGCCAACAGTGATGGTCTCGCCGATCTTCACTTCGCGCACAACAGGGCCGGTTGGGCTCTGGAAACCGTGGGCGTTGCGTTTCTTCAGCTTGGCCTTGCCGCGACCACCACGACGGAAGCCATCGCTTTCTTCGTCGGTAGTACGTGGCGCAACACGTGGAGCAGGCGCTTTTTCCTTGACCGAAGCACGATGCGGAGCGTTTTTGCGCTCGCCATCGCCACTGCCACGACGATTGCTATCGTCGGCACGTGGTTTGTCCGGACGACGCTGTTCGTCGCGTTTGCGAGTGTCGGCGGCAGGTGCTGGTGCAGCTGCAGCAACCGGCGCGCTTTCACGCACTGGCTCGGCAACTGCAGCAGGCGCTGCAACGGCGTCGTTAGTAGCGGTTTGCGCAGCAGCAGGCTGGCGACGCGCTTCTTCTTCGGCGCGACGCTTGGCTTCTTCTTCAGCCTTTTGACGTGCAGCATTTTCTACTGCGCGGCGTTCTTCCAGTTCGCGTTTGCGCTCGGCTTCGATTTCTTCCGGGCTGCGCTGTACGAAGACTTTCTTCTTGCGTACTTCAACGCTGATGCTCTTGCTACCAGCAACACGCAGGGTGCTGGTGGTTTTGCGCTGCAATGTAATCTTGCGCGGTTCTTCCACTTTCGCCTTGTGGCTGCTCTTCAAGTGAGTCAGCAAAGACTGCTTCTCACTATCGCTCACACCTTCATCGGCGGCGGTGTGCGGCAGACCTGCCTCACGCATCTGCTGCAACAGGCGCTCTACCGGTGTTTTGACCTCATCGGCCAGTTGTTTCACCGTGACTTGCGTCATGCACTTCTCTCCTCAGGCCGCGCCTAATTACTCGAACCAATGGGCTCGGGCGGCCATGATCAACTTGCCGGCACGATCATCGTCAATGCCGTCGATGTCGAGCAGGTCGTCAATAGACTGCTCGGCCAGGTCTTCGCGGGTAATTACGCCGCGCACCGCCAGTTCCATCGCCAAATCCTTGTCCATACCCTCAAGCGAGAGCAGGTCTTCGGCCGGATGGGCGTCTGCCAGCTTTTCCTCAGTAGCGATGGCTTTAGTCAACAAACGATCCTTGGCCCGAGCGCGAAGCTCGTTGACGGTGTCTTCGTCAAAGCCATCGATGTTGAGCATTTCTTCCAACGGTACGTAGGCAATCTCTTCCAGGCTGGTGAAGCCTTCATCTACCAGCACCTGCGCCAGGTCTTCGTCGACTTCCAGCTCGTCGATGAAGTTGCGCAGGATGTCGCCGGTTTCTGCTTGCTGCTTAGCCTGGATGTCCGATTCGGTCATCACGTTCAGGGTCCAGCCAGTCAACTGGCTAGCCAGACGCACGTTCTGACCACCGCGACCGATGGCCTGAGCAAGATTGTCTGCGCCAACGGCGATGTCCATTGCATGGGCATCTTCGTCAACGATAATTGCCGCCACTTCAGCCGGCGACATTGCATTGATCACGAACTGCGCCGGGTTATCGTCCCACAGGACGATGTCCACACGCTCACCGCCCAATTCGCCGGACACTGCCTGGACGCGCGAACCGCGCATACCGATGCAAGCGCCTTGCGGATCAATGCGTTTGTCCTTGGAGCGGACCGCGATCTTGGCGCGCGAACCCGGGTCGCGGGACGCAGCCATTACTTCGATCAGGCCTTCAGCGATTTCCGGCACTTCGATGCGGAACAACTCGATCAGCATTTCCGGCGCGGTACGCGACAGGATCAGCTGAGGGCCGCGGTTCTCGGTGCGGATTTCCTTGAGCAGCGCACGCAGACGCACGCCAACCCGGAAGGTTTCGCGAGAAATGATGTCTTCACGGGCCAGCAACGCTTCAGCGTTGTTGCCCAGGTCAACGATCACGTTGTCGCGGGTGACTTTCTTCACGGTGCCGGAAATGATTTCTCCCAGGCGCTCGCGATAGGCGTCAACGACTTGAGCACGCTCGGCTTCGCGAACTTTCTGCACGATGACCTGCTTGGCGGTCTGTGCAGCAATACGGCCGAACTCGATGGATTCGATCTTTTCTTCGACAACATCGCCGACCTTGGCACCAGGATGCGTTTCTGCAACCTTGCTCGGCCAGGTTTCGATGGCCGGATCGTCCAGGTCTGCTTCTTCGACGACCGTCCAGCGACGGAATGTCTCGTAAGCACCGGTGTGGCGATTGATTTCCACACGCAGATCGACTTCGTCCTCGAAACGCTTTTTGGTAGCAGTGGCCAGAGCCAGCTCCAGCGCTTCAAAAATTACGTTTGCCGGTACGCCCTTTTCATTGGATACCGACTCAACAACCAGCAGTACTTCTTTGCTCATCGTACGCCTCGCCTTTCGCAAGCCATTGGATCCGCGGGATCCGCGTCTCAGTCAAAACTGGGAATAATGTTGGCCTTGTCGATCATATCGATCGGCAACAGGAACTCATGGTCTTCAACCTGCACCACGACGTCCTGTTCTTCTACACCGCGCAGAAGGCCCTGAAAGTTGCGCCGACCTTCAAAAGGCGAGCGCAGCTTGATCTTCACTTGTTCACCGGCAAATTTTGCAAACTGCTCAATAGTGAACAGTGGGCGTTCCATGCCAGGCGAGGAAACTTCAAGGGTGTATTCAACGGCGATCGGATCTTCAACATCCAGTACACCGCTGATCTGACGGCTGACGATGGCACAATCGTCCACCAGCACGCCGCCCTCTTTATCAATATAAACGCGCAACATTGAGTGGCGACCTTGAGCCGAAAACTCAATACCCCAGCATTCATAGCCTAGGGCCACGACCACCGGGGCCAGCAAGGCCTGCAACTCTTCTAGCTTGCTCGACACCTGAACCCCCTCGTGCATGTATGTGCATGCTGTGCAAAATAAAAAAATGGGCGAAACGCCCATCCTTGAAACGCCGTTGAACAGCGGCGTTGAAAGTGTCCAGCTAACAAAAAGCCCCTGAAAAGGGGCTCCTTAAACTGGTTGCGGGGGCCGGATTTGAACCGACGACCTTCGGGTTATGAGCCCGACGAGCTACCAGACTGCTCCACCCCGCGACAAAGCTGGGGCGGAAGTATACGACCGATCCCTGACAGGGTCAATGTAACCTTCCACCTACAAGAAAGCCCGCAACAGCGGGCTCTCCTGATAATTGGTACCGAGAAGGGGACTCGAACCCCTACACCCTATGGGCACAACCACCTCAAGGTTGCGTGTCTACCAATTCCACCACCTCGGCAATACTACGTTTGAAACCTTCTTACTTCTGCTCTTGAGCTGGAGGCACGTCAGTCGCTGGAGTAGCCGACTTTTGCTCTTGAAGCACCGGGACATCATCAGAAGCCGGTTGTTGCTTTGGAACTTCCAACACTGCTGGATTTGGCAAGCCTACTTGAGTCAGCTGATGAGCCTTCTCTTTAGCAAAGTAACCTAACCCCAAGCTGGTTATGAAGAAACCGGCGGCAAGTATAGCAGTAAACTTACTAAGAAAGGTAGAGGAACCTTGGCTTCCGAACACAGTATTTGAAGCACCTGCTCCGAAAGACGCGCCAGCATCCGCACCTTTACCCTGCTGCAGCAAAACCAGAGCAACTACGCCCAATGCACCCAGCAGATGAAAAACGACTACGACTGTTTCCAGCATTTTTTCAGTTTCCCGCGGCGCGACAAATCGCACCGAACTCATCTGCATTCAGGGAAGCTCCACCAATGAGCCCCCCATCGATATCCGGCATGCCGAACAGTTCGACCGCATTGGCCGCCTTCACGCTGCCGCCGTATAGAAGCCGCACACCTTGCGCGACCTCAGAATTCTCTGCCGCCAACTGAGCGCGAATGGCTGCGTGCACATCCTGCGCTTGTTGCGGCGAAGCAGTCAGCCCGGTGCCAATAGCCCAGACCGGCTCGTAAGCGATTACTGCCTTTGCAAAGACACCAACACCCAGCTCCTCAATGATACTGCCAAGCTGACGCCCGACAACCTCAAGAGTTTTCCCAGCTTCGCGCTCTTCGAGGGTCTCCCCTACGCACAACACCGGATTCAAGCCACATGCCTGCGCCGCTGCGAACTTGCGAATCAGCATTCCATCCTGCTCGCCCATTATCTGGCGGCGCTCGGAGTGCCCGACAAGCACCAGGGAACAACCTGCATCCACCAACTGACTCGGCGCAATTTCACCGGTCAATGCACCTTGCATGGATTCCACTGCAGAATTCTGCGCGCCGACCGAAATCGACTTGCCTTTCAAGCCATCAATCACTTGATTGATATGCAAGCAAGGCGGGAATACCGCGACATCAACACCGCTAGGCAAGGCCAGATGACTAAGGCCATTGATCAGCTCAGCGACGCTGGCGCGGGTACCGTGCATCTTCCAGTTACCAGCTACCATAGGGCGACGCATGCTGTACCTCGTCGGTCAAAGTGGGCGCAGATGTTACCCAACACAATCATGGCTGGCAAGCCGAAATCAGACAGAAACTTCAGTTACCAGTTTTGCCAGCTCTTCGGCGTAACCGCGAACCTGCGTTTCGTCCTCGCCCTCGACCATGACCCGCACCAGCGGCTCTGTCCCGGACTTGCGTAACAGTACGCGCCCACGACCGGCCATCGCCTGGGTCACACGATCACTGGCCTCTTTGACTGTCGGATGTTCGATCGGATTCGCACCACCGCCAAACCGGACATTGATCAGCACCTGAGGACACTTGCGCAGCGCCTGACGGGACTGAGCCAGGCTTTCTACGCGCCTCTTCAGGGCCATCAACACCTGCAGCGCAGCAATGATCGCATCACCAGTGGTGGTGTGACTGAAGCACACAATGTGCCCCGAGTTCTCCCCGCCCACCAGCCAATCGCGCGCCAGCAACTCGGAGATCACGTAACGGTCGCCAACGTTGGCGCGCACAAAAGGAATCGCCAGATCCGCCAGGGCCAATTCCAGCCCCAGGTTACTCATCAGCGTACCGACGACACCGCCCTGCAACTTGCCGCGCTCTTGCAGATCGCGAGCAATGATAAACAACAACTCGTCACCGTCGACGACAGTGCCGGTGTGATCGACCATCTGGACCCGGTCACCATCACCGTCAAAGGCAATACCCAAATCGGCTTGCTCGGCCAATACGGCAGCTTGCAGCGGCCCCATATGGGTCGAACCGCAATTCTCATTGATGTTCAGGCCATCAGGATGAGCAGAAAGCACAACGACATCGGCTCCCAGCTCACGGAACACACTAGGCGCCACTTTATAGGTCGCACCGTGGGCACAGTCGATCACGATCTTCAGCCCAGCGAAACTGGTGCCGGTCGGAACGCTGCTCTTGCAGAATTCGATATAACGACCCGAGGCATCGTTGATTCGCGATACTTTGCCGATTTTGCTCGACTCAACCACGGTCATCGGGGTGTCGAGCAATTCTTCAATCATCAACTCGACTTCATCCGGAAGCTTGGTGCCCTTCCCGGAGAAAAATTTGATGCCGTTATCGTCATGAGGATTGTGCGAAGCGCTGATCACGATGCCGGCTTCGGCATGAAAGGTACGTGTCAGATAGGCGATGGCCGGCGTCGGCATCGGCCCCAGGAGCATCACATCAGCACCTGCCGAGGTCAGCCCGGCCTCAAGCGCCGATTCGAACATGTAACCGGATATCCGGGTGTCCTTGCCCACGAGCACCTTGCAGGCACCCATGCTGCGAAATGCCATGCCTGCCGCCCAGCCAAGCTTGAGCATGAAATCAGGAGTTATCGGGTATTGACCGACCCGACCACGAATGCCGTCGGTGCCAAAATATTTTTTACTCATAAGTACTCCATCATTCTTATTCGGCTGATTCTACTGCGGCAATCATTCGCACTACGTCGACCGTTTCAGCCACATCATGGACGCGCAATATACGCGCCCCCTTGATTGAAGCCAGCGCCGCGAGCGCTAAACCGCCATGCAGGCGCTCTCCCACCGGCCGATTCAAGGCTTGCCCGATCATGCTCTTTCGCGAAACCCCGACCAACAGGGGTCGCCCCAAGGCATGCAAGGCCTCCATATGCTTAAACAAGCTCAAGTTGTGCTGCAAGGTTTTCGCGAAGCCGAAGCCCGGATCGAGAATGATCCGCTCAGCGGTGATACCCACCGACGCACACTGAAGCATGCGCTCGGCGAGAAACTCGCCGACCTCTTTCGTCACATCCTGGTACTGCGGATTGTCCTGCATGTCGCCCGGCTCACCGAGCATATGCATCAGACACACCGGCAAACCGGTGGCCGCTGCTGCATCCAGGGCTCCGTCTCGGCGTAACGAACGCACATCATTGATCAAGCCCGCCCCCAGCCTTGCAGTTTCACGCATGACCGCTGGCGTGGATGTATCGACCGAGATAATCACATCGAGTTCACGACTGATACGCTCAACGACAGGCGCTACACGCTCGAGCTCTTCAAGCGGTGAAACCGCCCTGGCACCCGGCCGGGTCGATTCGCCACCAACGTCGATCAGCGTCGCGCCAGCCGCCACCATCGCCTCGGCGTGGCGCAGCGCCGCATCCAGCTGGCTGTATTGGCCGCCATCGGAAAAGGAGTCGGGAGTGACATTGAGAATGCCCATGACATGCGTCTGGGCCAAATCAAGAACCCGGTTGCCGCAAAGCAACCGGGTTGAGGACTGAACAGAAGTCATTTCAAACCTTATACGTCAGCAGCCGGGCCACCGATTGGTGTTTCCGGACGCCCATCCTGCACCGCCGGAGGCGTGCCGGAAGTATCACTACCGCCAGACCAGTCGCGAGGCTCGCGAGGCGCACGACCCGCCATGATGTCATCGATCTGATCAGCATCGATCGTCTCGTACTTCATCAAGGCATCCGCCATGGCATCAAGCTTGTCACGGTTATCCGTAAGGATTTGTTTGGCCGTGCCGTAGCACTGGTCAATGATGCTGCGTACTTCGGAGTCGATCAGCTTGGCTGTCTCGCCGGAGAAGCTGGCATGTTGACCACCGCCGCCACGACCGAGGAACACTTCGCCCTCTTCTTCGGCGTACATCAACGGACCGAGTTTTTCCGACAAGCCCCACTTGGTTACCATGTTCCGTGCGATCTGGCTGGCACGCATGATGTCGTTGGATGCACCGGTAGTGACGCCATCGAAGCCCAAGGTCATTTCTTCAGCGATACGACCGCCATACAGCGAGCAGATCTGACTGATCAGCGCACGCTTGGACAGGCTATAGCGATCTTCTTCCGGCAGGAACATGGTCACACCAAGCGCACGACCGCGCGGGATGATCGACACTTTGTAGACCGGATCATGCTCAGGCACGACGCGACCGACGATAGCGTGGCCAGCTTCGTGATAAGCAGTGTTCTGCTTCTCTTTCTCGGACATGACCATGGATTTGCGCTCGGCACCCATCATGATCTTGTCTTTGGCCAGTTCGAACTCTTTCATCTCGACGATGCGCTTGCCGGCACGGGCTGCGAACAACGACGCCTCGTTCACCAGGTTGGCCAGGTCGGCACCGGAGAAACCAGGAGTACCACGTGCGATCACGGCCGGAGCGACGTCGTCACCCATTGGCACTTTGCGCATGTGGACTTTGAGAATCTGCTCGCGACCACGGATATCCGGCAGGCCGACCACGACCTGACGGTCGAAACGGCCCGGACGCAGTAATGCAGGGTCCAGCACGTCGGGACGGTTGGTCGCTGCGATGACGATGATGCCGTCATTCATTTCGAAGCCATCCATCTCTACCAGCAACTGGTTGAGAGTCTGTTCGCGCTCGTCGTGACCGCCGCCCATGCCGGCACCACGGTGGCGACCGACGGCGTCGATTTCATCGATGAAGATGATGCATGGCGCGTGCTTCTTCGCCTGCTCAAACATGTCGCGAACACGACTGGCACCGACACCGACGAACATTTCGACGAAATCGGAACCGGAAATAGTGAAGAACGGCACTTTGGCTTCGCCGGCAATAGCCTTGGCGATCAAGGTTTTACCCGTACCAGGAGGACCGACCATCAGCACGCCACGAGGAATGCGACCGCCCAAACGCTGGAACTTGCCCGGATCACGGAGGAACTCGACCAGCTCGCCAACTTCTTCCTTGGCCTCGTCGCAACCGGCAACGTCAGCCAAAGTGGTTTTCACCTGATCTTCGGAGAGCAGGCGCGCCTTGCTCTTGCCGAAGCTCATCGGCCCGCCCTTGCCACCGGCACCGCCCTGCATCTGCCGCATGAAGAACATGAAGACAGCGATGATTACGAGGATCGGGAAGCTTGCGACCAGGAGTTGAGTCCAGATGCTTTGCTGCTCAGGCTGCTTGCCTTCAACTACCACGTGGTTATCCACGAGGTCGCCGATCAGGCCATTGTCCTGGATTGCCGGACGAATGGTCTTGAAGCTGTCGCCATCGTTGCGCTTGCCGGTAATCACGTAGCCATCAACCGCTACGCGCTCGACCTTGCCATCCTTGACCTGCTGGATGAAGTCGGAATAGTTGAGGGTCTGCGGCTCGTTAGGGCTGGAGAAGTTGTTCATCACCGTCACCAGGACAGCCGCGATGATCAACCACAGGATCAGATTCTTTGCCATATCGTTCAATTAACTACCCTCTGAAGCAAGCTCCGCTAATGGCGCGTGCTTCGCATGATATTCACCGGCCTAACTTACTACATTACCTACGGCTCTGGCAGGCGCCGTCTGTAACCCTTTGTGAAACACTTTCTACACAATATTCGCTAATGCTCACGGGGCGAAATACGAAAATCCTATCGACCCGCAAAAAAACCTCGATTTACTCACTACGGCCGCGGTAGCCCCAAGCCAGCATGTATTGCTCGCGGGAACTGCCACGGGAAGAGTCCGGCTTGATCATCTGGACCTTGTCGAATTTCTGACGAGCGTCCTTCACGTAAGCATCAAACCCTTCGCCCTGAAACACCTTGATCACGAAATTACCACCCGGCTTGAGTATCCGAGCCGCCAGATCAAGAGCCAGCTCACATAGAAACATGGCTTTTGGCATGTCCACCTCAGGCGTACCACTCATATTGGGGGCCATATCGGAAATCACAAGGTCCACCTGCGAATTACCCACGGCTTCAAGGATCTGAGCGAGCACTTCGTCCTGGGTGAAGTCACCCTGGATGAAAGTCACGTCCGGAATGCTGTCCATTTCCAGGATGTCCGAGGCGATCAGACGCCCCTGACCACCAATCAGCCGACTAGTGACCTGCGACCAGCCGCCGGGCGCCGCACCCAGGTCGACAACGCTCATACCCGGACGGATCAGCTTGTATTTCTCCTGGACCTCCAGAAGCTTGTAACTCGCACGCGAGCGGTAACCATCCTTCTGCGCCTGCTTCACATAGGGATCATTGACATGTCTTTTCAGCCAACCAAGGCTTGTCTTGGAACGCGCCATTGGGCACCTCGATGATAAGGGTCGTGATTAATTGGGCGGATCCACGAACCCTCGGGTAAAATGGCCGCCATTTTACAGAATCCAGACTAAAGGGTCAGATTATGCCGCTCACTCAAGAGCAGAAGAAACAGTACAAATCCATTGGCCACCATCTGAAACCAGTTTTGATTGTGGCTGACAACGGTTTGACTGAAGGTGTGTTAGCCGAACTTGAACGCGCTTTGGCGGATCACGAGCTGATCAAAATCAAGCTCAACATCCTCGATCGCGAATCGCGCCTGGCAGCCATTGCAGAACTCTGCAAGGCCGGCAAAGCCGATCTGGTTCAGGTCATCGGCAAGATGGCACTGATTTACCGCAAGAACTTCAGCGTCAACAAGCAGCTGTCGAACGTCCATCGCTTCAAGTGATGACAAGGGTCAAGGGTGTGCTTCGCGCACCCTCACACTCCATCCCGGCACCGGCTGCATCACCAGCACCAGCCCGGAAAATCCCAGAACAAGATAGCTGAACAGCTGCCAATGCGCCGCGTGCGGCCAGCCGACGTGGACCGCGAAATACATCGCACCCCCATACAGCGCCATCATCAGCAGTTGCCCACGAATATCGCGCCATAGACTGGCAAGGCCCTTGGCCTGAACCAGCACCAAAGCCTGAAAACTCACACACGCCGTGGCAAATCCCACCATCAGCGTATTCAGCATGCCTGCAATTTCGTCGATCAGCAGCGGTGCCAGGCCTATTCGCCCCAGCACCGGCAGCAGACCGATGTGCAACAACCACAGGCCGCCAACCCACAACATTTGGGTCAGCTGCCAAAGCATGGCGCCCGCACGTAGCGGGCGCCTTCTTTCAGATGTGGCGAACTTCGACAATCTCATACTCGATAACGCCACCTGGCGTTTTCACGGCGACCACATCCCCCTCTTCCTTGGCAATCAAGGCGCGGGCCAGTGGCGAACCCACCGAAATCTTGCCGAGTTTGAAGTCAGCCTCATCCTCACCCACGATGTGGTAAGTGACGCTTTCATCAGTCTCGACATTGGCGATTTCAACGGTGGTGCCGAAAATCACTTTGCCGGTATGAGGAATGGTCGTGACATCGATGATGACCTGATTCTGAATCCGGCCTTCGATGTCACGAATCCGCGCCTCGACCATACCCTGCTGCTCGCGAGCAGCGTGGTATTCGGCGTTTTCCTTCAAGTCACCCAACTCGCGGGCCGTACCGATGTCCTGGCTAAGCTTCGGACGGACGACCTTGGTCAGATGAGCGTGTTCTTCTTCCAGGGCTTTCGCGCCCTGGACGGTCATTGGGTATTTGATCATGCCTTCAATCCTGCGTGTAGATCCTGCAAGCGGCGCACGGTCTTCTCGGGACCGAACTTCAGCGCTTCGCAGATAGCTTCGCCAGCAGCAATGGTAGTGGTGCAGTAGATCTTGTGCTGCAAGGCATTACGACGAATGGAGTAGGAATCGGCGATCGACTGGCGACCTTCGGTGGTGTTGATGATCAGGGTGACTTCGTCATTCTTGATCATGTCGACAACGTGCGGACGTCCCTCGGTCACTTTGTTCACACGACGCACTTTCAGGCCTGCGGCTTCGATCAGTTTGGCAGTACCGGCAGTGGCGACCACTTCGAAGCCCAAGTTGATCAGATCACGGGCCACGCCTGCAACCAGTGGCTTGTCATCGTCACGCACGCTGATGAACGCGGTGCCGCCAGTCGGCAGCACTTCGCTGGCACCCATCTGGGCTTTGGCAAAGGCTTCGCCGAAGGTGTCGCCCACGCCCATCACTTCACCGGTGGACTTCATCTCTGGGCCCAGGATCGGGTCCACGCCAGGGAATTTGGCGAATGGGAACACCGCCTCTTTCACGCTGTAGAAGTTCGGAATGATTTCTTTGGTGAAACCGATTTCCTTCAGGGTTTTACCGGCCATGACGCGAGCCGCGATCATTGCCAGGGAAACACCGATGCACTTGGACACGAACGGAACGGTACGGGAAGCGCGCGGGTTGACTTCGATGACGTAGATGTCTTCGCCTTGCAGCGCCAACTGAACGTTCATCAAGCCGACAACGCCCAGCTCCAGGGCCATTTTCTTGACCTGTTCGCGCATCTCGTCCTGGATGTGAGCAGGCAGCGAGTACGGCGGCAGGGAGCACGCGGAGTCACCGGAGTGAACACCAGCCTGCTCGATGTGCTGCATGATCGCGCCGATCACCACGTCGGTGCCGTCGCAGACCGCATCCACGTCCATTTCGATGGCGCAGTTGAGGAAGTGATCGAGCAGCACCGGGCTGTCGTTGGACACTTTCACCGCATCACGCAGGTAGCGCTTGAGTTCTTCTTCTTCGTAGACGATTTCCATTGCGCGGCCGCCCAGTACATAGGACGGGCGAACCACCAGCGGGTAACCGATCTTGGCGGCGGCACGAATCGCTTCGTCTTCGCTGCGCACGGTGGCGTTAGGCGGCTGACGCAGGTTCAGACGCTCAACCATTTGCTGGAAGCGCTCACGGTCTTCGGCACGGTCGATGGCGTCAGGGCTGGTGCCGATGATTGGCACGCCGGCTTCTTCCAGGGCACGCGCCAGCTTCAGTGGGGTTTGGCCACCGTACTGGACGATCACGCCTTTCGGCTTCTCGACACGGACGATTTCCAGTACGTCTTCCAGGGTCACTGGTTCGAAGTACAGACGATCGGAGGTGTCGTAGTCGGTGGAAACGGTTTCCGGGTTGCAGTTGACCATGATGGTCTCGTAACCGTCTTCGCGCAGGGCCAGTGCCGCGTGTACGCAGCAATAGTCGAACTCGATACCCTGGCCGATACGGTTTGGACCGCCGCCGAGGATCATGATCTTGTCGCGGCCCGACGGCGCGGCTTCGCACTCTTCCTCATACGTCGAGTAGAGGTAAGCGGTGTCGGTGGCGAACTCGGCCGCGCAGGTGTCAACGCGCTTGTAGACCGGGAAGATTTCCAGCTTGTGACGGTGGCGACGCAGTGCCTTCTCGGTCACGCCCAGCAGCTTGGCCAGACGCATGTCGGAGAAGCCTTTGCGCTTGAGGCGGAACATCAAGTCGTGGTCGATGCTGGCCAGACCCAGGGTCTTGACCTTCTCTTCTTCCTTGATCAGATCTTCGATCTGCACCAGGAACCACGGGTCGATCATGTTCATGCCGAAAATATCTTCGACCGACAGGCCGGCGCGGAACGCGTCAGCGACGTACCAGATACGCTCGGCGCCCGGCACGGTCAGTTCGCGCTTGAGGATACTCATGCTTTCCGGGTTGCTCAGGTCGAGCTTCTCGTCCAGGCCGCAAACGCCCACTTCCAGACCGCGCAGGGCTTTCTGCAGGGATTCCTGGAAGGTCCGGCCGATGGCCATGACTTCACCGACCGACTTCATTTGAGTCGTCAGGCGCGCGTCGGCTTTCGGGAATTTCTCGAAGGCGAAGCGTGGCAGCTTGGTGACGACGTAGTCGATGGACGGTTCGAATGATGCAGGAGTAGCGCCGCCGGTGATTTCGTTCTGCAGCTCGTCCAGGGTGTAGCCGATCGCCAGCTTGGCAGCGATACGCGCAATCGGGAAACCAGTGGCCTTCGAGGCCAGTGCCGAAGAGCGGGATACACGCGGGTTCATCTCGATCACGACCATACGGCCAGTGTCCGGGCAGATGCCAAACTGAACGTTGGAGCCGCCGGTTTCCACGCCGATCTCACGCAGTACCGCCAACGAGGCGTTACGCATGATCTGGTATTCCTTGTCCGTCAGGGTTTGTGCCGGAGCAACGGTGATCGAGTCACCGGTGTGCACGCCCATCGGGTCAAAGTTTTCGATGGAGCAGACGATGATGCAGTTGTCCTTCTTATCGCGGACAACCTCCATCTCGTACTCTTTCCAGCCGATCAGCGATTCGTCGATCAGCAGCTCTTTGGTCGGCGACAGGTCCAGACCGCGGGCGCAGATTTCTTCGAACTCTTCACGGTTGTATGCGATACCGCCACCGGTGCCGCCCATGGTGAAGGACGGGCGGATGATGCACGGGAAGCCCAGGCGTTCGAGAACGGCGTTGGCTTCTTCCATGCTGTGGGCGATACCCGAACGCGGGCAGTCCAAACCGATGGATTTCATCGCCTTGTCGAAGCGCGAACGGTCTTCAGCCTTGTCGATGGTGTCCGCGTTGGCGCCGATCATCTCTACGCCGAACTTCTCCAGAACGCCTTCGCGCTCCAGATCCAGGGCGCAGTTCAGAGCGGTCTGGCCACCCATGGTTGGCAGCAGCGCGTCCGGACGCTCTTTCTCGATGATCTTGGCAACGGTCTGCCACTTGATCGGCTCGATGTACGTGGCGTCGGCCATGTCCGGGTCGGTCATGATGGTCGCCGGGTTGGAGTTCACCAGGATGACGCGGTAACCCTCTTCGCGCAGGGCTTTACAGGCCTGGGCGCCGGAGTAGTCGAATTCGCAGGCCTGGCCGATCACGATCGGGCCAGCGCCGAGAATCAGGATGCTTTTAATGTCTGTACGTTTTGGCATGGGTTGTCACTCAAATCCGCAGGTCAGTCGGCAAGCCGTCTTGTTCAATCTCTGAAGCCTTGAGGGGGCCACCGGTTTCGGGACCGCCCTCAGGCTTCGCTACATCAGGGCGAGCGATTAGCGTCGCTTGGCCATTTCGTTGATGAAGCGATCAAACAGTGGCGCTACGTCGTTCGGGCCAGGGCTGGCTTCAGGGTGACCCTGGAAGCTGAAGGCGCTCTTGTCGGTACGCTCGATGCCTTGCAGGGTGCCGTCGAACAGCGATTTGTGGATCGCCCGAACGTTACCTGGCAGGGTCGCTTCGTCTACCGCAAAACCGTGGTTCTGGCTGGTGATCATCACCACACCGCTGTCCAGATCCTGGACCGGGTGGTTGGCACCGTGGTGGCCGTGACCCATTTTCAGAGTCTTGGCGCCGGAGGCCAGAGCCAACAGCTGGTGACCGAGGCAGATGCCGAACACCGGAATTTCGGTTTCCAGCACATCCTTGATTGCCTGGATCGCGTAGTCGCATGGCTCAGGGTCGCCCGGGCCGTTGGACAGGAACACGCCGTCAGGTTTCAGTGCCAGCGCTTCGGCGGCCGGCGTCTGTGCAGGCACCACGGTCACGCGGCAACCGCGCTCGACCAGCATGCGCAGGATGTTCAGCTTGACGCCGTAGTCGTAGGCCACCACGTGGTATGGCAGCTCGGAGGCTTCCAGAGTCGCGTGGCTGTCGGTTTTCAGATCCCAGACCGTCGAGCGCCACTCGTACTTCTCTTTGGTGCTGACGACTTTTGCCAGGTCCATGCCTTTGAGGCCAGGGAAACCCTGAGCGGCGGCGATGGCGGCTTCTTCGGAAATGTTGTCACCGGCCATGATGCAGCCGTTCTGTGCGCCTTTCTCACGCAGGATGCGTGTCAGGCGGCGAGTGTCGATACCGGCGATTGCCACCACATTGTTGGCTTTCAGGTAGTCGGACAGTGACATCGTGTTGCGCCAGTTGCTCGCAACCAGTGGCAGGTCACGGATGACCAGGCCAGCGGACCAGACGCGGTCGGACTCGGCGTCTTCCGGCGTAGTGCCGGTATTGCCGATGTGCGGGTACGTCAGGGTAACGATCTGTTGGGCGTAGGAAGGATCGGTAAGGATTTCCTGATAGCCGGTCATTGCGGTGTTGAACACCACCTCACCAACGGTTTGACCGTCGGCTCCAATGGCTTCGCCGCGAAAAATGCTGCCATCAGCAAGGGCGAGTATGGCTGGCTTAGTCAAGAAGACCTCCCGTAAATAAAGCCTGAAAGGGCGATCGCAGGTTGTAAAAAAGCGGAGTGACGTATGGACACGTCACCCCGCTTCTTCACCGAATTATTCTGCGCGCTTTTAGTGGACACACTAAAGCTGTAGCTTACAGAAAAAGGCATTTTTGGTCTACCGCCAATGAGCCTTAAAGGCCGGAGAATGCGACAGGACGTCGCCGGGCGGAATAAAACCGGGTCCAAACGCTGAGTTTGAACCCGATTTCGGGCATATCTTACCGCAGATCGAGCACGTCTTGCATGTCGTAAAGGCCTGGCTCACGACCATCCAGCCACAAAGCTGCACGTACCGCGCCCTTGGCGAAGGTCATGCGACTGGATGCCTTGTGAGTAATCTCAAGTCGCTCGCCCTCACAGGCGAACAGCACCGTATGATCACCGACAACATCACCACCGCGAACAGTCGCGAAGCCGATCGTTTCACGCTCGCGCACACCGGTGTGACCTTCACGACCATAAACCGCAACCTTCTGCAGATCACGATCCAGCGCATTGGCGATCACTTCGCCCATGCGCAGAGCCGTGCCTGAAGGTGCATCGATCTTGTGCCGATGATGGGCCTCGATGATTTCGATATCAGCATCATCGCCCAGCACACGAGCCGCCATGTCGAGCAGCTTCAGCGACAGGTTTACACCGACACTGAAATTGGCCGCGAACACAATCGCAATATCTTCGCTCGCCTCGACCAGCAACTGCTTCTGCGCGGCGTCCAATCCCGTCGTGCCGATCACCATGGCCTTGCCCGCCTTGCGGCAGAACGCCAGGTTTTTCAGCATGACTTCAGGAAGCGTGAAGTCGATCAACACATCGAACTCATCGGCCACCGCATCCAGCTTGCCGGACAGCGGTACACCGATTCGTCCCAGCGATGCCAGCTCACCGGCATCCACACCAATCAGCGTGCTGCCGGGACGCACGATGGCCGCCGTCAGGCCAGTCAACGGCGCGCGCTGCTGCACCGCCTCGACCAGAATCTTGCCCATGCGCCCGGCAGCGCCCATCACAGCTATACGTCGCATGCCGACTCCTTACAAATCGCCGAAGAAGCGCTTCACGCCTTCGAACCAACCGGTGGTTTTCGGCGAATGACTGTTGTCGCCCGCCAGGGAGCTGCGCAACTCCTCCAGCAATTCGCGCTGACGACGACCCAGGTTGACCGGGGTTTCGACCGCCACGCGACACATCAGGTCACCAGCACCGCCACCACGAACCGGCGCGACGCCTTTACCGCGAACACGGAACTGCTTACCGGTCTGAGTCCCTTCAGGGATCTTCAGCTTGACCCGACCATCGAGGGTCGGAATCTCCAGCTCGCCGCCCAGCGCTGCATCGACGAAGCTGATCGGCACTTCGCAGAACAGATGCTTGCCGTCACGCTGGAAGATCGCGTGCTCGCGCACATTGATCACCACGTACAGGTCGCCAGTCGGGCCACCCTGCGCACCCGCCTCGCCTTCGCCAGACAGACGAATGCGGTCGCCAGTATCGACACCGGCCGGCACTTTCACCGACAGGGTCTTGTACTCTTCGACACGACCTTCGCCGCGGCAGGAATCGCACGGATCGGAAATGATCTTGCCCTGGCCATGGCAGCGCGGGCAGGTCTGCTGCACCGAGAAGAAGCCCTGCTGCATGCGGACCTGACCGATACCGCCGCACGTCGGGCAAGTGATCGGCGCGGAGCCTTTCTTGGCACCCGAGCCATCGCACGGCTTGCAGTTGACCAGTGTCGGAACACGGATATTCACGGTCGTACCGCGCACCGCTTCTTCCAGGTTCAACTCCAGGGTGTAACGCAGGTCGCTGCCGCGCTGAGCGCCGCCACGAGCACCGCCGCGACCGCCACCGAAGAAGTCACTGAAGACATCGCCAAAGATATCGGAGAAGTTCTGACCGCCAAACCCGGCACCGCCGCCACCCATGCTCGGGTCGACACCGGCATGACCGTATTGATCATAGGCCGCGCGCTTGCTGGAATCGGACAGCACTTCGTAGGCCTCGTTGGCCTCCTTGAACATATCTTCCGACGCTTTGTCATCGGGATTACGGTCCGGGTGGTGCTTCATCGCCAGGCGACGGTAGGCCTTTTTCAGGTCCGCTTCGCTTGAACCACGCTCAACACCCAATACTTCGTAATAGTCACGCTTTGCCATAAGTCTTTGCACTCTTAAGGACGTTCGGCAAACCTCTCCTGAGCCTCGCCAAACTCGTTGAGCCCCAATACAGGCCCGGACCCAACTCACGTCAATTCAACGATCCTGGTCTTTGATTCATTGCGGTACTTTCAGCTCGAAAAGCAGGAGCATTTCCGGCCATACCTTCAGCACCCGAGCGCTGTCGCATGCTGTAAAAATTCGCTAACTCCAGACACGCCAACGCGGGAGCAAGCTCCCGCGCGGCGACATCCTACCAGTCACCGCCTGAAGGCAGTCAACCGGGCGACCAACAACTTACTTGTGGTCTTTGACTTCTTCGAACTCGGCATCGACGACGTCGTCAGCTTTTTCAGCTTTTTCGTCGTGCGGTGCCGCGCCTTCAGCAGGCTGAGCCTGATCGGCGTACATTTTCTGAGCCACTGGCGCGGAGACCTTGGACAGTTCTTCAACCTTGGCTTCGATAGCGGCCTTGTCGTCGCCTTTGATGGCGGTTTCCAGGGCGACTACAGCTGCTTCGATTGCAGTCTTCTCTTCAGCGCTCACTTTGTCGCCAGCATCAGCGACCATTTTGCGCGTCGAGTGAACCAGGGCATCGCCCTGGTTACGGGCGCTGGCCAGCTCTTCGAACTTGCGGTCTTCTTCAGCGTTCACTTCAGCATCGCGAACCATCTGCTGAATTTCTTCCTCGGACAGACCGGAGTTAGCCTTGATCACGATCGACTGAGTCTTGCCGGTAGCCTTGTCTTTCGCGCCGACGTGCAGGATGCCGTTGGCGTCGATGTCGAAGGTCACTTCGATTTGTGGCACGCCACGTGGTGCTGGTGGAATCTCGGCCAGGTCGAACTTGCCCAGGGACTTGTTCTGTGCGGCTTGCTTACGCTCACCTTGCAGGACGTGAATGGTCACTGCGCCCTGGTTGTCGTCGGCAGTCGAGAACACTTGCGATTTCTTGGTAGGAATCGTGGTGTTTTTCTCGATCAGCGCGGTCATCACGCCGCCCATGGTTTCGATACCCAGGGTCAGCGGGCTGACGTCGAGCAGCAGAACGTCTTTCACGTCACCAGCCAATACTGCACCCTGGATAGCAGCACCCATGGCAACAGCTTCGTCAGGGTTGACGTCTTTACGTGCTTCTTTACCGAAGAAATCGGTCACCAGTTTCTGAACCAGTGGCATACGGGTCTGACCGCCGACCAGGATCACGTCGTTGATCGCACCAATCTCGATACCGGCATCTTTCATGGCGATGCGGCAAGGTTCGATGGTGCGCTGAACCAGGTCTTCCACCAGCGCTTCGAGCTTGGCGCGGGAGATTTTCACGTTCAAGTGCTTAGGACCGGTAGCGTCTGCAGTGATGTACGGCAGGTTCACGTCGGTCGACTGGCTCGAGGACAGTTCGATCTTGGCTTTCTCAGCGGCTTCTTTCAGGCGCTGCATGGCCAGCGGATCACCCTTGAGGTTCATGCCGCTTTCTTTCTTGAACTCGTCGACGAGGTAGTCGATCAGACGAATGTCAAAGTCTTCACCGCCCAGGAAAGTGTCACCGTTGGTGGCCAACACTTCGAACTGGTGTTCGCCATCGACTTCAGCGATTTCGATCACGGAAACGTCGAAAGTACCGCCGCCCAAGTCGTAAACGATCACGGTGTGATCGCCTTTCGCCTTGTCCATACCGTAGGCCAGTGCGGCTGCGGTTGGTTCGTTGATGATACGTTTAACGTCCAGACCCGCAATGCGGCCGGCGTCTTTGGTGGCTTGACGCTGGCTGTCGTTGAAGTAGGCCGGAACGGTGATCACCGCCTCGGTCACTGGCTCGCCGAGGTAGTCTTCGGCGGTCTTCTTCATTTTCTTCAGAATTTCAGCCGAAATTTGTGGCGGTGCCATTTTCTGGCCGTTCACTTCAACCCAGGCGTCGTTGTTGTCAGCCTTGACGATCTTGTAAGGGACCATCTGGATGTCTTTCTGTACGACTTCTTCGTCGAAACGACGACCGATCAGACGCTTCACCGCGTATAGGGTGTTATGCGGATTGGTCACGGCTTGACGCTTGGCCGACTGGCCAACCAGGATTTCACCGTCGTTGGCATAAGCGATGATCGACGGCGTGGTACGCGCGCCTTCAGCGTTTTCAATAACTTTGGCTTTGCCGTTTTCCAGCACGGAGACGCAGGAGTTGGTAGTCCCCAGGTCGATACCGATAATTTTGCCCATGTTCACTCTCCCGAAACTTTGGATTTGGATGCCGCAGCAGTGGTGGCTGACTGCGGTAGCACTTAAACGCTTGACTTCTAAATGGGGGCCTTGCGGCTAATTTCAAGCCTGCTCGTCAATCGAAGGCGAAACCGGTGCAGGTGCCTTGCTGACCACGACCATGGCCGGGCGCAGCAGGCGACCGTGAAGCTGGTAGCCCTTCTGAAACACCTTGAGCACGCTGTTTGGCTCGACATCGGCGCTTTCCTGCATGGCCATCGCCTGATGATGCGAGGCATTGAAGGGCTCGCCTTCAGGATCGATCGCTTCCAGGTGATAGCGTTTCAGGGTGTCCTGGAACATTTTCAGGGTCAGCTCGATCCCTTCGCGCATCGGACGAATGTTTTCGTCGTCAGGGTTGGATAGCTCCAGACCGCGCTCCAGGCTGTCGATGATCGGCAGCAGGTCGCCAGCGAACTTTTCCAGGGCGAATTTGTGAGCCTTTTCAACGTCCTGCTCGGCACGGCGGCGGACGTTCTGCAGATCGGCGGCTACACGCAAAGCCTGATCCTGCGCACCAGCCAATTGCTCTTCGAGCACTTGCACACGAGCCGCCAGGTCTTCACCCGAAGCCTCGGGGCCCTGGTTGGCGTCTAGATTTTGCGTATCCACTGTCTGTTCGTCAGCCATAGATTTCTCCTTCCAATATCGTCCGCGAGCTCAACTCGCGCTTCTGCCCCGGTATATGGGGCCGCAAAATTCAGCTTCAAGGGCTATTTGATGATTAACCCTACAAAAAACAGCTGCATTGTCATTCCTCACCGCACTAAGGATTTCCTTCAATCAAGCAAATCGACCTAAGAGGGGGCATTGTCAGCCCGAAACAAAACACTGTATAAATAACCAGACCTAAAGCTTGGGAGCGGCCTTTATGCTGGTGCACCTGTCCGTACACAACTACGCCATCGTTGAACATCTCGATCTCGAACTCGATCGCGGGATGAGCGTGATCACAGGGGAAACCGGCGCCGGCAAGTCGATCATGCTCGACGCCCTGGGCCTGACCCTGGGCGATCGCGCCGACAGCGGCGTGGTCCGCCCGGGTGCCGACAAGGCCGATATCCTGGCCACCTTCGACCTGATCGACATCCCGGAAGCCAGCGCCTGGCTGGCCGAGCGCGACCTCGAGAACGACGGCCCGTGCATTCTGCGTCGGGTAATCACCGCTGAAGGGCGCTCGCGCGGCTACATCAACGGCACCCCCTGCCCCCTCGGCGACCTGAAGGCCTTGGGCGAGTTGCTGATTGATATCCACAGCCAGCACGAACACCAATCCCTGCTCAAAACCGATACTCACCGCCGCCTGCTCGACGAATACGCCGGTGCCACGGACCTGGCCCGCCAGGTGCAACTGGCCGCCCAACGCTGGCGCCAGACCCGCCAGGAACTGGAACGCCTCTCCAACTCCGGCGACGAACAGCGCGCTCGTCATCAGTTGCTCAGCTACCAACTCGAAGAACTGGAAAACCTCGGCCTCGGCGAAAACGAGCTGGAGCAGCTTGAACAGGAACACAAGAACCTGACGAACGCCGAAACCCTGCTGGGCATTTGCCGGCAAGTGGTCGAACAATGCAGCGAAAGTGATTCCGGCAACGTACTGAACGCGCTCACCGCCAGCCTTAATCGCCTATCGAGCGTGAACAATTCGATCGGCGCCCTGGGCGAAGCCAGCAGTCTGCTGACCAGCGCGCAGATTCAGGTTGAAGAAGCCGTGGGCGAGCTGAACCGCTTTCTCGACAATTTCGACGCCGACCCGGCCCGCCTTCAATACCTGGAAGAGCGCCTCGATGCCATCTACACCCTGGCACGCAAACACCGCATCCAGCCGACCGAAGTCGCCGAGATGCAGCAGAAGCTACTCGATGAAATCGAAACCCTGAACGCCAACGATGAATCCATCGAGCGATTGAGCGATGAGCTGGCCTCCTACGCCCGCCATTATCAGGAGAAGGCGCGGGAGCTGAGCGATCTGCGGCATCGAGCCTCAAGCAGCCTGGCCAGTGCCGTGGAACAGGAAATCCAGCGCCTGGGCATGCCCGGTGGCCGCTTCACCATCGAACTTCGCCCCAACAGCAGCGACGAACTGCTGCCTAACGGGCTCGAACAGGTAGAACTGCTGGTGAGCGCCAACCCGGGCCAACCGCTCAAAGCCCTGGCAAAAGTGGCGTCGGGTGGCGAACTGTCGCGTATCAGCCTGGCGATTCAGGTGATCACTGCACAGACCTCGCGCGTACCGACCCTGGTGTTCGATGAAGTGGACGTGGGTATCGGCGGCCCGACTGCCGAAATTGTCGGCCAGCTGCTCCGGCGCCTCGGGGAGCGCGGACAGGTTCTGACCGTGACTCACTTGCCTCAAGTAGCGGCGCAAGGGCATCAACATCTATTTGTACACAAGGTGCGCGGTGAAGACGCCACGCATACGGCCGTTTCCAAACTGAGCAAGACCGATCGCGTCGAAGAAGTGGCACGGATGCTGGGCGGCATCGACCTCACCAAGGAATCACTGGCTCACGCGAAAAAGATGGTCGTTACCGCGAAAATTTAAGAACGGCAGAAAGCACGAAGGCGACCCTGGGGTCGCCTTCGCTCGTTTCGCGAACCTGAAGTTCGCGCGACATGCTTACTTTTTCTTGCGCACGTACAGTACAAGATTGTGATCAACCATCTCGAAGCCGTACTTGTCGACGATTGCTTTCTGCAGCCGCTCGATTTCTTCGTCGAAGAATTCGATCACTTCACTGGTTTCGACGTTGACCATATGGTCGTGATGCTTGCCGTCGTCCAGCTCGAAGACCGCATGGCCTCCGTCGAAGTTGTGCCGCACCACAAGGCCAGCTGCCTCGAACTGGGTCAGAACACGGTAAACCGTGGCCAGACCGACGTCCTCACCAGCCTCCATCAGCGCCTTGTAGACATCCTCGGCACTCATGTGGCGTTGCTCGGCGGAATCGAGCATTTGCAGAATTTTGACCCGTGGAAGGGTCACTTTGAGGCCGGCTTTGCGTAGTTCGCTATTTTCAACCATGGTCAGCTTTCTCGCGATGCTGCTTCGCAGCTTCTCTTAATGCGGGTATGATCGGCGTTTACGTTGTCCCAGCCAAGATAGTGGAAGTCGCCCACCGATGCAAAACACCAAGCTCTTGCTAACCAGTTTCACCTTTGTGGGACTGCTCGCACTCGCCGGTTGTTCATTCCCCGGGGTTTACAAAATCGACATCCAGCAGGGCAATGTCGTCACGCAGGACATGATAGACCAGTTACGCCCGGGAATGACCCGCCGGCAAGTACGGTTTATCATGGGTAACCCTCTGCTGACCGACACGTTCCATGCCGATCGCTGGGATTATCTCTACAGCTTGCAACCGGGTGGCGGTGAACGCCAACAGGAACGCATCAGCGTTATCTTCAACCCAAATGATCAACTTGTCAGCCTCTCTGGCGATTTCATGCCGGGCGTGAGCCGCGACGAAGCCATTCTCGGCAAGGACAGTGGCACTACCGTGACCACACCTGCAGAAAACGCCGAGAAGCCGAAGCCAGAAAAACCGGTCAAGCCAGGTTCGTTGCTGGACCAGATCCAGAAGGACGTGGACAACGTAGAAACCGTTCCAGTCCCGACGCCAGAACCGCTGGAAACCTCGCCGCAATAATTTGCGACGCAATAAAAAACCCGGCATGTCCGGGTTTTTTATCGTCTGGCGTTTAATCGGATCACTGATTCCGGGCTTTCGCCTCGGCCGCTTTGGCGGCGCGTAACCGGCGAACTTCTTTTGGATCGGCGAGCAACGGCCGGTAAATCTCGAGGCGATCCCCGGGCTGGACCGGACGACTGTCCGGCTCAGCGATCACTTTGCCAAAGATCCCAACCGGACAACTGGCCAGATCCAGCTCAGGGAATTCGCTGTTCAGGCCGCAGCCGAGCAACGCATCCCGTACTGTTGTGCCCACCGGCACCGTTACGGTCAGCAGCACCTGACGATCAACAGCGGCATACACCACCTCGACCTTGATCATTGCCTCAACCATGCATCTGTTTCGCACGCTGGCAAAACGCGTCCATCAGTGTGTTCGCCGCCTGATTGAACAAAGGCCCCAACGTCGCACGCACCAGCGGTCCCGAGTAGTCGAACGACAAGTCCAGACTGATCTTGCAGGCCTTCTCGCCCAACGGCTTGAACACCCAGACGCCGTGCAACTGGCTGAACGGACCTTCCTCGAGGTTCATCTCGATCGAACGCCCTGGCACCAGGGTGTTACGCGTCACGAAATGCTGACTCAGGCCACCCTTGGCCACGCCGACGCTGGCACGCATAAGCTCAGGCGTGCTTTCCAGGACTTCCGCCGACGAACACCACGGCAGGAATTCGGGATAGCGGGCCACGTCGTTGACCAAGTCATAAAGCGCTTGCGCAGGATACGGCAGCAGGGCCGAACGTTGAATGTGTGTCGTCATGTCAGCGTTACTTCCACAGCTGGGCGGCAAACACTACGAGAATGCCGATGGGCGCCACATAGCGCATCAAGAACAGGGACAGAGCGAACAGCACCGGACGACGGATCGACAATTCGTCGCGCACCGCTTCACGCCCCATCACCCAGCCCGCAAACATCACGAAACACAAACCACCGAGTGGCAACATTATCCGCGAGGTGAAGAAATCGATCACACCGAAGAAGTCCAGACCACCGGCGGCTCCCCATTGATAGAGGTGGAACATCCCGCCTTCGTTCACGAAAAACTTGGCTTCCTTCCAGATATTGAAGGAGAACACGGTGCCCAGACCGACGAACCAGCAGGTGAATGCCAGCCAGAAGGTGACCCAGGCGCGGCTGATCTTCGTGCGCTCAACCAGGTAAGCCACCATCGGCTCGAGCAGGGAAATCGCCGAACTCCAGGCCGCAATCGCTACCAGCACGAAGAACACTACGCCCATCAACTGGCCGAACGCTACGTTACCAAAGGCAAATGGCAGGCTGACGAACATCAGGCCAGGACCCTCGCTCGGGTTCAGGCCCGCGGCAAACACAATCGGAAACAATGCCAGACCGGCCACCAGGGAAACGAAGGTATCGAGCAGCGCCACGCCGACCACAGTCCCGGAAATCGACGAATTCTTCGGCATGTAAGCGCCGTAAATCATGATCGAACCGACGCCCACGCTCAGCGAGAAGAACGCGTGGCCCATGGCGGGCAGCAAGCCGTCGAGGACTTTTTCCGGGTGGAAGTCGAACATGAAATGCACGCCCTCCATGAAGTGGCCGGTGGTCATGCTGTAGCCCAGCAGAACGATGACCATCACAAACAGCAGCGGCATCATGATCCGCAGACTGCGCTCCAGGCCAGCGACCACGCCTTTGGCGATCACCACGGCGGAGAGGAGCATAAAAATCGTATGCCAAAGTGTCAGGCGCCATGGGTCGGCGATCACATTGCCGAAATAAGCCCCGACCTGATCAGGCGTGACACCCTGGAAGTCGCCACGACCCATGTCGATGATGTAATCCAGCGACCAGCCGCCGACCACACTATAAAAAGACAGGATCAGCAGCGCCGTGATCATCCCGGCAAATGCGCCCCAGGACCATTTCGCCGAATGCCCCGCTTCCAGCGCCAGGACCTTCAAGGCATTGGCCGGGCTCTGCCGTGCGCGGCGGCCGATCAGGGTTTCGGCCAGCATCACGGGCATACCGATCAGCGCGATACAGGCCAGGAACATCAGCACGAAGGCTCCGCCACCGTAGACGCCGACCATGTAAGGGAATTTCCAGATACTACCCAACCCCACGGCCGAACCGGTCGCGGCGAGTATGAAGACCCAGCGGCTAGCCCAACTGCCGTGGACAGAAACCTTGTCTGTCGACATCGTTATCACGCCCAAGCTTTCAAAAAAGAGGCCGCATTGTCCGGGATTCAATCAACCTGCTCAAGCACGTAGCGCCACCGTAGCCGACTTGCTTGCAACTCCCTATAATGCCGCCCCTATGGCTAAACAGAAGAAACACCCAACAGGGACCATCGCGCAGAACAAAAAGGCGCGACACGATTACTTCATCGAGCATAAGTTCGAGGCTGGTCTGGTCCTGGCCGGCTGGGAAGTAAAAAGTTTGCGGGCAAGCAAGCTACAACTGGTTGACAGTTACGTCCTGCTCAAGGATGGCGAAGCCTGGCTGCTCGGCAGCCACATTACGCCGCTGATGACTGCCAGCACCCACGTCATCGCTGATCCGACCCGCACCCGGAAATTGCTGCTCAACCGGCGCGAGCTGGAAAAGCTGGCCGCTGCCGTGCAGCAAAAAGGTTATGCCTGCGTGTGCCTGTCCTGGTACTGGAGCAAGCACATGGTCAAGTGCGAGATCGCTCTGGGCAAGGGTAAGAAGGAATACGACAAGCGTGATACCGAACGCGAGCGCGACGCCGGTCGTGAATTGCAGCGCGCGGTGCGGAACAAGGGCAAGGAAGACTAGTTCTTTCGCCTTCAGATCGCTTTCGTCGGAACGCCGCCCGGAGCAAGCCCGCTCCCACATTATTCGTGGATGCCGACATTTATGTGGCAGACCCGAACCTGTGGGAGCGGGCTTGCTCGCGAATGCAATCGTCCAATCACCACAGAACTAACTGACTACATCCCCTTGCGCCGCTCCGCCCGAGCCACGCGCTGCACTTCCTGACGCACCTCTTCCAGCACTTCCTGCACATACAAAATGTGCCGACTGGAAACTTCCCGCGCCTGCTCCGCCCGACCTTCGATAATCGCCAGATACAATTCTCTGTGCTGCGCAATCAGCATGTCGCGGGTTTCGGCACGCTGCTTGTACATGCCGCCGATGTTGGTCACCACGTTGCGCTTGAGCAGGTCGAACAGGCCACGAATGGTGTGCAGCAACACCGCGTTATGACTGGCCTCGGCGATCGCCAGATGGAATTTCGCATCTGCCGCGCCCTCTTCCGCCCGTCCCACTTCGTCATGGCGCGAATAGCAGTCTTGCAACTCGTCGAACGCCGCCGTCAGCCGCTCGCGATCCACGTCCGTGGCGCGCAACGCCGCGTAGTAAGCACAGGATGCTTCCAGCGTATGACGAAACTCCAGCAAATCACGCTGAGCCTCGGGGTTGCTTTCCAGCAGATGAAGCAATGGATCGCTGAACGTCGAGCCCAGGGATTCCACCACATAGTTACCACCACCCTGACGGCTGACCAGCAGACCTTTGGCCGCCAGTTTCTGAATCGCTTCGCGCAACGAAGGGCGTGACACGCCGAACTGCTCGGCCAACGCACGCTCCGCCGGCAGGCGCTCGCCGGCCTTCAACGTACCCTCGAGAATCATTCCTTCGAGTTGCTCGACAATATCGTCAGACAAACGGCGCTGCCGAATCTGATCAAACCCCATCACTCAATTCTCCACGATCCCGGCGGCTCGCCGGGCTCTCTATTCTGGCCTATTGGCGCTGCACCAGCACCTACCAGACGACGCTTGATCGAACAGATCAGGTGCGTTCTGCACCGCTCATTCGACAAAAGTTTTAGGGCGGCAAATTGACACACCGCATATAAGGCTTTTACCCTAGCCAACAGCGATTGTAAATTGGTATTACCAATTATCCAAGAACGCTGACCAGTGCC
The DNA here is from genome assembly GCF_055556615.1 of Pseudomonas sp. PME37.24/025. Lineage (NCBI taxonomy): Bacteria > Pseudomonadati > Pseudomonadota > Gammaproteobacteria > Pseudomonadales > Pseudomonadaceae > Pseudomonas > Pseudomonas sp. PME37.24/025. The sequence continues at coordinate 249,923 of NZ_JBVHNK010000012.1, forward strand.
TGACCAACAACAATTAGGGGCCACCCCATATGCAAACCTGGCAACAGCTCTACAGCCCGCTCGGCAGTCTCGGCGTGTCCGCACTTGCGGCCGTCACCCCCATCGTATTTTTCTTCCTGGCTTTGGCCGTGTTCCGCCTCAAAGGCCACGTGGCCGGCAGCATTACCCTCGCGCTGTCGATTGCCGTGGCAATCTTCGCGTTCCAGATGCCGGTCGATATGGCCTTCGCTGCAGCCGGATATGGCTTCGCCTACGGCTTGTGGCCGATTGCGTGGATCATCGTGGCAGCGGTGTTCCTGTACAAACTGACGGTCAAGAGTGGCCAGTTCGAAGTGATCCGCAGCTCGGTGCTGTCGATCACCGACGACCAGCGCCTGCAAGTGCTGCTGATCGGCTTTTGCTTCGGCGCCTTCCTGGAAGGTGCCGCCGGTTTCGGCGCACCGGTAGCGATTACCGCCGCGCTGCTGGTAGGGCTGGGCTTCAACCCGCTGTATGCCGCTGGCTTGTGTTTGATCGCCAACACTGCGCCGGTGGCCTTTGGCGCATTGGGGATTCCGATCATCGTCGCCGGGCAAGTCACCGGTATAGACGCGTTCAAGATTGGCGCCATGGCAGGTCGGCAACTGCCATTGTTGTCGGTGTTCGTGCCGTTCTGGCTGGTGTTCATGATGGATGGCCTGCGCGGTGTTCGGGAAACCTGGCCTGCCGCACTGGTGGCCGGTTTGAGCTTTGCCGTCACCCAATACTTCACTTCGAACTTCATTGGTCCGGAGCTGCCGGACATCACCTCGGCGCTGGTCAGCCTGATTTCTCTAACCCTGTTCCTGAAAGTCTGGCAGCCAAAACGCGCCGCAGGCGCACACATTGTCGGTGCCGTCTCGGCTTCCGTGGTGTCCAGCGTCGGTGGTTTCGGCCAGAAACGCACCACCGTGGCGTCGCCTTACAGCCTGGGGGAAATTTTCAAAGCCTGGTCGCCGTTTCTAATCCTCACCGTGCTGGTCACGATCTGGACGCTGAAACCGTTCAAGGCCATGTTCGCTGCAGGTGGCTCGATGTATAGCTGGGTGTTCAACTTCGCGATTCCGCACCTGGATCAAATGGTGATCAAGATCGCACCGATCGTGACCGCCCCGACGGCGATGCCGGCGGTGTTCAAACTCGATCCGGTTTCCGCGACCGGCACGGCGATTTTCTTCTCCGCACTGATCTCGATGCTGGTACTGAAGATCAACCTGAGAACTGGTCTTACCACTTTAAAAGAGACCTTTTACGAACTGCGCTGGCCGATCTTGTCCATCGGCATGGTGCTGGCTTTCGCCTTCGTCACCAACTACTCGGGCATGTCGTCGACCATGGCTCTGGTCCTGGCAGGCACGGGGGCGGCATTCCCGTTCTTCTCGCCGTTCCTCGGTTGGCTCGGCGTGTTCCTGACCGGTTCCGATACCTCATCCAACGCGCTGTTCAGTTCGCTGCAAGCAACCACTGCGCACCAGATCGGCGTCAACGACACCTTGCTGGTGGCGGCAAATACCAGCGGCGGCGTGACCGGCAAGATGATTTCACCGCAATCGATCGCCGTGGCCTGCGCCGCGACCGGGCTGGTGGGCAAAGAATCGGATCTGTTCCGCTTCACCCTCAAGCACAGCCTATTCTTTGCAACGATCGTCGGCCTGATCACGTTGGCTCAGGCCTACTGGTTCACCGGCATGCTGGTGCACTAAGAACTACACGCGACACGGAAAAAACCGACGCCGGGTTACGCCCCCGGCGTCAGCTATTCACAACCGGGTCTGCAAGGCTGCTGAAAGCTTCCCTCTCTATATTCAGCAGCCTCAGCGGACGGATAACCGGGACCACCCGGAGACACGCCTGATGAGCGAGCTTTTTTACAACGCTGTGCCGAACGCGACCCGCGTCGCCCCGCCACTGCCCGAACCTCGGCAATATCCCAGCGAAAAACCGTCACGGGTCTACCTGTTCGGGACTTGCGTGGTGGATCTGTTTTACCCGGAAGCCGGGATGGACGCGATTCATCTGCTGGAACGCGAAGGCATTCGTGTCGAATACCCGCAAGGGCAAAGCTGCTGCGGGCAACCGGCCTACACTTCGGGTTACACCGAACAAGCCCGGACCGTGGCGCGCTCGCAACTGGCGCTGTTTGCCGGTGATTATCCGGTGGTGGTGCCGTCGGGGTCTTGCGCGGGCATGTTGCGCGAACACTACGCCGACTTGTTCAAGGACGAGCCGCAAACGCTGAAACAGGTCCAGGCCCTCGCGGCACGGACTTATGAGTTGGCCGAATTTTTGCTGTTTGTCTGCAAGGTGCAACTCAAGGACAGTGGCGAACCGGTAAAAGTGGCATTGCACACGTCGTGCTCGGCACGCCGTGAAATGAACACCCACCTGCACGGCCGTGCGTTGTTGGCGCAGCTAAGCAATGTGGAGCGAGTCGACCATAGCCACGAAAGTGAATGCTGTGGCTTTGGTGGGACTTTCAGCGTCCGTATGCCAGATATTTCCGGCGCGATGGTGGCTGACAAGACCCGGGCGTTGAAGGAATCCGGCGCGCACAAGGTACTCAGTGCCGACTGCGGCTGCCTGATGAACATCAATGGCTCGTTGGAGAAACAGCAGGAAGCATTGCGCGGTCAGCATCTGGCCAGTTTCCTGTGGCAGCGTACCGGGGGTGCCCGATGAGCACCTCCACGCTTATTCCTACGGTCCCCGTAGAAGAAGATTTTCGCGCCAGGGCTCACAAGGCTTTGGCTGACACGCAACTGCGAAACAACTTTCGCACTGCGATGGATTCACTGATGAGCAAACGGGCAGCGTCCTTCAGCGATGCCCACGAAAGAGAACATTTGCGAGCACTGGGCAATGCTGTCCGCGCCCGTGCGTTATCCAAGTTGCCCGACCTGCTCGAGCAGCTTGAACAGAACCTGACCCGCAACGGTGTGACAGTGCACTGGGCGGAAACGGTGGACGAGGCCAATGGCATCGTCTTATCGATCATCCGCGCTCACGAGGCGCGGCAAGTGATCAAGGGCAAATCGATGGTCAGCGAAGAGATGGAGATGAACCATTTCCTCGCTGAACAGGGCATTGAATGCCTGGAATCGGACATGGGCGAGTACATCGTCCAGCTCGACCATGAGAAGCCTTCACACATTATTATGCCGGCGATCCACAAGAATGCCGGCCAGGTCGCGTCCTTGTTCCACGACAAACTTGGCGTGGAGTACACCAAGGACGTAGACCAACTCATTCAGATCGGTCGCAAGGTCTTGCGGCAGAAATTCTTCGAAGCAGACATCGGCGTTTCCGGCGTCAACTTCGCCGTGGCCGAAACCGGCACTCTGTTGCTGGTGGAAAACGAAGGCAACGGGCGCATGTCGACCACAGTGCCCCTCGTACACATTGCCGTCACGGGCATTGAGAAAGTCGTCGAAAACCTGCGGGACGTTGTACCGCTGCTATCACTGCTGACCCGTTCGGCCCTCGGCCAACCGATCACCACCTACGTCAACATGATCTCCGGGCCGCGCAAGGAACATGAACTCGACGGCCCTCAGGAAGTGCACCTGGTATTGCTCGACAACGGTCGCAGCCAAGCCTTCGCCGACAGCGAGTTACGCCAGACCCTGAACTGCATCCGCTGCGGCGCCTGTATGAATCATTGCCCGGTCTACACCCGAATCGGCGGCCACGCCTATGGGGAGGTTTACCCTGGGCCTATCGGAAAAATCATCACCCCGCACATGGTTGGCCTGGCGAAAGTCCCCGACCACCCCAGCGCGTCTTCGTTATGCGGCGCTTGCGGTGAAGTCTGTCCAGTAAAAATCCCGATCCCCGCATTGCTGCGTCGCCTACGGGAAGAGAACGTCAAAGCCCCGGACAGCCCGCATCAAGTGATGCGCGGTCAGGGCAGCAAGTACTCGCGCAAAGAACGGTTTATCTGGAATGCCTGGGCGAAGCTCAATAGCTCACCAACGCTCTATCGTTTGTTCGGCTTTTTCGCCACCCGCCTGCGCGCGCTGACGCCGAGCAACGTCGGCCCGTGGACCCAGAACCACAGCGCACCGAAACCTGCCGCCCGCTCACTGCATGACATGGCCCGCGAGCATTTGGCCAAACAGGGAGACCGCTGATGAGCGCCAAGCAAAATATCCTCGCCAAATTGCGCAACAGTCTGACAGGCACCACGCCGGTGGCTGACAACTTCGATGTCGAACTGGTGACCGAGCCCTACACCTACGCGCCAGAACAACGCATCCCGCAACTGCGCAAACTGATGGAAGCGGTGCACACCGAAATTCATCTGACGTCCGGAGAAGGCTGGCCCGAACTGCTGGCGCAATTGCTGCTGGATCGCCAGTTGCCGAGCCTGTTGATTGCGCCGACAACACCTCACGGTCAACGCATCACTCAGCATTGGGTGAAAAATCCTGGCCTGCCAGCACTCAAAGCCTACGACCGTCCGGTCGAGGAATGGAAAGCCGAGTTGTTCAACGACACCCCGGCCAGCCTGACCACCACCCTCGGCGCGATCGCCGCGACAGGTAGCCTGATTCTCTGGCCGACGCGGGAAGAACCGCGCCTGATGAGTCTGGTGCCGCCAGTGCATTTCGCCCTGCTCAAAGCCAGCGAAATTCGCGACAACTTCTATCAGGTGCAGCAGGAGTTCGAATGGGCTCAAGGCATGCCGACCAACGCCTTGCTGGTGTCCGGCCCGTCGAAGACTGCCGACATCGAACAAATACTGGCCTACGGCGCCCACGGCCCGAAAGACCTGGTCGTTCTGATCCTGGAGGACCAATGAGTCTACCGGTAGCTTTCCTGCGAGATGCGCAGCAACTGATTCCTCAGGCGCGACGTTTCGACGATCCGCTGTCGACCTTGGCCTTCGGCACCGACGCCAGTTTCTACCGGCTGATTCCGAAACTGGTGATCCGCGTCGAGTCCGAAGACGAAGTGGTGGCGCTGCTCAAACTGGCGCAACGGGATCAGGTTCCGGTGACATTCCGCGCCGCCGGTACCAGCCTGTCTGGCCAGGCCATCAGCGATTCGGTGCTGATCGTGCTGGGAGATAACTGGAACGGTCGCGAGATTCGCGGGCAAGGAACACAGATCCGTCTGCAACCGGGCGTGATCGGTGCACAGGCCAACGCCTGGCTCGCACCGTTCGGACGCAAGATCGGTCCGGATCCAGCGTCGATCAACGCCTGCAAAATCGGCGGCATTGTCGCCAACAATGCGAGTGGCATGTGCTGCGGCACGGCGCAAAACACCTATCACACACTGGCCGGGATTCGTCTGGTGCTGGCCGATGGCAGCCGCCTCGATACCGAAGACGCCGCCAGTGTGGCGGCCTTCCGAGAGAGCCACGCCGAGCTGCTGGAACGTCTGGCGACGTTAGGCCGCGAGACCCGCGCCAATGCCGAACTGGCTGCGAAGATTCGCCACAAGTATCGTCTGAAAAATACCACCGGGCTGTCACTCAATGCCCTGGTGGATTTCGACGAGCCTGTGGATATCTTGAGCCACTTGCTGGTGGGCTCCGAAGGCACGCTCGGGTTTATCAGCGCAGTGACCTACGACACGGTAATCGACCATCCGAACAAGGCGTCGGCGCTGATCGTGTTCCCGGATGTAGAAACCTGCTGCAATGCCGTCACTGTGCTGAAAAGCCAACCGGTGTCGGCGGTGGAATTGCTGGACCGTCGCAGCCTGCGCTCGGTGCAGGACAAGCCCGGCATGCCGGCTTTCGTACAACAACTGTCGACCAATGCCTGCGCCCTGCTGATCGAATCCCGCGCCGCCTCTTCCACTTTGCTCCAGGAACAGCTGACGCAAATCATGGCGTCACTGACGGGTTTCCCGGTAGAGAAGCAAGTCGACTTCACCGAAGACCCGGTGGAAAACGCCCGGCTCTGGGCGATCCGCAAGGACACATTCCCTGCCGTCGGCGCAGTGCGCAAAACCGGCACCACGGTGATCATCGAAGACGTGACCTTCCCGGTGGAGCAACTGGCCAGCGGCGTGAACCGCTTGATCGAGCTGTTCGACAAGCATCACTACGATGAAGCGATCCTTTTCGGACACGCCCTGGAAGGCAATCTGCACTTCGTCTTCACCCAAGGCTTCAACAGCGCGGAAGAAGTCGCACGCTACCAGGCGTTCATGGACGACGTGGCGCAATTGGTGGCCGTTGAATTCGGCGGCTCGCTGAAGGCCGAACACGGCACCGGTCGCAACATGGCGCCCTTCGTCGAACTGGAATGGGGCAGCGACGCTTACCAGTTGATGTGGCAGCTCAAACGCCTGCTTGACCCTAACGGCATTCTCAACCCGGACGTGGTGCTCAGCGACGATCCGCAGATCCACCTCAAGCACCTGAAACCGTTGCCGGCCGCCGATGAGATTGTGGATAAGTGCATTGAGTGCGGCTTCTGCGAACCGGTGTGCCCGTCGAAAGGCCTGACCTTGAGCCCACGCCAACGCATCGTGATCTGGCGTGACATTCAAGCGAAGAAACGCGCTGGCACAGACACCGCCGAACTGGAACAGGCCTACGAATACCAGGGGATCGATACATGCGCCGCCACGGGCCTGTGTGCACAACGTTGCCCTGTAGGAATCAACACCGGTGAGCTGGTGAAAAAGCTCCGGGGCCGCAAAGCAACGCATACGAAAACCACCAACTGGATTGAAGGAAATTTCGCCACCACATTGCAAGGCGCACGCTTCACCCTGCACGTTGCCAATGGTGCGCGGATGCTGTTGGGAGCGCCACGTTTGGCAAAGCTGTCGGCATCGCTGACACGGTTGTCCAAGGGTCAGGTTCCACAATGGACCAACGCCATGCCGCAACCGGAAAGAGCCATTCGCTTCAGCCCGACGGTGTCGGACGAGCGGCCTCGGGTGGTGTACCTGGCGGCGTGTGTATCGCGGGTCATGGGTCCGGCGGCGGGTGATAAAGAGCAAATGTCGCTGTACGAAAAAACCCGTGGTCTGCTGGAAAAAGCCGGTTACCAGGTAGTCTTTCCCGACAATCTGGACAACCTCTGCTGCGGTCAGCCATTCGCCTCCAAAGGCTACGCCGAACAGGCCGAACACAAGCGTCAGGAACTGATCGGCGCACTGCTGCACGCCAGCCGCGGCGGGCTCGACCCGATCTATTGCGACACCAGCCCCTGCACCTTGCGGCTGGTTCAGGACTTGGGCGATGTGCGACTGGACCTGTACGACCCGGTGCGTTTCATCCGCACGCACTTGATGGATCGTCTCGATTTCACCCCCCAGGAAGCACCGATCGCGGTACACGTCACGTGCAGCACTCAGCATCTTGGCGAGAGCCAGGCGTTGATCGATCTTGCGCGCAAATGCAGTAAAAACGTGGTCATCCCGGAAGGCATTCACTGCTGCGGTTTTGCCGGTGACAAGGGCTTCACCACCCCGGAATTGAATGCCCATTCGTTACGCACGCTCAAAGACGCGGTACAACAATGCAGTGAGGGGATTTCTACCAGCCGTACCTGTGAGATCGGTCTGACGCAACACGGTGGAATTGACTACCACGGACTGGTCTACCTCGTGGACCGGGTCACTCAAGCCAGAGCGGTCTGACACCGAAGCACCAAAAGAAGGGGCAATAACGCCTAATGCGCAATACCTGTGGGAGCGGGCTTGCCCGCGAAGACGGCGGCACAGTCAACATTGATGTCGCCTGACACACCGCTTTCGCGAGCAAGCTCGCTCCCACAGGTTCCGCGTCTTAACTGACTGGCATCAGGCCTTTTTGCCCCTTTTTCGCCCCCGCCTCCCGGAAAATTCTTTCACTCCCTCGCCAGCAAAAACAGAACCCTTGCACGCCGTCACAGTCCATTTGTTAAGCCCCAATCAGCGTGGCCCAATCCCCACCCCCGTTCCAGGAGATACCCATGAAGCGTTCCGCCCTGGCTGGACTGCTCATCGCTACAACAATGCTGGCCTCCTCCGCATACGCCTCAAACGATAGCGATCAATGCGTAATGAAGCTCCAGGAAGTCAATAACAAGCTGTCCAGCACCACCACGCTGGACGCCGCCACCAAAGGTGTCGTGATCACCAAAGCCGAACAAGCCAAGGCCGCCCACGCCGCCAACAATGACAGAGAGTGTGTATCCCTGACGCAGCAGGCGCTTCAGGACATTCAAAGCCACATGAATAGCCATTAGGGCCGGGCCAGAGCCAATCCGGCGCTGGCCGTGACGCGCAGGTAAGGACAGAAGGTCGACTCGCCGCGCGCATTGGCGTACACTGCGCTTGCCTGCTGGTTACACACAGCAGGTTCGGGGCCGTTTAGGATTCGACGCCGGTTGCGAAACTTTAGGTGCATGCCGAGTTGGTAACAGAACTCGTAAATCCACTGTTGCAACTACTTATAGTTGCCAATGACGAAACCTACGGCCAGGAATTCTCTCTCGCTGCGTAAGCAGCCTTAGATCCTGAGCTTCTGGTACCTTCGGGTCCAGCAATCACCAGGGGATGTCTGTAAACCCAAAGTGATTGTCATATAGAACAGAATCGCCGTGCAGTACGTTGTGGACGAAGCGGCTAAAACTTACACAACTCGCCCAAAGCACCCTGCCCGTCGGGTCGCTGAGGGTTAACTTAATAGACACGGCTACGCATGTAGTACCGACAGCGGAGTACTGGCGGACGGGGGTTCAAATCCCCCCGGCTCCACCAATCCGAAAACGACAAAGCCCGCCAAGTGCGGGCTTTGTTGCATCTGGGGTTTGGTGAATTGTCGGCTACCCCGCATCCCCTGTAGGAGCGAGCGGTGCGGCGATCCGACTTGCCCGCGAAGCCCTCAGGCATGGCTCCAAAGCAGCTTTCAGGTATCCGATGAGAAACGGACGGCATCGGGCGCGGATTCAGTGCCGACTTCGCTTTGGCGTCCCAGGAATAGAAAGACCACGGCGGCAGTGAACAGCGTGAACATCGCCAGTAGTTGCAACAAGGTGTTGAATCCTGCGGTATAGGCCGAGCGCAGCATCGTCAACGGGATTTGGCTGGCGTCGGTGCTCGCGTGCTGGATATCACCCATCACCAGGCGTTGCGCGATAGTTGAATAGTCAACAGCGGACAGTTTGACCGAGTCACTGATGCTCAGATGGTGTGCGACCAGGGCCGTCAGCACCGCAACAGTGATTGCCAGGGCGACACCTTCGCTGGCCACCCGTGTCGTGTTGAAAATACCAGCGGCCATCCCCGCCCGTTCCTTGGGGATCACGCTGATCGACAAACCATCCATCAAACCCCAGGGCAGGCCTGTACCGATACCGGTCAGCAGCATGGCCGCGATGATCTGCGCGTGCGTGCCGACCGGGATCGTACTCAGCCAGTAGAGCCCGGCCGCTGCGATCACGAAGCCGATTGCGCAGAGTACGCCCGCCGACAACCAGCGAGTTAGCGACGCGGCAATGATCGGGACAATCAGCATCGGGGCAGAGAGTGCCAACATCATCAGCCCCGCTTCAAAGGCACTGGCCCCTTCTACGCCGATAAACCTAAACGGCAGCAATACGATCAAGACGATGTAGCAATAGCAGGTGCCGATCGGCAGGATCTGTACACCGACAAAGCGCGGAAACAAAAATAGCCCCAGTTCCAGCATCGGATGTTTTGCCCGATTCTCAACAATGATAAACAGCAGCAAAAAGACCGCCGACGTTCCAAGCAGTACATGGATGACCGGCGAGCCCCAGCCTTGCTCAGGTGCCAGGATCACCGCCGTGGTAAACATGATCAGCAGGCCGGAAAACGTCAGCACGCCGGGCGTATCCAGTCGCTGTGCTTGCGGGTCGCGGCTTTCGCGCATTTTCGGCAGGGCAAATATCAAGGAAAGGATGGCGAGCAGGGCCGTGAAAAGGAAAATTGCGCGCCAGCCCAAGTACTCGATCAGCAACCCCGATAACAAAGGACCGAAGGCCAGGCCAACCCCGAAAGTGGTGCCCAGGAGGCTGAAAGCACGAGTTCTGGCATGCCCATCAAATTCCTGCGCCAGTGCCGCCGAACCGCTGGCCAGGGCTGCCGCCGCGGCAATGCCTTGCACGCCACGCAACAGGTCCAGCCAGAAAATATCGGGGACCGCCGCCAACAGGATCGACACCAGTGCAAACAACGCCATGCCGCACATGAACAGTCGCTTGCGTCCGTAGAGGTCTGCGAGGGTGCCGGCGGCCATCAGCAGGCTGCCGAAGCTAAGCATGAAGGCATTAGTGATCCAGGCCAGTTCCGTGGGATGGGCATCAAAGGTTTGACCAATGAACGGCGTGGCCACTGCCCCGCCGGTAAAGCTCATGGGCAATACCAAGGCGGCGAGGCAAATTGCAGCCAATATGGAGTGCCGGCCATGGGCCGGCAGCGGTTCGGTAGCTGAGTTCATTAGGTGATTCCCTGCATATCTATGAAGTATCCGTGCTGTCCAGGCCGAGGCGCGCGATCGTTCGTACACTCTAGCTAGGATACAATCGAAGATAAACGGGCTTTTATTCCACTTATAATGAACCAAAAGGATGTAATCGAGTTGTGGACAGTCTTAGTGGGGTGATCTCATTCGTAAGAACCGCCGAGGCGCTCAGTTTCATAAGCGCCGCCAGGGCGCTGGGGATTTCTGCCTCGGCCGTGGGCAAAAACGTCGCCAAACTTGAGGCTTCGCTGAATGTGCGGTTATTGCACCGCAGCACCCGCAAAGTCAGCCTGACTGCGGAGGGACAGTTGTTCTATGAACGCTGCCGCAAGATCCTCGACGATCTTCAAGATGCCCGGGCGATGCTTTCCCATGCCACACAGGAACCCCGTGGAAAGTTACGCGTCAGCTTGCCCACTATCGGTTATCGCTTTCTCTTGCCCCATATGGCGCGGTTCCGCAAAACCTATCCGGAGATTGAGCTGGAACTGGATTTCAACGACCAGTTGGTGGATGTGATCGATGAAGGCTTTGACGTAGTGATTCGCAGCGGTGGGCAGGCCGACTCCAAGCTGATGGCCCGCAAGTTGGGGCCTTTTAAGTTTGTCCTGTGCGCATCGCCTGACTATCTGCGGCGTAAGGGACGGCCCGTCACTATCAGTGACCTCGAGCATCACGAGTGCTTGCGTTACCGATTTGTCACAACGGGTAAAATAATGGACTGGAGTATGTCTTCGGCCCCCCAGTTCACGCAGTTGCGCCTGCCAACCGCTCTGACATTGAACAATATGGAAGCCATGCTGATGGCCGTGGTGGATGGGCACGGTATCGCATTTGTCCCGGACTTCCTGGCGCGCGAAGCTATCGCCCAGGGGCGCCTGGAAACGGTGCTCGACGGTCACAGCGAAGATCAAGGGCAGTTCTGGGCATTGTGGCCGTCCAGTCGCCATCTTTCACCGAAAATCCGGGTATTCGTGGACTTTGCCGCCGAGCATCTATTTACCATTCCTTCCGTAGACAGCCCAGATGCAACGCGCTCATGAAGCACTGTCGCGACCGCGCCGTCCTTATAGGTTGCGGCGGCTGTGCCGGTAATCGCTGACCGTCCGCTGTGGCCAGTTCACTGCCAATCATAGTTACGAAGCGTGCTGGTCAGATCGAATGCAAACGGGTGGTCAGGTGGAGCGCAGTATTCCAATTGGTATTCCAACGAAAAATTAAAATCATTATTAATGTTATTAATCAACAATTTACTTAGCCAGTTCAGATTACCCCGGCCCAATCGAAGCCAAAGCCCGCCAAGTGCGGGCTTGTTGCATCTGGGGTTTGGCATCCAAACGCCCAGCGTCGTCACCGTCGAACGCCATGACAAATCCAGAACCTCCTTCAGAAACAATTCTGGCTGGCACCCCGCTCCGTCCTAGGAAATTTCCCTCAAGTTGTGGCGAACTCCATGAACTGGCAAATAACAATCCAAGAAGATAACCTTCCGTCTTCGCTGCAACCCGGCGGACGGTTTTGACAGACCGAAAAGCGTAGGAATCCCTAACATTTCGGAGTTCCTCCATGAAAAAGACCAACCCACTTGAAAACCAAACCCTTTCAGAGTCGGAAGACCTCGACCTGACCCAACTCTCCCAAGCCACCCAACGCGCCGTCAGCGCCCGCTTGCGCAACCCGAAACAGCCCGATCCCGTGAGCCATGTTTTCACCATCCTCCCCGACGTCGACACGCCCACCCTGCTCGGTCACGCCAGCGAAACCCTGGCCTCCATGAACGTCATGACCACCGACCTGGCCGACCAGCTCGAAGGCTCGCATCGCAACGTGGCATTGGCGATTCAGCAACTGGCTGTGCTGGCCGAGATGTTGATCAATCGAGCGCTGGATAACCTCGATTCACCCACGCCGGCGGTCACGCCCGTCTGCCACTGAGTGATCACGCTCGTTGATCGAATGGAGGTTTTGTCATGGATCGATACATGCCGGTCACCGGCATCGACTGCACCATTGCGTCGCTGCTGATCGACACCGAAGCACCGCTGGATGTGCTGCATGAAACGGCGGCCTACCGCATCCGCACCGCGACTCAATTGCTGGAGAGCTTCGCCGCGAACGAAGGCGTTTACAGTGAACTGGCGCGGGTGTTGGTGACTTCGTTGCGCGACGGTTGCGATTTGCTGGATGTGGTTGGGCGAAGGTTACAGATGCAGGCTTCGGCATCGTAACGAACTCGGCATAGGAAATCATTGCCGCTCCCCCAACACCAAAAGGCACTTGACGAGAATATCGCAGGTGCCTTTTTTTGGATTTGAGCGGGTAGAAATGTTCTGAACGCTCGAGCGCCGAAGGTCAGAGAAATGAAACCGCCCAAGAATCGCTGAAACGCCGCTAACCAGCGAGATATCTCACTTAATTTTTCACCCGTTTTCACTTAGCGCACAGCCGATTTTAAGATAATGTTTAGCGTATGCTAAGCGTAGACCGTTAATTACGGGCGGTTCCCGGAATTCCTTCAAGATAATTCTTCGGCCGTTTTGAGATATTTTTCCATATGCCTACGTTTATCCATCACGACCTTGAGCTTCTCAATCCATCCTTCGACTCTGATCTAGTTGATGTCCTGAGCGAGCTAGAACACCTAAGGCGTCTGAGGCTTGAGGGCGATACACCTCCGCAGGTGTTCTATCAGCTCAAATCACTTTTTCACACTCTTGAAAGCCTTGGCTCTGCTCGTATCGAGGGCAATCATACAACCCTGGCTGATTACATAGAGAGCAAGGTAGAAGGCACGGCGCAAGATACAGATCAATTGCGCGAAGTGGCCAACATTGAAAAAGCAATGGATTACATCGAGCAGGTCATGGAGCTCGGCGTCCCTCTGACAGAGCAGACAATCAGAGAGTTGCACGCAATGACCGTAAATGATCTGCAGAGAGAGGGTGACAAAACGCCTGGAGCTTACCGCGGTGGAGCCGTTCGCATATCCCAATCTGAGCACCTGCCTCCCGATTTCATCCAGGTCCAAGCTTATATGCAGGAACTGGTAGGGTTCGTGAATCGTGAAGACTCTCCAAAATATGACCTCATGAAGGTTGCACTGGCACATCACAGATTTGGATGGATACACCCATTTGGTAACGGCAACGGTCGGGTGGTAAGGCTGCTCACCTATGCTCTCCTAATGAAATACGGATTCAACGTGAGCACAGGAGGAAGGGTTTTGAATCCTACAGCCGTGTTTTGCAACGACCGTGAACGATATTATTCAATGCTTGCTACCGCCGACAAAGGTACAAAGGAAGGCTTGGAGGAGTGGTGTACATATGTGCTTGAAGGCATTCGCGACGAGCTGGAAAAGGTAGATCGTCTTACTAAATACTCCTATCTCACCAAGTACATTCTCGTTCCTGCCGTCGCCTTTGCAAGGGAGAGAGAGTGGATCACCGAGACAGAAGAGTCGGTGTTGTCGATTGCAATAAAATCGAAAGTCGTGAAGTCGGCCGATGTGGCAGCCGTACTTCCCAATCAGTCGAGCAATCAAAGAACGTATCTGATCAAAAAGCTTGTCGATCAAAGAATGCTCCTTCCACTTAATCCTGGAGCCAGACAGTACACAATCGGGTTTTCAAACAATTACCTGATCCGAGGCGTAATCAAGTCTCTGAGAGAACAGGGTTTCATACCCGAACCTCTGGAGAATCCTTAATTTTTCGCATCTCTTGCCCGTGAGATGAGCATAAAAAAGCAAGAAAGGGTAGCGCTTGTCGGGGGTAAAATTCGAGCCTTCAAAGGAACAAAGTAAGAGGCCATAAGCTGTAGAAGCTGTCGCTACCAATATCTCGCGGATTTACCCTCCCCCGTGTGCTCAGGTATTCCTCAGGGCCCCCGCCAGTTTTTCAGCGCACCCGCTGCGATTCAATGCACTATCCATGCGTGGCGGGTATCGTGTTTCTCAACAATGCCCTTGCTACGGAACAGATGATGAACAAAAGCGTTTTATACGCCTTGGGTGCTGCAGCCCTCTTTGGTGCCAGCACACCGCTTGCCAAGGTCCTGGGGCTGAACGTCTCACCTGTCTTGCTCGCCGGTTTGCTTTACCTGGGAAGCGGCTTGGGTCTCACAGTCACCAGGCTTATCCGTGATCGCGGCTGGCAGCCTGCCGGCTTAACATCTTCCGAATGGCCATGGCTCATTGGTGCTATCGCGTTCGGCGGAGTGCTGGGGCCGGTGTCTTTAATGTTCGGCCTTACTCTCACATCGGGTACCACTGCTTCGCTGTTGCTAAACCTTGAGGCGGTGTTGACCGCCTTGCTTGCCTGGATGGTTTTCAAGGAGAACGCCGACCGGCGGATCGTCGTGGGAATGATCGCAATAGTGGCGGGTGGCGTTCTCTTGGGGTGGCCTCAAACTTCCGCGCAGATCCATGGTTGGGTTGGCCCGGTCGCTGTAGCGATTGCATGTTTTTGTTGGGCCATCGATAACAACCTTACCCGGAAGGTTTCCGCATCGGATGCATTGTTCATCGCCGGCATCAAAGGATTGGTCGCCGGGGTCGTCAACTGCAGTTTAGGGATTGCTCTTGGCATGCATCTCCCTGAATTGTCTCTGCTGGGGCCAACGCTACTCGTAGGCTTTTTAGGCTACGGCGTTAGCCTGGTGCTATTCGTCTTGGCTTTGCGGGGGCTTGGAACAGCACGGACAGGTGCGTACTTCTCTACTGCACCGTTCTTGGGGGCCGCCATTTCAATCCTGGTTTTAGGCGAAGCAGTGACATGGGTGTTTTGGATTGCTGCAGGCCTGATGGGGATTGGTGTCTGGATACACCTTACAGAAAGCCATTCTCACGAACACCAACACGATCCGCAAACACATGACCATCAGCATATTCACGATGAGCACCATCAACATGAACATGCCTTTGAGTGGGACGGCACTCAACCTCATAGCCATTTACACGACCATGCTCCAATCCGACACAGTCATCCGCACTTTCCTGATATCCATCACAGGCACTCACACTGAGCGACTGAGACGGATGGCAGCGTGCCGCATCCGCACTGCGACTCGATTGCTGGAGAGTTTCTCTATGAGCGAAGGCGGTTACAGTGAACTGGCGCATCATGACTTCGATCATCCTTGATGAAGTCAAAGACGGCTTATGGGCAGCCAACGGAGCGATTTGGCATTTGGCCGATTTCATTCAGGCGGCTGGGCACCGACACCTGCAAGGGCAGGCGGAGCAGTAAGGAAAGGTCGACATGCCTTCGACGCAGCGGGCGATTGATATTAGCGAGCTGCTGCCACACAGGTGGCAACTGCTATTGTTAGCCAAGACCAGATGCCCGCCGCATCAAACCACCACATTCCATTACTACGACAAAGAGCTAAAACCCTATGAAAGCGACTGTCAGTTGCACATTTCAGATAACTGGCTGGGACGAGACGCCATCTCAAGTACTTGAAGACGCTCCAAAACTCTCACATGCCAAAGTGACGCAGTCATATGCCGGCGCCATCGAGGGAACAAGTAGCGTCGAATACCTGATGTCTTATTGCGCTGACGGCACAGCTTGCTTTGTTGGTTTTGAGCGGATTTGTGGTGTGGTGGCAGGTAAGAGCGGAACATTTGTTGTCCAGCATTCGGGATCATTTTCGGAGGGTAAGGCGCGCAGCACCTGGAGTGTCGTGGAGGGTGCCGGCACGGGTGAGCTGGTAAATCTTAGCGGGAATGGTAGCTACGTTGCTGGCCATGGCGAGCCGGCACAAGTGTCATTTGAATACTCGTTTGACTGACAGCCAAGGTGTGTTGAGCGGACGCTTACTGTGTTGGTGACCCCATTGCGCGATGGCTGATCGCTGCGATTTGCTGGATGTGGTTGGGCGAAGGTTACGGATAAAGGTTTTCAGCTTGTAACGAACCCGGCATAGGAAATCGTTGCCGCTTCCCCAACACGAAAAGGCACCTGACGAGAGTATCGCAGGTGCCTTTTTTTGAATTTGAGGTATTGAACGGCGCGCTAGTGAAAACCCTCCATGAATGACCATTACCCTGATCAAGGAGTGGTGATCGCCATACCGTTGAGTCGACAGCCATTTCGCAGAGACAGGTTCACCGCTCGCCGGGGATAAAATCTGGATGCTGATCAATGCTTCAGGCTTTTTATTCAGGCATGATCATCGCCCTCCAAATACCCGCAAGAGTGCATCCTCTGTACTCACGGGGCCGCAGACAAGGACGTGATTAGAAATGGAAAGGGAAAGGGAAATTATCTTAATGCGTCATGGCCAGCCGAATCTGGCTGTGATCGACAAGATTTCATCAGTCGATATGAAACACTGGATCGAACAATACGACCTGTCCGAAATCATCAACCAGCTCGCCCCTGAGGCGAGTGTGGAGGTGGCCGCTACCGCCAAAGTGATCGTGTCGAGTACTGCGCCTCGGGCGTTGACATCCGTTCGGGCGCTGGGCCTGCAGCCCAGCCTTGTAGATGAGATCTTCTGCGAGGCGCAGTTGCCCTATGGGCGATGGACACGGCCGCGCCTTTCACCGTTTACGTGGGCATTTATTCTTCGAATCCTATGGTTGTGCGGCTTCTCAGGGACGGTCGAGTCTGCCCGCAAGGCTAAAATACGGGCCAATACGGCAGCTCAACAACTTCAATCCCTTGCCAGCGAAGGGCCAGTTCTCCTGCTCGGTCATGGATTCATGAATCGAATGATCGCCAAGCGGTTGGAGGCTGCCGGATGGACTCGCCATAAAAGCAATGGCAACCGGTACTGGAGCGCGACGGCCTATCGGATGAATCAGGGTTAAGGCACGGCGATAGCCCTGCCTCGAAGGGTAATGGTCGCTCCGGGTTGTGCGGGCTGAACGTAGCTAAAAAGAGTTTCTCTGACAGATTAAAGCCACGTCATCCTGGGAAATTTCCCGCAACCCGTAGCGGCTTCCATGAACTGGCGAACAAGGTTTCCGGACGATAGTCTTCACGCTTCGCTGCAAACCCTGCGGACGGTTTTGACAAGCCGAAACAGCGTAAGGATCCCTAACCCCATGGAACGCCCTTATGAAAAAAATCACCCTGCATTTAGTTGAAAATCCGGCCACTTCAGAGCCTGAAACCCTCGACCCAACCCAACTTCCCCAAGCCACCGAACGCGCCGTCAGCGCCCGCCGGCGCAACCTGAACAGAAACATCTTCAGCGTCCGTCCCGACGTCGATACGACCACCCTGCTCGCTCATGCCAGCGAAACCCTGGCGTCGCTCAACGTCATGACTTTGGACTTTGCCAACCAACTCGAAGGCTCGCAGCACAATGTGGCGCTGGCTCTTCATCAATTGACGGTGTTGACCGAACTTTTGGTCAACCGAGCGCGGGATAACCTCGATCCGAACGGGTCGGTGGCCGTAGCCAAACCTCCCGTCTTTCACTGAGTGATTGCGTTCGTTGATCGAAGGGAGGTTTTGTCATGGATCGACGCATGCGACGGTCACAGACACAGGTTTCGGCGTAGAAAAGCAAAATGGGCGACCTCATTGAGGTCGCCCATTTTTGCGACTGCTACTGCGTATCCCTCGGTTTCACATCTTGAAGCCAAAACTCTGAATACTCTCATGGCCGCTCAGCGCTTTATCTGTAGCCACATACAAATCACGTACATGCCCAACCAAAAACGTCCAGAACGCCGGTTCATTAACGGTTTGATTTACCAACTCCCCCGGCAGGAACCGCCCCATCTCCCTGCGAAATTCGATAGCGACTTTCGGATCAGTGTCGAGCAGCGTTGAACGCTCCTTGAACAGTCTCAAGAACTCGTCCTGCTCGCAGTGATGATCTCCCAGCTTTTTCGCAATCAGATCCAGTTGCGGTGTTACGCCTTGCTGACGCAGCCAAACCATATCCCAGAGATCACGGTTCTTGATTCGGTTAGGACGCAGAGCAAAAGCTACGATTTTGTCCGCATAGATTTCTTCGCGCGTTTCAGCCTGCAAGATCAGACCGCTTGTGCCCATTTCGACACCATAAGGATTAAGCAACTGCATTGGCTGTGGCTGATAGCTCGGGATGGAGCACACGTCGATGTTAATGCGCTGTGCCGGCAGGTCTTTGCGCCCAGGTCTGGTTTGAACCTTCAGCTTCCAGGTGTCGACATTCCCTTCCTCACGAACAGGCTCACCGACTTCAACTTCAAGGCCATATTTGGTTTTTAGTGTGGTGACCAATACATGGGCAAGCTCGGTCAGGCTCTCGCGATTGAAATCTGCACCACCGGTGAAATCCAGGTCCTCACTCAAACGGTTAGAACCGTAGCAAGCACGCAAACAGGTACCACCAATAAAGGTCAGCTTGGCGAGCATGCCAGCAGAACTCAGCGCCAACATGATGTCGTGGTGCAGCAATTCCTTTTCTACCACGACCCGCAATGGCGCCAGATCCTGCTTGTTTTTTAGTGCCTCATCTACCAGTTCATCAAACAAACTCATTGGCAACGCTCCAATCGATCAAATCCATATTTCGTTTCGCCGCCTTCATGTCTCGCAATGCCTGTTGCGGTGTTGCCCGCCATAGACGGCAACGTGCGTCGTAGTGGAGCTGACCGACCAGGTCCTGAGGTTTCTGGCGGGTGTGCACAAATTCGATAGTGCCCCAACGTCCGCATGAAAGAGTGCTGCTGCGCCCGGAAGACATAAGCGTGATCCAGTTGATGGGAATCTGCGAGATGACGCCACAATCACTCAATGCTGTTTCAAGGCTGATGTAGTTGAAGTGCATGGCACGCAGCCTGGCGGCCGCATGAAACAACACCAGTCCGCTGGACGGCATGGTCGCTTCAAACAGGTAGAGCCCTCGGCACACTCGCGCCAGATGACCTTCCGAGGCCGCACGACTCAACAAGGTTTTGTACGCGCCTTCGGAAATGTCGGGCACCAATGCCCTGAGATCGTCAGGGGTGAACAGATAGCGCTCGTCACTGGCCAAATGGGTCAGTTTCCGGAGAAGGCGCCCCATTGGCTGGGTGGATTTTGAATGTGCCCGCATAACCAAGACTCTACAGAAAGTTTCACTTTGTGTAACTTACTGTTGAGTCAACTCGCAAAGCAATGATTTTTCAGCGCCTCTTCGGCAGTGAGCAACACGGAGAAGCCTTCCATCCACATGAATTTTTCTTCACCCCACCGCCTCTCTCCAACCTGTACATTCCTCTCGCTCATTCAAGAAACTACGGTTTGCCCGCCTCCCGCGGGCTTTTTTTTGTCTGTCGTTTTGTTAGCGGTCATTTCAAGTGACTGGCACACGGACGCGGGTGCTTCAGCGGTACAGACACGAATCCTGCTCCGCACACCACGCCCGGTAACAATGCGAGGCTGTTCACCATTGGTTAAGCATTCCCACCGTATGCTCAATCTTCCCAACCCCCTGCTCAGCAGCCAGAAGATCATGTCGCGTCCTGCCTCTTCATTGTTTCTGCTTGCCGTTCTGTTGTTTTTCTTCGCGTTGGGCAATCACCAGTTACAAGGTTCCACGGAGGCCCGGGTTGCCGGGATTGCCATGCAGATGCACCTGGATAACGACTGGGTGACACCTCGTTTGTTCGGCGAACCGTTTCTTGAAAAGCCGCCCTTGAGTTTGTGGCTCGATACCGGGGCGATTCGCGCATTTGGCGGTACACCATGGGCGGTGCGGCTCGCGTCGGCGTTTGCCGGGCTGTTCAGCGTGATGCTGCTGTACGCGATGCTGCGGCGGTTCGGCCGGCCCGAGGCAGTTGCCTGGACGGCGGGGATACTGCTGGCGACCATGGCCAGTTACTGGAGCAACGTGCGCGGCGTCGGTGAAGACGCGTTGCTGGCCCTTGGTGTGACCATGGCGCTGCTGGCGTTCTTTCAGGGTCAGCGACACTCAAGCATCGGCAACGCGCTACTGTTTGTTTCAGGGATCACCATCGCGACCT
This sequence comes from Pseudomonas sp. PME37.24/025, assembly GCF_055556615.1. Taxonomy (NCBI): domain Bacteria; kingdom Pseudomonadati; phylum Pseudomonadota; class Gammaproteobacteria; order Pseudomonadales; family Pseudomonadaceae; genus Pseudomonas; species Pseudomonas sp. PME37.24/025. The sequence goes on from NZ_JBVHNK010000012.1 coordinate 270,334, forward strand.
TGAGCAAGGGCGTACTGGGGCTGGCGATGCCGGGAGTGGTGATCTTCGCGTATTTACTGGCTGAAACCTTGATGGATAAGCGCCTGAAACTCTCGGACTGGCGGCGTCCCGCGTTGTTGACGCTGCTGGGGCTGGTGCCGCTGATGATCTGGCTCGCGGTGCTGTATCAGCGCGGTGGGGCGAATGCCGTGGAGGAAGTGTTGCTGACCAACAGCGTCGGGCGCTTCAGCGGTTCCTTCGTCGAGGCCGGGCATTACGAACCGTTCTACTACTACCTGGCCAAGCTGCCGGAGGCCTTCCTGCCCTGGAATATTCTGGTGTATCTGGGGTTGTGGCATTTTCGCAAAAGCTTGATGGCCAATCGTTACCTGTTGTTCTTCACGGTATGGCTGCTGGCGCAGTTCGTCATGCTGACCCTGGCGTCGAGCAAGCGTACGGTGTACCTGATGTCCATGACGCCTGCGGCGGCGGTGATGGCTACAGAATATGCGAACGTGCTATTAGCACGACTCAAGACCCATATCGAAGCCCCGACCTGGCTGGGGCTCATTGCCCGACAGCGTCACGGTGTTGCCATGAGCGTACTTGCCGTGGTGATCGGCAGTTACCTCGCCGCGGCTCAATGGGCATTGCCTAAGGCTGATCGCAAACTGTCTTTTCTGCCACTGACGGAACAGATTCAGATGTTGCAGGCCCGCGGGCAACAGGTCGCCTTGTTTCAGGCGAACGAACGGGTGGGAGGCGCCAGCGTGTTCTACACCCGGCGCGTGCTCGAAGGGCTGGATACCGAGGCGCAACTGCATGAGTTTCTGAGCGCTTCACCTTCCAACGTGGCGCTCATGGCCGGGTCACATGAACCTGCCGCGCCCTTGAAGGTGCTCAAGACCATGAAGGTGGGACGTCAGGCTTACTACTTTGTAACCCTGTAAACGGCTCAACAACAGGCGACGCAGCCTTCTGCAGCAGGGGCAGCTCCAGCCTCGCCCGTCCATAGAACGCTAACGCCGTCAGCAAACATGCCAGCCATACAAAGATTCCGGCCCAGAAGGTGTGGGACATGTAGTGCCACCCCTGTAGAACCCGCGTCGTGCCGTAGACGAAACCGAGCAGCAACGAGCCGTACATCAGCGCTTTGGCATACCGCCAGCGATAGCGGCGCGCCACGAAGTACAGCGCAAGCATGGTGAAGCCGCCCGACGCATGTCCACCCGGCCAGCAGCGACCGGCGCCGGCAACTTTCAGCAGATCGAAATTCTGGTACCACTCCTTGTGTTCGATTTTCCCGGCGTACTGAGTCGTCTCGACCGGGCAATACACACTGGTGTGGCCCTTGAGGTAATGGATAACGCCAGTGCTGATGGAAAACGCGAACACCACATAGAGGAAGTCCCGACGGTGTTTACTGGCGAACCGAAGCACCGGTGCGACTTTGATTTTTTCCAGGAACGCGATGATCTTCGAATGTTTTTCAATCTTCAGACGCGGCCAGAGAAACGACAACAAAGCGCCGATCATCGCGACCTCACCGGTCCAGTTCGGAATGATCCGCGCCCATTTATGAGTGATTTTTTCGAACAGATGGACATGCTGTAACGGAAACAACCGTGTGGCCGGATCATAAAAAAGATCGCTGAAGGCGATGTCGATTTTGGTCATGTCAAACAGCAGGAAAACCACGACCGCGCAGGCCAGCGGAATACCGAAGTTCGCCCAATAAAAGCGGTAACGGGAAGCAGTCAGCATCGTACGTCCTGATCCAGAGGAATGATGAAGAAACTCATTCGGTGGTCACCGAATGCCAGTCGGAGGCTTCGATGAAACCGAGCATGCGCGGAGCCTGAGGCTTTTCAGCGGAGATAAACAGAGAAGCGCCATAACCCAAGGTCTCGGTCGATAACTTGAGATCTTTTTCGAGTTGCACCATGCATTCGCTGTGGGTCACCAGAATCAGGTTACGTCCGGCCACTTTGTGCGCCAAGGCTTCGCGCAGCATGCTGCCTCTGCAGTGGACCAACCAGTCTTCGCCAACGCCGACCTTGTTGAACATGTAACCGGCGGTTTGCGCCGTACGCATCACCGGGCTGTTGTAGATGTCGGCCCGATCCAGCCCCAGATGTTCGAACTGCGCGCCAACACTCACCGCCACACTACGGGAGCGATCGGTGATGCCGTCATTGCCAATCAGACAAGCGGCGGTGGAGTGATCACAACGCTCGACGTGGCGCACCAGCACGATCATTTCACCCTTTGCCCAACCGGTCGCCAACGCCCGGGCACCCGCCACGTTGCCATGGGCAAGGTCAGGGACGCCGGCGGGCCGTAACAGCCAAACCGTCAGCGGAATAACCAACAAGGCAGATACCAGCACGACTGCGGCGTTTCGATAACGGGCCAAACGGCTCAGATCAATCGAGCGTTTTATCCCGAACAGACTCAGTCTCAATTCCACATCAAGCCGCCTCGCCGGCATGCACCCATTGTCATTCGATGCCGCGAGGGTAAAGAGGCGCGCGTCGGCAGCGGGTGAAACCCATGTGAAAAAAAGCTTAAGACCCGCCAAAAAATCTTGTTACAGAATCCGTCCAACAAAATCCTTTCAGCTCTCGGCATTACAGCCGATACAGACCTGCTAACCCTTGCTGGCTCTTAAAACAACAATCTTCCAGCCAACCGACGATCAAGAACACAACGTTCCTGGAGGAATATTGATGAATAGCTGGTTCGGTAATATCAGCGTGAACCTGAAACTGGGCCTGGGATTCGGCCTGGTCCTGGCACTGACCTGCGTCCTCGCCCTGACCGGCTGGACAAGCCTGGGCGGGTTGATTGACCGCAGCAACTGGATGAGCGATATCACTCAGCTAAACGCTGGCCTGACCAAGCTGCGCGTGGTTCGCCTGCAATACATGCTGACTAACGGCGATGAAACTGCCGCACAGAATGTGCAGACCACCCTCGACAGTTTCGTCGCTCAGCAACAAGCGTTGCTGTCGAGTTTCAAGAGCCCGGAAAACCTCAAGCTACTCAAAGAGCAGAGCGCGACCATCAGCGCTTACCAGATATCCCTGAACAAAATGCGCAGCGCCTACCGCACCGGTAACAGCGCCCGCGACGCCATGGGCGCCAATGCTGAAACCGCCAGCAAGTTGATCGACGCGATCAGCACCCGCGTGCAGCAAATGCCCCTGAGCGACCAACGCTTCGAACAGTTCCAGGCCGTCACCGCGGCCAAGGAAGCGTTCATCCTGGCTCGCTACGAAGTGCGTGGCTACACCGCCAGCACCAACGCCGAGACCGAGCAAAAAGCCGTCGGCCAACTGGATACGGCCATCGACAGCCTGAAACAGCTCAACGTGCTTTTTGCAGAGACTCAGCAAGATGCTCTGCGTCAGCTGGAAACCGCGCTGAGCAACTACCGCAGCGCCTTGCAAGCGTATAAAGCCGCCAATACCGATGCGGTGCAGGCGCGCAAGGAAATGACCGAACAGGGCGCCACCATCGTGACCCTGAGCGATCAGCTGTATCAGATCCAACTTGAACGTCGTGACGTCGAAAGCGCCCAAGCCCGCACGTTGCAGCTGATCAGCACCTTGCTGGCATTGCTGGTGGGCGTCATTGCCGCCGTGATCATCACCCGTCAGATCACCGGCCCGTTGCGCGAGACCCTGGCCGTGGTCGAGCGCATCGCCAGCGGCGATTTGTCCCAGGACATCAAAGTGACCCGCCGCGATGAACTCGGCGTGTTGCAGCAAGGCATCGCACGCATGGGCGTAACCCTGCGGGATTTGATCAGCGGCATCCGTGATGGCGTTACCCAGATCGCCAGCGCCGCTGAAGAACTGTCGGCGGTGACCGAGCAAACCAGCGCCGGGGTCAACAGCCAGAAGATCGAGACCGATCAGGTGGCCACCGCCATGCACGAGATGACTGCCACGGTGCAGGAAGTCGCGCGCAACGCTGAAGAAGCGTCCCAGGCCGCAGCCGCCGCTGACGGCGAAGCGCGCGAAGGCGATAAAGTGGTCAACGAAGCCATCGCCCAGATCGAGCGCCTGGCCAGCGAAGTCGCGCGCTCCACTGAGGCCATGAGCGTGTTGCAGAAGGAAAGCGACAAGATCGGCAGCGTCATGGATGTGATCAAGGCCGTGGCAGAACAGACCAACCTGCTGGCCCTCAACGCCGCCATCGAAGCAGCCCGTGCCGGTGAAGCCGGTCGTGGTTTTGCCGTGGTGGCCGACGAAGTTCGCGGCCTGGCCCAGCGCACGCAGAAGTCCACCGAGGAAATCGAAGGCCTGGTAGCCGGTCTGCAGAACGGCACCCAGCAAGTGTCGGCCGTGATGAACAACAGCCGCGCCCTGACCGACAGCAGCGTGGCGCTGACCCGCAAGGCCGGCGTGTCACTGGATAACATCACCCGCACGGTGTCGAACATCCAGTCGATGAACCAGCAGATCGCTGCCGCCGCCGAGCAACAAAGTGCCGTGGCCGAAGAGATCAGCCGCAGCATCATCAACGTGCGCGACGTTTCCGAACAGACCGCCGCCGCCAGCGATGAAACCGCTGCGTCCAGTGTTGAGCTGGCGCGGTTGGGTAATCAGTTGCAGATGATGGTGAGCCACTTCCGGGTGTGACGTTAAGTCAGCGGTGAATGACAAATCCATTCGCGGGCAAGCCCGCTCCCACAGGGATTGCACATTACCTGTGGGAGCGGGCTTGCCCGCGAATGCTATCTAACGCTCAGACACTAATCGCATTGGTAAACACCAACCGATTCCCGAACGGATCACTGATGGTCATATCCTGGCTGCCCCACGGCATCGCCTGAATCTGTGGGCGAGCGAAAGAATATTCCTTGGCCAGCAATTGCTCCTGGAACGCCTCCAGTTCATCGGTCTCAATCCGCAACGCCGAGCCCGGTGTGCTGTCGCCGTGGTGCTCGGACAGGTGCAGCACACATTCGCCACGGGAGATCTGCAGGTACAGCGGGAAGTTCGTTTCGAAACGATGCTGCCAGTCGATCTTGAACCCCAGGAAGTCGACGTAGAACTCCAATGCCTTGGTTTCATCGAAAATCCGCAGGATCGGGGTGGTTTTGCCGAAGCTCATGGAGTTGCTCCCAGACTGAAAAGGCCCAGAGTGTAGCTGGGCTGGATGTCAGCGCTTCGGCTTGGTTGCGGGATTCTTTAATCTCGCAGTGCCATCACTGGACGTAAATCAAAAGATCGTCCGAACGCGGCCCGAGCCTTCGGCAGCTTCTACAGGGGCTGCGATTTTTTCGGCATCACCGATCACCGAAACCCCTCACGCAAATCCCCTTCCCGTGCCAGAAACCGTCCTTCCCTTCTCCCGTTCGCCTGACCTTCGCTGTAACTCAAAACACCATTGACCCAAACCCCATCAATCCCTTCCGCCGCCCGTTGCGGATCGTTGAAGTCTGCCACATCGCGAATTGTCACTGGATTGAACAACACCAGATCCGCCCAATACCCTTCGCGAATTTCGCCACGTTGCTTCAAGCCAAACCGGGTCGCCGACAGCCCGGTCATTTTGTGTACGGCGGTGTGCAGCGCAAACAGCCCGACGTCGCGACTGAAATGTCCGAGCACCCGTGGGAACGCGCCCCACAACCGAGGATGAGGAAACGGGTCTTCAGGCAAACCGTCGGAGCCGACCATCGACAGCGGGTGCGCGAGGATTCTTCGTACGTCGGTTTCGTCCATGCCGTAATACACCGCCCCAGCCGGTTGCAGTCGGCGCGCGGCCTCAAGTAACGGCACGTCCCACTCGGCGGCGATGTCGATCAAATCCCGGCCACCCATTTGTGGATGTGGCGTGGACCAGGTGATGGTGATGCGATGGGCGTCGGTGACTTGTTTGAGGTCCAGGGTCGAAGAGCTCGCCGTATAGGGATAACAATCGCAGCCCACCGGGTGAGTTTTCGCGGCGTGTTCGAGGGACGCCAGCAGTTGCGGACTACGCCCCCAGTTACCGGCGCCAGCACATTTCAGGTGGGAAATGATCACTGGTATTTTCGCGTGGTGACCGATCTGGAACGCTTCGTCCATGGCCTCCAGCACCGGTTCGAATTCACTGCGCAAATGGGTGGTGTAAACCGCGCCGAATGCCGTCAGCTCTTCGGTCAATTGCATCACTTCGTCGGTCGAAGCGCAGAAGGCGTTGGCATACGCCAGACCTGTGGATAAACCCAAGGCACCGGCCTCAAGACTGTCGCGCAGTTGCTCGCGCATCGCGCTGATTTCATCGGCAGTGGCGGTGCGAAACAGGTCGTCCAGGTGATTGCTGCGCAGCGCGGTGTGGCCCACCAATGCGGCCACGTTCAGCGTGGTATTCGCCGCCTCCACAGCCGCGCGGTAGTCGCTGAAGCGCGGATAAACGAACGCCGCCGCCGTGCCGAGGAGGTTCATCGGGTCCGGCGGCTCGCCACGCAATCTTACTGGCGATGCGCTGATCCCGCAGTTGCCGACGATCACCGTGGTCACGCCTTGGCTGAGTTTGGGCAGCATCTGCGGCTGACGGATCACCACCGTGTCATCATGGGTGTGCACGTCGATGAAACCTGGGGCCAACACCCTCCCGGCCGCGTCGATTTCTTCGGAGGCGCGAGCGTCGTGCAAGTCGCCGATACGCTCGATGCGACCGTTCAAAATCGCCACATCAGCGGGGTAACCGGGGGTGTTGCTGCCATCGATAATCAACGCGTTGCGGATCAGCGTGTCGTACGTCATGTCAGTCTCCCAACGGCAAGTGATCGTCGCCGCCGCGGTAGTCGTCCAGGCCCAGTTTGATCCGCCGCAGACGTTCTTTGATCGTTCCCACACGCACGTGGGAACGATCACTTATCGATTTCAGTCGTGATGCTCACTGGCGCGTTTGAGCAGTTTCTTGCAGCGTTCGGACAAATGCAGAACACGTAGCTGCTTGCCAGCCTTGGCGTAACGCTCGCGCAATGTTTTCAGCGCGGCGATGGCCGAGTAGTCGACGAAACTCAGGTGGCGACAATCAAGGGTCACCTGGGCCGGATCATTGGCAGGGTCGAACTGATTGAGGAATGGCGTGGTAGAGGCGAAAAACAGGGTGCCGTGCAGGCGGTAGAGTTTGCTGCCGTCGCTTTCCTGATGAATGTCGGCATACAGCTCGCGGGCCTGTTGCCAGGCGAAGTTGAGCGCCGCAATGATGATTCCGCACAACACGGCGATGGCCAGATCGGTGAGCACCGTAATGACCGTCACCGCGATGATCACCAGGACATCGTTCAGCGGCACCTTGTTCAGCACCCGCAACGAGGCCCAGGCGAAGGTCTGCTGCGACACCACGAACATCACCCCGACCAGGGCGGCCAGCGGGATACGCTCGATCAGCGGCGACAGAAACAGGATGAACAGCAGAATCATCATCCCGGCCACTGCACCGGATAGTCGACCACGACCACCGGAGCTGAGGTTGATCACGGTTTGTCCGATCATGGCACAACCGCCCATCCCGCCGAACACGCCAGACACTATATTGGCAGCACCCAATGCCACGCACTCGCGATCCGGGTAGCCACGGCTCTCGGTGACTTCGTCGGTCAGGCTCAGGGTCAACAGGGTTTCCAGCAAACCGACCATCGCCATCAATACCGCGTAAGGGCCGATGATGCGCAGGGTGTCCAGGCTCCAGGGGATGTCTGGCAGCGCAAAAACCGGCAAGCCACCGGCAATGTGCGCCATGTCGCCCAGGGTTCGGGTCGGCAGACCGAGCAGATACACCGCCAGCCCAACGCCCAGAATCGCCACCAGTGCTGGCGGCACGGCACGTGTCAGGCGCGGCATCAGGTAGACGATGGCCATCGTCAGCGCCACCAGCCCGATCATCATGTACAGCGGCGAGCCACTCAACCAGGCCTCACCACTCTTAAAGTGCTCGAGCTGGGCCAGAGCGATGACGATCGCCAGGCCGTTGACGAAGCCGAGTATCACCGGGTGCGGAACCATGCGCACCAGTTTGCCCAGCTTCAACAGACCGAACGCCAGCATGATCAACCCGCCCAGCAGCACAGTCGCCAGCAAGTACTGCACGCCGTGCTGCACCACCAGCGCGACGATCACCACGGCCATCGATCCGGCGGCGCCAGACACCATCCCTGGCCGCCCACCAAACAGCGCAGTCAGGGTGCAGATGATGAAAGCGCCGTAAAGCCCCATCAACGGATTGAGGTGGGCCACCAGCGCGAAGGCGATGCATTCGGGCAACAGGGCGAAAGAGGTCGTGAGTCCGGCCAGGACATCGGCGCGCAGACGTTTGGGTTTCATGGCTTACCTAAAAAATACAGGCGGGAGAAGAGAAGGCGGATGTTACGGAATTGAGGGCGGGCCGGCCAGTGAATGGACCGCAGAAGTCAGCACGCCCTTGATGGATCGGTGGGGGGCTGGGGGATAAAACAGGTAACGGGGCACTGAGTTTTCAGCCTGACAGTAAGCGCTATACTCGGCACTCGTCCCTCCGATCGAGCCACATCAATGGCAACTGTGCGCCGTAACGACAAAAAACTGAATTCCGATACTGTGATTCGCGCTATCGCCAGCTCTACAGCGATCGAAACGGGTCAGAGTATTGAAATGATCGAACGCAAGCTAAAAAGTAAAAACAGTAAGTTCCTGCATCTCAATCTTGCACAGTAGGACGCAAATCGGTGTTGTGACATCTTTCACCGCTCATACCGACAAAGCATGCCGAACCCAGTGTTCCATAGGTTCGTAGTTGCAGTTGAGGCCTTGATTGATCGCTGCAAAGTAAGCGTCCTTGCTCGCCTCCCAACTGCTGTAATCCAACGGCGGGGCATTTATGGAATCAACCATAGGCCCGAAGACTGTGTTTGATCAAACCAGAAAACAAAAACAGCCGCCCGAGTGCAGCCGCTGGAGGACTGATAGCGCAGCTACGCTTCGCCCCAGCGCCACTCACCCCATCTTGTTACGAATCCATTCAGCCATCGAAATACGCTTCAGCACGCAGGGATCCCAAATCAGCCCTTGAAATCCGCAATCGCATAAGCCGCCAATTTCCCCTGGATGAAGTCCAGGAAGCACTGAATCCGCAGGGCAAGTTGCGAGTTGCGGTAGTACACCGCGTTGATCGGTTGGCGATATCCGCTGTTGAACTCCGCCAGCAGCACCTGCAAGCGACCGGCGCGGATGTCGTCGATGGTCATGAAGTGCGACAGACAGGCGATGCCCTGCCCTGCCAGCGCCAGGTGCCTGATCGTCTCGCCGCTGGATGCACTGATCGACGCCTGGATCGGCCAGCGATCACCGTGGACATAGCGCAGCGGCCATTGGTTGAGGCCTTCGTTATGGGTGAAACCCAGCAGCGTATGTTCGGCCAGATCGGCAACGGCGGTCGGAACGCAGTGTTGCTCCAGATACGCCGGGCTGGCGACGATGTGCAGCGGGCTGCAACCCAGTGAGCGGGCGTGCAGGGTCGAGTCGGTCAGCGTGCCGATGCGGATGGCGATGTCGGTACTTTGTTCGAGCAGGTCGATGATCAGGTCGTTGCTGTTGAGTTCGAGCTGGATGTCCGGGTAGAGACGGCGGAACTCATCGATATACGGCACGATGGCGTGCAGCATGAATGGCGAGGCGGCGTTGATCCGCAAACGCCCGGAAGGGGTTTGCTGGCGTGAGGACAGGCGCTCTTCGAGTTCGTCCATCTGATCGAGAATCCGCTTGGCGTGCTCGAAGAAGTACTTGCCCTCCTCGGTCAGGTCCATGCGCCGCGTGGTGCGGTTGATCAGCGTGGTGTCGAGCTTGGCCTCCAGTCGCGACAGCGTGCGGCTGACCGCTGACGGCGTCTGCCCGACCTGTTCGGCGGCAGCTGAAATCGACCCGCATTCAATCACGCAGACGAAAATCTGCAACTCATCGGATCTGGCTTTCACGTGTGTCCCTTATCGATTGTCCTGCGCCGTTCTACTGTGGCGAGGGGGCTTACCTAATACCAGCCAAAGCCCGCTCCCACATGGATTGCGCATGACTAACTGGCATTGGGGCAAGCCAACTCGCCACAGGCTCAGACTTTCGATAGTAGCTGAGCGTTATGCCTTAAGGCCAAACACCTCGCTCAAGTGCTGCTCATAACGCGCCACATCAGCTTCGACGTTCGGGCGCTTCATCACATCCACGCACAAGAAGGTCGGCAAACCGGTCATGCCGAGGAAGGTGTTGGCCTTGTGGAACGGGAAGTACACCGCGTCCACACCTTTGGCTTCGAAGAAGTCGGTCGGGTCGTCGAAGGCTTGCTGCGGCGCGTTCCAGGTCAGCGACAGCATGTATTTTTTACCGTGCAACAAACCGCCGCTGCCGTACTTCTGCGACGCGTCGGAACGCGTGCGGCCATCGCTGGCGTAGAGGCTGCCGTGGCCTTCGGTGAAGACTTCATCGACGTACTTCTTGACTGTCCAGGGCGCGCCCATCCACCAGCCGGGCATCTGATAAATGATCACATCGGCCCAGAGAAATTTGGCGACTTCCTCCGCGACGTCGTATCCCTCGTCGATGAACGTGGCTTTTACATCCACACCGCCGCGATCCAGCACGCTTAACGCGGCTTCGTGCAGCGTCGTGTTGTAGCGACCATCGGAGTGGGCAAACTTTTTGCCGCCATTGAGCAACAGGACTTTTTTCATGAGAAGTCTCGCAAGGTTGAAATTCGATGGCGGCAGAGTAGCGAGTCGACTCGCGCAGAATAAGCGCTCAATCAGCAAAATTCATTTGACCAATACGCACGAATCGATAGGGGATTGTTGCCATAAACTTGCGCCGATTCTGACTTTTAAGGACAACCCGATGAGCGAGCTGCAAGGCTTCATCCTGCACGCCAAGACCCGCCCGGAAAAAGCCGAGGCCTTCGAAGCGTTCTTCCGCGCCTATGTCGAACCGAGTCGCGCCGAACCCGGTTGCATCGAGTACCACATGCTGCGAGATAAACAGGACCCGACGCTGTTTATCTTCTATGAGATCTGGCAATCCCAGGCCGATCTGGACAAGCACTCGAACCTGCCGCACATGAAGCAGTTCCTCGACATGCGCATGGAGTATCTGGAGCGGGATTTCGATATCCGACCAATCGAAATGCTCAGCACTTCGTCCGCTAGCCGCTGATCAGCAAGTGGCCGCCGAGCACGCCGAGGCCGATGAAGAACACGCGTTTGAACAACACGGCGCTGATCCGCTGGCGCAGCCATTGCCCCAGCAGCATGCCGAGCACCGCCGGAATCAGCGCCAGCAGTGACGCGCTCAGCTCGCCACCGCCGAGAGCGCCGCGCCATAACAGGCCGGCGGCCAACGCAATGGTCGAGACGGTGAATGACAGGCCCAGCGCCTGCACCAGTTCATCCTTGCTCATGCCCAGCGCTTGCAAATAAGGCACCGCCGGAATCACGAAAACCCCGGTGGCCGAGGTGACGATGCCCGTCAGCACACCGCAGAGCGGGCCGAGCCAACGCTCGGTGCGACCTGCGACGCGCAAGGTCGGCAGGAACAACCCGCTCAAGGCGTAAATCAACAACGCCGCCCCCAGCCCCCGCACGACCCAGTGCCCACCGGTTATGCCGATCCACAAAGTGCCGGCGCCCGTGCCGATGAAAATCGCCAGCAGCATCGGCCACAACCGGTTCAGCAGCCCACGCAAATGACCGCCGAATGCCAGTTGCCAGACGTTGGTCAGGGTCGCGGGGATGATCAACAACGCCGCAGCCTGCGATGGAGCCATAGCCAGACCGAGCAAGCCCATGGCGATGGTTGGCAAGCCGAGGCCGATCACGCCTTTGATCATCCCGGCTAGCAGGAAGGTGGCGATAACCAATAAGGACAGGGTCAAACCCAGATTTTGGTAGAACGCGGCGAATGTATTCATGGGGCCATGGTGAGCGCTGAAGGTTGCCTTGAAAATCTGCCATATACTGAGGCTGCCTCTTGTTTTGACAGAGACTGATATTTTCGCTGTGGCTGCTGACGCCTTCGCGGGCAAGTCCGCTCCCACAGTTGAAATGTATCGAACACAAATTTGTGTGTCCGCCAAAGATTCCTGTGGGAGCGGGCTTGCCCGCGAAGGGGCCCGTCCAGACAACAAACATCCAGAGGTTGCCGATGCACTTCGACCTGACCGACCTGCACCTCTACCTGAACATCCTCGACACCGGCAACATCACCGCCGGCGCCGCCCGCAGCCATTTGTCCCTGGCGGCGGCGAGTGCGCGAATACGCGCGATGGAATCTTCACTCGGCACTGATTTTCTGGAACGCGGCCGTCGCGGCGTAACGCCGACGCCGGCCGGCAAAGCGTTGGCGCAACACGCTCGACTCCTACTACAACAGGCCGAGCGCATGCAGCAGGACCTGGCCGAATACGCCAAAGGGGTCAAAGGCCAGGTGCGGTTGCTGTGCAACACCACCGCAATCACCGAGTACCTGCCAGAGTTGCTGGCAGACTTTCTGCGCGACCATCCGAACCTCGACATCGACCTGCAAGAGCTGCCCAGCGCGCGCATCACCCATGCCTTGCGCCAAGGTGCGGCGGACCTGGGTATTGTGTCCGACGCGGTGGATACCGACGGCCTTCAGACCCGCTATTTCCGCGACGACCCACTGGTACTGATCCTTCCGCGCGATCACCCCTTGGCCGACACTGGACCGTTAAATTTCAGCGCCACCTTGCACCATGATTACGTCGGCCTGAACGCCAACAGCGCCCTGGCCGTTTACCTGGAAGAACAAGCCCTGCACAGCAGCTTACGGATGCAGATTCGCATCCGTGCCGATGGCTTCGATGGCGTGATGCGCATGGTCGCCCGAGGTGCCGGGCTGGCGATCGTGCCCTTGGCGGCGGTCGAACGCTGGCCGACTGATACACCGTTCAAAAGCATCGCACTGAAAGAGCCGTGGGCCCGACGCAAACTGTTGCTGTGCGCCCGGGACTTCGCCGTGCTGCCCGGTTATGCCCAGGCCTTGCTGAACGCCTTGACTCTCCCCTGAGGGGCAGACTTTACCCTTGAGGTTTCATCTTCAGGGACCGTTACGATGAGCAAGCGAATTCTGGTGATCCTCGGTCATCCTTCGAGCAACAGTTTCTGCGGCGCACTGGCCGAACGCTACGCACAATCGGCGTTGCGTGCCGGGCATGAGGTGCGTCAGTTGTTTCTAGGAAAAATGGATTTTGATCCGGTGCTGCGCGAAGGCTATCAGCAGGTGCAGCCGCTGGAAGCCGACTTGCGACGCGCTCAGGCGGACATTCTGTGGGCTGAACACCTGACCCTGGTCTACCCGATCTGGTGGGGCGGCATACCGGCCTTGCTCAAGGGTTTTCTCGATCGGGTGTTGCTTCCGGGCTTCGCCTTCAAGTATCGCGAAGGCAAAGCCTTTCCCGACAAATTGCTGCATGGCCGCAGCGCGCATCTGCTCGTGACCATGGACACGCCACCTTGGTATTACCGTTGGATCTACCGCATGCCCGGGTTGCATCAAATGCGCAAAACCACCCTGGCGTTTTGCGGCATCGAACCTCAGCGCACGCTTACCTTCGGGCCGGTTCTGGGGTCCAGCGTCGGTCAGCGCGAAACCTGGCTGCTGCAAGCCCAGGCTATCGCCAGCCGATGAGTCTGCCGATAATGGGGCTGGCTTACCCTCGGCAAAAAAAGGACTTTTCATGTACATCGGCCAAGCCGCGCATCGCTCGGGCACAACGATCAAGAGTATTCGCCATTACGAGTCGATCGGCTTGCTGCCAGCCGCTCGGCGGCAAGGAAAATACCGTGTCTATGACCAACAAAGCGTCGACCTGCTGATCTTCATCAAATGCGCTCAACACTTAGGTTTCAAGCTCAAGGAGTTGCAGGCGATCTTTACCCGGTATCAAGGCCAGGCGATGCCCTGGTCATTGGCGCAGCAAGCCATTGATGCCAAGAAGAGCGAAATCAGCGAGAGGATTAGCGCACTCAGGCACCAACACGATCAATTGGTCGAGTTCGAAGCCAGCCTCGCACAGGCCAGAGCCGATTGCCCGTTGGAGAGTCTTTGAGAGTCTGCGCGTTTCTGGACAGCTCAATGTCGAATACAGACAACTGAACGGTGTATGGGCGCTATAGGGTGCGACTTCAGTTCTTGAACCCACTGCCCGGAGTCATCATGACCGCACCAATTACCGTCCTTCGCGATACCCATCCGCTGCCCGTGCTCGATGCCTGCAAATGGGAAAAACTCGAAGGCGACCCGCACACCGTCAACCTCAACGCGTACACCAGCGAAGATGGCAGCAAGATCATGGGCACCTGGATCTGCACGCCGGGCAAGTGGTACGTGGAATACGTGAAGTGGGAATACTGCCATTTCCAGGAAGGCTATTGCGTCATCACCCCTGAAGGCATGGCGCCGATCCACCTGCGCGCCGGTGACATTTTCGTCATCGAGCCAGGCATGAAAGGCACGTGGGAAGTGGTTGAGACTGTGCGTAAGTATTTCGTGTTTGCCTGATGCAAAAAACCGAGAGACCACCCGACGTGGTCTCTCGGTAAATAGTTTTTCAAGAGCGATACATGACCCTTTGGCGAGGGAGCTTGCTCCCGCTCGGCGGCGAAGCCGTCGTAAAATCAGTCCAATGCGCCCGAGCTGATAGGCCCCAATTGGGTCCGCTTCGCGCACCAGCGGGAGCAAGCTCCCTCGCCACAAAAGCCCGCTTGCCGAAAAGTTTTACTGTGGTTTGCGATAGCTGTTGATAATCGCCGAGAAGTCCTTGCCGCCTTCCCCGCGCTGGCTCATCGCCTGATACAACTGCTGCGCCACCGCGCCGAGCACTACCGGTTGGTGCGCCTGACGTGCCGCCTCAGTCGCCAGCCCCAGATCCTTGAGCATCAGTTCGGCACCGAAACCGCCGGTATACCCGCGCGAGGCTGGCGCCGTTTCGACGATGCCGGGCCACGGGTTGTACATCTCCGAACTCCAGCAACGCCCGGTGGAACTGTTGATGATCCCCGCCAGCACCGTCGTGTCGATTCCCAGCGCATCGCCCAAGGCCATGGCCTCGCTGACGCCGACCATGGAAATCGCCAGCAGCAGGTTGTTGCAGATTTTGGCGATTTGCCCGGTGCCGACTTCGCCGCAGTGGACGATGTTGCGGCCCATCTGCGCCAGCACCGGTTGCAGGGTCGCAAACAGCTCAGGCGTGGCGCCGACCATGAAAGTCAGCGTCCCGGCCGCTGCACCGCCGGTACCGCCGGAGACCGGTGCATCGGCCATCGCCACGCCTTGTTTGGCGGCAGCTGCGGCAACGTCGCGCGCCGTCTGCGGATCGATGGTGCTGCAATCCACTGCGGGCACGCCCTTGGCGATCCCCGCCAGCACACCGTCTTCGCCCAGCCAGACGCTGCGCACATGCACAGCGGCTGGCAGCATGGTGATCACCAGCTCTGCACCTTGAGCCGCTTCACGTGCCGAAGCGCTGATGCTGCCGCCCAGTTGCTCGAGCTCTGCCAGCACAGCTTTGTTCAGGTCGACCAGGCGCAGCGAATGGCCGGCCTTGATCAGGTTGCGCGCCATCGGCGCACCCATGTTGCCGAGACCGATAAAAGCGATTTTCATGTCCGGCTCCTTAACGCAAGTGGATGGTGGTATTCACACCGTCGTTGACGCTGTCGTCGTCGAACCAGCGCGCAGTGACGGTCTTGGTTTGAGTGTAGAACTGCACCACTTGCTTGCCATAAGGACCGAGGTCGCCGAGCTTCGAACCACGGGAACCGGTGAAGCTGAAGAACGGCACCGGCACTGGAATCGGGATGTTGATACCGACCTGGCCGACGTCGATTTCCGTCTGGAATTTACGCGCTGCCGCACCGCTCTGGGTGAACAACCCCGTGCCGTTGCCGAACGGGTTAGCGTTGACCAGTGCGATGGCTTCATCGAGGGTATCGACTTCCAGTACCACCAGCACTGGACCGAAGATTTCCTGGGTGTAGATCTGCATATCGGGTTTCACACCGGAGAACAGGGTCGGGCCGACGAAGTTACCCTTCTCGTAGCCCGGAACGCTGATGTCGCGACCATCCAGTTCGAGCTTGGCGCCCTCCTTGATGCCGCTCTCGATCAGATCGAGAATCCGCGCCTTGGCTCGCTTGGAAATCACCGGGCCAACATCAGTGCCCGGCTCGCTGCCGGCATTGACCTTGAGTTTCTGCGCCAGTGCTTTCAGGTCTGGCAGCCATTGCTTGGCCGCGCCCACCAGCACCACCACCGAGGTGGCCATGCAACGTTGCCCGGCCGCACCGAAACCGGCGCCGACCAGTGCGTTGAGGGCTTGCTCGCGGTTGGCATCGGGCAGCACAACGGCGTGGTTCTTGGCGCCCATCATCGATTGCACGCGCTTGCCGTGTTTGCCGGCCAGGTCGTAGACGTGAGTACCGACCGCGGTCGAACCGACGAACGAAACAGCCTTGATGTCCTTGTGGGTGCAAAGCGCATCCACCACATCCTTGCCGCCATGAACGACGTTGAGCACCCCTGGCGGAATGCCAGCCTCAATGGCCAGTTCCACCAACAGCATGGTCGACATCGGGTCCTGCTCGGACGGCTTGAGCACGAAGGTGTTGCCGCAGGCGATGGCCATCGGGAACATCCACAGCGGAATCATCGCCGGGAAGTTGAACGGGGTAATGCCGGCACAGACGCCGATCGGCTGACGCAGGGTGTAGGTGTCGACACCGCCAGCGACGTTCTCGGCGAACTCGCCCATTTGCAGGCTGCCAATGGAGCAAGCGTGTTCGACCACTTCCAGGCCACGGAAGATATCGCCTTCAGCATCGGCAATGGTTTTGCCCTGCTCGTTGCTGAGTACCACGGCAATACGCTTGGAGTGTTCGCGAATCAACGCCTGAAGCTTGAGCATGATGCGCATCCGCGCGCCGATCGGCGTCAGCTTCCAGGTCTGGAAGGCGCGATGGGCGGCGCTAATGGCGGCATCGACTTCGGCGGCGGTGGCGAATGGGACTTTGGCCAACACTTGTTGGGTCGCCGGGTTGACGATGTCGTGCCATTCGGTGGTCTGGGATTCGATCCACTCGCCATCGATCAACAATTTGACCTTTTGCACGGTGGTTTCTAACGATGCGTTCATTTTGGTCTCCGGACGTTGTTCTTATTTAGAGAGCGATCTTTGGAGCCAAGGCGAGAAAGTCGCCTTGAGATGAGGCGTGTGTCGCGAATTGGTTGTCGGACTGTTTTTGGAGTATAGATGTGCAAACTTCTAATAAGAACGCACATAAAAGCCGGTCCATCATGCAAAAAAACATCACGTCTTTAGGCTCGTTGAACTGGGATGACCTCAAGTTTTTCCTTGAGGTTGCCCGCACTCGCAAGGCCAGCACCGCGGCCAAGCGCCTGGCGGTGGACTACACCACCGTGTCGCGACGCATCAGTTCGCTGGAAGCTTCGCTGGGCACGTTGCTGTTCGAAAAGTCCCGGACCAGCGGTTTCGTCCTGACTGCCGAAGGCCAGCGGCTGCTGGGTTACGCCGAGTCGATCGAAAGCACTCTGCACATGGCCTGCGAGCAGGTTTCGGGTTCAGGCGTGGCGTTGTCCGGGCATGTGCGCATGGGCTGCACCGAAGGGTTCGGCAGCTTTTTCATCACCCCGCAGCTGAGCCATTTCGTCGACGCCTACCCGGCGATCTCGGTGGACATCCTGCCGCTGCCACACTTCATCAGCCTGTCCAAGCGCGAAGCTGACATCGTCATCGCGCTGGAGCGGCCGGAACACGGCCCGTATGTCTGCTGCAAACTCTGCGATTACAAATTGCAGCTGTATGCGACTCAGGACTATCTGGACAAGCACCCACCGATCCGCCGCCCGGCAGACTTGGGCAAGCATCAATTCATCAGTTATGTGGACGATCTGGCGTTCAGCTCGGAGCTGCTGTACCTGGCTAATGTGTTGCCCGGTGCCAGTGCCAATCTGCGCAGCACCAGTGTGATTGCGCAGTTCGTGGCGGCGCAGCAGGGACGGTCATTGGCGATTCTGCCGTGCTTCCTGGCGGCTCAGGACCCGCGATTGCTGCCGGTGTTGCCGCAAGAGATCACCATTACCCGGCAGTTCTGGATGTACTGCCGGGAAGACCTGCGCAAGCTCAAGCGGATCACGTTGTTGTGGGATTACATCCGTGCCGTCACCGAGCAGAATCAAGCACTGTTGATGGGGGAAAGTCGGGAGATGTTGTTCGCCGATTAGTCCGCGCTTACCACGATCGACACCCGACGGTTCTCGGTGCGTCCGACCGCGGTGTCGTTGGACGCGACGGGCTTGCTGCTGCCCAGGCCGCGCAGTTGGATGTTTTGTTCTTTCATGCCGACTGCGGCCAAAACCTTGCCGACGCTTTTTGCGCGACGCAGGGAAAGCTGTTCGTTATAGGACTCTTGGCCCGAAGCATCGGTGTGGCCGTCGATTCTCACGCGCTCGATTTCCACACTTAATAATGCCTTGCCAATGCGCTCGACGATCTCGGTACTGGCGGGGTTGAGACTCTCGACATCGCTGCCGAACAAAACTTTGCCTGACAGGCCATAGGCCCAGCCATCATCCGTCATTTCGAAACCTTGCTGCTTGAGCACAGCGATCTGCGCTGGGGTCAGGCCCTTTTGCGGTGCCGTCTGGCAACCGGTCAATGCCAGCAAGGCCAGGAACAGGGTGATCGTGAAAAGTCGCAGAGAACGCTGATTGAAGGTGAACACAGAAATTAGCTCCTGGTGTGAACATGGACGACAGGGAGCTCCGCCCCTGCCGTTTGCTGCGCGCCTCGGGAAAGGCGTTTGGCTTGGTACATCGCGGCGTCGGCAGCATCGAGCAACTCACCCGGTGTGACCCCGTGATCGGGGTACACGGCGATGCCAATACTGAGTGAAGTCAACACCTGGGTACTGCCCGGCAACTGGATGGGTATTTCCATGCTGGCGATGATTTTGTCAGCAATCCGTTCGGCGTCTTCGGCCTTGTGCAGCGGTGTCAGCAGGATTGCAAACTCGTCGCCGCCCAGACGCGCGACCAGGTCTTCTTCACGCAGTTGTGCACGAACCCGGGTTGCCACGGCGACCAGCACCGCATCACCGGCAGCGTGGCCGAAGTTATCGTTGATCTCCTTGAACCGGTCGCTGTCGAGAAACAGCACGGCCACTCGTTCATCGAGCTTGCCGGCATTGCGCAAGGCACGCATCAGGCGGCCTTCGAAAAACGCTCGATTCGGCAGTCCGGTCAGGCTGTCATGGCTGGCTTGGTGGGCCAGGGTTTCGTTTTCGTTTTGCAGGTGGGTCTGCCAGGACTCGAGTTCATCGAGCAAGGCATTGAAGTCGTTGCCCAGGTTGTCGAGTTCGGCAATGTCGGCGGGCGGCACGCGCTGGTCGAAGGCTCGCTCGCTGCGGGCGGCGTGAGCCACAGCAGCCAGGCTACGCAAAGGGCCGGTGATCCCCTGCAATTGCCGCCGCGCCAGATAGAGCGCAACCCAGGCACTGATGGCGGTACACAAGACAATTCCCACCAGACCGCTGAGCAAAAAACTCATCAGGCTGCCACCGTGCCCGATCAGCAGGATACTGCCGATTTCCTGACCTTGATGGACGATCGGCATGCTGATGGGTTTTTCCAGAATCACCCGGGCGATCTGCATTTCAAGATCGGAGAGCAATCCCGTTTCCGGTCTCTGCCAACGTGCGAGCAACTCGCCTTGCTCGTCCATCACCTGTGCGTCGGCCACTTCTTCGGTGGACGCGATCAACGCCAGCGCCTCAGTGGCGGCGACCTTATCGTTGAACACCACCGCAGCTTCTACGGTGTAATTGATCGACCGGGCGATCAGGTGCAGGTTGTGATCGGCATAAACCCGCAAGGCCAGAACACCCAGCAGGGTCAACGAAACACTGGCCATGGCCACGCCCACCAAGGCGACGATCAAATGCCCACGGCCGATAACCGACCCTAAGGTCGGACGTATACGAGATTTGAATAGACTCATGGTGCCGCCGGTTTGCGGCGCGACAGTTGCAGCACACTGGGATGAATGCGCACACCGCTGCGGGCGACTGAGTCGAGGTTGACCTCGAAGGACACTTGTTCATCGCCGACCCGCAAACAGAACAGACTGCCGACGGTGCACTGATCGCCGCCTTCACTGATGCTCACCACCGGGCGTCCTGTCAGCGAGGCGAATAATCGACTGCGTTCGTCGCTGGTCAGCTTGCCGATGTACACCGCGTCGCACTCACCGGCAATCGCCGGGTTGTCGGCCAAAAGCCGTCGCACAGTGACAGGCCGACCAGTAGCCTGAGTGGTGCCCTTGACCAGGTCGTCGGTGTACTCGGTAGGACCAACCACGCACAGTCGCAGCTGCTGAGGCTCAACAGGCCACCGGGCATAACTGAGGATCCCTAGCACCACCTGAGTGACCGATCTGGCACGCTGGTCGGCCTTGCTCAGGGCGGTTTCCGGCTGAGCGAAGGCAACGCCCGTCAACAAACAGAGAAGACCGGCAAGCAGCACTTGCTTGCAGCCAACAACGCGCTCTGTCGCCCAGACAGCCACCTTCATGCAGGGATTCTCTTCGATCGCAACGAAATGATGCCGCAACGATAGCACAGCACCGAAACACCAGCGAGGCCACGCACCACGGCACTTCGGACAGATTCCGTCGTCGGCTCCCCTTTTTAGTGACCCGGCTCGATCCCCTCTTCCAGCTCCAGCATCAACCCGCTCAAGCGCTTGACCTTGCGCCGCACGGCCTCTTCGAATACGCCGGCGCGAGGCTCAATCAGGGTGAACCAGTGTTTGGCCCGGGTTATTCCGGTATAGATCAGTTCCTTGGTGAGCACAGGGTTCAGGGCGTCCGGCAGAATCAACGCCGTATGGGCAAATTCCGAGCCTTGGGATTTGTGTACTGTCATGGCGTATACGGTGTCGACATCGTTCAGCCGACTTGGCAGGACGAAGCGCACACCGCCCTGGCCATCGTTGCGCGGGAAAGCCACACGCAGTACTTGCCGTCCAGCGTCGGGACCCTCACGCTCCGGCAGCTTGAGGGCAATGCCAATGTCGCCGTTCATCAAACCCAGGCCATAGTCGTTGCGGGTCATCAGCACGGGTCGACCTTCGTACCACTGGTGGTCGCTGTCGATCAGCCGAGCCTTGAGCAGCGCGTCGGTCACTCGCTGATTCAAGCCTTCCACACCCCAAGGCCCTTTGCGTACCGCGCACAATAGCTGGAAGGCATCGAAAGCTTGCAGCACCAGTCGAGCCCAATCGGCCCAGCATGGATCGTCGAGCGGGCTGTTGAGCGATGGCCGCTGACTGCGCAAAAGACTCAGGTAATGCCGATAACCTTGCGGCCCCTCGCCATGACCTTCGAGCAACAACCGCTCCAGCGCCCGGTCCTGCTCACCTTTGAGGGACAGGGAAAATACGTCGCCATGGCTTCCAGCCGCCAATAACTTGCGGGCTTCCTCGGGTTGCTGCTGGTTGACCCAACGGGCCAACTGGCCAATGCCGCTGCCCTCGCCGAAGCGCCGTGAGTGACGCAGCATCACGACCTGCTGAGCCAGGGGATGCGCTCCGTTGATGTCTTCGTGCAAACCGCTGCTACGGAGACTTTCACCGCTGACTGCCTCCAGCCACTGGCGTGTCTGCGGGCTGTACCAACCGGCTTCGGCATCGCGGCACAGATCGCCCAGGACGGCACCGGCCTCTACCGACGCCAATTGATCCTTGTCACCGAGCAGCACTAGACGGGCATGGGCCGGCAATGCGTCGAGCAGATTGGCCATCATTTCCAGGTCGATCATCGAGGCTTCGTCCACCACCAATACATCCAGCGGCAAGCGATTGCCGGCGTGGTGCCGGAAATGCCGGGTGCCGGGACGACTGCCGAGCAAACGGTGCACGGTGGTCACATCCGACGGGATCTTCTCCCGCACCGTTTCAGCAACTTCCAGGGTTTGAACCTGTTGGCTGATGGACTCGGTCAATCGTGCGGCAGCTTTGCCAGTGGGTGCCGCGAGACGAATGCGCAGCGGTTTGCCGGCCTCAATCGCGGGAGCCTGGAGCAATGCGAGTAAGCGCACGACCGTGGTGGTTTTACCGGTTCCCGGGCCGCCGGTGACGATGCTGAATGCGCTACGGGTAGCCAGGGCGCAAGCGAGCTTCTGCCAGTCGATCACTTCATCAGGCCTGGCGGGACCGAACAGGCCGGTCAGGCGTTGGGGCAAATCACTTGGTGTTTTTTCGTGTGCAGCCAGGCGCTGACGCAGGGCGTTATCGATGCGCCGTTCGTAAGCCCAGTAGCGGCGCAGGTACAGGCGTTTACCCGACAGCACCAACGGTCGGTGCTGCGCG
This sequence comes from Pseudomonas sp. PME37.24/025, assembly GCF_055556615.1. NCBI lineage: Bacteria > Pseudomonadati > Pseudomonadota > Gammaproteobacteria > Pseudomonadales > Pseudomonadaceae > Pseudomonas > Pseudomonas sp. PME37.24/025. The sequence continues at coordinate 292,740 of NZ_JBVHNK010000012.1, forward strand.
GCTTCACGCCCGTCGACGGCCAGAGCCACCAGGGTGCTGGACGCCAGAACCTTGCACCAATGAGCACCCTCCAGCGCCTCAAGCAATTGCGACGGCAGCAACATCGCGCCACTCTGCAGATCACCTTCCGGCGGCAGCGACAGAGCGAAGTCCGGCTCTTTCAGCGTTTCGAACAGATCCAGGCAAACATGGCCGTGGCCCAACTGGTGACTGGTCAACGCCGCAGCCAACAACACCAGAGGATCATCGTCGGGGGCGAGTTCGTGGAGAAAGGCCACGAAGGCTTTATCCAGCGCCCGCAGCCAACCGCGTTCGACCCAGCGCGTGAGCAGCAGCAACAAGTCATCTGCGCGACTCAGGGGGGCCAGGTCCGCCAGACTTTCGGCCGCCAACGGCGTGGGCAGCAAATCGGCGAAGGTGCGACTCATAGCAGTACTCCCTGTTCCCAGGCGGGTTCGGCCTTGGGCTCTGGCTTGCCCTGGAACAACCGGTCCAGACGCTCGATCAGCTCCCGTGGCGGACGGGCGAAATACACGCCCTGGCTGGCCGCGCGAGTACCGCGAAGGAACAGGTACAACGCTCCTCCGACATGCCGGTCGTAATCGTAATCGACCAGCCGCGCCTTGAGCTGGCGATGCAAGGCGAGCAGGTACAACACATATTGCAGATCGTATCGGTTATCGAGAATCGACTGCTCCATGGCCTGCCCGGTATAGGCCGCGTCATCGACGCCCAGCCAGTTGGATTTGTAGTCGGCGACGTAATAACGACCGTCGTGCTCGAACGTCAAGTCGATGAAGCCTTTGAACATGCCATTGAGCAGCACCGGTTCGGCAGCCACCCTGGCCACACCGTTGTGGGTGTATTGGCGCACCAGTTCATCGAGTTTGAGCACATCGACTTTATGACTGGCGAACCAGAACTCCATCTCGACCCGGTATTGGGTCAGTTGCTCGAACACCACCGGTGCCTGCCCGCCGCCGATGTGCAGCGGGGATTTGAGCAAATGCTGCAGCCAGTCACTCAAGGTCGTGATCCAGCCTTCCCATCCACGGCGATTGCAGCGGCGGGCGATGGCGTCTTCCACAGCCTGTGGTGCAGCGGCAAAACCTTCGTCACCGGCCCACTCGAGCAATCCATGGAGAAAAGTGCCGGGGTTTGGCCCGCGAGGGAATCGATGGATATCCGCGCCGCCAGCAATCACTTCTCGCGGCGCTTGCGGATCGAGACGTTCGTCGTCAAAAAGCTTTTGCGCTTGCGGGCTTTCCGGGGCTTCGTCACTGCCCACGCTCAGACTGTCGCCAATGCGCAGGGCGCTGTAGGAGGCGATCCACCAGTTTTCGCTGGCCTTGCGCTTGGGTATCAGCGGCGCAAGCAAGGTCGCTTCATTGCGCGGAGGATGGTAATGCTCGGCGCCCGCTTCAGGCATTTCACCGTAGTTCAGCGCCGGGCAGTCCTGCTGCAAATCTTCCAGCCAACGCCGCAACCCTGCCGACTCGGCCAATGGCGCACCACCGCCCAACAGATAACCCAACGCTGAAAGGTGCAACATCGAGCCGTTGTTATTGCCGCGCTTGAGGTCAGTCACACCGAGCCAGCAGGCATGTTGTGCCCGGGTCAGGGCGACATAGAGCAGCCGAAGATCTTCGGCCAAGCGCTCATCATCGGACTGGGCGACCAACTCCGGCGTCGGCTTCAAGCTCACCTGAGACTTGCCCGTCGCGTCGTGGTAATGCAACGGCAAACGGCTGCCATCCACCAGTTTTGCCGAGCAGATGAACGGCAGAAACACCAACGGATATTCAAGCCCTTTGGATTTGTGGATGGTCACAACCTTGACCAGTTGTTCATCGCTTTCCAGGCGCAGGATCTGTTCTTCGCCAGCCTGACCGGACAACGCAAGATGCTCGGACAAATGACGGATCAAGGCTTGCTCGCCATCAAGCTCCGCGGCGGCCTGCTGTAGCAGCTCCGACAGGTGCAGCAGGTTGGTCAATACCCGCTCGCCATCGTTGCGCGCGATCAACGCCTGGGGCAGTTGGAAGTCGTGCAGCAAACGTCGCAACATTGGCAGCACGCCCTGCTTGCGCCAGAGCTCGCGATAACCGCGGAACTGCATGACCCGTGCTTCCCTGGCCAGCTCATCCTGATTCAGCCGTTCCAATTCAGTCAGCGAAAGGTTCAGCGTGATGCAGGCCAGCGCGGCACGGAGGGGACGTTCGACATCCGGCTCGGCACACGCCTTGAGCCAGGTCAGCAGGTCATGGGCCTCCTGCGCGGCGAACACGGAGTCCTTGTCTGACAGGTAAACACTGCGCACACCGCGGGCCGAAAGTTCGCCACGCACGGCCTGGGCCTCTTTGCCGTCGCGCACCAGAATCGCGATATCCGCCGGCAGCAAACCTCTGAAGTCCTTACCGTCCTGGATGAAACCCGCACGACCTTGCTGACCGCCATTGAGCAGCGCGGTAATTTCACTGGCGCAGGCGGCGGCCAACTGTTGTCGATACACCGCGCCAGACAGTGGCTGATCGGCGGACAGGTGCCAGATGTTCAGGGCCGGTACAACCTGACCATCAATCTGCAGGACTTCTTTGCGCCCTTGGGATTCGACGGGTAGGAACGGTACCGGGTTCTCACCACTTTTCTCACGAAACAGGAATGCTCCGCGCCCCTGCTCACGAGACTCGGCGCGCTCGAATACATGGTTTACCGCACTGACCATGCCATGACTGGAACGGAAGTTGGTGCCCAGGGTATGCAGGCGGCCAGTGGTGGCCTGGCGAGCGCGCAGGTAGGTGTAGATGTCGGCTCCGCGGAAGGCATAGATCGCCTGCTTCGGGTCACCGATCAGAAACAGACCGGTTTCAGGATTGTTGTCTTCGATGCGATAAATGCTCTCGAAGATTCGATACTGCACCGGGTCGGTGTCCTGGAATTCGTCGATCAACGCAACCGGGAACTGCTCGCGGATCAGTGTTGCCAGGCGCTCACCGCCTTCGGACTGCAAAGCCGTATCGAGGCGCAGCAGCATGTCATCGAAGCCCATTTCCGCGCGGCGACGCTTTTCTTCCTCGAACCGTGCACCGACCCAGTGAGCAGCGTGTTGCAGCACGGCGGCATCGGGGGTCGGCAAACCATCGAGACTGGTCTTGAGACCGGGCATTGCATCGAGACCGGGATGACGGGGAGCTTCACCCTTCCAGGCTTCAGCCATACCATCGGGGGTCAGGCGAGTGAAGCCGGTGCCAATGTCCAACTGCTCGAGAGATTCGTCTTCGGCCCAGGCTCGAAGTTTCTCGAACCAGGGTTCAAAGTAGCGCGGCTGCATCTTGCGGCCATCGACGCTCTTGCTTGCGACGCCCTGGTGACAGATGGCAAGCAACTCATCCGCCCATTGGCGCCAGGGCATCTTGAGTTCGAGCAAAGCAGCCCGTCGCTCCTGCAGGCACTCGGCAATCAACTCGGCAGGCTCTTTACCTTCAACGCTGTCACGCTCACTGGCAAACAACCCACGCACTCGTGGTAGCAACGCCGCAGGGCCGCCCCAATTGCCGCGAACCCAGTTCAGTGCATCGCCTTGCATTGGATAACAGAACAGTCGCCAGTAGTCGCGCAAGACTTCGCCGAGCAAATCGCTGTGATCGGTTTCCAGGGTCTGGGTGAACAGGCTTCCACTGTCGAACGCATGTTCGCGAAGCATGCGCTGGCACCAACTGTGGATGGTCGATACCGCCGCTTCATCCATCCACTGGGCGGCGATGTCCAGGCGGCTTGCACAACCGGACCACTGTTCGGGAAGGTACTGCTCGCGCAACTCGGCAATGAGACCATCCGGTGCCGGTGTCTCATCGCGGAAAAACCGTGCTGCTTCAGCCAGCCGTGTGCGAATACGTTCACGCAGTTCTTTGGTTGCGGCATCGGTGAAGGTCACCACGAGGATTTGCGGCGGCAGCAACTCACGGCCAAAGCCACTCGACTCGCCGCCGTGGCCAAGGACCAGACGCAAGTACAGCGCAGAAATGGTGAAGGTCTTACCGGTGCCGGCGCTGGCTTCGATCAGTTGGCTACCACGCAGAGGGAATGCCAGGGCCAGCGGTGTTTTCGTGGTCATGAGCGCGCCTCCTCGCTGGTCGATGAACGCCAGGAGGCCTCAAACAGCGGTCGATACAAAGCGTTGCACCAATCAGGGAAGGTCTCGTCGGCAATCAGTGCATCGTAATCGGCGAATTGCCGAGCGAGTGCCGGGCTTTCGCGGCGCTCGCCGTCAGTGGTCTGGCCGTCGCCTTCATAGGCCTTGCGGGCAGCGGCGTCAGCTTTGCCCGGGTCGGTTTGAGCGAGCCAGGCGAACGCTGTTTTTACTGCGATCGGCAGCGGCTGGCGCATGCCCGTTTGCCAGGCCAACAACAGATCGCCCAGAACCCGGGATGCTGCGGCCTCCTCCATCGGATCGAGCAGCAAACTGTCGTCGCTGGCCACCAACGCGGTGGTCATCGACATGCCGCTGGCACAGGCAACCAGGTGATTGACCCAAGGTCGCGTCAGGCGATGCCATTTGCGGGCCTTGATCGAACCGATGCTGTTGGGAATCGTAGTAACCGACAACAACCCACCATCTGCGCGTTGATGCAGGCCACTGAGCCAACCCTCCAGACGCAATCCTTGTAGTTCCAGACTCACCGGCAACGCACTGGTAAGCGGGGTCGGCCATAACGCCAGAAGTTGCTGATAACGCAGCAGCAGATCCGGCAGCGGCTCGATCAACTCTCGCTGAAGACATTCGCCAAAACCGGCCATGGGCAAAAGCCCGCTGTTTTGCAGGCGTTTTGCCTGCGCCTCCAGTACCTGATCGGTCTGGTCCAATTGCCCCAGCGCCGCTTCGAGCAAGCTGTCGCTGAGGCTATAGCGTTGCAGCGCGTCGAGTACAAATGGTTCTTCATCTGCCAAAGGCACTTCGGCAGCCTCGAAGAACACTTTGAGCCGCTGACTGAAGAAATGTCGTACAGGGTTGCGCAGAAAATCCTGCAACTGACCCAGGCTCAGCGGCTCGTCCTGGACGTAGGGTTCAAGCACTTCGATATCAGTTGCCAGATCACTGGCTTGATGAAGAACCTGCCACTCGCTGGCGTAGCTGAATAGATCATCGCCCTCATGAAAGTAGCGATGGCTGAAAGGTTGCAGCGGATGTTCCTGAGTCATGGACTCAAGCAGCTCATCATTGTCATCGTGCAGTCGCCAGCCGCTGCCGAGATGGTCACGCAACTGCCCTATCAACACCGAAGCAGGACGCTCACTGTTGTCCCGAATACTGCGACCGACCCAGCTGATATAGAGTTGGTCGCGTGCCGACAACAATGCTTCCAGCAACAGATAGCGATCGTCTTCGCGTCGGGAGCGATCGCCGGGACGGTAATCACTGCCCATCAGGTCGAAATCCAGCGGCGGCTGCGCGCGAGGGTAATCGCCGTCATTCATGCCAAGCAGGCAGACCAGTTTGAAGGGGATAGCTCGCATGGGCATCAAGGTACAGAAGTTAACAGCACCTGCGAGGAAACGCTGAGACAGGCGACCTTGGTCGAGCCCCGCCAACCAGGCTTCCCGGACTACGGTCAGCGGTAATTCGTCCTGCAAACCTACCGACTCGCAGGTTTCAAGCCAGGTCTCGCGCAGCTCTTCGAGTCGGGCCAACAGATAGTCGTCATGCTCATTACTAGCCAGGAAGAATAACTGCACCAACGCTTGCAACCGCGAGCCCCATTGTTTGGGCGCCGCAGGTTGAGTGAGTTCCTGGTGGGCAATTTCCAGCGCATCCAGCAGGGCGACCAAAGGACCTATGAGTGCGGCATCCAGACCACCAATCTCGTCGTAGGGTTCGATCCCCTCGCAGGCACTCGCACTGCCCACGGCATAACCCAGCAGCATTCGTCGCAGACCGAAACGCCAACTGTTTTGCTCCAGTTCTTCAGGCAGGCCCAGACCCGCGCGCTGCTCAGCGTTCATCCCCCAGCGAATACCTGCGCCTTCAATCCAGCGATGCAAGGTCGGCAGGTCACGTTCCTCTACGCCAAACCGAGCGCGTAATGCCGGAACATCCAACAGATCGAGGATTTCGCTGACGGGGAAGCGACTATCGGGCAGTTTGAGTAGATGCTCGACAGCGATCAATAGCGGATCCCGGCCGCGCTGGCCTTGATCCGCAAGCGTGAAAGGAATGAAGCGCGGATCAAAGCGATCAAGCTGACCAAAGACAGCACGGATGTGCGGGGCATAACTGTCGATGTCCGGGACCATCACGATCACATCGCGAGGCCTCAGGTCTGGGTCAGCACTGAATCGTGCGAGCAACTGATCGTGGAGGATCTCCACTTCGCGTTGAGCGCTATGGGCGATGTGAAAACGGATCGATTTGTCCTTTTTCAGATCGACAGCAGGCCAACGCTCCCGGGTCTCGTTCAGGGGACGCAATTCCAGGATGTCGTCCTGCAACTGATTGAGCATATTCTGTGGCTGGTTTTCGCTGAAAAGGTCGATACGACCGTCACGAAATGCCGAGCGATAGCTACCAGGATCGTCGTAGCTGTCGAGCAGATTAATGTAGTCCCGCCCCTGCTTACCCCACGCTGCCAGTAGCGGATGGGCATGCTGATGGAGTGTTTGCGAGTCGAGCACAATCGGCATGCCGCTCTTGCGAGCCTGACGCTTGTACTGATGTCGCAACAGATCTTTATCGGCGACGATGTCCGCCCAATGGTGACGACATGGGTTGTGTACGCACAGCAAGACCTGGCTGAATCGAGCAAGCCCGGCAAGAGCTTCCAGGGCTTGAGCAGGCAGTGAAGAAATCCCGAAAACGATCACCCGTGAAGGCAAACCATTGGGCGCTACGTCGAGGCTATTGATGCGCTCGATAAAGCGTTGGTGGACGCCTGCGCGGCTTTGCGCCATGCCTTGCTCACCGACATCCAGCAGCAGCGCACGCCATAGCTCTGCCTGCCAGCAGTTGGCCGGGGTCAGGGCTTTGGCTTCGCCTCTGCCATTTCGTAGCTGATGGCGACCTTCTGCCCAGTCTTCGAGCCAGTCGGCACGGTAGACCTGATATTGGTCAAACAGGTCTGCCAGTCGCTCCGCCAATTGATAGCGTTTACGTAAGTCGGTGTCATTGGTAAGGAAGCGCTGCAGGGGTTCGAAGTGCGGTTGGTTGATCAACTGTGGTAGCAGACGCATCAGACGCCAGGTCAGCGGGGCCTTATCGAGCAGGGATTTGACCGGAATTTCATCACGTCCCAGTACCATGCGATAGAGTTGCCACATGAAGCTGCCCGGTAACTGCACATCGATGGCGGCGGCGATTCCGCAGCCGCCCATGTCGTCATCTTCAGAGTCTTCGGCCAGTGCCAGCTTCAGCCATTGGGCGATGCCGTTACTCTGTACCAGGGCGATTTCATTTTCCAAGGGAGCTAGCGGGTAGCGTCGCATCCAGCTGACCACCAGGCTGCGCAACTCGTCCAGGCGGTTGCCGTGAACCACCATAAAACCAGCATTGAGGGACGTAGCGTCCGGCATAAAGGCTTCCTTGGGAAAATACAAAAGCTAGGCCGAACCTTAGCACTGTCGGCAGACTGTGACAGCCGGGAGCGGTCCGATGTTGCTGTACGAACTTTCCTGCGGACAAAACAAAACCCCTACCTGCATACGCAGATAGGGGTTTCGGAAT
>NZ_JBVHNK010000013.1:0-235985 GCF_055556615.1 Pseudomonas sp. PME37.24/025
AAGCTCGACAGTCTGGGCGTGAAGCTGTTTGCCAGCGGGAATGGCGGACGTGTCTCGATTCCCAAGGCATGGCCTCTGGCCTCGGGATGGCTATGAGCAGCATCGTTCGAGTCGCAAGAAATCAGGGCCCTGTGTCATGATCCTGCGTTAACCTGACCGGCCTCGCCTCGCATTAACTTTCAGTGAAAGGGTTACTCCCAGTGGTGCTGAAAACATGACTGAACGTTATATTTACAGCACCACCGTCGAGGTCGAGCGAGATGACCAAAAGAGGGAAAAATTGACCAAAAGGTCCATTTTATCGAAAGCAAGCAGGCTAGTAAGGTCTCGTAAGGTCTCGTAAGGCGAATGCAGCACGAACGCGACCCTCGCGTAACGCTACTGAAGTTCACCCGAGATAAGAACGCATGCTGTGCCTTGCCTATCTGGCTGCCGAATGAATTGTCCGCCGCCCATAGTCGTCACCATGACTCACGCTCAACGAGGGGGCATGTAACCCTGTGAATAGTGGGTTCATCCCGGCTTTCAATCACATGCTGGGCCGCGCGACGGCCCATCTCGTAGTACGGCAGCTGCACAGTACTCAGCGGTGGATAGAACAACTCGGCAACGCCAATCATGTTGTCGTAACCAAGGACAGCAACATCGACTGGAATGCGCAGGCCTCGACCGAGCAGGTATTGATAAGCAACCAGGGCGATACGGTCATTGCCACAAATAAGCAAGTCAAAAACCGGCTTGCCCTTTGAGCCGCGCAATTGCTGTTCCAGAGCTACAACCGTTTCCCCATAGGCGTCATCGGTGGACAGACTGTACTGGGGAACATCGACCGCGGACAAGCCGGCCTCTGTAAGGGCGCGAACCAATCCCTCTTGGCGCTGCTCCCAGGCCAAGTTGCTTTGAGGCAGGTTGATGCACAGCGGTCGCCGGTAGCCTCGATTCAACACCTGTCGTACGGCCTGATACTGACCTTCTGCGTCGTCGGGTATGTAACAGGCCACGCCGGGTTCTGAACTGATGCAATTGCTCAGCACCAGAGGCAGGCTGCGCAGTACCTGGGGAATCTCGACTATGCGTAACTGCATGGTACTGAAAATGATTCCATCGGGCTGATACGACAGCATCAGGTCGATGATTTGCGGGCTAGGGGGGGTTTCGAATACGTTGATGATAAAGATGTTCCAACCATTTTCCCGTGCAGTGCGCTCTAACGAGAGCTGCATATCCACGGCAAATGGAGTGGTTGCGGTATCTAGCGCGAAGACGCCAATGGTCTTTCCACAGGAATGACCGCCACGAATCTTGCGCGCAGAAAGATTGGGGACGTAGCCCAACGTCTCGACCGCTTGACGAATTTTCGTCAGGGTTTCCTGATGGACCTTTCCCGGGGTATTGAGAGCCCTGGACACTGTCATAAAGGAAACCCCCGCCATCCTAGCGACATCTTTAACCGAAGCCATTCACGGGTGCCATTGATTGTGTGGCCGGCATCATGTCATGCCAGACAAAAGCATGCCAACACGGTGTCGGCAGCAGACGGCGAGAATGGCATTTCAGAGGGGGTGAGGGTCTTCGTGAGCGACTACGAACTACGTAACACCCTCAAACAGCAAGTCCATCGCCATCGCCACTGAGTATTCCGGCGGCCTGAGGGGACGTATTGTTGAGAACCTACTTAATAGTCAAGTTATTTGCGCCACCATTGGCATGGTGTCATGCTCCCGACGGACATGACTTTCATGCATGGAGAATAAATCAATGGCATCCGTAAATGGCCTCGGTTAAAGATGTTGCACGGTTGGCAGGGGTATCCCTGATGACCGTGTCTCGAGCTATCAATACACCCGAAAAACTCAATGCCGACACGCTGACAACTGTCCTGCGAGCCATCGAGACACTGGGCTATGTGCCCAGTCTCTCCGCACGCAAAATACGCGGTGGTCATTCCAGCAGCAAGCTGATCGGTGTTTTCGCTCTTGATACTGCGACCACCCCTTTCGCCGTGAATATGCTGCTCTCGCTAGAGCGCACTGCACGGGAAAATGGTTGGAATATCTTTATCATCAACGTATTCGAAACCCCACCTAGCCCGCAAACCATTGACCTGATGCTGTCCCATCAGCCCGATGGAATCATCTTCAGTACCATGCAGTTACGCATAGTCGAGATCCCCCAGGTACTGCGCAGCCTGCCTCTGGTGCTGAGTAATTGCATCAGTTCGGAACCCGACGTGGCGTGCTATGTCCCCGATGACGAAGACGGCCAGTATCAGGCTGTACGTCAGGCACTTCAACGTGGCTACCGGCGGCCGCTGTGCATTAACCTGCCTCGCCAAAGTATGGCTTGGAAGCTGCGCCAACAGGGTTTGTCGCGGGCGCTCATCGAGGCCGACATCTCCCTGGACAGCGTTCAGCAATATGATCTTTCTGCTGATGATGAATATGGAGAAACCATTGAAGAGCTCAAACGCCAATTGGGCGAGCCACGGACAAAGCCGAACTTTGATCTGCTGATTTGTGGTAACGATCGTATTGCCTTGATTGCCTACCAGTTCCTGCTCGGCCAAGGCTTGAAGATTCCGGCCGACATTGCAGTGCTTGGCTTCGACAATACGGTCGGAGTTGCCGAGTTGTTTTATCCACCGCTGAGCACTGTGCAATTACCCTATTACGAGATGGGACGCAGCGCAGCGCAGCACTTGATTCAAAACAAGGACGAACCCTTCGTACACAAAATTCCCTGTCCCGTTGTCAAGCGTATGTCCTGGTGACCCGAATCCTCAAAGAAAGACCAAAACACGTTCGTCATTGATATATGTGGCCGTTTCGGCTCGACCTGCCTCCGACCCGCAACCCTGTGTGTGCCTGCATTCGATCACTCCGGAAAGCGGAGAGCGGTACATGGTGGCAAGCGTCGGTTCCCACCAGCCGAGCCATATCAATCAAATCGGAAATGACCGCCTGCCCGAAGTTACGCGCATTAGCGTAACCTCGGGCATATGAAGGTGATGATTTCTCAGGCCTTCACTGACGCCCCCATTGAGGCTGCACTCTCGCGGTCAAGCATTTGCGCGTGCACCTGTGCCTCCTCTTCACTCATCAATTCGCCCTCCCACTTGGCCACCACAGCGGAGGCGATGGAGTTGCCGACGGCGTTGGTTGCCGAGCGGCCCATGTCGAGAAAGGTATCGACGCCCAGAATCAGTAATAGCCCGGCTTCTGGAATATTGTATTGGTTCAGGGTGGCAGCAATCACCACCAGGGAAGCCCGCGGTACACCGGCCATGCCCTTGGAGGTCAGCATCAGAATCAGCAGCATGGTGATCTGGGTGCCGATGGACAACTCGATACCGTATGCCTGGGCAATGAACAGCACGGCGAACGTGCAGTACATCATCGAACCATCGAGGTTGAACGAGTACCCCATCGGCATGACGAAACTGGAAATTTTGCGCTTCACGCCAAAGCGGTCGAGTGCATCGAGAATCTTCGGGTAGGCCGACTCGGAACTGGCGGTAGCAAATGACAGTAGAAAGGCTTCCTTGATCAGCACTACCAGTTTGAACACCCGCGGTCCGAGAAACAGCAGGCCAGCCAACACCAGCAACCCCCACAGCATGAACAGCCCAAGATAGAAATCGCCCATGAAGACGGCGAACTTCAACAAAATGGCCAAACCGTTCACCGATACGGTCGCGCCCATGGCTGCCATCACCGCGAGGGGTGCCAGTTTCATCACGTAACCGGTGATTTTCAGCATCGCGTGGGACAACTCTTCGATCAGACCCACCAGACGTTCGGCCTTTTTGCCCATGGCCGCTAGCGCGACGCCGAAGAACAAGGAGAACACCACGATCTGCAGGATTTCGTTATTGGCCATCGCCTCGGCAAAAGATTTGGGTACCAAGTGGAGGACAAAATCCTTCAAGGTGAAAGCCGACGTCGCCAGGTTGGTATGGGCACCAATATCGGGTAGCGGAAGACCGAGATTGTGGCCGGGCTGCAGCAGATTGGCCATGATCAGCCCCAACACCAACGAGACCAGTGAAGCTGTCACGAACCAGCCCATGGACTTGGCGAATACCCGTCCGACCGAGGAGGCATCACCCATATGCGCAATGCCGACCACAAGGGTCGAGAACACTAGCGGCCCGATCAGCATCTTGATCAGGCGTAAAAAGACATCCGAGACAATGGAGATATACCCCGCGACTTTAGTCGCCGACTCCTTGTCCGGAAAATTGATGAATACCATGTAGCCAATCACGATCCCCAGCACCATGGCGACCAGAATCCACGCTGCTGCCGGTAGTTTACGTTTCATAAAACACCTCTAATTCAATCAAGTGCTAATTGCCTCAATGGCAACCGCTCATTCGCAATGCGTTTCATGCGTACAAACCTGAACATTCAAAATTCATTCAAGAAAGCCGACTCGGCAGCAGACAAACCGCCCTGAAATCAGGGCGACGCCTGTAAAAAAGGTGACAAGCTAGTTGGCAGCCGCCGACATGTAGGCTTCAGGCGGCTCCGGCAGTGCGGTAAGCATGTCGTGCAGTCCAGCAGCCCACTGCGTTCGGATACGCATGAAGTAAGGGTCATCAGCCGTGATGCGGTAACTTTTCGCACGGAAAAAACTGTCTTTTCTGTACACCAGCAGATCCAGCGGCATACCCACCGACAAGTTACTGCGCATGGTCGAGTCGAACGAGATCAGCCCACAACGCAGGCCCTTTTCGAGTGATGCGCGGTGCGTCAGATTGCGATCGAGGATCGGCCTGCCATATTTGCTTTCACCCAGCTGCAGGAAAGGAGTGTCCTCTGTTGCTTGAATGAAGTTGCCTTGCGGGTAAATGCTGTACACCTCCATGGACCCGTCCGCGATCTGCCCGCCGACCAGAAAGGAGCAACTCAAGTCGGTCTTGCCTGCCAATTTGGTGCGATCCCGGCTGACGACTTCGCGAATGGTTTCGGCCACCAGCACCGTGGCGTCATATAGCGTGCGGACATTCAACAGATGCGGGCCTGACCCGCTGGAACGCTGCTCTAGCAAGTTGACCACCGATTGCGAAGTGGCCAGATTACCAGCGGTTTGCAACACAATCAGGCGTTCGCCCGGTGTACTGAAAATAAACAACTTACGGAATGTGGATATCTGATCGATACCGGCATTGGTCCGGGAGTCGGAGATGAACACCAGCCCGTCGGCGAGGTGCATGGCGACGCAATAAGTCATTTGCGCTAACTCGTGAATTTTTGATGAAGGTCCATATCGCCCCCATGACGGTATGGCCAATTACTGTGAAAGTTTCAGACTATTGGAGCTGAACCTTTACCCGAGCCAGCATCGACTCGACCCCGCCGCCACGCCGCATGCCGCGTACCGGGCAGGCATCCAGGTAATCCAGGCCCACCGCCAGTTTCAGATGACGCTCGGGCCGGGCCAGCCGATTGGTGACGTCGAAGCTGTACCAGCCATCATCGAGCCAGGCTTCGGCCCAGGCGTGACTGGCCAGATGGCTTTCATCTTCGGTGCACAAGTAACCGGAGACATAGCGTGCAGGAATTCCCAGGCTGCGGACGCATGCCAGGAAGACGTGCGTATGGTCCTGACAGACACCGACTTCTGCGGCAAAGGCTTCGGCGGCGGTGGTGTCCACCGTTGTAGCACCCGGGCTATAAACCATGTGATCGGCCAGGCCATTCATCAAGTCAATCAGCGCCCCGCGATCGCGCCGCGTACCGCAGTACAGCAAGGCAAAAGCGTTTAAGGCGTCATCGGCCTTAGTCAGATGGCTGGTGCGCAAGAACGGCAACGGCGACTGGGTGTCGTGCTCCACGTCCAGCGTCTGGTCGATTTCAACCTTGCCATAAGCGGTCAGTATCAGGGCGCCGTGAGGTTCGTCCATCGTCAATACATGCAATATGTTGCCGTAAGGATCGAGTTGACTGCGCACCAGGCCTGGGAGCTCCAGGTGCCACTCCAGAATGTGCTGGCGCTCGGTGTTCTTGGGCGTCAAACGCAAGAACTGAATGCTGGTGAAGACTTCGTCGGCATAGCTGTAGGTAGTGTCATGGCGTATGGATAGTTTCATACGACCTCCAGATAAGACTCGTGAACGGTCTGGCCCAGATGGCGAACCTGGGAGATGAGATCAGCCAGCCAGAGGTGCAGGCCTGAGGCTAATATCTCGTCGATGCCGGTGTAGCGCAGCCGTGCATTCAATTCGGCGGCCAAACGCTGGGCCGCCCGCCCGTTACTGCCCGGCAGGCTGGCGAGGATTTGGTCCAGTTCCTCGATGCAGGCGTGCAACGAACGCGGCACGTTGGCGCGCAACAGCAACATCTCGGAGACCTGCTCAGCGCCTGGTGCATTGCGGTAGATCTCGTTGAAGGCTTCGAATGACGACAAGGCCCGCAGCAAGGCGCTCCATTGGTAGTAGCCGCGCGCCGAGTTATCACTGACCTCCTCCGACTCCTCGCCGAACATTTCGTAACGGGAATCCAGCAGACGCAGGGTGTTGTCGGCCCGTTCGAGGAAGGTGCCCAAGCGAATAAAACAGTAGGCATCGTTGCGCATGATGGTGCCCGAGGTTGTACCGCGGAATAGATGCGAGCGCTCCTTGACCCATTCGCAGAAATGACTGATGCCGTAACGGCCCAGACCGTTCCTGGCGATGTTACGCATCTCCAGCCAGGTGGCGTTGATGTTCTCCCACATATCGGCGGTGATGCGTCCACGCACCGCATGAGCATTGGCCCGAGCGGCCTGCAAACAGCAATAGATACTGCAAGGATTGGTCTCATCCAGGGCGAAGAAATGCAACATGTGCTCGATATTGAGCTCGCCATAACGCTCGTTGTAATCGTCCAGCGTGCCGGCAGCGAGTAACGACATCGCCAGTTCGGCACGACCATCGGTGCGTCCGGTCTGGGGCATCAGCGACACCGAGTAACTGACTTCGAGCATGCGCGCCAGGTTTTCAGCGCGCTCCAGGTAACGGGACATCCAGTAGAGGTCCGAAGCGGTTCTTGAAAGCATGTCTTAGTCCTCCACTACCCAAGTGTCTTTGGTGCCGCCGCCCTGAGACGAATTCACCACCAGCGAGCCTTCGCGTAATGCGACGCGGGTCAGGCCGCCGGGCACCAGACGGGTTTCGCTACCCGACAAAACAAACGGACGCAGGTCGATGTGACGTGGCGCGATGCCGCTTTCGACAAAGGTTGGGCACGTCGACAGGGACAGCGTGGGTTGCGCGATATAGGCTTCGGGACGTGCCTTTAGTCGGGCGCGGAAGTCTTCGATCTCTGCCGCCGTGGCCGCCGGGCCGACCAGCATTCCATAGCCGCCGGAGCCTTGGGTTTCCTTAACTACCAACTCGGGCAGATTGGCCAGCACGTGGGACAACTCTTCGGGTTTGCGACATTGCCAGGTCGGTACGTTCTTGAGGATCGGCTCTTCGTCGAGATAGAAGCGGATCATGTCACCTACGTACGGATAGATCGATTTGTCGTCAGCCACGCCGGTGCCGACAGCGTTTGCCAGCACCACATTGCCCGAACGATAGGCGGCAATCAGACCAGGTACGCCGAGCATGGAGTCGGGATTGAACGACAGCGGATCAAGGAACGCATCGTCGAGGCGTCGATAGATCACATCTACTTGTTTCGGGCCGGCGGTGGTGCGCATGTAGACGTGATCGTCGCGGACAAACAGATCAGCGCCTTCCACCAGTTCCACACCCATTTCACGGGCCAGAAACGCATGTTCGAAATACGCGCTGTTGAAGCGTCCCGGGGTCAATACCACGGCCGTAGGGTTGTCCAGGGGACTGGAACACTTGAGGGTATCCAGCAGCAGGTTGGGGTAGTGATCGATGGGCGCCACACGCTGGGCGGCGAAGAGTTCGGGGAACAAACGCATCATCATTTTGCGGTCTTCAAGCATGTAGCTGACGCCGCTAGGGGTGCGCAAGTTGTCTTCCAGCACGTAGTAACTGCCATCACCGTCGCGAACCAGATCGATCCCGGCGATGTGCGCATAGACGCCACGATGCAGATCCAGGCCCTGCATCGCGACCTGATAACCTTCGTTGGCCAATACTTGTTCGGCCGGGATGATGCCCTCTTTGAGAATGCGTTGACCATGGTAGATGTCGGCCAGGAACATGTTCAAGGCCTGGACCCGCTGAATGCAGCCACGCTCGACCGTATGCCATTCGCTGGCCTTGATGCTGCGCGGAATGATGTCGAACGGAATCAACCGCTCGGTCCCCTGCTCATCGCCGTTTAAAGTGAAGGTGATGCCGGCTCGATGGAACAACAGGTCAGCTTCGCGACGACGTTGATCCAGCAACTCTACAGGTGTGTCCGCCAACCAACGCGCGAACTCTTGGTAATGTGGGCGGCAGCCACCACTCGCATCATACATTTCGTTAAAAAAAGCTCGGAACATAGCCACTCCTTGCCGCAATACAGACGGCATTTTCTTATAACTTAACTATTTCAACGGCCCTGCGTTGTTTAGTATTGCTCTGTCAAGCACTTCAAATTTACGTCGTTAACTTCCTGCCACATGCGGAATATGCTCCCCATGATTTTATGCGATCTGTTGCGTGGCCAACCTGGTTGGCTGGAACCCAATTTATGACGCTTTACTATCACTGAAGGCCATTGCCCTTATACTCCAGCAAAAGTTGTGCCCAAGTACTAAAAAAAAGAAAAATCTTCTATAAATATATTTTCGAGGACGTTTTTTTCCACTTTCAGAGCAAATAAACAATCCAACCCCTAAAACGATTCTCATCTTATATTTTGCCCAGCTCTTGAGTGGGCGAAATTGGTGCAATTTATAATTCAGGTATTTTTTATGCACCAATAAAGGGATTCTTCTACTCCGCGATCTTTATAGCCTCGCAATATAAGCGTTCAGGGCTGCGCGTCGATTACACATAGATGCACCATTAACGATCAAAAAAAACGCCAAAGATAGGCCGCATGAATTAAGCGCCAAGTATTGATGCAAAAGTAATGCAACGAAAGGACGGCCTAACCTTGCGGCCCTGCCCGTCTATATAACGGAATAGATCAACTTGGGATTATTCGAGCACCTTCTGGGTCAGAGTCACGGATGGCATCGTCGGGGTCAACATAACAGACTTGGGATTACGCAAGAGATACCAGCCGCCAATCAACAAGAGTGCGACAAAAGGTATCGTGGCCACAGTTAATGTTCCATTTGGATAATCAAAGGCCATCATTACCAGTACGCCCGCCAGAAATAGTAAAGTAAGCCACGAGGTTACCGGAGCCCCCGGCATCTTGAACGACACTGCCTGCGCCTCCCCTCGCTTTACCGCACGACGGAACTTCATCTGACAGACAACAATGAATGCCCACGTACTGATTACGCCCAGCGAGGAAATGTTCAGCACAATTTCGAATACCCGCGACGGCATCAGGTAATTCAGTACAACCCCTACCACGTAGAAGGCAACAGTCACCAAAATCCCTGCGTAAGGCACCGATTGCGCGCTCATACGCGACATGAAGGTTGGCGCCGAGCCCCCCATTGCCAACGCCCGCAGGACGCGTCCGGTTGAGTACAACCCAGAATTGAGACTGGACAGAGCAGCAGTCAACACGACCAAATTCATGACCGAACCGATCCCTGGAATACCGAGGGCTGCAAAGAAGGTAACAAATGGACTCTCCCCTGCTTTATAGGCGGTCCAAGGCAGCAGGCACACCAGCAAAATCACTGCGCCCACATAGAAAATCGCAATCCGCCAGATAACGCTATTGATGGCTTTAGGCAGTACAGCTTTAGCGTCCTTACATTCTCCCGCGGCAACGCCGATCAGTTCGATACCGGCATACGCGAACACCACCCCTTGCACCAGCACCAGGGCTGCCAACAGCCCATGGGGAAAGAACCCACCGTTTTCAGTGATCAGGTGCAGTCCTGTAGCATGACCGCCCACCGCGATTCCGCCGCCGAGCATGATCGACCCAATCACCAGGAACAACGTCAGTGCTGAGACCTTGATCAAAGCAAACCAAAACTCCATTTCACCGAACCACTTGACCCCAATCAGGTTCATTACGGTGACAAGAGCCAGCGCCACCAAAGCTGACATCCATTGCGGCACAGCCGCGAAGGCATCCCAGTACTGCATGTACAGGGCCACGGCTGTGATATCGACAATCCCGGCCATGGCCCAATTCAGGAAGTACATCCAGCCTGCGACATAGGAGGCCTTTTCCCCCATGAACTCTCGCGAATAGGACACGAAGCTGCCGCTTGTAGGCCGATGCATCACCAACTCACCCAGCGCGCGCAAGATGAGAAATGCAAAAAAGCCGCACACCAGATAAACGAGGGCCAATGAAGGTCCGGCAATCTGCAATCGCGCACCGGCCCCAAGAAAAAGTCCCGTACCGATAGCGCCTCCCAACGCAATCATTTGTACATGGCGCTTGCTCAGGTTCTGGTGATATCCCGCTTCGTGGGAGGCTAACCACGCGCTCTTATCGCCGTGTTCCGAGGGTTCCATTGACTGCCGTCCTTTTGCATTTGTTGACATGGGCGAATCTCCACTAGATAAAAAGCCATTACGGTGTTTTCAGGAATGCCCGATCAGCATCAAAGCGCATGAACGCGGCAGCATGCATGCGCTTTGATACTTACTAGGGTTTGCCTGATTGAGCCATGACAGGAAGCTCGATCAAATCAAGAGTTCTTGCCTGGGATGATTGACGGCCCGGGTCCGCCCGTAACAATGACCATGACAGCAGCAGACAGACGCCTACTACGCCAGCCATCATTACGTAAACGCTTGAGAAACCGACATGGTCGTATCCGTATCCCACAACAGATGACAGCAGCATCGCGGTTAATTGCTGGGAGAACTGGAATCCCAACACGTAGACGGAGGCCGACAGCCGGGAATCAAAATTGATCGAAATGTACTTGAATACTGAGACCAGCAAGATGGGGACTTCAATGGCGTGCAACATCTTGCAGGCGGCGATGGTCCAGGCATCCACTGCCAATCCGGAGCCAAGAATACGGATGAACATGATGCTGCCACCCAGTATCAATCCATACTTGGCGCCTGTACGTCCGACCACCCAGGGTGCGAACAACATCAAGACAGCTTCGAGCAAAACCTGGGATGAATTCAGGTACCCATAAGCTCGGGTGCCTTCCTCCGGGGTTGAAAAAAACGAGGAAAAATACACCGGAAACTGCTGTTCGTAGATCATGTAGACCCCACACACTCCGGTCAGGTACAAGCTGAATGCCCAGAAGCGCGGCAGTGTCAGCAACTTCCAGAGGTCGTTCATTCGAACTGGCAGGGCAGTTTCACCACCCAATTGCGGTTTTTTGAACTGAGTCAGATCCAGCCGGAACAGGATCAACAAGAACGCAACCCCGGCGGCGCTGCTCATGTAGAACGCAATATTCGGATCAATGTTGAAGACCGCGCCGGCGACGCCTGTCGCACTCGCCCAGCCCAGCGACCCCCACATTCTAGTAGTGCCGAACTCGAAGCCCGCATGACGCGACAGTCGCTCCGTATAGGACTCGATGACACCCACGCCCGCGAGCATGGAAAACGCCAGGAAGGCCGCGCCGACCACAGCTCCCAATACCACGTTGTGGGCCAATAGATTGGCATAGACGTAGATTGCAAAGGGGGCAGCAGCGCAGAGGAGCACACCAATCCATACCAGCAGTTTTTTGGACAGGCCAAGCCGATCCTGAAGAGCACCATAAAACGGCTGGATTAGTAGCGCCGCAATCGCGTTGGCGCCAAAGATTAAGCCGGTTTCCGTTCCATTCAGGCCGATGATTCGATGGAGCCATATCGCGAACAGCGAATAGCTGGATGACCACGCGAAGAAGAAGAAAAACAGCAGACCGCTGATGAGCCAGTACTCACGTCTTACTGATATTTGCATGTGACGTCCATCTTTGTTTTTATTGAAGTTAACGTTAACAGCGCGACGCATTACGCAACTTTCAACTGCCTGCTGTCAAGTGGCATTGAGCAATAAAAGTTCTAGAGCGGGTTGAACAAGCCCAGCAAAAGCGACTTCTCTTGCTTGCCCCGCTAAACGGTTTAGGTCTCGGGGAGCTCAGTTTCGCCTGAAGTACGCGGCTTTATTCGAAGGTTTCTGGCAGTACCCAAATACAAAAACAAGAAGTTTTCATACGAGCTTTTACGACCCGAGTCGTGCGTTTCGGCTCGCGGGGGCGATTGAATCGAAATGATAATATTCTCGATACCCAGAGCAATTTCTAACATCTTCAGGATGAACACGTTCCAGATTTCCGATTGACAATCCATAACGTCAAAACAATTGCTCAGATCAATTTGACGATGATTGAACGCTCAAATGAGCGACCACTCACTGGTCCATTTACAATTCTCAATCGAACTGAAGCTGCTGGCTGATTGATTTTGAATCAATATATTGACGTCAATTATCAATATACTGGCTTAACTGGAATCTTCAGCCTAAATTACTTTAAGATGAGTGCAACGAGTACAGTTGCTACATATAGATAACCTTGCCCACAGGGCTGACGCCAACCAATCAGGCAATTTATCATTGCAATGTTAAAGAGACCAAAACGAACAACACTAACCCTGTGACCAATTCCAACGACGGCCAAGTCGACGAAATACGCAGTTAACGAAGCCCCGCTTTCCCTGAGTCAAGGCGACATTGGCAATCGAGATGTCAGGCTGCGTGCACGTTAACGAGAAACTGAATTACACCCGATGTATTCAGGGTCGAAGTCCATGTCCGCGGCGAAACTCTGATCCAGGCGCCGGTTCCGGGCGCATGTCATCGACCAAGGTATCCGACCGCTGGTTTGCTGGTGCACGTCATGGATCGGCAAGTTCGCTGACCATCTGCCTCTTTACTGCCAGGAGTCGATTTTGGTGGAGCCGGCAAGCAATTCCACCTTTCACATTGGCTCAATGGCAGTGGCTATTATCGGGTTCGTGATGGATCAGAGTGCGCGGAAAACTGCGACG
This sequence comes from Pseudomonas sp. PME37.24/025, assembly GCF_055556615.1. NCBI lineage: Bacteria > Pseudomonadati > Pseudomonadota > Gammaproteobacteria > Pseudomonadales > Pseudomonadaceae > Pseudomonas > Pseudomonas sp. PME37.24/025. The sequence continues at coordinate 13,055 of NZ_JBVHNK010000013.1, forward strand.
GCAAAGCGGGCGTTTAGGTTTTTGCCGAACCTCAGTCGAAGCGGGAGCAAGTTCAGCGCTTTAAGTTCGGCTTGGCCCCAATATCGGTGTCGATCAGGTCATCTACGCCACCGAATACGACAAGAAAAAGCCGTCCGGTTATGGATGCTCTACATGCCTGGATGGTTGCCCAGCGCCTACTTACCAGCCTGAAACGCCTGCGTAGCGGCAAACGGGCAGCGGCGATCATGAGTTTGATCCAGTCGGCGCGACTCAACAGGCATGATCCGTATGCTTATTTGAAGGACGTCCTCACGCGCCTGCCGACGCATCGAGAGAACAAAATTGCCGAGCTGCTGCCACATAGGTGGCAGCCTGCGTGATGGCAAATGGGATCTAAGCTGGGATCGTTGATCCAAGGTGCAAAACGGTCGCTGGGCCTGCCCTGAAGGTAGGACTGTATGCGTCAGCTGCAATCATATGAGGCGTAATGTCATGCGCTTCCAGGGCTGATTTCGACGCCCATCGCTCAATCAAAACAAATTGGTCTTCATCGTCAGTGACCCTATGAAGGTCGTATTGCAGGCACCCATCTTCATTTCTGACAAATGGGGCAAGTTTTTCAAACGCATCAATTTGCTCTGGTCCTCGCCCCGCCTGCGTAGAAATCAAAATTACCAGTTTTACTTCACTAGACATAAACAGGCTCCATGCTGGTATCAGAAATTTGATTGCAGATTGCTATGACCACCGGTGTGATGGTCATGGCAAGAAAGCATGATTTTGCCTCATGCCGCAAGCTAGAGCGGTTACTCGCCCTTAGTCTTGTGGGAAGGTGTGTTCGCCAGTCGCTTACAAACGGAGCCGTCGGCGATCTGTTGAGACGACAATTTAGCTGACTCAGGCCCTAGCATTTCGAGCAAGGATGGCAGCATCGGATGCCTATCTACCGCCGCTTGCTGAACGAGCGTGCGGTAAAGCGCGCTACCGAACCTCTTACGTCAAGCCTTTCAAAGCCCGTCGACCAGGAATGCCTTCACCCAGGTGCGTCCATGGCCAGCATTGATACCCCGCATTCTTCCGTCCACATGCTTTGTACAGCCGACACAGCTGTCGTTTTTGGACAAGTGTTAATCGTCTTCGCGTAAGCCGCAGTTCATCTGGCGAGCCACCATAGGGGGGCAATACCTATGACCCGTCGCTGCGGGTTGTACACCTTACTGGAGGAGGGAGTATGCAAAAAACATCTGAGTCACCCATCGACAAGGTCGTTTTCTGGGTGGCGGCCGTGATTTCAGCTTCATTCGTCGCCTGGGGCGCGCTCTTGCCCAAGGCCATGGCGACGACGTTGCAGGTCGTGTTAGACACTATCATCGACGAGTTCGGTTGGAGCTTTGTCGTCTCCACCGTGTTCTTCTTGGGCTTCGCACTGTTTCTGGCCTTCAGTCGTTTCGGCCGAATCACGCTGGGCAAGGACGGGGAGCAACCCGAGTTCAGCACGTCGTCGTGGATCGCGATGATGTTCAGCGTCGGCATGGGAATCGGGCTGATGTTCTGGGGTGTGGCCGAGCCGATCACGCACTTTGCGACGCCACCACACGGACTGGCACAGCCGCACTCCAAGGAAGCAGCCAAGCTGGCAATGGAGTATGCCTATTTCCACTGGGCGTTCCACCCTTGGGCGATCTATGCCATCGTTGGTCTGGTTATTGCCTATTTCTCTTTCCGCAAGGGGCTTCCGAACCTGATATCCAGCGCCTTTACGCCGCTGATCGGCGAGGCCGGTGTGCGTGGACCGTTGGGCAGGTCGATCGATGTGCTGGCGGTTCTGGCCACTCTTTTCGGCACTGCCACCTCGCTCGGCCTGGGCGCGCAGCAAATCAACAGCGGCCTGAACTACCTGTGGCACACCGGCGAATCGAATGGCATCGCGTTGACGATTATCGGGATGATGACGGTGCTCTTTATCCTCTCCGCGGTATCCGGCGTGGGCAAGGGGGTGCAGTTCCTAAGCAACGTCAACATGGTGGTTGCAGCGCTGCTATTGCTGTTCCTGGCGACGGTGGGCCCCAGCGTGTTCATCATGAACACGCTGGTCGAGTCGCTGGGCGAATACATCCGTGAGTTGGTGCCGATGTCATTTCGCACTGCGGCATTCAGTGACGGCAAGTGGCTCGCCGGTTGGACTATCTTCTACTGGGCTTGGTGGATCTCCTGGGCACCATTCGTGGGCACCTTCATCGCACGAATTTCGCGCGGCCGCACCATTCGTGAGTTCGTCATCTGCGTTATCTTCATTCCTAGCGGGGTGACGATGGTGTGGTTCTCAATCATGGGGGGCGCGGCCCTGTACTCGGAGTTGGCAGGCGCCGGCGGTATCGCCGCCGTAGTGAGTGACCAGGGGCCGGCAGTGGCGCTCTTCGCGCTGCTGGCTCAGTATCCCGCCGCGACGCTGACCTCGTTTGCAGCCATGGTGCTGGTCGGCGTGTTCTTCATCTCGGGGGCCGACGCAGGCTCCATCGTCATGGGCATGCTGTGCGCCCGCGGCAATCTGGAGCCGCCGCGCTGGCTGGTGGTGCTGTGGGGTGCTTTGGCCGGAGCGGCAGCCTCGGTGCTGCTGGTGATGGGCGGACTGGGTGGGTTGCAGACCGCAGCCATCATCGTCGCCGCGCCGTTCCTGCTGGTGATGATGGGGATGTGCGTGTCATTGTGGAAGGCCCTGCTGGATGATCTGCAGTCTAGCGAGCTGCGCGAACAGGGTGACGTCCCCACCGATCCAGAGCCTGCCGCTTAGGATTGAAAATCTAATCAGGTACTACGTTGCGCGAGCCGAGGCGGTGCTGCTTGCTAGAGCAGTAGTGCCTTCTCGACCCTCGCCATGTCGACTTCACACCGAGGCCAGGCCGCTACGGCGGCGAGAGAACGCAAATCTCGGCCCATAGCGGCTATTTTGCTTCTTCAAAGCCCCAATACTGGCTTGACCGCGACATGAAATCTGACCAACAGACTCGAGCATACAGTGAGCGATGAGAGAAATTGAGATGGATGAGCAAAAATTCGAGAAGTACAACGCCGGAGCCCCGGCACAAGTGACTCACTCCAGAATCCAGCAACTAACGCCTGGTGCATACCTACGTTGAGGAATTCTCTGTGGCCAACCTCATCGATACACCCTCTGTGCGAATGACACGCTTCATTCCTCGGAAGTCTTTAGCCTCCTCTTTTTCATAGAAATTGGTAATCAGATTTAATTGCTCAGCCTGTCTGGCAACCCTGCTACCCGTGAGCCTTGATGATTTCAGTTCCAGGGGAAATGGATCCGGGCCTGCTAGCGCGCAGAGGTCGCTATGTCGAATGATATTGGTCAAATCTCACATGACAACGGGAACACCCATCTCTATCCCTTTCTGAAGCATTGCGTATTCGTGCCCGAAACCCTCCTTACCATAGAGAGCACCTGCAGTCGGCTTGACCGCGTACTGATCGTCAATAGGTGCCTTACGGCGTGCTGGCTCTGATACACGGAGGCGATCCCATCACCGAAGCATCGCCATAAATAGGCTAGATGACGGACTTCCTTAATCCTCCCCATGAGGCCCCTTTCGAAGTTTCTTGAGCACGCTGGCGCGAGCCTTGACCCCTTTACCGCCCGTACGAAACTCTGGCTTTATGCAGCCTATCGACGCTGGGTCGCCCCACCGGGATAGCTCGGGATAGGTCAACACGCCCTTGGCCCGACCAGTGCGGCATACAGACGAAGAATCGTCACCGAGCCAATCACGCGAGCTTTATGGCTCCGCCCTGGATATCGTCACGCGCCATTCGTAAGTCATTAGCGTCTTGGTTGAGCCGGTGAATCATGTTGAGCAACCGTTGGCGTAGCACTTCGTCTTGGAGCTGCTCAGCAGCACGCATCACATCAAGCGCCGCTGCCTCATTGTTGGTGGCAACGGCGTCGAGCAGTTTGCGCATGCTTCTTGATGGTCGATTCATCTCCAACTCCCTGGATTTCAGTGACGCGAATCATATGGCCAGAATGTTTCGTCAGTATTTCAGCTGCCCGAACAGGCTTGAATCACGCTCCGGTTCATTTGACGCTAGCTGGAGGCACAACATTAGGGGTCCCTTCAGAGCATTTGGCGTCCATGCAGGGTTGGCGTCGGCTCCAAACAACCTAGCTCGAATCCGACGAGACCCTGCCGCCTAACCAGTGATGAACTCAACCCTGACCAAATCATCAATACTCCCGCCATGACCGTAGATAAATCGATTCAGCAATGCGCGTGTAACCACTTGGTAACAATTTGCGACTAGCATTGCGCCGCCATCCACGACGCGAGTTTCTCACCATGCCTTCAACCCAAGACACCTTGATACAGCGCATCCACCGCGAGCTGCTCGATCATAGTGACGAAGAGCTGGAACTGGAACTATCCGAAGACGGGCATGACCTGAATGCGCTGTTCGATGAGCACGCTCAGGAAGGAAAAAGGAAGCCCGACGACTTTATTTCAGCGAACTGTTCCGCCTGCAAGGCGAACTGGTGAAGCTACAAAGCTGGGTGGTCAAGACCGGCCACAAAGTAGTGATCGTGTTTGAAGGACGCGATGCAGCCGGCAAAGGTGGTGTCATCAAGCTCATCACCCAACGACTCAATCCTCGGGTATGCCGTGTCGCTGCCCTGCCTGCGCCCAACGACAGCGAACGTACTTCCAGCGCTACGTCTCGCACCCTGCCGGCAGCAGGTGAAATCGTGCTGTTCGACCGCAGCTGGTACAACCGCGCCGGGGTCGAAAAGGTCATGGGGTTTTGCAATGACGATCAGTACGAAGAGTTCTTCCGCACGGTGCCAGAGTTTGAGCGGATGCTCGCCCGCTCCGGCATTCAGTTGATCAAATACTGGTTCTCCATTTCCGACCAAGAACAAAACCTGCGCTTTCTCAGCCGCATTCATGACCCGCTCAAGCAGTGGAAACTCAGCCCCATGGATCTGGAGTCCGGTCGGCGCTGGGAGGCCTACACCAAGGACAAGGAAATCATTCGAACGCACCCACATCGCCGAAGCGCCATGGCGGGTGGTTCAAGCCGACGACAAGAAAAAAGCCCGACTCAACTGCATCCATCATCTGCTCGGACAAATGCCCTACGAGGAGCTAGAGCTACCGGTGATCGAACTGCTACAGCGCGTGCGGCAGGACGATTACTCCGCAGCCCTACGCCATCGGAACTCATCGTGCCTCAGGTCTATTAAGACAGGCCGAACTGGGGTGCCCTGCACCGAGCGCCCCACCTTCACATCCTCAATGAACCGGATTTCATCATGACGACCCAGACCCTGGCCACGGACTCATCGAGTTCAACCGCCCACGATTCAAGACCGCAACTCAACCGCAAGCCGAGCATGATTACCCTCGTGGTATTTTTCGCCGTGCTGGGCATCGGACTGCTATTTACCGCCTACAGCCTGATGCACGACATGCACGAACTCGGCACCGTGGTGACCACATGGACGCCGTTTCTGATGCTGGGCGTTGCGCTGCTGATCGCCCTGGGCTTTGAATTCGTCAACGGCTTCCACGACACCGCCAACGCGGTGGCCACGGTGATTTACACCAACTCGATGGCGCCGAATTTCGCGGTGGCCTGGTCGGGGTTCTTCAACTTCCTAGGGGTGCTGCTGTCGAGCGGCGCGGTGGCCTTCGGTATCATCGCATTGCTGCCGGTGGAACTGATTCTGCAAGTCGGTTCCTCCGCCGGTTTTGCGATGATCTTCGCCCTGCTGATCGCTGCAATCCTGTGGAACCTCGGCACTTGGTGGTTGGGCTTGCCGGCCTCCTCGTCCCACACACTGATCGGTTCGATCATCGGCGTCGGCGTGGCCAATGCCTTGATGCACGGGCGCGATGGCACCAGCGGCGTGGACTGGGCGCAAGCGACCAAGATCGGTTACGCACTGTTACTGTCGCCGCTGGTGGGTTTCGGTTTTGCCGCGCTGTTACTACTGGCGCTGCGGGCCTTCGTCAAGAATCGTGCGCTGTACAAGGCCCCGCTGGGCAACACTCCACCGCCTTGGTGGATTCGCGGCATGTTGATTATGACCTGCACCGGCGTATCGTTCGCTCACGGCTCCAATGACGGCCAGAAAGGCATGGGCCTGATCATGCTGATCCTGGTGGGCACCCTGCCGATGGCGTATGCATTGAACCGCACCATGCCCGCCGATCAGGCCTTTCAGTTCGCCGCAGTGGCCGAAGTCACCCAGCAAGCTCTGGTAAAAGCTGCACCGCAATCAGCCACGGGCGATCCCCGTCAGGTGCTGTCCGAATATGTGCGGAGCAAGGAAGCTACGCCGCAGCTGGTTCCTGCCCTTGCTGCTCTCACCGGCAGCATCGGCGCTCAGGTCAAGGGTTACGGCTCACTGGCCAAGGTACCAGCCGAGGCCGTGGGTAACGTGCGTAACGACATGTACCTGACCAGCGAAACCATTCGCCTGATGGACAAGAACAAAGTCGGTAACTTTGACGCCGACACTAGCGGCAAGCTGCAACTGTTCAAGCAGCAGATCGACAACTCCACGCGCTTCATTCCGTTGTGGGTGAAAATCGCCGTGGCCATCGCCCTCGGCTTGGGCACCATGGTGGGATGGAAGCGCATCGTGGTGACGGTGGGTGAAAAAATCGGCAAGACCCACCTGACCTACGCCCAGGGCGCCTCGGCGGAAACTGTGGCCATGCTGACCATCGGCGCCGCCGACGTGTTCGGCCTGCCGGTGTCCACCACCCACGTTCTGTCGTCAGGCGTGGCTGGCACCATGGTCGCCAACGGTAGTGGCTTGCAGATGCGCACCATCCGAAACCTGCTGATGGCCTGGGTACTGACGCTTCCAGCAGCGATTCTGTTGTCCGGCAGCCTCTACTGGCTGTTCACCAAGCTGTTTTGACCCCTCTATCGCCAAGGTCTCACCCAGTGAGGCCTTGAGCCCCTTCGTCGTTGGTTGCCCATCAATAGCCAGATTCTGCAGATGGTTGTCAACAATTTAACCGACATCAGCATGATGGGCATCGCACCGAGCAACCCGTTGTACAACGTTTATCAATACACGGTGGGCTACGAGGTTCATCTCACCTCAAAGCGCTCGGCGGCACCAAAGGCATCGCTGTCGAACTGATCGTTGCAACGGATGACGAAGACCCCGAGACGGTCATCGGCTTTCTGCTGTACCTGCCGGTCAAGGACGATCCCCAAGCGTGCGGCCTGGCGTATATGGCGGTGCAGGCCAGCCATCGGCGAGGGGGTGTCCCCCCGGGCGATGCTGCAAGACATGCTCGGTCGCTACCCGCATGCCGAACTGACCTGCACGGTCGCCAAGGTGCCCTGGTTCGGTCGATGGGCTTCCAGGTATTGCGCGTGGCGCCGCACTCAGGTGCTGATGAACACCACCCGCCAGTTCGTTGCGCACCTGCAAACCACGCCGAAGTTCGACTTGAAACTGTCTAGCGAAGTGCAAGACATCACCAAGAACGCAGACGGCAGCTGGCGCGTCAGCTACAAAAACCTGGATGACGCGCAACGCGAAGGCGTTTGTGCTGGAAGGTTTTAGCAAAGACCCCGTGAGGGCCTCGTCCCGTCCAGACTGTTGAGTCATTTCGGGCAGGCAGGCTGGTCGAGGCGTGATATTCTGTCGCATTGACTTGGTTTGACTTATTCAGTTTTTAAGTCCACAGACGTACCGACAGAATCAATGTCGCTCAAGTAGCTGAGCCAATAATGATAAGAAGCCAGTGCACGAGGGACATATAACTGAGGTCGAGGGAGACACGTCGGCCTTGTGTGCCCACCTCGTAAATGCAGGACCCACGGCACGCTGCCTGCGTACCCGTACACTTGGGTTGCTCATGATTGAGGGTTGGGGCGGATGGCGTTTATCATAGGTGCTACAGATGTTTAAGAAACTGAACACAGCCCTGCTGGGGCTGGCTTTGTCGATGGGGATCACATCCGTTCACGCGGAAGAGGCAAAGAAAGTCGATGTGCTGCTCATTGGCGGCGGCATTATGAGTGCAACGCTGGGTGTCTGGCTCAATGAGCTGGAACCCGACCTGTCAATGGAAATGGTCGAGCGCCTCGACGGCGTCGCCCAGGAAAGCTCCAACGGCTGGAACAACGCCGGTACCGGTCACTCCGCCCTGGCCGAGTTGAACTACACCCCGGAAGACGATAAGGGCAACGTCCAGATCGCCAAAGCCGTTGAAATCAACGAAGCCTTCCAGATCTCCCGTCAGTTCTGGGCCTGGCAAGTTCAGCAAGGCGTGCTGAAGAACCCGCGTTCGTTCATCAACTCCACTCCGCACATGAGCTTCGTGTGGGGCGATGACAACATCAAGTTCCTGAAAAAGCGCTACGAAGCCCTGCAGGCGAGCCCGCTGTTCGCCGGCATGCAGTACTCCGAAGACCCGGCTGTGATCAAGAAGTGGGTTCCGCTGATGATGGAAGGGCGTGACCCGAACCAGAAAGTCGCGGCTACCTGGAGCCCGATCGGCAACGACATGAACTTTGGCGAGATCACCCGCCAGTTCGTCGCGCACCTGCAAACCACGCCGAAGTTCGACTTGAAACTGTCTAGCGAAGTGCAAGACATCACCAAGAACGCAGACGGCAGCTGGCGTGTCAGCTACAAAAACCTGAAAGACGGCAGCAAAACCGAAACCGACGCCAAGTTCGTGTTCATCGGCGCGGGCGGCGGCGCCCTGCACCTGCTGCAAAAGTCCGGCATTCCTGAAGCCCAGGAATACGCAGGCTTCCCGGTGGGCGGCTCGTTCCTCGTGACCGATAACCCGACCATTGCCGAGCAGCATCTGGCCAAGGCCTACGGCAAAGCCTCCGTTGGCGCACCGCCAATGTCGGTTCCGCACCTGGACACCCGCGTACTGGACGGCAAGCGCGTCATCCTGTTTGGCCCATTCGCGACCTTCAGCACCAAGTTCCTGAAAGAAGGCTCGTACCTGGACCTGCTGACCACCACGACCACGCACAACGTGTGGCCAATGACCAAGGTCGGCATCAAGGAATACCCGCTGGTCGAGTACCTTGCAGGCCAACTGATGCTGTCTGACGAAGACCGCATGAACGCCTTGAAAGAATACTTCCCGAACGCCAAAGCCGAAGACTGGCGCCTGTGGCAAGCCGGCCAACGCGTGCAAATCATCAAGCGTGATGAAGCGGCCGGTGGTGTGCTGAAGTTGGGTACCGAGATCGTTGCTTCCGCAGACGGCACCATCGCTGGCCTGCTGGGCGCATCGCCAGGCGCATCGACTGCCGCACCGATCATGCTGACCGTGCTGCAGAAAGTGTTCAAGGACAAGGTGGCAACGCCTGCCTGGCAGGAAAAGCTGCATCAGATCGTGCCGAGCTATGGCACTCAGCTGAACAGCAACCCTGCGAAAGTGGCTGAAGAGTGGGCTTATACCGCTAAGGTGCTGGAGCTGACTCCGCCGCCGGCGATTGGTCAGGTGGCGGCTCCGGCTGCTCCTGCTAAGGCGCCGAAGGCTAATGCTGCGACGGATATGGCTCTGTAACTAGAGGCCTTGTCAAAAGCCCACTGAACCGGTGACGGTCAGCGGGCTTTTTTGTGGGCGGGATTCAGTGCAGATGATTCGCGAGAGCAGCCAAAAGGAGATGCTTTTGTGGCGAGGGAGCTTGCTCCCGCTGGGCTGCGAAGCAGCCCCAGAAAGGTAATGAATCATTCAACGTTGTACATCAATTCCAAGCTATTTATCCATTCATTCGTCGCGTTGAATTTTGCGCAATAAACGTCCCTTTCTGCTCCACTTAAATTAGTAAAAAACGAGGCGAAGTAATTGTCGTTGTAATAGCCCTGAGCGCCTTGCATATCGCCTGACTGTTGGCGCTGATTGAAAACTGACCCACCCTGCCGATTGAAAATTGACCCAGGGCGGATTGCTGAGTTTTACATCAGCAATTGTGGATAAGCTTAGCAGCAGTGTCCCGCTGACATAGGCATTAAGCTCCACCGCATGCAGGCATGCGGCAGGGTATTCCCGGTGTAGATCAAAACGGTTCATCGTCCTCTGTACCGTCATCGTCCTTGCGCTTTCGCTCACGTGATTTGATCTTTGCTCGGCGAGCATGCTCTTGTTGGTGGGCAGTCAAAGAACTTGCGCCGTGCATGGGCCAAGCAGCCGATCTCGGTCACGCCAAGTTCGAAGCTGGCATCACCGAAATCGACTGCCTTTGGACGGCGACTCAACGAAGGCTCAGGCACTCCCCCCCAGCAACCATAAATCTTCAGCCCCCTCGCATCTCGGGCTAGCTAGGCTGGCTCAATACTGCTGCGTTACGATGGACAGTCATCTTGACTCCTGTACGAGGATTGCCCTCCAAGTGGATCATGTTCAAAAGATGCCTGTCAGTGATGCTCGAAAACTTTTGCGCCATGTGCCGGGCAAGCGCATCACTGGCAGTAGTCAGAATCAGACTCATGGAAGCATCGACGTCGCGACCAAACGGAAAATGTCCAACATCGCCACACGATTGAGGTCATCCAAATGCGCTATGAGCGCAGCCCCGAGGCCCGGGACGCCTGTATCCGTCATCACGGTGCGGTGTGTGCAGCCTGCGGATTTGAATTCGGAAAAGCCTACGGCGCCATTGCTCAGAGCCTCATTCATGTGCACCACATCGTCCCCCTCAGCGAAATCGGCAGGGAGCACAAGCTCGATCCCATGACGGATCTGATACCACTCTGCGCCAACTGTCACGCGGTTGTTCACAGGCGAAAGAAAGCGATGGGTCTTGATGAGCTTCGAGAGTACTTGGCTTCAGCAAAGACGATGCTTGGCTGAGGGGCTGCACCCAGCACGGATGTCGTCCAGCAGATAGCGCAAACAGCTGCTCCCACAAATATGCCAACAAAGCCCAGCTCCACCAGATTGGTTCAAGAGATTGGACTGCCGTTATGCAGTCGCTTCTTCGCGTAAGCGGCTACCACTGCGAAGCGACCCGGCAAACGGGCCGCAGCAATCATGAGCTTGATTCAGTCGGCTCGTATGGATGTCGGGCGCAGTGGTTACATGGTCGCTAATGAGCTTGCGCTGAGTAATCTTCGTTTGGGCCGCACGGTCATCGTTGATTGTGTCAACCCCGTCATCGAAAGCCGAATCGCGTGGAGCGAAATCGCCTCACACTCTGGTGTTCGATTAGCAAATATCCAAGTGATTTGCTCCGATAAGCATGAACATCAGCGCCGGGTAGAAACATGGATGGTTGATACTCCCGGGCTGACTCCACCGACCTGACAGTCTGTACTGGATCATGAATATGTGCTGTGGGACAAAGCTCCGTTTTGCATAGACACAGCCCTGACCTCTCCAGTGCAAGCGGTCTCGATGATCATCAATCAATTCCTGTCCAGTGAGTAGCGTCGACTAAGCCCAAGGTGGCAGATGAAGCTTGCTGCTACGTGGGGATGCCCGTAGACCCACACTGCATTGATTCGTCACTCCCTATTGATGTAAGAGAACGCCTGATCACCAAAGATTCTTTAATTATCAGGTGACGATAGCAGGCCCGATGGCTCTCCGAAGATCCGAAGAAGCAGAGAACGAATTGGACTGGGGGATTATCGCAACCCCCTCTTCGGTCAGGATGAAGTTGATACCTTCAAGCGGCCGGGTATCAGCAGAACGACAAGACCTAAAATGGCGGAAAAATGGAGCCCAAAAGAACGCCCACCTTTACCTCGTCTATAAGGTCTGGAGCACCTGAGAATGCCAGTGCACCAATAAATAGGCTTATGGTGAAGCCAATACCGCACAAGAGCGTGACACCATAAAGCTGAAGCCAGCCCGCTACCCTCGGGAAGTTTTGCCATCCCCAAGCGAATGGCCAATGCTGCGAGGCCAAATACGCCTATCTGGCATAGAGGCTCACCTTAGCCGGGGCAGGGGCCGTCGGAATTGCCTATTTTCAAGGTGGGTTGCCACAACACCTGTAGGTTCTCGGGTGATTGGCCGTCGAGCAATGCGAGCATAAGCTCTATGATTTTTTTGCCGACGGCGAGTGGCTCGGCGGATTGCAAGTAGGTTATGTCATACCCCATGAGCGCATCTGGCGGGAGACCGTCATGGACAATAATCGATATTTCGCTGCCTAGTTTGACACCCGCCTCGATAATCGCGCGCATGGCACCCGCCCCACAGGGAGGGTTGTCCACAATGACTGCGGTTGGGCGAGGATTGCATGAGAGGAGTCGCTTCATGGCCTCATAGCCTCCAGTGCGATCCAAGGTGCCTTCCACCATGTACTGCGCTTCAATCGGCAGTTGCGCATAGGCCATCGCCTTGAGGTATCCCTCACGGGCCTGAGACACAAAATTCAGATCCAGCGGGCCGCTCAGCAGGGCGATACGTTGGTGTTTGAGGCTGACCAGTCGCTCTACTGCCATGCGCAGGCCTGCCGCTGTGTCGAAGTCGAGCCAGGCGTATGGAGTGGGAAGAAGGCTGCGTCCATAGGCCACGAAAGGAACACCTTTTTTGGCAAGGTAGGACAGTCGGGCGTCGTGCAAATGTGTTCGCGCCACGACCATACCGTCGACTCGTCGACCTTCAATCATTCGCTGGTAGGTGCGGATCTCATCGGAGCCGGACGCTGAAGCGAGCATCAGATCCATATCCGATCTACTCAACGTTTCGGTCATGCCAGCGACCACTTGTACGAAATAGGGATCGCCAAGGTCATGGACCATGAGCGGATAGACAATACCGATGGCATCCGCGCGCCCAGTGGCCAAGCGACGAGCTACGGGATTAGGGCGGTAGCCGGCTGCAACAGCGGCGGTGGTGATTCGTTCGCGGGTCTTTTCGCTGACATCCGTGTAGCCATTGAGTGCACGACTGACCGTGGTCTGGGACAAGCCGAGCTTGTGGGCGAGTTCTTTCAGATTCATTGACGATGATCGCCTGAATGGGCAAAAGCGCTGTGCGGTTGCATTGGGCGCCATGAAGTGAGGGCTTTTTCTAATACTACATTTACCCGTACGAATCCTCAAAGCGCGCTGCCTCATTGCGGCAGTGATACATGGATAACGGGCAGAACCGCCACTCAATGCAATCTCTTGTGCAGTGGCTTACCTCCTTAATGCTGACTTGCTCCATTGCTACGGACGACTGCCCAGGTAGCCGAAAAACCTGCTTGCGTCTTTTTTTGGGCTACGATAATCTTCTACCAAAGCGCTTTGGTAAAGCGCTTCTAATTTGGTCCAAACCGCTTTGGATGTGGCATGCGGTTGTCGCGGTTGGGATGGTGAGTTTGGTAACCGAACTCGACAGGACGCCAGCCGTTAATGAGAGCGATGGTAATAACGGAGGTATCCGTGCGCCGCAATAATATGTGCAGTTGATCAATGTTCCCGGACGGGACGCCGCTCGCATTTGGCATGGTCGGATTTATTACCACCGCTATGACGTGTATATCAACGATTTCTTCTATTGGAATCCAAGTGGTCTGGATACCGGCATCGATAATATTTCAGTCGGTCATGATCTCAAATTCAACTATGGCTTTTCCCGCGAAGACACTGTCGACTCCAAGGACCTGGCGAGCCATCACGATATTCAACTATCCGGCTTCCCCCCTACCCCCCCATAGAGAGTTGTAGTTGGGTCTGTCTTACATTCCTGAGCACGCTCCGCTCAGGGGGAATGATGGCGTTCAGGAGAATGCACATGGCGGTTGGTCGGTCAACGCGCAGCATACCCACAGCAATCTGTTCGGCGGCAAAAACAAACTGGGCTTTCCAGTATGGCGTCGGGCCGGATACTAGGCTTGACAGTACCGGCACCTTGACCAATGACACTCGCTACAAGAGCTACCAGATCGTTGAAGCATTCGGTTGGTAGGCTGCCCAGAATTTTGGCGGTGTTTATCAGCGTGATATTGCCCCGACCATACTTGCGCGCGCTGGAACCAGGCCGCACAAATAACAGCTGCTCCCGGTGATACGTTGTCGTCCACCGGCACCTTCGGTAAGTCCCGAGATGGCTCGACGGCGGGACTGCAATTGGAGCGGTGGCAGTAGCTCGGACGCGCTTCCTGAAAAGATAAATGGTTATAAAAACAAGATATCAATTGGCCAGTTGTAACCAAGGAGAAAGTTAATGGTCATGGCGATTTGCGCCATGGTGACGCACTAATCATATTACTTGTCCGAAGCGCCCGTTAAAGCAATTGATTTCGCCAAGTTATTTTGTCTCATGGTTAACAGAGGGGGTTTTATATGCCGGTTCAGATCAAAGAAACATTCTTGGGAAAATGCGGCGCTGGGGCAGAGTGGTGGCGCAATGCTGTTATCTATCAAATTTATCCGCGTTCTTTTGCCGACTCAAATGGGGACGGCATTGGTGACTTAGTCGGAATCTCATCGAAACTTTCTTATCTTTCCTCATTGGGGATAGATGCGATTTGGCTTTCTCCCTTTTATCGTTCTCCCCAGTTAGATGGCGGTTATGATATAGCGGATTACTGCGATGTTGATCCACTGTTTGGTACGATGGATGATTTTGATCGGATGTTGCGGCAGGCACACGACAAAGGAATCAAAGTCATCATCGATCTGGTTCCTAATCACACTTCTAGTGCCCATAACTGGTTTCAATCAGCTCTCAAGACACCTATGGGAAGTGCCGAGCGTAATCGCTACCACTTCCGTGATGGTAAAGGCGAGAACGGCGAATTGCCGCCGAATCAGTGGAAAAGCATTTTTGGGGGGGATGCGTGGTCGCGCATTCCCGGAGAAACCCAATGGTATTTGCATCTATTTGATAGCAGCCAACCGGATCTTAACTGGGATAACCCCGAGGTCCGGGCAGAATTTGAAGATATCTTGCGTTTTTGGTTGAAGCGAGGCGTCGATGGCTTTCGTGTCGATGTGGCACATGCGCTTGTGAAAGAATCCGGTCTGCCCGATTGGGACGGCCCAATTAAGGAAGGAAGTGGCATCAACTTTGGGCCGATGTGGGATCAAGAGGGAGTGCACGATATCTATCGAAGCTGGAACAGGGTGCTCAAGCAGTTTTCCGGCGATCGTATGCTGGTCGCCGAAGCTTGGGTGCAGCCACAATCCCGCCTGGCACGTTATGTACGCAACGATGAAATGCACCAGGCCTTCAACTTTGATTATTTGCTGGCTCGTTGGGATGCGATAGCGTTGAAAGAGGTGATCGATACCTCCCTGGCTGCTGGAGCCCATGTGGGCGCGCCGACGACCTGGGTCATGTCCAATCACGACACAGTGAGGCATACATCACGCTACGGCCTGAGCGAGCCTGGTTCTCGCCCCCTAGGTATTGATGCGTCAAGAGAGCAGCCGGATGAAGCTTTGGGGTTACGCCGCGCTCGTGCTGCAGCACTTCTAACACATGCATTGCCAGGCTCGGTTTATATCTATCAAGGTGAAGAGTTGGGTTTGCCTGAACATACAACCTTGGATGCCGCTCATCGACAGGACCCGAGCTTTTTCCGTACGAATGGATTGGAAATTGGCCGCGACGGTTGCCGCGTGCCAATCCCCTGGATTTCTGGGGAGGTCTCTTATGGATTCAGCACAGCGGGGAAATCCTGGTTGCCTCAGCCAGAATCATTTTCCCGGTACGGTGCAGACTTGCAGCATGGAGACTCGCAATCAACGCTGGAGCTCTATCGCCAATTGCTAAAACTGCGTCGTGACTACGAATTAGGTAACGGTACGTTGACCTGGTTGCCTTCGGCACAAGGGGTGCTTTATTTTGAAAATGGCCCCATCCGCATCGTAATTAATTTGAACGACATGGCCACCGTACTTCCTGGTGGTCAGGTGCTGATCTCCAGTGCTCCGATCGATCAAGCCGGCGTTTTACCAGCCAATGCGGCAGCTTGGCTGAAGTGAGGAGCTGATCCCCTGCCCGCTAAGCCAGGGATATCGGCTGCGGGCAGTTTAAGGCGTGCATTTGTTATAGTTAAATCAAGACGCTTTGGACTATGAAGTCGTCTGCATAACGCACCATCTGCATTTTTCGGGCTGTCCACTTGGCGTTGGGAAATGTTTCAGCCAGCCTCGCTTCCAAAAGAGCAGTGGCAGTAAAAGCGCGCAAGCAAGCTACGGATAAGCGAACTCACCCGTCGCTCAGGTGGTCGCAGTCTGCGATAAATCGTCGAAAATCTACGCCTTATCTCTTGGGCTGGAAAACTGGGTAGTCACAAACACCAGAAAATCTGGCGAGAGCTGGACGAATGGGATGAACGCCCGGATCGTTGAGCGTTATCCCGATCGCCGAAGAAACAGGGCTTATCAACGCACTGGCTAATTGGTTCGTGCACACGGCTTGCAACCAAACCTACACGTTAGCCCGAGGATCTGTTCGTTTCGACGTTTACTCGAAAGAGTTCCAGGGAGTTGGTTAGTCGAGCGCGTAAAAACTGCCTTGACCACATCTGGATTAGCGCGGGCACGACTCGAACTGGAGATGACTGAAGGCGTCATGCTGGATGATGCCAACAATGCATAGTTTTTGATAAGAACTATTTGGGGTCAGAATCGATAGATGATTTGGGTACGGGTTGTCCATCCTTGAGCTATTTGCGGTCATTCCCGTTCGATGGGCTAAAGATCAATCGTAGCTTTGTTAATAGGCTGAGCGAGAACCCGCTAATCTGGCGATCATCAAACCGTGATCGGGCTTGGCCGCGCACTCTCGGTCACGGTCACCATCACCATCACCATCACCATCACCATCACCATCACCATCACCATCACCGCCGAAGGTATTGAATCACTTGAACATCTTCAATTGCTCGATTCAGTTTGCAGCGATGAAGGCCAAGCTTATTGTCTGAGTCGGTCAATGTGTGCGAGCAAATTCGATGACTTGGTGCTATCACTAAGCGATTAGCAACCTCAGGCTGCTTGTGCCGCCTGGGCACGACTCACGACCGTCGCCAGCCGCTTGAGTCCTTCGTCCAGTCGTGCAGGGTCGATGTGGCTGAAGTTCAGGCGCATATATCCAGGATTTTTGTCCGGTTCGGGAAAGAACGGTTCGCCCGGCATAAATGCCACATCCGCCGCCAGCGCAGCCCTGAGCAGCGTACGGGTATCCAGCGGCTGCTTGAGCGTCAGCCAGAAAAACAGCCCCCCCTGCGGCACGTTCCACTGCGCCAGATCGGAAAAGTGCGTCTCCAATGCTGACTGAAACGCATCCCGACGAACCCGATAGAAGCCCCGCAACTCACCCAGGTGCTGTTGGTATTTCTCAGTGCCGATCCATTGCAACGCTTGCCACTGCCCGATGCGGTTGGTGTGCAGGTCGGCCGATTGCTTGAGCCGCAACAAGTGCGGAAACAGGTCTGGGCTGGCGATCAGGTAACCGACCCGCAGGCCCGGCAACAGGGTTTTCGACACGGTGCCGGTGTAAATCCAGCTGGCCTTGTTCAAGCGACTGACGATCGGCGTGGCACTGCCGCCGTCGAAGGTCAGTTCGCGGTAGGGTTCGCCTTCGCTCATGCCGTATTGCCCCATGGACAGCGGCATGTCCGCCCACTCTACTTTCGGCAGCATGGCTTCGGCCGGCAAGCCACCGGCGAACGACATCACTTCCGGGCGCTGGGCAGCGGCGAGGATTTCACGGATCAAAGAACTTTTAAGGCGCGAGACACGTTCGGAAAAAGCCATGGGGGTCACCGGTAGCGAGGCCTGAGGAAAATGAGTCAAACTGATTGACCGAAATTACGACAGACCGAGCGGATACGTCAACATGCTTGACCTTAAAAATCCCAGCACTCAGCAACAAGCCATGGAAGCGTTTTTCTTCGGCTACCAGGCCTTCACCGCCAAAGCCGACGAAATGCTCGAGCGTCGCGGTTTGAGCCGGGTGCATCAACGCATCGTGTTCTTCATCGCCCGTTACCCTGCCCTCAGCGTCAAGGAGTTACTGGCGTTGCTGGGCGTGAGCAAGCAGGCGCTGAACATTCCGTTGCGGCAATTGGTGGAAATGCATTTGGTGAACAGCGTCGCGTCCGAGACCGACAAGCGTAAGCGGTTGCTGGAACTGACCGACGATGGTGCGCGGTTCGAGCAGTCATTGCGGCGCGAGCAGGTGAAATTATTGGAGCGGGTGTTTGCCGAGGCCGGGGAGGCAGCGGTAGATGGGTGGTTGGCGGTGAATCTAGCGTTGGGGAAAACCCAAGCGCCAGCAGAGTAACGCTCATTCCCACGCTGGGCGCATTAGTGACAGCGCAATATCCATAATTCGACTGGCTCAATGGCTGTTTTTGCGTTTGCAACTCTTCGCGACAGGTGGAAATCGGCCATAAACCGCCCATCGCGACTGACCCGGGCCGTAACAGGAGATTGGGGCTCGTCAGAAGTCTTTATCTACTCAGGGACATTGGCAGGCTGGAAGACGCTGGCGGTGGTTTGCCTGACCTGCTCTCGCAGCCATCGGTGAATAGGTTCGGCATCGTGTCGGGGATGCCAACTCATGGCGATGTTGACCTGCGGCGTAACCACTGGCAATGCGAAGATGCGTAATTGGCTGGAGTGAGCGCTCCAGCGCGCGAATGGCTCGGGTATGGCAGCGATGAAGTCTGAACTCATGGCCATGGCCAGAGCCGCCTGGAACGATGGAACCACCAGGGCTACGCGACGCTTAACGTTTACCGCTGCCAGCGCATGATCAATCGGGCCATCGGCCACTCCACGCCGCGATGCGTTGACATGGGGCCAGGCAATGAACTGCTCTACACCGATGTTCTCAAGCCCGGCTAAAGGATGATCTACCCTTACAACCCCCATGAACTGCGTCCTTAGAAGTGTTTGAGTCTTGATTTCCGGCGCGTCGCCATCGAGCACACCCAAGTCCAGGTCCACCTCGCCGCTGCGCAACGCTTCCATGCTTTTTTTTGGTCGCAACACGAACCGCAGGGTAATCCCCGGTGCCTGATCCAGCAGCCGAGCACACAGCGCCACAGCCCATGTCCCGATCACGCCATCGCTGGTACGCAAGGTAAAGGTGCGCTCCACTTGGGCAAGTTCGATGGCCGGCGGAGCAAGGATGCCCCTCACCTCTTCGATCAGAGTACGCACCCGCTCACGGAGATCCAGCGCCCGCTGGGTAGGCACCAACCCTCGCCCTGCCTGTACGAACAACGGATCAGCCAATGCGTGCCGCAAATGCGCGAGGCGACGACTCATCGCGGGGGCACTCAGGTTCAGGCTCCTGGCAGCGCCAGCAACGCTGCCCTCGCTGAGCAATGCGTCTAGGTCAATCAAATGGTTGAGGTCGAGATTCTTCATGATGAATGCACCTGAAAGAAGGAGCGCTGCCTGGCAACCGCTGCAAATTATGCATGCATAGATTGCTATCGTTGCAGTTTATTTAATTAAGAGGTTTAGCAAAAATCCACCGGACTCGTTCTTTTCAAGGTTCCGATCATGCCTGACTCGTCCAGCCTTCTCGTCACCCGCCGGGCGTCCATCGCGGACACTTTTACTTCCTCGCTTGCACCGCTGTGCGCCGTCTTCATATGGGCTGGCAATACCATCGTCACCAAAGCCGCCGCCGTCGCCATCCAACCAGCCTCCATTGTGTTCTATCGATGGCTGCTGGCTTTTGCCCTGTTAAGCCTGTTTACCGGCAAGGGCGTGTGGTGCAAACGCCACGTTGTGGTGCAGCACTGGCCCAAACTGATGGTGTTGGGCGTGCTGGGCATGGCGGTATATCAAGGGCTGGCTTATCAGGCGGCACTGACCACATCAGCTATCAATATGGGCGTGCTGATCTCGCTGGCACCGCTTATATCGGCGCTGCTGGCCTGCGCCATCGCGCGTGAGGCTGTGCCGGTACGCACGCTTACTGGCGCGCTGATATCCATGACGGGGCTGATCTGGCTGACGAGCCAAGGGCAGCCCCTGAGCCTGCTTCAGCAAAGCCTTAGACCGGGCGACGGGCTTATGCTGATCGCCATCTTCGCCAATTCGTTGTACGGCTTGTTGCTCAAACGCTGGGCTTTGCCCCTTTCAACCTGGCAGCAACTGCATGTGCAGGTAGGGTTTGGTGTGCTGGTGACGTTGCCGATCTGGCTGGCGAGCCCTATCTCTAAGGTAACCGTCAACAACGCACCGCTGATTCTTTACGCGGGCATCGCCGCATCAATCGGCGCACCATTTTTCTGGATGAAGGGAGTGCACCACCTGGGCGCGCCAAAGGCCTCGTTGTACTTGAATCTGGTGCCGGTATTGGTCGCAGCGGTGGCCTGCATACTACTGGGAGAGCGCCTGCATGCCTATCACGCTATAGGCGGTGCGCTGGCATTGATGGGAGTGGCGGTGGGGTTGCGCAAGAAGAAATAGAGAAAGGTCGACAATTTTTATCTCAGTTGACGAACTCACTCCGCAGGCATTCGCGGCGGGCATTATGGGGAGTAATTGGTCTAGCGTCTCAGGTTACCTATTGGCCGCTTTGAGTCCAGGCCGTGTGAAAACGCACTGAATACGTCGAAAGCTGAGAGCTACGGGCGTTGTTTGCTAAACAAGCAGGCGGAAGCGCGAATTGCCCTAGTCAGCGACATAGGCGTTCGTAAATGCTGTTTGGGCCGCGTCAGCGGCCCAAACAGCCACTCACGGACGAGCAAGCGGCTGGATTTACGCCCTGATCGCCTCAAGCAGTCCTGCGATGCCGAAGATGCTCATCATTCGCTTGAGGTTGTAGGCGAGGACATGAAGGCTTATCTCGGTGCTTACCCTCGGCAGGGTTTTGGTCAAGAAGTGGGTACTTCCCATCCAGTATTTGAGCGTTCCAAAAGGATGTTCAACGGTCTGGCGGCGACGCCTCATCATCGTTGGATCATGATCCAGCCGAGCCTGCATTGCATCGACTACGGCTTCATGTTCCAAGCGCTTTACCCCGCGCTCTTTACCCGTGGTGCATTGCTTGTGCATTGCGCAGGACTGGCAGCCCGAGAACCAATAACAGTGCAGAAGCATGCCATCTTCCACCGAAGAATGCCGCCGGGTCAGTAACTGTCCCGCAGGGCATCGATACTCGTCCGATGCAGCAACGTAGATGAAGTCCTGCTTGCCAAATCGGCCTTCGGCTTTGCTGCCCGATGTCAGGGGTTTCGGTACGAAGGTAGTGATGCCGGCTTGTTCGCAAGCAAGGATTTCCAGACCTTTGTAATAGCCTCGGTCGGCGACCACCGTCAGCGATTCAGCCTCGATTTCTTCACGCGCCTGGTTCGCCATATTGCTCAGTTGCCCACGATCATTACCAACATTGGTCACCTCATGGGCAATGATCAGATGGTGTTTGTAGTCGACAGCTGTTTGGACGTTGTAACCGTTCCGGTGCCTCGGCCGCTCGTGGCCATTGAGCGTGCATCTGGATCGGTAAGAGAGATTTGCTGGTCTGGACTGTCGTGGAGCTGCGCCTAGATGTCCTGGAGTTTCTGCATCTGTTGTTTCAGCGTTTCGATTTTTTCTTTCAGTCGCTCGGCCTTGGCCTCACTTCGGGTGTTGCCCGATCCGCCGAATCCATCGCCGCCAGATAACGGTCAATGCTCTGCTCGATCTGCTGCATGCGTGCCTTCACTTTGCCCTGGGTGAAGTTACGGTCACGGTTGTTGACGGCTTTGAATTTGCTGCCGTCGATGGCGATGATTGATTGGGAGAAGAGATTGAGGTTGCGACATAGCACTACGAACTGGCGGCAGACGCTGCGAATGGCTTTGCCGTTGTCTTTGCGAAAGTCGGCAATGGTTTGAAGTCCGGGGCCAAACGTCCCGTCAGCCACATCAACTCGACGTTGCGCTCGGCCTCGCGTTCAAGCCGGCGGCTGGACTGAATCCGATTGAGATAGCCGTAGATGTCTTCAGCAAGATCGCGGGATGGTAGGCCGGACGCCCCGTTGAAGCAGGATCGACACCTTCAAACCCAAGTGCACCCAAGTCGAGTTCATCGACAAAAACGTCGACCACGCGCACTGGGTTTTCTTCGGCTATGTAATCGTCCAGACACTCCGGCAGCAAAGTGACTTGCGTCCGAGCCTCACCTTCAATGAATCGTTTCATGATCGTCGCCGATACGATCTAGACGATCAGAAGGTTAGACAATCACTGGCGTTTTCACACAGCCTGGGTTGATTTCTGCCTATGACCGCCGGCAGCAATGAGCAGCGCTCTACCGACCATGATTCCTAACCTTGCTGGTCAAGTCCGACGAAAATGGCTGGTCAGATGCAATGCAAACTAGTAATCCGTACGGATGCAATCAGATGGTCACGTGGAGGGCAATTCCGCATCCAACTTCATCGGACCGATGACATATGGGCAAGTCTGCTACCGTCAACATGACGAGTTTGCCAGATGCCCTATAATATCTGCCGCCTTCCAAAGGTGCCTTACCATGATTGCTGGCGTTATGCGCAATGATGCTTACCGTGACTATCGGGTTCGGTTGGAACTGCTCCTCCATATTCCCACCAACGCTTCAGATCAGGATATCCACGAACTCATTGAGGCTGGTTTCTTGGCGGATAGCGCCATGGCTCTTTGCGACGTAGGCGCAATAGGCCCATCCGAGCGCAATCAGATTATTCCGCTCAAAACTCTCAAAAATAGATTGGCAACATGTCAGCGACTCACGATGCACGAGAGCGATCGGGTGTTCCGATTTGCTCACATCACAGCCATGGCCATGACGCTCTTCGGGAGCGACGAGAAGGCGAAGCGTTGGCTATCCAAACCCAAGGATCGTTTTTCGGGAAAGGCCCCATTTGCGATGCTCTCCACATTCCAGGGCACCCGTCTAGTTGAGGAGATGCTGATTCAGGCAGCGGAAGGCTTTGCATTTTGATCCTGCACACGACACGAATCGGATCAATCCTTGGCGCTATTCACTTTGGGTAGTGAAGGACTTTCTCACTCGTCTGGACAGAAGAGCCGCTGCAATTCGACGCCCGAGCTTTCGGCGCGCATGAAAGCTTCAGCGACTAAAAAACCACACACAACGTGGGACTCCATCAGTGTTACATTACGCCCACGGACTACGTCGCTTTCTGCGATAACCAGGCGATCTCGAGGCATCAGTGGTAACAGATCCAACGTAGTTTTAAGGTCCCGGATTGTGTGCAGTTGAAGAGGCCAAACACAAACGGCATCATCTGCTCGAATGACTCGGGCAACGGGTCAGTTGACGATTTCCGTGAAAATACGATCCCATTCACGGGCCAACAAGAGGCGGCACGCCGACACTGAACCACCGAAGCAGCGTTGTGAGACCGTTTGCATATGGGCTTCAGTAACGTATGTAATCGGTTGTCCTCGCTCATCGAATAAAACGCCGCCTGCGCCTCTCAAGAGTGCGTGGCCTGCGACAACGTCATGCGCAGAAACTGGATAAAGAGAGACGCCACAGACCCCCTCCCCGGCGGCGACTTTGGCGAGCCTGTAGGCAATCGATGGCATTGCCACAAAAGTGCTGGGCTGGCAGAGCTCGCTGTTAAGTTCTGGCTTATTGATGGGAGCGGCACTGACCATCACGAACTCGTCGCTCGACAACGTTTTGGCAGAAAGCCATGTTTTGATTGGCTGTCCATTACGGCTCACCTCGGCCATGCCTTCTGCCCAGGTAAAGCAATCAGGCGCCCCTTCAATGGTGACGGGGGCATACACCTAACACCGGCGTTTGCTCGTGCAACAGACCGATGGAAAGGGCTGAGCCTTTGAGTCCCTTAAGGAAGTCCGCGGTCCACGGACGGCACGGCCCAACACGAGGCCACCTTCCCCAATTTGAGGACTGATAACGCCTAAAATTCTAGGCATTACAGGGATAAATCTGGCGTTGCGCCTAAAATCCTAGGCATTAGCTCGATGAAGTGGTTGGTCGCACGATGGTCTGGCGACCGCGAGGACTGCTGGAAAACTCGCACTGGTTTCGGACGAGGGTGGCGCTGAAACGAACCCTCTCGCCTCTTGAAGTTTCGACGAAGGCACGGGTTCGAAACCACATACCCTTCACATTTTACTTCACATATTTTTCTGACAGCGCTTCAGCAACTACAGGGCCTACAGACCAGCGTGCAACACACATAAGACTCAAGGACTTCACATTTTTTCCGCGCGCCTTCCAAGCGTATAAAATGCCGCATGGCCACGCCACACAATGGCTCCCGGCAAGCCCAACACCTCCGAAACGCCCTCCCCTTGCGAGTCGACCATCATGCGCCTGCGAAGTGGCCAACAGGCAAGTGTCCGAGCCGCAGGGTGTAAGGATGACGTAGGCAGCCTGGACTAACGGGCCGCAAGATCAGCTCGACCGCGGCAGAGGACGGAGACGCCAAGATCGATAACAGCGACGTCAGTCGGATGGAGACCAAAAGACCGTCGGCGGGCGCGACCGAAGCAGTAACATCCAAAGACGGTTTCCCGGCGAAGATGGCGAGCGATCGCTGAAGGCTCACGGTGGGTACGCCCCAACGCCGCCCTTCAAGGAGGCAGCATGCCAGTAAAGAAAATCGAGGTCCGCCGCAGATCAGACGCCATCTCCACATTGAGCTGTCGGCAATGAGCGGACACACAACAGACGTGTACCTCGATTTCCTCGAGGTCTTGAACCGTGTTTTTCTCGGCACCCTGCCCCAGGCAGCGGCCGATAAAGAGGTGCCTGCCTCAAGCCGCAGCGTGCCCGGCACGCTGAACCCGCGCACCTTATTCAGGGAGGCGGTCATACTGGCGGAGGCGCGGCAGTTGATCCTGCAAGACGGCGACTGGGTGACCGCGGCGGGCTTGTCCCAAATCACCGGGCTCGAACCGGCAGCGCTCGCCACCGGCCTCCCGGCGTGGCTGTGCGACGGCCGTCTCATCAGTGTGAGCGACCGGAGCCAGGAGTACTTTCCAGCGTTCGCGTTTGGCGACGCAACGGAACCGCGGCCCATCGCCGAATTCGCCGCGGTGGTCAAAGTGCTGCGCGAAAAAAAGGACGGCTGGGGCATGGCGTTCTGATTCGCCACGAGCAATCACTTCTTGGGAGGCAATCGCCCCCAAGACCTGCTGCGACTGACACCGAAGCGCGTGCGCGATGCGGCTGAAAAAGAGGTGGCGTGGCAACTGGATGGCTAGTCCGGAGGTCGCTTGGGAGGCAAGCCGGTGTGTGATGGCGGCCTGGTAAACCCATATGCTGGTGAAACAGCCTGCCTGACACAGTACGAAAATGTCGGGAGGTGGAGCATGGCCCGCGGTGGCATTACAAGACGCTGATGCAGGACGCCTGCACAGTGTGCGCAGCCGGGGGCAGCATCCGAACATCTATACGGTGCTGGTGCAACTGGGCCATACCGGGACCCGGGTCAGGCACTGCGCGAGCAACTGAAGTGGCAAAACGAACATCAGCTGCAGTGACGCAATGGTTAGTTGCGTCACGTGCAGGGATAAAACACGGCCAGCCAGCCAGGAAACGCTCGCCTGCTCAAGCGTGACAATGAAGCGTTGTCCAGCAGCTCACGACCAAACAACAGCACGCGCCCCCACTCGACAAGCAGCTTCGGGCTGTCACCCAACAACACGACCAACTCCGCGTCCACCTTGAGCCGCAACAAGGCACTAAGCGACTGCTCTCTACTCAATGGAGCAAAGCGCAACGCACCCTGCAATTGAGGACGCTACGTTGCCAGTACCTGGGACTAACTTTTACTGGTCGCCTGCACTGGTGAAATGGGACGGAAGGCGCGGGCCAGTTCCCGCCAGCAACCCGACCGGTTCCACGTCTCTACCCGCCGACAGGGCGACGTCCAAGAATCGATTCGCCCGTACCGAGCGCGCCCTGAGCGCCGCCTGCGCCGCGGCCTTGTAATGCTCAGCGACCTGCCATTTGTTCGTTTTGACTTTGCGCTTACCTTTCATCACGGCTCTCGAAGTGAATCACAAACGTCTACTCCCGACAGGCCTTGAGACATGAGCGGAAGGCCTTGGGACTTCTCCCGACCCCATGCTCGTTGCTCCAAAGGTACCACTCACGTTGATCAGGGTCGGCCACGCGTCTCCTCGGCGTACCGCCCATCGAGCCTCTGAGCACCAAACACGCGATCAGGTTTGAGAATCTTGCTTTCTCAAACCTGAGAATTTGATCGCCAGAACGGTCAACGGCAGTACTGTACAGGTGTAATTACATGGCCTGTAGCGCGATACGAAATCGTCCGCTACGCAGTCATTTTGACTCATCCGGATTACGCCGCCAGTCGCCGAACGGTGCATCGGCCTCCACGTAGCGCATGGCCGTGTGCACATCACGCCAGCCGACATACTCCATCAAGGCTTTGGGACTCCATTGATTGCGGTTGGATCAGGTCGCAAAGCCGCGGCGCGGCGAATGACCGCTGTAACGCTCGCCGACTAACCGCACAGGGTGTGTTGGGCAGATACTTACTGCAAGTCATATGCAATAGGGTGTTCAGGTCCGATACAATTGAATATGCATGTCCTTGCAATTACGCACGCCAAACTAAAACTCAGAAAAACACATCGTCGAAAATCTAAAACGGCAAAGGGTTAACCGTCATAGAAATTTAGTTCTTGGGCTACCGGTGACTGGATACCGCTGGAATCTACGTGACGTCCCTTTGACGAGGGATCACGGACCTAGCCATGCATGACTCCGCTTGCTTCTTCGTGTGCAGCTGAAACCACGCGGCTTGGCTCGGTTGAAAGGAGGTCCTGCGGGCGCTTGCCTCCCAGCCATCCGTTGGGAGAGATAAACCAGAATGAAACGCCCCAACCATCTTTCATAGGACAGAGAACAGATAATACATCTCTAAGGCCGGGAATCGGACTGGCGTCGCCTTGCGATGGGAACGCGTAAACTGGGAAAGACCTGCAGCCATCGTGATCGATCGAGAAAATTCGGTGGTCCGCCTCCCACTCCATAAGTGCGGGACTCAGGAGCTCAACGTGGATACCCAGATGGTTAGCCAGGTCCTGAACTAGAAGGAAATCGCCGCACGTCAGAATATGAGTTCTGGCGAGGGCAACCATCTCCTCTTCTCTTTCTTCGATAGTCCGACGCTTTTCATTTCCTCCTGAAGGCGCCGCCCCTGGACGAGGACACACGACTAGCCCATGGTCCTTTAGTGGTTTATCCTCAGGAGCAGAGATCTCGGCCCGGTTGAATGCCTGGTTCGCAGCAACTTTGACATCTTTATCGGGATCATTTTTCATGAGTTCGCCTCCCAGTTACCTTCCAATTCTCCTGCTGCATGAAGCGCGGCTGGTGGAGCAGCGGGCGCGGCGCCTGACACCTCAGGCGTCAACATCCCTGTGGCTTGATTATATGACGTCAGAGTCAATGATTGCCGTCTCTACGGCCTTCCCCAGCAACGTCGATTTCCGCTAATTCGGTTTGGCGGAAATCGCTAAAAAGAAAGTTCATCAGAGATCCCCGGGAAAGACATTCTTGTAGTGGTCAATTCATCCTGGGGCATCGTACGAGCAGCATCCGGCCATTTCCGTCGCGGAGGAAGGTGGTTTGGTCGGAAAACCCCGTCAGCAGGCCCCAATGTGCAAACCGCGCCCCTCTCGCCGGCTCAGCCAATCCATGTTGCGACTCATCGGCGCGATGGGGATTGGGCTACCGTCGCGGGCCGGTGACCTGCCAGTGATCCGACCGGCTCCAGCTCTCGACCCGCCGCCAGGGCGACGTCTAAGAATCGATGCGCGCGTAGCGAGCGCGCCCTTAGCCGCCGCTGAGCCTCGGCCTTGAACTGCTCAGCGAGCTGCCACTTGGTCGTTTTGACTTTGCGTTTACCTTTCATCACGGCTCCCGAGGTAGTGACGGCCGTCGACTCCCTGACTGGGGTTGAGCCATGAGCGGAGCGTGCTGGGCTCCTCCCGAACCCGCCCGGCAGGCCGCTCGACCCAAAAAATACCACACCCTTCGGTGTTCAGGGTGGCGCCCAGCAACGGAAGGCGGCGCGATTCGCCCGGAGGTGAAAAAACTCCCCTTTCCCCCGCCCAGCCCTTTGCATCACTGCAGGCGTCCAGCCCACCCCGCGAGCGAATCCAAAAGAGAACTACGCTGAAGAGGAGATGGTTCGCTGTAGGCTCGCGCGCGTCCGCCGAAGTGCGGAGTGGCCAGTGCGGTGTAAGGCAAAAAAACCGCGAAACCGGAGAGAAACGCCGCTGACACGGGGTAAGCCCGGCTTACCCCGTGTCAGCAACGACTCTAGAAAACATCGCCAAGGAGGGTTTCATAGCGCGTAATTACATGACACATGACACAGTACGAAATCGTCGGGAGGTTGATCATGGCCCGAGGTGGAATCAATAAAGCACTGGTGCGAGACGCATGTGCGGCCCTGCGCGGCCGCGGGCAATACCCGAGCATCGACGCAGTACGTGTGCAGCTGGGCAATACCGGCTCCAAGACCACTATCGCCCGCTATCTAAAAGAATTGCAGCCGACGACAAATGCCACGTCACCGTCGATCAGGGAGCGCATCAGTGCACCCATACTGCATGTGGTGGACGAGCTAACACGCCAACTGGAAGCGGAAATGCAGCAGGTGGTGGCGCAAGTGCGGGCAGAACAGGCCGAAGAACAAGTCCGCCATGACAGCGAGCAGCAGGAGCTGCAACACGCCTTGCAAGTGCAGACGGCGCAGATAGCCGAGTTACAGATCCAGCTCAAGTCGACCCAAGCGCAACTTCAGCAAACGCTGACCGAGTTAAACCATCAAAACGCGCAAACACAGCACAGCCAAACGGACAATCAAGGGTTATTGATCCGTGTCGAAGAAAAGGACGCGCAGATTGTCCAATTGACCGCACAGCATGCGCAGACCCGGTTGAACCTGGAACATTATCGAGAGCAAGGGCAGACCCTCCGGGAACAGCTGTTGCGCCAGCACGAACACCAATTGCAGGTACTCAATGGCGAGCTGCGCCATTTGCAGGGTCAATACACGGTCAGTCAAGAGGCACTCGTGTTGCTCCATCGCGACAATGAAGGATTGATCCAGCAACTGACGACCCAACAGCAACGGGTGCATCAGCTCGATAAACAGTTACGCGCCGTGTCCGCAAACCACGACAGTCTCCGTGCTCAGCAAGATCAGCAGCAAGGCATCAACCAGTTGCTGTCCAAGCAATTGAGCGAAACGCAGCACTCGCTGCAGCTGCGCACGTTGCGCTGCCAACACCTGGAGACCGAACTTGCGAGCTGGGTTCAACTGGCCAAGGCCGAGGGTTGGTCACTCAAACCCGCTCCCGTCCCAGAGAATACCAAGCCGGGTTAACATCGACAGATCCACAGCCCCACCCTCGCAACACGCCGCTGCGGCATCGATACAACGAATGCAGCGCAGCATCGCCAAAAATCGATCCTCCCGCCGCGTCCAGCCGTCTCAAACTTTGCAGAGTTTGCTCTTGCCTGGTTTGATCTGCGTGCTCCAACACATGACACACCGCTCGCCATTGCGGTTCGTTTCGCACCAGCGGTGTTCTCCAGCAGCGTTCGTGAAGAGCTTGCCAGTACATCACGCGAAAGTTCAGCGCCTCATTATCACTTAGCACGCGAGGGAGGAGATTAAACCCGGAAAGGTATTCTAGCCAGCAACGAACCAGTCCAACGAGTGCATACCGCGCGGGATACCAAATGCTCTCGGCGCAAATACGACTTAATACACTGGCAATGGACTCTAGAAGCCGTAGTGAGCAACCGCGACTCGCAACTAATAACAGGCACACGGTCAATCGATCAAGGTTGTTACAACGTGACAACCATTGTTTCTGCTTAATTAAACCCATGCGTATGAAACCCGAATAATACCGGTTCAACAAAGTGTCCGCACTTACCTGAACCCCAGCCGCACTCAGTTCCAATACGCGCCAAAAGGGGTGATCCACTAACCGCTGCACCGCGGGCACCCGGTTCACGATGCAACGAAGGTGGCCTTCGCAGTCACTGTAGCCTTGCAAGGTTAACCGCCAGCGTTCGTTATTTTCACTTAACCCTGCTCTGTCCATCATCTGCTCGAACGCACGTGCTAAGGCGCGACCAGTCGCGGTAACTCCCTCCTCCTTGCAAAACAATAAGAGCGCCACCTGCATTTTCAAGTGTCGACACTTTTGACCTTCGCAAACAGCCATCACGTTTATCTCCACGACAGCGATCGGTCACTGGTGGTGCTTCGCATACTTCTAAACATTACATCCATTTGCGCAATAACAGTGATAAACATAATTAACGTTTCGCAAAATCAAACAAATGTTTAAACGAAAATACTTGAAAATTCATCATGTTAAAATCAATTATTTATATAATAATACTAACCGCAGCACTGTCGAATTGAGGCTTTGAGGGGGATACTGAAACCGTCAGCGTTCAAGGTGATTTCCATATTTACCAACGGCAGCGTCTACCTCCCTAATTGGAGCTGCGCGTTTCCTTCCGGTACATGTCCGCCCCGGTAAGGCTATATTGCCCACGCCCTTGGATCGATTGATGCGGGTAAGTCTCAGTCCTTGGTAGACCCGCTCTGCGATTCAGAGGAGACATACGATGAACACCTTAAACACTCGCTATTCACCAAAGGTGTATTGCGTCGGCGGCCGGATGTACCGGACGGTTGTTCTCACCCCGACCCGCCTGTGCCTTGAAGACCTGCTGGATGGACAGTGTTTGTCTTTCACGCGGGATGAAGCGCAGCAGATGATCCAGCAACAAGACCTCGTCAGGGTCAAGCGCTCGGCCTTCTGGTTCCTGTGTCAAGACGACCCGCGCTACCGTCGTCACCTGCCCGATTGGCCACTGCATGACGATCGCAAGCCCTGGACAAAAACAACGGCTCAGCGGGCTACGGGGATGCCGTGCCCCTCGATCACTCCGCGCGGCGCTCCAGCTGACTCAGCACCATGGCGCAAAGGCGCTGCGGAGCGTCAGTACCGTTGCGAATTGCTGGCCCAGTGCCGACATAAGGGCTTAAGCGAGCGCCCGTTGGGGCTCGTGCAATCGGTGGTCATTATGGATGAGTTAAGTCGCTGCCGAGGTTATCAGCCGATGACGCTGGCGGAACACCTTCCAAACTCGCTGAAGCCCAAACGACTCGTGCGACAACCGGAAGACATCCAGCAACTCATTTTGCGGGAGGTGCAATCAAGTTACCTGATACGAGGAATGCCGGGGCAATCACTGGCGAAGCACATTGCCTGCCAAATCGTAGGTGTCAATATACTGCGGCCTCCCAAGGAGCAACTCAAGCTGCCCTCCATGACCACACTGCATCGGCTGATTCGTGAACTTCGCAAGCAACTAAAACATCCTCTCTGACGGAGCACTTGCTATGTCTAAGTTTGTATTCCGCACTACTGATGAAGATCTGGTCATCTGCGACACGCAACTGCTGCCTATTAAGGAATCCACAAAGCGCGCTTACCATTCAGTGGCAATGCACGCAGTTTCTGCGTGATGTGCTTGGATGGAATCTGTCAGACTGTTGCTCGGTCTATCAATCATTACAGTACGCAACCATACGTGGCCAATGGGAGACATTGCGTTAAAAAAGGAAACCTTATTACATGGTGGATTCCGGGATGGACTCCAGAAGAATCGTACAAGCGCTGAACGATATCAACCTAGACGTGATGCTCTGCAACTCAATGCCCCACGAGCAGAGCGCGAAATTTTAACGGTTTTTCCGAGCATTTAATCGCTACATTCTTCATATGACAGACGACCGGAATTTAGCAAAGGAGAACAGCATGACACTGGCAGAACTACGTAGACAGTTCGAAGAGTGGTTGAAGATCTGTAAGCAAGGGCCGGGCGATCTCGATACTCGCAAGTCTGGCCAAAAGCCCCTTCAGAATTCCTCCCTCAGTGGCGGAGACAATCATATGCGCAAACCTAGTTAATCAATCGGGAAATTATAGCGATTTTATCTAGTTCCATGATTAGACCTATGCCTGATGTATTGGAGGCAATCGATGGAAAGCCAGATAGCGATCCGCGAGATTACGCGACGAGACGGATACGGCAAACACCTACTGTTTTTCCCTTCTCGGAAGAACCACACTCAGGTGGTGTGCCATAGCACCCTCGAAGCCGACTATTGTGTGCACTTAGAATACGATCTAGCAGTGATTCAGTACGTTAGTCAGCCAGGCGAACTGCAACTTCTGATCAATAATCGCCAGCGCCGATACCGACCCGACTTCCAGGTGGAAACGTCCGAGCAATGCTACTACACCGAGGTCAAGGTCAACTTCAACGAACTGTCTTCGCGCTGGGCGACAACACTTCGCGTAGCACAGGAAACATTACGCGAGAAAGGGATCCAATTGGTATTGGCCGACCTCGCCAAAATTCGTCCCGCTGAACGGCTGAGGAGTCTTAAGTTCCTATACTTTCATTCATTTAACGTCAGCCCTGATGAGTTTGGCTGTTGTATGCGGCTACTACCCGCACTGCAGTACCCGGTCAGCTTGCGGCAACTATTGGTGCACCCATCCCAAGTCCGTGAGCGCGCAATCTATAGAGCCCTGTTTGAACGCTTGCTAGATTTTGACCTCAGTCAACGCCTGACCCTTGAAACTCCGATTTGGGGGGCTCGTGATGAACATTAGCGAACCAAAGGTCGGTGCGCAGTACAGGCTAGATGGTCAAATCTACGAAGTCATAAGTATTGATGGTAACGACATTGCTATGTGTTCGTTGATTCATCAATACCGCCGCTTCATCGAGCGCGACATGTTTGCCAGCATGGAGCAAAAGGGAAAGTTGCTTCTGCACCAATGTGCGCCCATTGACATCAACCCCGCTGTCCGCTTTGCATCAATGCCTGAGCCACAGCAAGAAAAGGCTCACTCACATTATGCTTACGCAATCGAGTGCTTGGAGAGCCTCGGAGGCAGGCTTCCACGCGTCGCAGCCGAGGCGCTGATCAAGCGCGTCGCCTCCAGAATTCACGATGACAATCCACCGAGCCTGATTTCCGTTTGGAGATGGAAAAAGAAGTTATCGGATAACAACTGCAATCCCTTATCACTCCTCAGATTGGCACCTAAATCTCGTCCCAAACGACTACCAGTTTGCACTGAAAATCTCATACAGCACTACATAAAGACAGTTTACCTTCAAAAGGAGCGACCATCTATAACTCATACATATAAGTTACTAAAGGGGCATGTCGCAAAAGAAAACAGAGAGCGTATTAAGTATAACGGCGAGACAATTGAAATACCGTCGTACGCAACCTTCCGTCGCAGGATATTGCAAAAAGATTGTTACTACGTCACCCAACAACGAGAGGGTACCAAAGCCGCCAAAAAAAAGAATAAGTTTAGCGGTCATCTGTTTATCGATGACGATCCATATTCCGTGACTATTTTTGATAGCCACGAGATGAACGTGTATGTGAAAGATAAAAAAACAGACGTGGTCGGACGACCAATACTTTCCGCACACATCGTTCCCGCCACTCGGGAAAACTCTGGATGGGATATCTCACTTGGCGCCCCATGCGCGGAAAAAATGATGCGAGCGACGATCCGAGCGATCATCAAAAACGGCAAGATGGCCGGAGTCGTAGCAGATCATGGCTCGGAAATATTGAACAACTGGGCCATTACCACGTTTAAGACCTTGGGTATCAACCCTGATTACGTTCCCGTTGGTGATCCTGACGCGAAAGCTATCATGGAACGTTTCTTCGGCACCGTCAGTACCGGCTTTACCAACAATCTTCCAGGTACAACCAAAGGCTCGCCAAAGGCACGAGGTGATTATGCCTCGGAAGAATGCGCATGTTTAGATCTAGAGCAATTACGCACAGCCTATGCATCTTGGCTGGAGGTATACCATAACACTTGGCACGACGGGTTATATTCCAGCCCAGCACAAGCGAAGGCTCAATTAAGCGCACTCGCGCCCCCCGCTGAACGATACACCGAAGAAGAACTAAAACAACTGTGCGTAAGCAGATGGTATTTGAGACTCGACGGGGGACGAGTCAATACCGAACATCTTACTTGGTTTGGGGCTGGAATACCTGAGGTTCGCCAGAAGCTTAAACGGGATCAAAAGGCAGTGATCTACTACAATCCTTGTGACCTCGGCACCGTCTGGGTGGCTCATCCCGAGACACCAGATGATAAGCATCCGGCGATTGGAACTAATCCGAAATATCAAAATGGTCTGACACTCAGCGATCATAAACTAATAATGGAGCAGCTATCGCGCGAAAAGAGAGCATTTGACGAAAATATCGCACTCATAAAGCTTTACGAACTCAATGAATACGTGGAGGCCTGCAAACTAGCTAACAACAAAGCAAAAAACAAAAAACATAACAGTACTAAATTACCGATTATAGGAGGAGAGGTAGACACTGCTTCATCGCATGTTTGTAGCACAGGAGGCTTCAGCGTGGATGACGAAGATTTTGAAACGCTTTACACGGGTGTTGGAGATAATGATGAAACCGAACATTAAAGCGAAACTGAAGCAATTCAAAGAGTTCACTATCCTCCACCCTTCCTATTCAGAAGCGCTGGAGACGCTCCATCGTTCGATTGAGGCTGCAGATGTGCTGGGTGGAAACTGTGGAGCAGTACTACTGGGCGATTCGGGCACAGGCAAAAGCCGTATTTGTCAACAACTGACCAATGAATATCCCCGTGCACGTTTTGTAAAATCGGAAGATGGTGTTCAAAAAATTGTGCCTGTCGTATCTTGCCTTGTTCCGAACGAAGCAACGGTCAAATCGCTTATGGCCAGGTTGTTGAGGGAGTTTGGAGCTTATCGAGCCTACCAAAATCAGGAAACACTAGAAACTTGTCTTTTTCAAACACTTGTGAGCTGCCAAGCCAAACTGCTTATACTAGATGAATGGCCACACCTTTATCGAACAGGCACCAGTAAAGCCATCAAGAACACCGCAGATTTTTTGAAAGTACTCATGGACATATTTCAACGACCAGTGCTACTGGTTGGAGAGTGTGATGCCGAAGAAATTATCGATTTGCGCGCCGCACTCACTGATCGCTTTCCGTACCGTGCCTATTTGCAACCTTTTTCCTTGAGTACACCGGAAAACTGGAACACCTTTTCCAAGGTACTTCGAGCCTATGCAGTTCATTTAAAGGCTGAAATTGGCTTCGCCAATATTCCCGCGCTCACAGATGAAAGATTGGTACTTGCCTTTTACGTCGCTACAGGTGGAAACTTCCGCGGCCTATTTAACACTCTATTTTCCGCTACAGCGAATGCACTCAAAAGAAACGACGGAGATTTGCTGATTGAAGATTTAGCTGTCGGCTGCAAGTACGTCAAGGTGTCACTACGCCTTACAAAAGAAAACCCATTCGAGATGACCACTGCACAGTTGAAAAAAATAATCACAGTTCCCAGGAAGAAAAAATGAGTCCACTCGTATTTTTCCCGCTTCCGAAAGATCAGGAAAGCGCTATGTCGTTGATATATCGTTGTGCTATCGGCAATGGTATATCAACAAAGCAGCTTCTTCTTGACGCCCATAAGCATTATCACCGCTGCACAACATTCTCTCGGCTTCTGCAAGCCCATGCGATCTGCAGTTTACTGGCCAGTCACCCACTTTTCGACCAGCATGAAAAAGCCAGTATCAAAGCGTGTTTTTACACTACCACACAACGAAGTTCGCTCCACGAAATTGAAGTTGGCGGGGTATTTTTTGCTTCGACGTTGTTGAGAACAGACTTGGCTCTTTGCCCTGGCTGTGCTCGGGACGGCGTTCTCAACCAGATGCATTCTTTCAATTTCTCCGATGTATGCCCAATACATGGAGAATCATACATTGAGATGTGTCCCAAATGCGAAAATAAACTCGAGTGGCGCAGTATAAATAACTACTTCTGCCCCTGTGGCTTCGACCTACGTCTGACTCCGACTGTGTTACTAAACAAAAACATGAGTCAATTACTCAGCACGGCATTGAATCAAAAAGATGTGCAGTTCTTTTCTCTCTTCGCTTCAGCCATGACCGCGATGCGCTTCGCTCACGCACATGAAAATCGAAAAATTATTCTAGAGTGTTGCACAAGAATAGCGACAGGTAACAGAACCTTTTTTTTTCGAGAAGTGGAAAAGTTGCAGGAACGATTTCCAAGCCTCCACCGCCGTGCGTTACTTGCCCCTTTTCTACTCAGCGCAAACTCCATGCTCAGTCAATACGCTCAAGAATACTATTTCAGTGCAAGCCAGACTCGACCTAAGAGCCATGCTGCCAATTGCTCGTGCGGCGAACTGGTTTTTGAAGCTCAAGAGATGAAGCTAATATTCGGCACTTATGAGAATTTCATGGCATTACGAAGTGATCGCCGCTGTGTAGGTTCATCTACTCGGTACTCCGTGCGAAAAACCTTTCAATGCCCTCAACTATGCAAAACGATATACACCCACAAGGACATTGAATGGGAACGAGATGACATTCCTGCGGAGCCATTGCCAGGATTCGAGTTATTGAATCACATAGCGGCAGCTGAACTCTTAGGTTCGACCCCTTCAACCGTACGCAGACTTATAAAAGCCGGCCTACTAAAAGGGGCAAAAATCGATAGCTCCTCAAGATTAAGCACTACTTTGAAATTAGCCCAGGAATTCAATGCAAAATATATACTGAGGAGCGAAATAACTAGAAACAGCGGATTACTGAGCAACGAACTCAGACCCCTTCTTTTAAACCTAGCGCCGATAGCGATACGAACTACCCGCTACGGAAAAAATCTTTTGATATACCAAAGAAAACAGCTACCCGAAATTTTGCGCCACCGACTAGATCAGCGAAACATGAAACTTTTCAAGGCAGCCCCCCCTCCTAAAGGAATGATGACGTTCAACGTAGTTTCCGAGCATCTAGGCATGCCCGCAAAAGACGTCTACGCGCTTGTAAAATTAGGGATATTAGAATCCGCAGCCGGACCGGTCCAAAGGGCGAAAAAAATACCTAGGCAATACTGCACCATTGAAGGATTGGAAAAGGCACTCAATTGGAGGAAAGAGCATCTATCTGTTTCGGAGTTCGACGAAATAACCGGCTGTGACTCCCGCATCATCCACACACGATATATTGAAACCGGTTTTATTCAATTTATTAATCTAGAGAGGGCTTATATCACACTTGAGAATGCAAAAAAGATTTATGCACACTACAGCACATACATTACACTGACCACTCTATGCATAAAATTTCGAGTTTCCAAACCAGTAATAGTTGCACTTATAGATGCAGGAAAAATTAGACCTCTGCCACCCGACCATCCAGATGCTATCAATGGGCATACAATCATAAGATTAGACGAAGCCAATAATGTACTAAATGGCCGACATAAAACCCCCAACACGACACGTAGGCTACGAAATACTATCAAGCCCATACGTAAAATCTACAACCATTATCTGACGTCTTCTGAGACACTCAAAGCCATAGCCGAATCTATAGGCATCGATCCCATTAAAAAGCTCGACACAAATAACAAATCACCCTCAACCACATCATAAGCAGGAACAACACAACATCCAATTTGGAAATTATTCACGCAAAGTTTCTCGAAGACGACTGACACCAAACTAACGATCAATCATATATATTAGTGAATTTGCTAAGAAATGAGCAAACCGAGACCAATATTGTTTATCTTATACTCGGCCTGTGAGTTTCTAAACCATCGCCAGCTTTGTAAAAATTACAGCTCAAAGAAATCGCCACTAGCAAACATTCCGACATCTGACCGACGCCCGCACTCATCCAGTAACAAATCTCTTCCCCAAATGATCCAGATTCCCCCTTGATAATTCATTCAATCTTGCGCCCTGACACAGGGCAAAGGCTCTGATTGCAAAAGCGATGCTCTACTTTTCGAAAAACACCAACTTAAGTGGAAAAAAGA
Organism: Pseudomonas sp. PME37.24/025; assembly: GCF_055556615.1. Taxonomy (NCBI): domain Bacteria; kingdom Pseudomonadati; phylum Pseudomonadota; class Gammaproteobacteria; order Pseudomonadales; family Pseudomonadaceae; genus Pseudomonas; species Pseudomonas sp. PME37.24/025. Next base: position 50,990 of record NZ_JBVHNK010000013.1, read on the forward strand.
TTTCTCATAGTGAGAAAACTTTCTGGTAACCCATTGTTTTTGCTGATGCTACAATTTCGGGACCAATGAAAACCCATGCCTGCACACGGCCGTTAACTGTTTCCCCATGCGCAAACTTTTGTACCTGACCTTCTCCATGGCGTTGATCGCCGCCCTCACGACCTACGCAATGTGGGCCGCGGACCGTCCGGTGGGTCATTACCTGTCGGACCTGCGCATCAATCTCGCGGTCGATCAGGGCACTCCCGCCGATCGTGGCAATCTGCTGGGTATCCAGCCCGAGCTATTCCCCACCGATTATCAAAGCCCCGAACGCCTGCACCGCAAACTCGCGGCCTACTTGCAGAAGGCTCAGGATCAGGGCCTGCTGAATGAAAAAACCATCGTCGTACTGCCCGAACACGTCGGTACCTGGCTGATGATCAGCGGCGAAAAGGACGAGTTGTACCAGGCCACTACGCTCAAGGAAGCCATGAACTGGCTGGCGGTGAGCAACCCGTTGCTGTTCATCCGCGCCCTGATCAGCGCCGAAGGCGGTAGCCGCCTCGACGACGCGCACTTGCGGATGAAAGCCAAGAAAATGGCCAAGAGTTATCAAGCGCTGTTCGGCGGCCTGGCGAAAGAATTCCGTATCACTCTGGTGGCGGGTTCCATCGTGTTGCCCGAGCCGAGTGTCAGCGATGGCACCCTGAAGATTGGCCGCGGTGCCTTGTACAACAGCAGCGTAGTGTTCGGTCGCGACGGTTTGCCGATTGGCCAGCCTCAACGGCAAATGCACCCGACTTTCGCTGGGCACGACACTGTCGAAGCCAGTTCCGAGCACACGATCAACGTCGTCGATACACCAGCCGGGCGCTTGGGCGTTCTGATCGGCAGCGACAGTTGGTATCCGGACAACTATCGCAAACTCGACGATCAAGGCGCGCAACTGGTGGCGGTCCCGGCGTTCGTCGTCGGGCGCGGGTCCTGGGATCAACCGTGGCGCGGCTACAAAGGCCAGTCCACGCCGAACTCTGTGAGTCTCAAGGCTGGCGAACTCAGTGAAGGTCAGGCCTGGCATCGGCTGACGCTGATCGCCCGACCGTCCGGCAACCAGGCCATCGCCGGCATGAGCGTGTTCCTGCGCGGTCAGTTCTGGGACAAGGGCAGCGCCGGTCAAAGCTTCCTCAGCAGCAACGGGCAACAATTCGCCGACGGCGATGCCCGGGGCGCGCGTTTGCTGAACCTCTGGCTGTAAGCGATGAAACCGCAGCCGATGCGCCTCGGGGATTTGTCGGTGGGCTTCGTCCATAGCTTGGCCGACGCCGTGCGCAGCCATGGCCTGGACCCACAACCACTGCTCGAACAATACGGCCTCGATGCCGCACGGCTGGCCGAAGCCGGCGCCCGTCTCTCGATCCCGCGCTACATGCGCCTGGGTCACGGCGCCATTCAACTGACCGACGACCCGACACTGGGTTTGCGCATGGGCCAGCTCAGTCGCCTGAGCCAGGCCGGCCTGGCCGGAGTCACCGCCGCCCAAGCCCCCACCGTGCGGGAAGCGGCGCGCTGCCTGATTCGCTTCGAAGCGCTGTATGGCTCCAACTATCGCGGCCAGTCGAGCTTTCATGAAGACACCCAAGGCGCCTGGCTGCGGTTCTATTCCATCAGCCCCTACAACGCCTACAACCGCTTCGTGGTGGATTCGATCATCGCTGGTTGGTTGCAGCAGTTGTCCAGCGTAAGCCCTGCCCCGCTACGCGCCGAACGGATCGAGATCGAATTTGCAGCGCCGGATTACCGCGAGGCGTACGCCGTGCTGGGGGATTGTCCGATTCAGTTTGGTGCCGAACAGAATCAACTGCGCCTGAGCCTGGACAGCCTCGCCCAGCGCAACCCGCAGCACTGCCCGAGCACTTGGCGGCACCTGCTGCAACTGTGTGAACGGGAACTGGAGCAACTGACACGCACCCGCAGCCTGCGTGAACGCATCACTCAGTTACTGGGGCCGTTGCTCAATGGTGGTCGGGAACCCGACCTGGAAGAAGTGGCGGCACGCCTGAAGCTGCCAACCTGGACCTTACGTCGCAAACTCGCCGAGGAAGGCACGCAATTTCGTGCAATTCTCAACGATACACGCCGCGACCTCGCCATGACCTACATCCGCGACACCGAACTGGCGTTCGGGGAAATCGCCTACCTGCTGGGTTTTGCCTCAGCCGAAGCCTTCCAACGGGCCTTCAAACGCTGGAACGGCCAGACCCCCGGCGAGTTTCGCCGCAGTCATCGCCAATCCGCGTAAGGCTTACAACTCTGTAGCGTCTTCGGCCGGTTCCAGCGGGTCCAGTTCAAACGCCTGATACTCGAGCAGTTCTTCTTGATAATCGTCCATTATTAAACCCCCATCGCCTGTTGAAAAAATCGTTTGAATAAATGACCAGCGCCCTGAGCATAAAGTGTCCGCATGAAAGAAAAATGACGCGGGCATGACACTACATCGCTACTGAATAAAACGTAGCAGGTGGTCAGGAATTTATCACAGGATTTTTTCGATACGAGCTGTAGGAATACGGCTCGATTTGATGTGGATCAATCTTGGAAAGTGTTACGGGATCGGAGTCGTCTGACCCGATCCGTAACATCAGCCTATTACTGGCCGGAGACAGGCATGGCCGAAATTGGCTCGGTCGGTGCCGGCATGGTGCTTGAATCCGCCGGTGGAGTCGCCGATTCCGTGGACGAACTCGGCTCGCTGCCCTGCTCCGGGGTAATCGGCGCCGTTTCAGCAGGAGGCACAACAGGCTCCGAACTGGCTGGTGCGGGTTCAGCTGCTGGCGCTGGAGCAGGCGCAGGTTCTGCCGCCGGGGTCGGCGCCAACTGAGCCGGCGCAGCCTTGGCTTCAGGCACACCCAGATCAGTCTTTGGCTTCTCGATAATGTGCGCGGCTTTCTTCGCTTCCGGCGGCAGGAACAACTCGACCAAGGCAAAGAAACGCTCGTAGAACTTGGCCGAGGATACGGTTTCGCTGGCGACTTTTACCATCGAGTCATCGGACGAGCCGATCGGCATCGATACCGAGCCCAACACACCCACACCGAGGCTGGCGGAGTTGTTGGTCTTCTTCAGCGCATAACGGTCCTGAAGAGCGTTAGCGAACATGGTCGCGTGGTGCCCCTCGCTGCCGTCATCGGCACAGACCACACTGAAGCTGATCTCCATGTGGGTATCGCCAGTCTGCTGGAAGCTCTTGTGCCCACTGACCAGTTTCGGATCGGCGCTGGTGATGATGTAACCCTGGCTGAGCAAAGCCCGACGGGCGGCCTCGCAGGTCTGCGCATCGGTCACCGGATAGTTGCGCGAGAACGTTCCGGAATCGTCGAAGTTCTCATGCTCGTAGATGGCGGCTTTCTTCGACGAACAACCGGCAGCGGCGGCCAGCACCAAGGCCAGCCCGAAAACACGCATGGGAATTGATTTAAACATTGAACATCCTGAGAAAAACGGTTCGGGGCGTATTGTGCAACAGATCGATGCTTAGCGTCGCACCGTTTAGTGTCTTGAAACAGTTACAAGTCTACTGACTGTTACTGACAGGAAAAAGTCGCGCGGTAAATAAGCAGGCGACGGGTAGCTCATGCCGTTTTTGTTTCACCCATAAAAAACCCCAGCCTTTCGGCCGGGGTCTTTGTGTCGCGCAAAGCTCAGTCAAGCATCAGAAACGCTTGATCTCAGCCTCGCTTTCCAACAGTTTGCGGTAGGCCGCAAAGTCTTGCTGGCCAATGCGCGAGGCGAGGAAGCGACGGTATTGAGCCTTCTCTTCTTCGGTCGGTGCCGCAGCTTCGTTCACGCCGTTCAGACGCACGATCACCAGGCTACCATCGGCCAGGGTCACGCTGCTGAAGGTCGGCTTGTCTTTGGCAACCGGTTTCGGCATGCGGAACAGCGCTTGCAGCACAGTTGGGTCGACCCCTTCCTGAGCACGAGTCGCAGCTTGAGTCACTTTCCAGTTCTGGCCGTCGATCGCCTTGTCCAGTGCAGTCTTGCCATCGCGCAGGCTGACGATCAGTTGATCAGCCTTGGTCTTGGCGGCAGCACTGGCATGCTCCTTGGTCAGTTGCGCACGGATGCTGGCAGCCACGCTTTCCAGCGGCAGCTGCTCAGGCTTGCGGTGTTCCTTGGCGCGCAGAACGATCACGGTTTCCGGGTCCAGCTCGATGGCGGTGCTGTTGGCACCCTCATCCAGCACTTCAGGACTGAACGCAGCGGTCACCACGGCACGGTTGGCGGCAACACCTTCGCCACCTTCACGGCCGAATGGCGCGGAGGTGTGGACGGTCAGCTTCAGGTCCTGTGCTGGCTGGGCCAGATCGGAGGCCTCGAACGAAGAGTCTTCCAATTGCTTGGTCGCCTCGACGAAACGCTGCTCGACCTGCTGGGTTTTCAGCTCGCGGGTCAGCTTGTCTTTCAGGCTGGCAAACGTCGGCACTTCAGGGGCTTCAACGCCCAGCAGCTTGATCAGGTGGAAACCGAAGTCAGTGCGAACCGGCTCAGAAACCTGATCCTTGGCCAACGAATACAGGGCTTTTTCAAACGCTGGATCATAGACGCCTGGACCTGCATAGCCGAGGTCACCGCCGTTGTTCGCCGAGCCTGGATCCTGGGAGAATTCCTTGGCCAGGGCCTCGAATTTCTCGCCTTTGGCCAAACGCGCCTGCACTTCTTCGATTTTGGCCTTGGCTTGCGCCTCGGTCACCTTATCGTTCACTTCGATCAGAATATGCGCAGCCCGGCGTTGCTCGGACAGGTTCGCGGTTTCTTTCTGATACGCCGCTTGCAGGTCTTCGTCCTTGACGCTGACCTGATCAAAGAAGGACGCCTTCTTCAATTCGAGGTAGTCGATGACCACCTGATCCGGCGTCATGAATTCTTTGGCGTGTTCGTCGTAGTAGGCTTTGACTTCGTCGTCAGTCAGTTTCACCGCCGCAGGATCTGCCTTGATGTTCAAGGTGGCGAAATCGCGGGTCTGTTTTTCCAGACGGGCGAAGGCCAGAACCTGTGCATCGGTGACAAAGCCGCTACCGGCCAAGCCAGCGCGCAGCTGACCGATCAACATTTCCTGAGCCAGCATCTGGCGGAATTGCAGACGGCTATAGCCGAGTTGACGGATCACCTGATCGAAGCGCTCGGCGCTGAACTTGCCATCCACCTGGAATTCAGGTGTTTGCAGGATCACCTGATCCAAAGCCGCTTCAGAGAAAGCGAATTTCGATTTTTCTGCGCCTTGCAGCAGCAGTTTGCGATCGATCAGGCCTTTGAGGGCCGATTCACGCAACATTTTTTCGTCGAGCAAGGAAGCATCGAAATCCTTGCCCAGCTGTTGCATGAGCTGACGGCGTTGCATATCGACCGCCTGGCTCAGCTCGTTCTGGCTGATTTCTTCGCCATTGACCTTGGCCGCATCATTGCTGTGCGTCGTGGCCTTGAAAATGGCGTCGAAACCGGTCAAAGCCATCAATGCAACGATGACCCCGATAATGGTCTTGGCAATCCAGCCTTGTGAATTGTCCCTGATATTCTGCAGCATGCGTCCCCCAGAAACGGTTGAACTTCAAAATTAGGCAACCGTGGAGCGTGGGTAGAATCCGGATAGAAGAAAGGCGCATCCGAGGATGCGCCTTCTCGTAACTGGCGGAGCGGACGGGACTCGAACCCGCGACCCCCGGCGTGACAGGCCGGTATTCTAACCGACTGAACTACCGCTCCGCTGCCAAGTCAGGAATGACCCCGACCCGGATAGGCAAAAACCTGAATCGAACTTAGTTGACAGCTTCTTTCAGTGCTTTACCGGCTTTGAAACCTGGTTTTTTGGCGGCGGCGATTTCCAGCGTCTTACCAGTCTGTGGGTTACGACCGATGCGAGCTGGACGATCGGTCACGGAGAAGGTACCGAAACCAACCAGAACAACAGAGTCGCCAGCCTTGAGAGCGCCAGTGACGGATTCGATTACAGCGTCCAGCGCACGGCCAGCAGCAGCTTTCGGGATATCAGCGGATGCAGCGATAGCATCAATCAGTTCCGACTTGTTCACTCTAAGTCCCCTTATATCTATTTGAGTTTGATTCTAAGTTTTTTGGTGAAAGCAAAAAAACGAGTGCTGAATGGCCTACAGACACTTAAGAGCCGCTTTATAACAAGGGCTCTAAAAAACTGTCAACAAGCCCCCCAGGCAAATGCGTACTAATGCGTGCTAATTCTTTCCTTAGAGTCAGACTCGCGTTTTTCATCCTTTGCAACGATCTCCGGAACCACATCCGGCAAGGGCTCCGGCGCGTATTGCAGCGCAATTTGCAGGACCTCGTCAATCCATTTAACTGGTTTAATCTGTAGATCTTGCTTGATATTGTCAGGAATTTCCTTCAGATCGCGTACGTTCTCTTCAGGAATGATCACCGTCTTGATTCCGCCACGGTGAGCAGCCAGCAGTTTTTCCTTCAATCCACCAATCGCCAGCACCTGACCACGCAAGGTGATTTCGCCGGTCATGGCAACATCTGCGCGTACAGGAATGCCAGTCAATGCTGACACCAGGGCCGTGCACATGCCTACACCGGCGCTAGGGCCATCTTTCGGCGTTGCCCCTTCAGGCATATGGATATGCGTGTCGCGCTTCTCGTGGAAGTCCAGAGGAATCCCCAGGCTCTTCGCACGGCTGCGGACAACGGTCAGGGCTGCGGTGATCGATTCGACCATCACGTCACCCAGGGAACCCGTCTTGATCAACTGGCCTTTACCCGGTACGACCGCGGCTTCGATGGTCAGCAATTCGCCGCCCACCTGGGTCCACGCCAAGCCTGTTACCTGGCCGATCTGATCCTGCGACTCAGCCAGACCATAGCGGAATTTACGCACACCCAGGAAGTGCTCGAGCATGTCGGCGGTGACCTTCACCGAGAAGCGTTTTTCCATCGCATGCTCTTTGACCGCCTTGCGGCAAACCTTGGCAATCTGGCGCTCCAGCCCACGTACACCGGCTTCGCGGGTGTAGTAGCGGATGATGTCGCGAATCGCTTCGGCGTCGAATTCCAGCTCGCCCTTCTTCAGACCGTTGGCCGTAATCTGCTTCGGCGAAAGGTATTTGACGGCGATATTGATCTTCTCGTCTTCGGTGTAACCCGGCAGACGAATCACTTCCATCCGGTCCAGCAGTGCTGGCGGAATGTTCATCGAGTTGGAGGTGCAAAGGAACATCACATCGGACAGGTCGTAGTCGACTTCCAGATAGTGATCGTTGAAGTTGTGGTTCTGCTCGGGGTCGAGCACTTCCAGCAACGCCGATGCCGGATCGCCACGCATGTCGCTGCCCATTTTGTCGATTTCATCGAGCAGGAACAGCGGGTTGCGGACGCCTACCTTTGTCATCTTTTGAATCAATCTTCCTGGCATCGAACCGATATAAGTCCGGCGATGACCACGAATTTCCGCCTCATCACGCACACCACCAAGGGCCATGCGGACGAATTTGCGGTTGGTGGCGTGAGCGATCGACTCCGCCAGAGAGGTTTTACCCACCCCAGGAGGACCGACCAGGCACAGCACCGGGCCACGAATCTTCTTCACGCGCTTCTGCACGGCGAGGTATTCGAGGATCCGCTCTTTGACTTCTTCCAGACCATAGTGGTCGGCGTCGAGAATATCTTCGGCACGAGCGAGGTCCAGACGCACCTTGCTCTGGGCCTTCCACGGCACCTGAACCAGCCAGTCGATGTACGAACGCACCACCGTCGCTTCCGCAGACATTGGCGACATTTGCTTGAGCTTATTCAGTTCGGCCTGAGCCTTGGCCAACGCGTCTTTCGGCAGACCAGCGGCATCGATACGCTTTTTCAGCTCTTCGATTTCGTTGTGGCCTTCGTCGCTGTCGCCCAGCTCTTTCTGAATGGCCTTCATCTGCTCATTCAGGTAGTACTCGCGCTGGCTGCGCTCCATTTGCTTTTTAACGCGGCCGCGAATGCGTTTTTCGACTTGCAGCAGATCGATCTCGGCATCCAGCAACGCCAGAACGTGCTCGACCCGGGCCGACAAATCGATGATTTCGAGGATTTCCTGCTTCTGCTCGATCTTCAGGGCCATGTGCGCGGCCATGGTGTCGACCAGGCGACCTGGCTCGTCGATGCTGTTAAGCGACGACAGGACTTCAGCGGGGACTTTCTTGCCCAGCTGCACATATTGTTCGAACTGAGCCAGCAGGCTGCGGACAAACACCTCCGACTCGCGCTCAGGCGCGTCGACTTCGTCGATCAGCGATACTTCGGCACGGCAGTGGCCGTCGACTTCGCTGAAGCGCTCCACGGCGCCCCGCTGCTCACCTTCGACAAGAACCTTGACCGTGCCGTCAGGCAGCTTGAGCAGCTGCAGAACGGTAGCGATGGTGCCTACGCGATAAAGTGCTTCTTCACCGGGATCGTCGTCAGCAGGATTTCGCTGAGCCAGCAGAAGGATCTGCTTGTCGCCCGTCATCGCTGCCTCGAGGGCTTCGATGGATTTCTCGCGCCCCACGAACAGCGGGATAACCATGTGCGGATAAACCACGACATCACGCAATGGCAGGAGAGGCAATTCGATGGTTGTCTTCATGATTTCGCCTCTACGGCGGCCATAAGGCCGTAAACAGATGGATGTAAGCTTGAAACCAAGATGGGGGCTGCTTTCAAAAAAAACAAGCGGATAAAAGAACCACTTTAAAGATCGACGCTTACGGTAGCGCCTGCATGGGTCCGGATACATCCAAAAAGCTCGGATGTCATACCGCCTTCGCAGCGGTGCGGCGATCCGACAAGCCAGCCCCCACAATAGCAAAGGGGCCCGAAGGCCCCTTCTTTATTTCAGCAGTGTGACGCTTAGGCGTCCGGCGCTGCCTTGGCAGCCGGCTCACTGTTTTCGTAGATATACAGTGGCTTGGACTTACCTTCTATAACGCTTTCATCGATCACTACTTTACTCACCTCGGACTGCGAGGGGATTTCATACATAGTGTCGAGCAATACACCTTCGAGGATCGAGCGCAGTCCACGGGCACCGGTTTTGCGTTCCAGAGCACGTTTGGCGACCGATTTCAGCGCGTCGGCCCGGAATTCCAGGTCCACGCCTTCCATCTCGAACAGCTTGGCATACTGCTTGGTCAGAGCATTTTTCGGCTCGGTGAGAATCTGCATCAACGCAGCCTCATCAAGCTCGTCCAGCGTGGCAAGTACCGGCAGACGACCGACGAACTCCGGGATCAGACCGAACTTGACCAAATCGTCAGGTTCGACTTCACGCAGGGACTCACCGACTTTCTTGCCTTCTTCCTTGCTGCGAACTTCCGCGTTGAAACCGATGCCGCCCTTGGTGGAACGGTTTTGAATAACCTTTTCCAGACCGGAGAACGCACCACCGCAGATGAACAGGATGTTACGGGTGTCGACCTGAAGGAATTCCTGCTGCGGATGCTTGCGACCACCTTGAGGTGGAACGGAAGCGACCGTGCCTTCGATCAACTTGAGCAGGGCCTGCTGCACGCCTTCACCGGAAACGTCCCGGGTGATCGACGGGTTGTCAGACTTGCGCGAGATTTTGTCGATCTCATCGATGTAGACAATGCCCATCTGGGCTTTTTCTACATCGTAATCGCACTTCTGCAGCAGCTTCTGAATGATGTTCTCGACATCTTCACCGACATAACCCGCCTCGGTGAGGGTGGTTGCGTCGGCGATGGTGAACGGAACGTTCAGCAAGCGGGCCAGTGTTTCGGCAAGCAGGGTTTTACCCGAGCCTGTCGGGCCGATCAGCAAGATGTTGCTTTTGCCGAGTTCGACGTCGTCATTCTTTTTGTCACGCTGGTTCAAACGCTTGTAGTGGTTGTACACCGCTACGGCCAGAACCTTTTTCGCACGTTCCTGACCAATCACGTACTGATCAAGGATGCCGCTGATTTCTTTAGGCGAAGGCAATTTATGCGCGCTGCTTTCGGCCTGGGCTTCCTGCACCTCCTCACGGATGATGTCATTGCACAGGTCGACGCACTCGTCGCAGATAAAGACCGAGGGGCCGGCAATCAATTTGCGTACTTCATGCTGGCTTTTGCCACAGAAGGAGCAATAGAGCAGCTTGCCGTTGTCCTCGCCGTTGCGGGTGTCAGTCATTCGTTCGATCCAAATCCGATAGGCTTGCAACACAAGATGAAGGCTATTGCGGGCTTTTTCAAGCCCGCTGGTGATCGGACCCGCCGACCAACCTTATTTTGAGCTGCTTATTTTAAGCGGGGCGCTGGTTGATCACTTCATCGATCAGCCCGTATTCACGCGCTGCTTCTGCACTCATGAAATTATCGCGGTTGGTATCGCGCTCGATTTCTTCAAGAGTGCGCCCGCTATGCTTGGCCATCAGCGTGTTGAGACGCTCACGAATGAAGAGGATTTCCTTGGCATGGATTTCGATATCCGAGGCCTGGCCCTGGAAACCGCCCAGTGGCTGGTGAATCATCACACGCGAGTTCGGCAGGCAGTAACGCTTGCCTTGGGCACCGGCCGTCAATAGAAACGCACCCATGCTGCACGCTTGACCGATGCAGGTGGTCGACACGTTTGGCTTGATGAACTGCATGGTGTCGTAGATCGACATGCCCGCCGTCACCGAACCGCCCGGCGAGTTGATATAGAGATGGATGTCCTTGTCCGGGTTTTCCGCTTCAAGGAACAGCAGTTGCGCACAGATCAGGTTGGCCATGTAGTCCTCTACCGGACCAACCAGAAAGATCACTCGCTCCTTGAGAAGGCGCGAGTAGATGTCATAGGCGCGCTCGCCACGAGCAGACTGCTCGACAACCATCGGGACCAGGCCGCCTGCGGCCTGGATATCAGAGTTCTGCTGAATATACGAATTACGGAACATGCTCTGCAGTCACTCCCAAATAGTTATGTCTTGAATACGCATAAGCCAGCACGAAGGCTGGCTTATGGTGTGTACTTCTTACCGCAAAAACGATCAGTCGGCTTGTGGAGCTTCTACCGGCTTGACTGCTTCTTCGTAAGAGACCGATTTGTCGGTCACGCTAGCTTTCTGCAGAACAGTATCCACAACTTGTTCTTCCAGCACAACCGAACGGACTTCGTTCAGTTGCTGGTCGTTCTTGTAGTACCAGGACACAACCTGCTCAGGCTCTTGGTAAGCCGAAGCCATTTCCTGAATCATCTCGCGAACGCGGGCTTCGTCAGGCTTGAGGTCGAATTGCTTGACCACTTCAGCCACGATCAGACCCAGCACAACGCGGCGCTTGGCTTGCTCTTCGAACAGCTCGGCCGGCAGTTGGTCAGGCTTGATGTTGCCGCCGAACTGCTGAACAGCCTGCACGCGCAGACGGTCGACTTCGTTGGACAGCAGAGCCTTTGGCACTTCGATCGGGTTGGTGGCCAGCAGACCGTCCATAACCTGATTCTTGACCTTGGATTTGATCGCCTGACGCAGTTCGCGCTCCATGTTCTTGCGAACTTCGGTGCGGAAGCCTTCCAGACCGGTTTCCTTGATGCCGAATTGAGCGAAGAATTCTTCGGTCAGTTCTGGCAGTTTTGGCTCGGAAACGGTGTTCACAGTCACGGTGAACTCAGCGGCTTTGCCTGCCAGGTCGAGGTTCTGATAGTCCTCTGGGAAGGTCAGGTTCAGAACGCGCTCTTCGCCGGCTTTAGCGCCAACCAGACCGTCTTCGAAGCCAGGGATCATGCGGCCGGAACCCAGTACCAGCTGGGTGCCTTTGGCGGAACCGCCAGCGAACACTTCACCGTCGACTTTGCCGACGAAATCGATGTTCAGTTGGTCTTCATTCTGAGCAGCGCGATCGGCAACTTCGAAACGGGTGTTCTGCTTGCGCAGGATTTCCAGCATCTTGTCCAGATCGGCATCAGCCACGTCAGCGCTCAGGCGCTCAACGGCAATACCTTCGAAACCGGCAACGGTGAACTCTGGGAACACTTCGAAAATTGCGACGTATTCCAGATCTTTACCTGCTTCCATCGATTTAGGCTCGATCGAAGGAGCGCCAGCCGGGTTCAGCTTCTGCTCAACAACAGCTTCATAGAAAGAAGACTGGATCACATCGCCCACGGCTTCTTGACGTGCATCAGCACCGAAACGGCGCTTGATTTCACTCATAGGCACTTTGCCTGGACGGAAGCCAGCGATCTTGGCCTTTTGGGCAGTCTGCTGCAGACGCTTGTTGACCTGAGTCTCGATGCGCTCAGCCGGCACGGTGATGCTCATGCGGCGCTCAAGAGCAGAAGTATTTTCAACAGAAACTTGCATGGATATTCCTCGTTGCACAGACGTTAGCCGGCCGTTTCCGACCCCAGAATCAAGGGCATGCATTCTAGTGGGTCAAACTCAAGAAGTCACCCTACTGAAAACGGGTAAAAAAGCAGCAGGCAGTTTATAGGCGGGGGACAAACGGTTGTGCCTCGCCCTGTTAGCAAATACAGCCAGTCATGCCGGGGCTCTGTACCAATCCTTCTATATAGAAAGAATCGGCAATCCATCCCTGACAGCCGACCCCGCGAGGGGACCGACGGGCGAATCGGCATCATCGAGAAACATAAATTCGACGACCTACCCGCCCTTTCAACCCGGAACATGCGGTTGTTTTGAAAATTCAGGCCTCTAAAACAAAAACGGCGCAGCCCTTTTCAGGTGCTGCGCCGTTTTCTGCTATTAAATAGCTGTTTGTAATGGTGCGGACGGAGAGACTCGAACTCTCACACCTTGCGGCGCTGGAACCTAAATCCAGTGTGTCTACCAATTCCACCACATCCGCATCAAGCTTTTAAAGCAAAGGCGCCAGACTGTTAATCTGGCGCCTTTCTAAATATGGGGTGGACGAAGGGGATCGAACCCTCGACAACGGGAGTCACAATCCCGTGCTCTACCAACTGAGCTACGCCCACCATATTGCCATGTTGCGTTACTTGTGCCAAAGCTGCCTAATTGGCGCACCCGGCAGGACTCGAACCTGCGACCATCCGCTTAGAAGGCGGATGCTCTATCCAGCTGAGCTACGGGCGCCTTGTTAATCTGTATTCTTGGACGATTACAAACTAAGTGCTTTCAGTCTCACCGAATTAAACATCAACTCTGCTCGACCTTCTTAACCAGTGCTAGGCTGTGCCCGACAAGTGCGACGAATGTTATAGGTGAGCCTGAAGGTCGTCAACTCTTTTTTAAAAAAAATTCATTTAATTAAAGGGGTTAGGGGAATTTGCAGACCAAGCGCCTTTGCCCTCACCTCATGACATGCGAGAATGCGTTCTCTTTTTTCCCCCTCTCGATGGTTAATCACGCGCAATGACTGCACAACTAATCGACGGCAAATCGATCGCCGCCAGCCTGCGCCAGCAGATCGCCAAACGAGTCGCCGAGCGTCGCCAGCAAGGCTTGCGCACACCCGGCCTCGCGGTGATCCTGGTCGGCAGCGATCCTGCCTCTCAGGTTTATGTCTCGCACAAGCGTAAAGACTGTGAAGAGGTCGGCTTCCTTTCCCAAGCCTATGACCTGCCTGCCGAAACCACTCAAGAAGCACTGACCGACCTGATCGATCGCCTGAACGACGACCCGGCGATTGACGGCGTTCTGCTTCAGTTGCCTTTACCCGAACATCTGGACGCCTCCAAACTGCTGGAGCGCATTCGTCCTGACAAGGACGTCGATGGTTTTCATCCTTATAACGTCGGCCGTCTGGCCCAGCGCATTCCGCTGCTGCGCCCGTGCACACCCAAAGGCATCATGACGTTGCTGGAAAGCACCGGCGCTGATCTATACGGGATGGACGCGGTCATTGTCGGGGCTTCCAACATCGTTGGACGTCCAATGGCGATGGAATTGCTGCTGGCCGGTTGCACCGTGACCGTTACCCACCGTTTCACCAAGGACCTGGCGGGCCATGTCGGTCGCGCCGACCTGGTGGTGGTTGCCGCCGGTAAACCGGGCCTGGTCAAAGGTGAATGGATCAAGGAAGGCGCGATCGTGATCGACGTCGGCATCAATCGTCAGGAAGACGGCAAGCTGGTCGGTGACGTGATCTACGAAACCGCCCTGCCCCGTGCCGGATGGATCACTCCGGTACCGGGCGGCGTTGGCCCGATGACCCGCGCTTGCTTGCTGGAGAACACGCTGTACGCGGCGGAAACACTGCACGGCTGAGTTCACGCTTGCTTGCAGCGCCGCATAAAAAAACCCCGCCTATCGCGGGGTTTTTTTCGCCAGCAGAAAAAGTTCGACCACCGACTGGTCAGAGATCGGGAAGCAGGAAAGCCAGATTGATACAAAATGGGTACAGCATTAAAAATAATTCATCTTTGGCCCTTTGTTTACAGGCGCCTATGGCTTTCCTGGCACATACTCCTAAAATGCGTCGCTTTTCAAAGAAACAGCCCGTTACAAAACGGTATATCCACCCTTCATGAGTCCACCAGCGTGAAAATCCGTCTTTCAATCCTGAGCTTGTTTTTTGCGTTTACAGGGACTTTCACCACGCAAACGGTCAACGCCGCTGAGACCATCGAGGCGCCCCGAAACATTTCACAACTGAAGATCGCTTCCGGCAGTGCCTTGCTGATGGATATGCAAACCAACAAAGTCATTTATGCCAGCAACCCTGACGTCGTCGTGCCAATCGCGTCCGTCAGCAAACTGATGACTGGTCTGGTGGTGGTAGAAGCCCGGCAAAACATGGACGAATTCCTTTCCGTCAACATCAGCGACACCCCGGAAATGAAAGGCGTGTTCTCACGAGTCAAACTCAAAAGCGAATTGCCGCGCCGGGAAATGCTGCTGATTGCCCTGATGTCATCGGAAAACCGTGCTGCCGCGACCCTGGCCCATCACTATCCGGGCGGTTATGTCGCGTTCATCGCAGCCATGAACGCCAAAGCCAAAGCGCTGGGCATGACCAGCACCCACTTTGTCGAACCGACGGGCCTCTCCCCTCGCAATGTGTCCACCGCCCGCGACCTGAGCAAATTGCTGATCGCCGCGCACAAGTACCCGCTATTGACTGAGCTGAGCACCACCAAGGAAAAAACCGTTTCGTTCCGTAAACCCAACTACAGCCTGGGTTTCCGCAATACCGACCATTTGATCAACAAGCCTAACTGGGACATCAAACTGACCAAGACCGGTTTCACCAACGAGGCCGGTCACTGCCTGGTGCTGGTCACCAGCATGGGTAATCGTCCGATGGCACTGGTAATTCTCGATGCCTTCGGCAAGTACACGCACTTTGCCGATGCCAGCCGTATTCGCAACTGGGTCGAAACCGGCAAGAGCGCCAACGTGCCGTCCGTAGCGCTGCAGTACAAATCTGAAAAGAACCTCAAGCATCGCCAAAGCGGCGTGGTTGAAGCCTCGAAATAAGGTCGAAACGCCTCCAAAAGAAAGCCCCGAATGTTCGGGGCTTTCTTTTGTCCTGGATTAATCATTGGGCAGCGGCATCTGATCGTCATCCGGAATGCCATCCCCGGCACTCGGGTCTTTCCAACCCTGCGGATGCTTCGTCGGCACCACTGTCGGTCTGGCCAAGGGGTCCCTTAACGAGCTGTCCGGATCCATCACCGGATCCAGATCCTCTTCGGGGGTTGTTGGAACACTGTCTGGAGGATCTGGACGTTTGTCGTCAAAGCTCGAGTCGGTAGACATACGCACCTCACTGAGACTTGGGTTTCAGATTACCGAGTGGGTCGTAAGGCTTCGCGGGAGTCTTCTTGCCCTCCTCGCCCGGCTTTACATCCCTGGGCGCCTTGGCAGGCCCGATGGGGTCGACCTGAGGGTCGGCAACGTCTGGAGAGTCGGGATCAAACCCCAACTCATTATCGGACGAATGCTCAGACGAGTGCGGGCCGGTGGGGGTATTGGAATGTGCCATGGCGCCTCCTGTTCATGGTCCCGGAAAAATCCGGGCCCTCTACTTGAGACTTCAGCATAGCGTGGCGGTGCCATGCCGATGACGAGCGGAAACTTACTTCGCGGTCAGCGCCTTCTTCGCCCGGGCTGCCGCCTGTTCCTGACCTGATTGGGCAAGATCGCTCGCCGCTTTCAGCCAGCGCGACTGATCGACGTTGGCCGGAATCTGGTCCGGCTTCTGGATCAATACGGCCCAACCACCGGCATTCTCGAATGCTGATTCAAAGGAACTGAACCCCATCAGTAACCGATGATCCATCCCGGCGCGCAGCAACACGGTCTGCTTCTGACGATTGTAACCAGAGAGAATGGCGTACCGGGGCTCCGCCCAGAATGCCGAGCCTTCGGTGAAGCGCACCATTACCGGATAACCGGCAGCAACCTGGGCCAACAGCGCCGGCAACTGGCTGTCGAGGGGGTAGACCACCATCCCGTACTCGCGCGCGAGGTTCTGCATGTTCTGCTGCAAGCGGCCTTCGGCACCCGGCAAATGCAGAGGTTTGTCGAGCAACCCCGGGGTTATCACGATGCCCTGCTGGGACAGCAGGCTGGCCAGCACCTGAGGCCCGCTTTGATAACTTTGCCCACGATAGAACGTACCGCTGAGTTCGACCCGCTCTGGCAGACGCTTGATCTCAGGCGCCACGCTCCCTGCACAGCCAGCCAGGCCGGCAACGCAGCCAACGATCAATACCAAAGACCGAATTCGAGAAAATACCCGCACCATCATCACTCTCTTGTTCAAACGCCAGGTATTCACACTCCCGGCCTGGCCGTCGATCATAGGATGCCGCGCGGCAGCGGTATAGCCTTAACCGGCAGTTGATTGCATTCGATAGAGCGAACTGGTTGGTGACAGGCGACCTTTGGTCAATAGCCTGAAATACTGCAGCGGCTAGACTGTCATTTACCAAGGAAGAGTATGTGCCCGATGCAGGGCAAGAGGAGGCACTGATGAGCCTGACAATGACAATCGTAATGTTGATTTTCGGCTGGCTGGCCGTGGCCGCCGCCATGCTGTGGGGCGTTTTGCGTATTACCCGCCGACACCATCACCACTCGGCTCAATCGACACCTGTGGCGAAAACCGATCAGCCGACCGCACACCCCGCCACCGCGCACTGACTGACGCTGGTTAGTCGCCCAAACAAAAAAAACGATCGCCTGAACTAATACCCGTGAGCTAAGCCCGCTCCCACAGGCTCCGCGCCTGAACCGGTTGGCATTGGCCGCCTGGACTCTTTCGAATTCAGGCGGCCGTTTCGTTTAACGAAGGTTAAGCTTCAGCGGCGATGCGCTTCTGCCTGGCCCGACGCGACAGCATGTTCAAGCCTTCAATCGTGGCCGAGAACGCCATGGCCGCGTAGACGTAGCCTTTCGGTACGTGGGCGCCAAAACCTTCGGCGATCAGCGTCATGCCGATCATGATCAGGAAGCCCAGCGCCAACATTACTACCGTCGGGTTGTCGTTGATGAACTTGGCCAGAGGGTCAGCCGCCAGCAACATCACCAGTACCGACACCACCACCGCAATAATCATGATCGGCAAATGCTCGGTCATGCCAACAGCAGTGATGATGCTGTCGATGGAGAACACCATGTCCAGCAGCAGGATCTGACCGATCGCGGCGGCAAAGCCCAGGGTCACGGTCGAGGTGGCCGACGTCGGATCATCCGGCGCCGGGTCCATGCTGTGATGGATCTCGGTGGTCGCCTTCCACAACAGGAACAGGCCACCCGCGATGAGGATCATGTCCTTCCAGGAGAACGCCTGGCCGAGAATCTCGATAACAGGCTCCGTCAGCTGGACGATGAATGCGATGGTGCTCAACAGTGCCAGGCGCAGGATCAACGCCATGCCGATACCGATGCGCCGCGCCTTCTGGCGATGCTGTTCGGGCAGCTTGTTGGTGAGGATCGAAATGAAGATCAGGTTATCGATACCGAGCACGATTTCCATCACCACCAGCGTGGCCAGGGCGACCCAGGCAGTGGGGCTTGCAGCAAGTTCTAAAAGGTATTCCATGGGTCAGTCCTGACTCGTTGTAGACGGTTTAGATTTCCTGGGACGAAGATTCGGATTTGCCCGTCTCTTTGGCCGGTTGTTCTTTCTTGCTGATCAAACCGCCCGTGGCATCGCTGAGCGCTTGCTCGGCCGCTTTGTGGGTATCGTCAATTGCCTGCTTGGCGGTTTCGGCAGCCTTGCCCATCAATTGCTGAGCGCTTTTCTCGGCCTGGTCGCAACCGGCCAACACCAGTAAAGACGTGATCAGCAGTGCCGTGGTTTTAAGCTTCATGATGCTTCCCTCGATAGAACAGACAGAACCGAAAAGGCGATCCGTCGATAGCGAGGCATTCTAAGGAAGCAAACACTTCAGGAAAATTCGTATTTTTAGCGGTTATACTTCGGTTTTAACGAATCCAGATCGTGCAGATCATGTGAGCCGGGGATTTCCACCAACATGCTTAATTATCGACAGCTGCATTACTTCTGGGTGGTCGCCAAGACCGGCAGCATCGTGCGTGCCTGCGAGCAGTTGAACCTGACGCCACAGACCATCAGCGGGCAGATTTCCCTGTTCGAGCAAACCTATGGCATCGAGTTGTTTCGCCGGGTCGGCCGGCAGCTGGAACTCACCGAAGCCGGGCGTCAGACCCTGCCCTACGCCGAGCAGATGTTTCAACTCGGTGGCGAGCTTGAGTTGATGCTACGGGCACAGCCCAATGAACAACAGATTCTGTTTCGGGTGGGCGTTGCCGATGTGGTGCCCAAATCCATCGTCTATCGCCTGATCGCGCCAACCATGGAGTTGAGCGAACCGCTGCGTATCACCTGCCGCGAAGACAAACTGGAACGCTTGCTTGCCGACCTGGCGATTCAGCGCCTTGATCTGGTGATTTCCGACAGCCCCATGCCTTCTCATCTGGACATCAAGGGCTACAGCCAGAAACTCGGCGAATGCGGCATCAGCTTCTTCGCCACCTTTGATCTGGCGGCGCGATATGGCCAGGACTTCCCACGCAGCCTGCACGGCGCGCCGCTGCTGATTCCCGGGCCGGAAACCGTGGTGCGCAGTCGCTTGCAACGCTGGTTTGCCGAACAACAGATCCAGCCACGGATCGTCGGCGAGTTCGACGACAGCGCCTTGATGCAGGCTTTCGGCCAATCCGGCAGCGGGATATTCATCGGCCCGAGCGTGATTGCCGACGAATTGAAACGCCAATGCGGCGTGGAGTTGATCGGCCAGACCGACGCGGTGCGCGAGTCGTTCTACGCCATCTCGGTGGAACGCAAGGTCAAGCACCCCGGCATTGTCGCCATTACCGAAGGTGCTCGCCGCGAGCTGTTCACCGCGATGTGAGATGTCAGGCGCAGATTTCGCGAGGTTTAAAGGTCATCAGCGCCATCGCCAACAGGATCGAGACCAGGATAAAACCGGCGGCTGCGAAACCCAGGCCGCCCAGGCCAACACTGTCGATCACCCGCCCACCGACCATCGCGCCCAGACCGATTCCGAGGTTGGCCCCGGCAATGTTCAGCGATGCAGCAAAGGCCGGAGCCTCAGGCGCAGCCTTCATCAGGCGCACGTGGCTGACCAGGAACAGCGCGGCCTGAGTCACACCCCAAATCCCCATCGCTGCCGCCAGACCGAGGGGCGAATGAATGTTCGGCACCAAGGCCACCATGCCGGCGATCATGAAGGCACAGAACGTCACTGAAGCGATCAGCGGATGCCGATCCACCGCGCGACCGCCCAATGAATTGCCGATCAAGCCGACCGCGCCGAAGCCCATCAAGCACCAGCCGACGACAGTGCCGTTGAAACCGGCCAGTCGCTCAAGAATGTCCGCCAGGTAGGTGTAAGCGGTGAACATGCCGCTGAACACCAGGATCGATAACAGCACATGCCCCTGCATCAACGGGCTACGCAGGATTCTGAACTGCGAACGGAAGCTCACTTGATGCTGGTGCAGGTTGGTTTTCGGCAGGTAGATAAACAGCAGCAACGCCTTGGCAAACGCGATCACCGCCAGAATGCCGAAGGCACTGCGCCAGCCGAACGCATCGGAAATCAGCGTACCCACCGGAATACCGAACACCGTGGCGCAGACAATGCCGAAACCGATCTTGGAGATGGCCCGCCCGGCATAGTCCGGCCCGACGATGTCCACTGCGGTTTCACTGGCCAACGCCCAGAACACCGGCAACCCCAGCGCCGGAATCAATCGCGCAATGGCCATCACCCCGATGTTCGGCGCCAGCGCCGCCAGCGTGTTGGCCAGGCCGAACATGATCAGCACGCTGATGAACAGTTTGCGCCGTTCAAACCTTGCAAAGTATGCGGTCAGAAACGGCCCGAAAGCGGCCACGGTAAAGGCGAACAGGGTCACCAGCAAACCCGCTTGAGGGATGCTGACGTCCAGATCACGGGCGATTGCCGGCAACAGGCCGACGATGATGAATTCCGTGGTCAGCACCGTAAAACCGGCGGCGGACAACAGAAGAATGGGCAACAGCATGCAGAACTCCAGGAAAACAACGACACCAGCGACAGCCCGAAGGCTCACTGGCAGAACTTGAAAATGAGGATGGCGAAGCTTAACAGAGTGCTTCCGGACGAGGTTGCACGAACCTGCAAATCGCGTTTAGCAATCGGGTGGCAGATCGTCACAGGTCTGAAGGATCACGGCTACGCTGTGATAAAGTCCGCGGCCCGCGGTACTTACACTTTGCTCATCGGCCATTCATTGGCATTGATGTAGCGACCCTTCGGTTCCCTCCATGTGGCCTGCCCGGCTTTTTGCTGCATGAGCAGAACCCTGCACCCTAATAAAATCAGAGATGCCGTTATGACCGCTTCATCCCCTTCTCTCTTGCAACGCCTGAAACGCAGTAGCCTGGTCACGCAAATCATCATCGGCCTGATCGCCGGGATTGCCTTGGCGCTGTTCGCGCCTGAGCTGGCCAAGTCCACCGCCTTCATTGGCAAAGTGTTCGTGTCGGCGCTCAAGGCTGTCGCGCCGATTCTGGTGTTCGTGCTGGTCATGGCCTCGATTGCCAACCACAAGCACGGCCAGGAAACCCATATCCGGCCGATTCTGTTTCTGTACCTGCTGGGCACGTTTGCGGCAGCCGTGGTGGCGGTGGTCGCCAGTACGCTGTTTCCGTCGAGCCTGGTGCTGGCTACCCAGGACGTCGCGGTGACCGCACCGGGCGGTATCAGCGAAGTGCTGCAGAGTCTGCTGCTCAGCGTGGTCGACAACCCGGTTAGCGCGTTGATGAACGCTAACTTCATCGGCATTCTCGCTTGGGCCATCGGCATGGGCATCGCGATTCGCCATGCCGGCGAGACGACGCGCGAAGTACTGGGCGATCTGTCCAATGGCGTGACCTTGATCGTGCGTTTGGTGATTCGCTTTGCGCCGCTGGGGATCTTCGGCCTGGTGGCTTCGACCCTCGCCACCTCCGGTTTCGGTGCCTTGATCGGTTACATGCATTTGCTGGCCGTGTTGCTGGGCTGCATGCTGTTCGTGGCGCTGGTGATGAACCCGGCCATCGTGTTCTGGAAGCTGCGTCGCAACCCGTATCCGCTGGTATTCACCTGCCTGCGCGAGAGCGGTATCACTGCCTTCTTCACCCGCAGCTCGGCTGCGAACATTCCGGTGAACCTGGAGCTGAGCAAGCGTCTGGGCCTGCACGAAGATACCTATTCGGTGTCGATCCCGCTCGGCGCCACCATCAACATGGCCGGCGCCGCGATCACAATCACCGTGCTGACCCTGGCTGCCGTGCACACCCTGGGCATCGCCGTGGATATTCCGACGGCCATCCTGCTCAGCATCGTCGCGGCAATCTGTGCCTGTGGCGCCTCGGGCGTGGCCGGCGGTTCGCTGTTGCTGATTCCGCTGGCGTGCAGCCTGTTCGGCATCCCGAGCGAAATCGCCATGCAGGTGGTGGCGGTCGGCTTCATCATCGGTGTGTTGCAGGACTCGGCGGAAACCGCGCTGAACTCCTCCACCGACGTGCTGTTCACTGCGGCGGCGTGCCAGGGTGAGGAACTGAAAGCCCAGAAAATCCGCCTGGCGTAATGTAGGAGCCAGGCTTGCCGCGAAACCTGTGGGAGCGAGCTTGCTCGCGATAGCGGAGGGTCAGCCAACATTAATGCTGAATGTAAGACCGTCATCGCGAGCAAGCTCGCTCCCACAGGTTTCGCCAGCAAGTCTGGCTCCTACAGAGGCAAAACGAAAAAGCCCGCCAAGGCTTACACCTTGGCGGGCTTTTTTGTACCTGGGTGTTTAGAACGCGCCCATGTAAT
The DNA here is from genome assembly GCF_055556615.1 of Pseudomonas sp. PME37.24/025. NCBI lineage: Bacteria > Pseudomonadati > Pseudomonadota > Gammaproteobacteria > Pseudomonadales > Pseudomonadaceae > Pseudomonas > Pseudomonas sp. PME37.24/025. The sequence goes on from NZ_JBVHNK010000013.1 coordinate 73,265, forward strand.
CGCGCTTGCCCACTTCCACGCCGTTGTGACGCAGCAGTGCGTAAGCGGTGGTCACGTGGAAGAAGAACTGCGGCAAACCGTAGCTCAGCAGATAAGCCTGGCCAGTGAAGCGTTTCTCTTTAGGCGTGCCTGGACGGGTAACGATCTCGATGCCTTCCTTGCCGTCGATCTGCTCGGGTTTGATCTCGCCGATGAAGGCCAGGACCTTGGCGATCAGCGCTTGCAGTTCGGCGAAGGTGGTTTCGGTGTCGTCATATTTCGGCAGTTCGACTTCAGCCAGACGCGCCGAAACGCCTTTGGCGAAATCAACGGCGATCTGCACCTGACGTATCAGCGGGAACATGTCCGGGTACAGACGGGCTTGCAGGAACGCGTTTGGATCAATGTTTTTCGCGCTAGCGTGGGCTTCGGCCTTGCTCAGGTTGTTGCTCAGGGCATTGAGCATTTGCTGGAAAACCGGAACGGAGGCGGCGTACAGGGAAATAGTCATGATGGTCTCGTGTGGTGACAGGAGTAAAAACGTGGAGCGATTATAGCCATGCCCGACCGCCCTGCGGCTTGTCTTTTATCCTGCAAGGATTAGGCTAGGCGGCTTCGACTGCATGCTTCGACTGCATAGGGAAAAGCGCGATGAGCACTGAGCAAGAAACGACCTCCGACGAACCGCGGCTTAACAGCACGGAAATTCGCATTCTGGGCTCGTTGATCGAGAAACAGGCCACCAGCCCGGAAACCTATCCGCTGACGCTCAATGCGCTGGTGATTGCCTGCAACCAGAAAACCAGCCGCGAACCGGTGATGAACCTCAGTCAGGGCCAGGTCGGCCAGAGCTTGCGCGTACTGGAAGGGCGCGGTTTTACCAGACTGGTGATGGGCAGCCGTGCCGACCGCTGGGAGCATCGGGTCGACAAGGCGCTGGAACTGGTGCCGGCGCAGGTGATTCTGACGGGGTTGTTGTTCCTGCGCGGCCCGCAGACGGTCAACGAACTGCTGACCCGCAGTGGCCGCATGCACGACTTCGAAGATGCCGAACAGGTGGTGCATCAACTGGAGCGCTTGATCGCCAGAGGTCTGGCGCTGTTGATCCCGCGTCAGGCCGGCCAGCGCGAAGACCGTTACATGCATGCGCTGGGCGATCCGGCGGATATCGAAGCGATCCTGGCTGCCCGGCAGAACCCCGCGGAACGTAGCGCCAGTGGCGGTGTGTCGGTGGAGCGAATCGAAGAGCTTGAAGCGCGGATTGCGGCGCTGGAAGAGCGCCTGGCACGCCTCGAATAATCACTGAGGTCCTTGTGGCGAGGGAGCTTGCTCCCGCTGGGTCGCGAAGCGGCCCCAAACCTGTCAACGCATTACGCCAGGCTCACCGGGTTTGCCTGCCTTGCGCCTGCTTCGCAGCCGAACGGGAGCAAGCCCCCTCGCCACAGGGTCCGCGTTCAACTCCAAGTTGCTACTCACCGTCCCAATAATCCACCCCATCGGCTTGCCTGGCGACGGCGACGAAGCCCGAAGCATTGCCCTGGGCATCGACCTTGAAGTCGTCCATCACCACGTATTTTCCGGAATCCGGGTATTCACAAATATCCGGTGATTGCTGGCTACTGACCGCCAGATAGCGCAATTCGCCGTTGCTGGTATTGATGATCTGGTGCGCGGCTTCAGGACCGCCCGCCGGGCAAGCGATCACGTCACCGGCGCGGATCGGAAAGCGTTCGGCGCCAAGGCGAACTTCCCCTTCCCCGGCCACGATATAGAACATCTCTTCATTGACTCGATGGCTATGAAACGGACTGCCACGCATGCCCGGCTCCAGGGCATACAACCGATAACCCAGCTTTTGCGCGCCCAGTTGCTGGCCGATGCGGGCAAAGCGTTGCTTATAACGGCTGGCAGCGTCTCCGGTGGGAGCAAAACCTTCGGGCGGCGGTAAGAGTTCGGCCTGATCCAGGTTGAGAATGGCGGGATGCATGAGAACCTCGGTCACGGTGGCTGGAGAGCAAGTCTTCGCCTGCTGGCGGCCAGTATAGGCGGGGATATTCGCGGGCAAATAATCGAGGCAGGCTGAAGACCGAGTCGCGACAATCGCGGGCAAGCCCGCTCCCACAAGGTCAGCGCTGAACCTGTGGGAGCGGGCTTGCCCGCGAAGGGGCCGGTACATTCAATAAAAAATCGGGATGATCAGCCCCGGGCAAACGCCACGGCTTTCTGGAATTGCTCATCGGTAGGCCGCACGCCGGTGTACAACACGAACTGTTCCAGTGCCTGGATCGCAATCACTTCCAGCCCGGTGATCACCCGCTTGCCTTCGGCACGACCGCGCACGATCAGTGGTGTTTCCGAGGGGATCGCGACTACATCGAAGACAGTTTCGGCCGCAGTGATAGCGTCAGGCTCGAACGCCAATTGATCGGCTTCCGGCCCGCCGGTCATGCCGATGGGCGTGACATTGATCAGCATCTGCGGGCGCTGACCACCCAGCTCCGCCAGCCATGAGTAACCCAACGATTCAGCCAAAGCACGCCCGGCACGCTCGTTACGGGCCACGATCAAGCCGTTTTTGTAGCCGCCATCGCGCAAGGCACTGGCCACAGCCTTGGCCATGCCGCCGCTGCCGCGCAAGGCAAAGGTCGAATCCTTGGGAACCTGATGGGTTTCAAGCAACTGGGCGATGGCGATGTAATCGGTGTTGTAGGCCTTGAGGTGACCATTGGTGTTGACGATAGTGTTGATCGATTGAATAGCCTCAGCCGATGCATCCAGCTCATCGACCAGCGCGATGCATGCTTCCTTGAACGGCATCGACACCCCGCAACCCCGGATTCCCAAGGCGCGGATGCCGCCAACGGCGCCCGGCAAGTCCTGGCTGCTGAAGGCTTTGTAGTAGAAATTCAGGCCCAGTTGTTCGTACAGATGGTTATGAAACCGCAGGCCGAAATTGCCGGGGCGCCCCGAGAGTGACATGCACAGCTGAGTGTCTCTGTTGGGGTTCATCTGCATTCGAATCTCCTTCAATAGCACTTTCGGATGGACGGGATTAACCATTCCACTGGATTGTGGTCGATCGTAAAGGTCTGTCTGAACTTGGCACACAGTACCGTAAAGAAACCGGTACAGACCTTACACAAAATTTACCCAATGGCTGTGCTGATTTTCAAAAAAACACTGTCTTAGAAGTATCCCCGCGACAACTTGTGTCTATTGCAGACGCGAGCGCCGGGTCGAAGAACCGAGGACTTATCATGATCCGTAAAATCCCCACAGTAGCCTTGCTGATCGGTGCTCTTGCTATCGCAGGGCAGGCAGAAGCAGGTGGTCATGGTCATGGCGGCTGGGAAGGTCCGGCTGTGTTTGGTGCGATCGTCGGCTCGGCAATCATCGGCTCAGCAATTATCGGCCGTGACCGGCCAGTGTATGTAGAGCAACCGGTTTACGTGCAGCCACAACCGGTGTACGTGCAGCCACCGCCTGTTTATTACCAACCGGCGCCGGTCTACGTCCAACAGCCGATGTACTACCGCCCGGCCCCGATCTATTACGGTCCGCCACGCGGGTATGGTCCACCGCGTGGCTATTACGGCCCTCCCCATGGTTATTATCGTGGTGACCGCTGGTAACACGCTCATCAGGCCCCGCTTTAGAAGCGGGGCCTTTTTTGTGACCACTGGCAGGACGAAGTCTGAATAAATCTCGTCAAGGTCGCTGTCGGGACAGTACCGGTAGGTAAAGTTGGTCATATTTATGTCATGTCCGATCCGCAAGCTTGGATCTGTCCATAAACAACAGGTTGATAAAAACAAGGACGACCTTCATGCCCACACAAAACCCGCATCGCATTGTCGGCTTGTGCACTTCCGGCAAGGTGTACAACGCACTGACCGAACTCAAACACCTGGAAGGCCATCGCAGCGCAAAATTCCTCTCGCTGCTGGCAGAAAACCTGGTGCGCAAAGGCCTGCTCAATGAGCAGGAAGTGGTGCATATGCTCGATCTAGTGGTGGATTGACCGCAGAACTCATTGGCATCAATGACGACTATCGAAAGCGTTGATTGTCCGTTCAAGCGTCCGATCCGTAAGGTAGCTCCATAGATTAATGGAGGTACTTATGGCTCAGGTTCAGATCATGTCAGTTATCGGCAGCGCCGTTCCCGCACAACTCAGAGCGCGAGGATTACTTGCCTGTTGGTATCTGGTGCAGGACGGCGAACCGATCAGCGGCCCGCTCACCTCGCTTCCCGCCGCCCAAGCCTTGTCGCAACGTATCGACTCAGGCCAGCTCAGCGCTTAAGGCAACTGAACCTTTGGCTTGGAATCGATGAAAATCGCCCAGCTCGACACGAACAACGCCGCGATCAGCGGCCCGATGACAAAACCGTTCAGGCCAAAAAGCGCCAGGCCGCCCAGGGTCGAGATGAGGATCAAGTAGTCCGGCATTTTGGTGTCCTTGCCCACCAGGATCGGTCGCAGGACGTTGTCCACCAGGCCGATCACGAACACCCCGAACAAGGTCAGCACCGAGGCCTGCCAGATCGCGCCGCTGAACAGGAAATACGCCGCCACCGGTATCCAGACGATACCCGCCCCCACCGCCGGCAACAGCGACAGAAACGCCATCAACACCGCCCAGAGCAGCACGCTCGGGATGTCCAGAAACCAGAAAATAAAACCACCCAATGCCCCTTGCGTGATCGCCACCACCACATTGCCCTTCACCGTGGCCCGCACCACTCGATTGAACTTCAGTTGCAAACGACGTTTCTGGTTGTCTTCCAGCGGTATCGCCGCACGTACTTTACGTGCCAGTTCGGACCCGTCCCGCAGGAAGAAAAACAGCAGGTACAGCATGACGAAAAAGCTCACCACGAATTCGAACGTACCCTGACCAAAGTTGAACGCCTTGGTCGCGACAAACTGGCTGCCTTGCATCGTGCTCTTGATGATGTTCTCCCGAAGCCCGCTCAGCTCACCCATGCCGAAACGATCGAGCAAGTACTGAACATAGGGCGGCAGACTTTGCTTGAACTGCGACACATACTCGGCGATGTCCAGTTCACCGCTTTCGATTCGGTTGTACAGCGCCGCACCTTCCTGAACCAGCAAGGTACTGATGGTGATTACCGGCAGGATCGCGATCACCACACAGAGACACAAGGTGAACAGGGCCGTCAGGTTGCGTGGCCAGCCGAACCGCTGTTGCAACTTATGCTGCAAGGGCGAAAACAGAATGCCCAGGATGACCGCCCAGAACACCGCGCCATAGAGCGGCAGCAGAATCCATACGAAGGCAATGCTCACCAGGGTCAGCAAGACCATCAACGATGTGTTTTGCAGCTTCGTTTCGTTCATGTCCGATCCATGTCAGTACGCAGGGGTGCCGATTGCGCATCCTGATATTTAGTCCGCCACGGCTCGCGCGAGTGCCATTCGTTTTTCATCAAGCATAGATCCAGATCAATTACCCCCGCGGGCAAGCCGCTTATCCTTGCCGGCTTTTGCGATCGACACTGCCATGACCAGCGCCATAACGCTCACGCCCCCGGAACTGCTCGCCCCTGCCGGCACCCTGAAAAACATGCGTTATGCCTTCGCCTACGGCGCCGACGCGGTTTACGCCGGCCAGCCGCGCTACAGCCTGCGGGTGCGCAACAACGAATTCGATCACGCCAACCTCGCGCTCGGCATCGCCGAGGCCCAGGCTCAGGGCAAGCGTTTCTATGTGGTGGTGAACATCGCCCCGCACAACGCCAAGCTCAAAACGTTTTTGAAAGACCTGGAACCGGTGATCGCCATGGCACCGGACGCGCTGATCATGTCCGACCCGGGCCTGATCATGCTGGTGCGCCGGCACTTCCCGCAGATACCGATCCACTTGTCAGTGCAGGCCAACACGGTGAACTGGGCCAGCGTCGAGTTCTGGCAGCAACAGGGCTTGAGCCGGATCATCCTGTCCCGCGAACTGTCGCTGGAAGAGATCGCAGAAATCCGCCAGCACGTCCCGGCGATGGAGCTGGAAGTGTTCGTCCACGGGGCGCTGTGCATGGCCTATTCCGGGCGCTGCCTGTTGTCAGGCTATATGAACAAGCGCGACGCCAATCAGGGCAGCTGCACCAATGCCTGCCGCTGGAAATACTCGGCGACGCCGGCCAGCGAAAATCAGCTCGGTGAAATCGTTCAGCAGTTCCGCCCCGAACCGACCCTGGGCATTGGTGCGCCGACCGATCAAGTGTTCCTGCTGCAAGAAGCCAATCGCCCTGACGAACTGATGCCGGCATTCGAGGATGAACACGGCACCTACATCATGAACGCCAAGGACCTGCGCGCGGTCCAGCATGTCGAGCGCCTGACGCAGATGGGCGTGCATTCATTGAAGATCGAAGGTCGGACCAAATCGCACTTCTATTGCGCGCGCACCACCCAGGTGTACCGTCGCGCGATCGATGATGCGGTGGCTGGCCGGGCGTTTAATCGCAGTTTGATGACCGATCTGGAATCCCTGGCCCAGCGTGGCTACACCGAAGGTTTTCTACGCCGGCATGTGCATGACGAATACCAGAACTACCAAAACGGCAGCTCGGTTTCAGAGCGCCAGCAGTTCGTGGGCGAGTTGACCGGCGAACGTCGGGATCAGTTGGCCGAGGTGCGGGTGAAGAATCGCTTTGGTTTAGGGGATCACCTGGAACTGATGACGCCCACGGCTAACTTCCATTTTGATTTGCATCAGCTGCAGAACGTCAAAGGTGAGGCTATTGAAGTGGCGCCCGGAGATGGGCACACGGTGTATTTGCCGATTCCGGATGCGGTGGATTTGCGCTTTGGGTTGTTGATGCGGGATGTGGGCGCGAGTTAAAAGCCGTCAAAAACAAGGCGCCAATTCTACGGCGCCTGCGTATCAAACACTGTCACAACACTGTCGCCCAAGTGCGCAATAAATAAGTGAGGTAATAGCACAGAGGGATTTGTCAGGGTCGAAGTAAATCATGGCTTGTACTTCAACGCGCATTCCGACTCGCGTTCTTTGACCGCGAGGACAATTACAGCTGCTTGTACCAAGTCTGGAAAGACGGCGCGTTCCGACGCGCAACCAAGCTGGCTTTAGGTCGCGAACGTTCACGATCCAAGAGCAAACAGTGAACAAAGTGGGGACCGAATGCACATAGGATGTGCGACCGCCCCGGCATCGCGCCTACTTCATGCTCAAAACGTTGGCGAAAACATTACCCAGGCCAAACTGCAGATGGAACTTACCTCCACGAAAACGTCTTGCTGTATAGAAAAACAAATATAGCCTTCAGCGATCCAATAAGCATTTCAAACGCCCTCTAAAACGGCCGCCGAATAATTCGCCACGTCCATCGCCAGCCCGGCCTCCGCCAGCGCCTCCAGCAAGGCCGCTTGCGCCTCGAAGCGCAACCCGCGCTTCAGCGTCCGCGCTGCGTGCATTTGATCCAGTAACACATGGGTCACTTGATAAGGCGTGCTGATTTTCAGGCGCTGTAGCCAGACGGGAAGTTTCTTTTCGATTTTACGTTGCCTGACATCCGCGACATCCGTTGCCTTATCCGAAAAAGTATTTTTTGAAACCGCCACTATCTCTTCAAACACATCAGTCAACTTCTTTAATATATAACCCAACATCAAATCATCATAAGCGATCAACACTCACACTCCATCGTGCCGAAAATCATTTCTCTCGACCAATACACCCATTACCTGCCGTCACACTACACCTTATTGAACAATCATTAGCGGACACATTTTAACATTCACACTTTCTGCTAATACATAATGTTTTAATAACACACTAACAAGACTCACTGACGTTTTATAACAATCATTGACACCCCAACGCAGACACCCTAGATTAATGGCACTCTGCCAACACCCAAACAAGACAATGCATAAACTTTGTTAAGTTAATTGAATGCTGAGTTTCTGAGTTATTTAATTCCTGGTACAACGCATGAAATATGTAGACGACATTACAAAACTCTTTACACGTTTTGGCGCCAATGCGGAGAGTTACCAGGAAATACAACCGAACTACAAAGATTTCAAAGACGACCCGGTTACGATGGCTGAGCCAGAGCCGACGGTGGCATTGCCTCCCCCAAACCCAGCGTTCCCTGTGTTTCTGCTGGATGAGCCACAGCCTTCTTTATTGATTGGCGCGGCGGTCGAGCCTGTGAAGAATGTTGTCCTCTCGCTACCTTCGCCCAAATCCTCTCCCCTGATCGAGCCACCTGCGAGTTCTGCTACGGGTGACCGTCAGCGTTTGAGCGACCTGTTGCGTGAACTCAATCAGGTTCGTCGAGACGGTCTGCCAGAAACAACTCGCAAGCGGACCCGGGCGAAGGTCATTGCTATCGTTTCGGCGAACGGCGGGGTGGGTAAAAGCACCGTCGCGGCAGGCCTCGCAAAAACACTTCGGCGCCCTGGCGGGCGAACCATCGCGATTGATCTGGACCCTCAGAACGCGCTGTCCAGCCACTTGGGTATCACCAGGCAGGTTCCCGGGCTGCTACAGCTAAAAGAGCAGGACGCAGACTGGGGCGCTCATCGCCTGTCGGGCTTTAGCGACAGTGAGTGCCTGCCGTTCGGCACTGGCGAGGTGAACGATCGCCGATTGCTCAGGCAGTTGATGCTTGAAGATTCTGACTGGTTGAATCAGCACCTTGCGTCAATGAACCTCAGCGAAAACGATACCGTGATCCTGGACACGCCTTCGGGTGCGACCGTCTATTCGCAACAGGCACTCGACGCCGCCGATCTGGTGCTGGTGATGACGGTGGCCGACGCGGCTTCCTACCTGGCACTGGACACTATGACCCAGTGGCTGGAAACCAGCCGGCGACGCGCGCAGCGACACCGGTATGTACTCAACCAACGGGATGACTCACGTTCGTTCAGCAGGGACATGGGCGTGCTGTTTCTGCGGCGGCTCAGCGCTAACCTGATCGGGTCAATTCGTCTCGATCACCAGTTCAACGAGTCGCTGGCCTATGGTCGGGACCCACTGCAGTACGCACCTGAGAGCATTGGCTGTCAGGACATTCTTTCGCTGTCAGGCGCGGTCCATGCCCTGCTTTTCGCGGATGCCAACAGCCAGCAGGGCACGCCATGACCGCCCAGCTGAATCAGCTACCTGCAAAGACGTGGTGGTTGCAGGGGTTACTGGATACTGTCCAGGCTCGCGTCAGTCGATGGCCCCTGCGTGGGCGCCAAGGCCTGAAGATCTCAGCCGGGCTGATCGCTGCATTGTTGGTGCTGGGTATCCTCACTGCGCCGCTGAATCTGTATTCCCAGGCCGCGTTTGCCGCCGTCTGTTTTGCCGCCAGCCTGATCATCCGCAAGCAAGCCGGGCGTCTGGCGATCCTGACCCTGATCACCCTCTCGCTGATCGCTTCGTTGCGTTACATGTACTGGCGCCTGTCCGACACCCTGGACTTCGACAACTGGCAGGATGCCGTATTTGGCTACGGGCTGGTGCTGGCCGAACTGTATGCCCTGCTCGTCCTGGTCTTCGGCTATGTACAGACCGCCTGGCCGCTGCACCGCAAACCGCAGTTTCTGCAACAGCCGCCCGCTGAATGGCCGACGGTAGACGTCTTCATTCCCACCTATAACGAAGCATTGGGTATCGTCAAACTGGTGGTACTCGCTGCTCAGGCCATTGACTGGCCCGAGGGCAAACTGCGGGTGCACATGCTCGATGACGGACGCCGGGAGGAATTCAAGGTTTTCTGTGAGCAGATTGGTGTCAACTACATCACCCGCGACAACAATCAACATGCCAAGGCCGGCAACCTCAACGAGGCACTCAAAGTTACCGATGGCGAGTTCATTGCCATATTCGACGCCGACCACGTGCCCACCCGCTCCTTCCTGCAGATCGCCATGGGCTGGTTTTTAAAGGACCCGAACCTGGCGCTGCTGCAAACGCCGCACTTTTTCTATTCACCCGATCCGTTCGAAAAAAACCTCGATACCTTTCGCTCGGTACCCAATGAAGGTGAGCTGTTCTACGGCCTGGTGCAGGACGGCAACGACCTGTGGAACGCGGCCTTCTTCTGTGGCTCCTGCGCGGTCATCCGGCGGACTCATTTGCTGGAAGTCGGCGGCATCGCCACCGAAACCGTGACGGAAGATGCGCATACGGCACTCAAGCTCAATCGCCGTGGTTTCAATACCGCTTACCTCGCCGTTCCACAAGCGGCGGGACTGGCCACCGAAAGCCTTTCCCGCCACATCAGCCAGCGCATACGCTGGGCGCGGGGCATGGCGCAGATTTTTCGGACCGACAATCCGTTGTTTGGCAAAGGACTGAACCTGGGGCAGCGCATCTGCTACCTCAACGCCATGATGCACTTTTTCTACAGCCTGCCCCGTCTGGTGTTCTTGACCGCACCCTTGGCCTACCTGTTTTTCGACGCGCAGATTTTCCATGCCTCGGCGTTGATGGTCACGGTCTATGTACTGCCGCATATTTTCCATTCCAGCCTGACCACCTCCAGCATCCAGGGACGCTTCCGTCATTCCTTCTGGAACGAAGTGTATGAGTCGGTATTGGCCTGGTACATCATGCGACCGGTGCTGTTGGCCCTGATCAGCCCTTCGCTGGGCAAATTCAACGTGACCGACAAGGGCGGCACCATTGAAAAGGATTATTTCAACTGGAAGCTCGCGCGGCCTTATATCGTCCTGCTGACCTTGAACATGATCGGTCTGGCGATCGGCGTGGTGAAACTGATCGGGAGTGAGTCTGCCGAGGCCACTACCCTGCTGATCAACCTGGCCTGGACCGTGTACAACATCGTCATCGTCAGCACCGCTGTGGCGGTGGCCACTGAGTCCTCTCAGGTGCGCAACGAACCCAGGGTGCCCGCAGACCTGCCCGTGCGCGTCTATCGCGAAGACGGCACCTGGTTCGATTGCATAACCCGGGACTTCTCACAAAACGGCGTGGGCCTGGCACTGCCACCGCAGGTTCTGCTCAGCGTCAATGAGAAGCTGCAACTGTGCATTCTGCGCACACCACCCTCAAGCCTCTTTCCCGCAAATACGGTCTTCAGCAACGACAACGTAGCGGGCGTGCAATTCGAGGGTTTGACCCTGCGCCAGCAAAGTGAGCTGGTGCGATTGACCTTTTCACGGGCCGACACCTGGGCCAACACGTGGGGTAACGGCCGCCTCGACGCGCCAATGTCGGCGTTGCGCGAGGTCAGCAGCATTGGCTTTCGCGCCATCCTGCGCTTGTTCGTTGCAACCCTAAAGGACAGCCAGGCGCTGCTGCGCAGACGCCCGGACACTCCATCACCCATCGACTCCACCGCGGACACGCAACGATCTTGAAGCCTTCCATTCGCCGGACCTTTCTTCCTCGTCGCTCACTCATGCTGATCACCTGCTCGCTAGTGAGCTGGAGCGGCTGGGCATTGAGTGCTGCCGCCCAAATCAGCGCCACAGAGCCGGTGATGATGCCGGTCGCATCGTTGCCCGGGGCCGATGCCCCGAGCAACAGCTATACCCGCACCCTCAAGGAGCTGGGCAAAAGCTATTCGATGACCCTTAAAGGCGCGGAGGCTACCGACAGTGTGAATTTCGATGTGCGCGCCGATGAAGTCGTCACGGCTGCGCAGGTCACGCTGCAGTACAGCTACTCACCGGCGCTGCTGGCCGATCTTTCGCAGATCAATGTGCTGGTCAACGATCAAGTGGCCGCCAGCCTGCCCCTGCCCAGGGAAGAGGCCGGTAAACTGCAGACCCGGACCGTGCAGATTCCGCCGCAGACCATCACCGAATTCAACCGGCTCAGCCTGCAGTTCATCGGTCACTACACGATGCAATGTGAAGACCCTTTGCACTCCAGCCTGTGGGCCAGGATCGGCAACGAGAGTCAGCTGAGCCTCCAGGTGTCGTCGATTAAACAGCCCAACGACCTGTCTGCTCTGCCACTGCCCTTGTTCGATCGTCGAGATGCCTCGCCCCTGAAGCTGCCCTTCGTGTTCGCCGGACGCCCGGGCGGTCCTGAGCTTGAGGCCGCCGGTATCCTGTCGTCCTGGTTTGGCGCCCTGGCCAGCTACCGCGGCGCAGCCTTCCCCGCCAGCCTCACCGGCCTGCCGGCCAAAGGCAACGCCGTGGTGTTTGTCAGCGGCAGCGAATCAACGGCCTTGAGTGGCTTGCCGATCAAAGAGGCCACGGGACCGACATTGACACTCGTGAGCAACCCGAATGATGCTCAGGGCAAACTGTTGATCGTCTCCGGGCGCGATGGCGCCGATCTCAAGGTCGCCGCGACAGCGCTGGCCCTCGGTGGCTCGGCCTTTTCCGGGCAGAGCGTGGTGATCGACCGGATCGACTCGCTCAAGCCACGCCGACCGTACGACGCGCCTAACTGGCTGCCCTCCGATCGCCCGGTTCGCCTGGGTGAACTGGCGCAGCCCGCAGAGCTCAATGTATCGGGTTACAACCCGGGACAAATGACGGTTGCGCTGCGCTTGCCACCCGACCTGTTCAACTGGCGTGAACCCGGCGCGCAACTTGACCTGAAATACCGCTATACGCCGCAACCGGTCTCTACCAATTCCGCATTGCTGGTCAACTTCAACGACACCTTCATCAAGTCGATCGATCTGCCCTCGATCGAGAAACTCGGCAACAGCGACAGCCTGCTGGCGATGCTCAAAACCGACGACAGCCTGGCCCGTACGTCGCGCATGCTGTTGCCGCTCAATTCCGTAGCGCTGCAATCGCGCCTGCAATTTCGCTTCATGTATGACTACATCAAACAGGGCGAATGCCGCGACATCATCATCGACAACATGCGCGGTGTGATCGACCCGGACTCGACCCTGGATCTCAGCCAATACGAACATTTCATGGCCATGCCCAACCTCGGAGTGTTCAAGGACAGTGGCTTCCCGTTCACCCGCATGGCCGACCTTTCTGAAACATCGGTGATCCTGCCCAACGAGCCAGGCACGGCCGATCTGAGCGCCTACCTGACCCTGCTGGGGCGCTTCGGCGACTCTACCGGTTATCCGGCCACCGGCGTGAAGGTGGTCCACGCCGACCAGTTGGCCGAGCAACGCGACCGGGATTTGCTGGTGCTCGCCTCGGGCAACAATCAGCCGCTGCTGGAGCAGTGGCAAAGCCTTCTGCCGGCCAAGGACGAAAACGCTGTGCAGTACTTGGAACTGTCTGACCTGCCCTTGCGTCTGCGCAACTGGATCAGCCCGGATACGAAAACCAATCTGCGTGAAGCTCGCAGCAGCTTCAGGTTTACCGCTGAGGACGGCAGTGCTTATCTGACTGGATTCGAATCCCCGCTCAAGAGTGGGCGCAGTGTGGTGTTTATCGCCAGCGCAAGGCCCAGCGGTTTGTCCGACGTGACCAACGCGTTGCTCAGCAGCGAAGAAAATGCCCACGAGTTGCAAGGCAGTCTGGTGGTGGTCAGGGGCAAGCATGTCAAATCGCTGGTCGCCGAGCAGGATTACTACGTCGGGAGCCTGGGCCCATTGCGCTATCTGCAGTGGTACCTCTCGCAAAATGTAATAGCGCTCATGCTGTTCACCCTCCTCGGGGTCCTGCTGCTTGCTTCGATGGCCTACCTGGCCCTGCGCTTACGGGCCAAACGTCGTCTTGGTCAATGAGCCGCGCATGCCTGTGTCGTCCATGAGCAGCCGGGGTGTTTCATTTCGCCGGTGCCTGCGCGGTAACACGCGCAGGTTGAGCGCTGTGCTTGCGCTTGCCCTGCTGGCGCCTGCGGTAGCGGCCGCAACCCCCTGTGAAGTGTCGGCCTGGCCACTGTGGCAAACCTACGCAACGCGCTTCGTTCAAGACGACGGCCGGGTTCTGGAATCGAGCCTGGAGAACAATCACAGCACCTCTGAAGGGCAGTCCTACGGCATGCTCTTCGCACTGATCGGCAACGATCAGCCACGCTTTGACAAACTCTGGCGCTGGACCTCAGCCAACCTCGCAGGCTCGGCCCCTGCCACACGCCTGCCCGGCTGGTTATGGGGGCAAGGCACGGACGGTCAGTGGCGCCTGCAAGACGCCAATTCGGCCGCCGACGCCGACCTGTGGATCGCCTACGCCCTGCTCGAAGCCGCACGCCTGTGGCATCGACCGGACTATCACCAGGACGCCCTGCACCTGATGGCGACGATTGAAGCGCAATTGGTCGTCAAGCTCCCCGGGCTGGGCCCGATGGTGTTGCCTGGACGACAGGGCTTCGTCCACCCAGACGCTCTCTGGCGCCTGAACCCCAGCTACCTGCCACTGCCACTGTTACGGCGGCTGGCCAAGGAAGCACCCTCCGGGCCCTGGCAAGCGATTGCCAACAACACCGCGACGATGATTGGCCAATCAAGCCACCACGGTTTCGTCGCGGACTGGGTCGCTTATCAAGGCACTTCAGCACAATCGGGTGCCTTCACAAGCGACCCGATCCACGGCGACACGGGCAGCTACGACGCCATTCGCGTGTACCTCTGGCTGGGCATGAGTGATACCTCAGAACCGCTGGCAGCGCTGCTGCTCAAACGGCTGGACGGCATGGCCCGCAGCACCGTCGCGACGGGTTCCCCCCCGGAAACCGTCCAGGTTCTCCACGGCAGTGTTCAGGGTCAGAGCCCGTTCGGGTTCCGGGCTGCACTGATTCCCTACCTTGAGGCCAAGGGGCTACCCGGGTTGGCCGATCAGCAACGACGACGCGTGGAACTCGCCTTGCGCGAGGCACTGGCCAGGCCTGATGCCGACGCCGGTCCGCCGCGTTACTACAACTTCATGCTTAGCCTGTTCGCCCTCGGATGGGCAGATAAATATTACCGATTCCGGGAAGACGGAACGCTGAAACTCTCCTGGGAGACCGCATGCACGCGCACCACCGCACGCTAGCCATCGCCGTCATGAGCGCATGGACGGCCGCTGCTGCCCACGCTCAAAGTCCGACACCACAGACATTACTCGTCGAGCAAGGGCAGTACTGGCAGTCGCACAACAACCCTCAACGCGCTGCGGAAGTCTGGCTGAAAGTCCTGCTGCTGGACTCGGCCCAGGTTGACGCACTGTATGGCCTGGGCTTGATCGGCGTGCAACAGGGCAAGCCACAACAGGCGCAGCAATACCTCGCCCGCTTGCAGGCCATCCAGCCACCGCCTCGTCAGGCACTGCAATTGGCGCAAGACATCAGCGTGGCCCAACCGCAGAACCAGCAGCGTCTGGAAGAGGCTCGGCGCCTCGTCGATGCCGGTGAGCGTGACAAGGCGACCATCGTGTTTCGCTCGCTGTTCGATGGCCGTCCACCCCAAGGTACGATCGGCCGCGAGTACTACAACAACCTTGCCTTCAATCAGGCTGACTGGTCCGAAGCACGCAGCGGATTTCAGCGCCTGCAACGCGAGATGCCCAACGACTCGATCGTCGCGCTGTTTTACGCCAAGCATCTGGTCCGCCGTGAAGACAGCCGTGCCGAGGGCATCCGCGCCCTGGCCGCGCTGACCCAGCGTGCCGACATTGCCGGTGATGCCGACGAAAGCTGGCGCCTGGCGCTGACCTGGATCGGTCCGCCCAATCCGGCACAAGTGCCGTTGTTCGAGGCGTACCTCAAGACGCATCCGGATGACGTGGAAATCCGGACGCAGATGAACAAGGGCAAGCAACAGCTGGCAACGACGGCCAGCAAGGAATGGCAACCGCCCGCCGAAGTCGCGCGCGGCCTGAAGGCGCTCAAGGAAGGCGATCAGGCCACCGCCGAACAGGCTTTTCAAGCACGTTTGAAAACCCGGCCCGATGATGCTGACGCGCTGGGCGGCCTCGGGGTTATTCGCCAGCAGCAACACCGGCTGGCCGAAGCGGAAAAGCTCTTGAGTCAGGCCACGCGACAAAACGACGGCAGCCGCTGGCAAGTTGCGCTGAACGAAGTGCGCTACTGGTCGGCGTTGCAGCAAGCCCGCGACGCCCAGGCCAAAGGCCAGACAGCCCAGGCACAAGTCCTGGTCAACCAGGCGCTGCGGCTCAATCCAAACGGGGTGGATGCTCGCCTCGCCCTGGCGGATATTCAGGCCAGCGCGGGCCAGTTCGATGTCGCGCAGGGCAACTATCGCCAGATCTTGAAACTGCGCCGCGACGACCCTCAAGCACTGGAAGGGCTGGTCAATGTGCTGCTCAAGAGCGGCAAAAACGATGAAGCCCTGCAACTGATCAACAGCCTGCCCGCCACCGGACAGGCAAAGATCGGCCAGTCCGCACGCCTGCAAGCCTTGCGCGCGACGCAACTGGCCGCCCTCGCCGAACAACGCAACGACCTCCCCGCTGCGCGCAACGCCTTGCAAGACGCGCTGCGCGTTGAGCCGGACAACGTCTGGACGCGTTTCGCCCTGGCCCGCCTGAACCTGGCGATGGGCGAACCGCAAAAGGCTCGGGACCTGATCAACGCCATGCTTCAGGCCCATCCCGACAATGCCGATGCGCTTTACGTCAGCGCCTTGCTGTCGGTGCAGATGGGTGAGTGGAAAGCCGCCCAGACAACGTTGGGACGCTTGCGCCCCGACCAGCGCACCCCGGACATGGACGCGCTGGCCGCTGATGTCAGCCTCAACCTGCAACTCAGCCAGGCGATCGAGTTGGGCAAACGCGGACAGCGCCAGGAAGCCCTGACCTTGCTCGATCGTATTCAACCGATGGCCAACAACAGTCTGGATCGCACGGCGAGCCTGGCCTCGGCGTATGTCGACATCGGCGAGCCAACCCGTGCGCTGACCCTCATGCGCGGCCAGTTGCAAAACACCACGGCGCCCTCGGCGGACTTCATCCTGCAATACGCCGCTGTCCTGCTTAAAACCGGAGAAGACGCACAGGTCAACGAGATTCTGCGCGACCTTCAGAACAGGCCCTTGAACGCGCCGGCTCGCAAGCGTTTCGACGACCTGCTCTATCTCTATCGCATCCGCCAGGCTGACCAGTTGCGTGAACGAGGCAATCTGGCCAGCGCTTATGACACGCTAGCGCCCGCATTGGCGCAACGTCCCGGTGACAGCGCTGCCGTCGCGGCCCTGGCGCGGATGTACTCGGCCAACGGCGACACGGCAAAAGCCCTTGAACTCTACAAACCGCTGTTACAACGTCAGCCAAATGACCCGCAACTGTTGTTGGGTGCCGCCAACGCGGCGGTGTTGGCACATAACACGGCCTTTGCCGAACAGGCACTGCAACAGCTGCTCAAGACTGAATCCGGCAACCCTCAAACGTTGACAGAGGCCGCCCGCCTCTACCAGAACATGGGCAAGACTGGCACGGCGACCGATCTGCTGCGCAAAGCAGTGGCCATTGAACAGAGCGAGAAACGCAGAAGCCAGAGCGGCCAACTGGCTGGTTCGACGGTGGCGCCCAACCCTTTTGCTGGGGTGTCGGGTCCACGCAGTGAAGTCAGTCGCGACACCTTGCTGGCAGCGATCCCGCCACCGGTTCAGGAGATGCCGGGCAGCGTGAGGTCTCACACCCCTTTTGGCATCGACGCCCTGCCAAGACCGCAGCAGGCGAGCAATGCATTCGAGTCGCAGCTGCCGCGCGCAGCACTGGTGAGCGAGGACATTAGCCCCGCGCAACTGGCGCTGAATAAGATCCTTCAAGAGCGCAGTGCCTACGTCACCCAGGGCGTGAGCATTCGCAGCAACAACAGTGAGTCGGGGCTAAGCAAACTGACCGATATCGAGACACCGCTGGAAATCAATATCCCGCTGGATGAAAGCCGCGTCGCCCTGCGCGTTACGCCGGTCTCGCTGAACGCCGGCAGTGTCAGCGACGAGGCGCTGTCGCGTTTCGGTAATGGTGCGCAGAGTGGCAGCGTCGGTTCGCAAAAAGCCGAGGGTGTCGGCCTTTCCGTCGCTATTCAACGGCCTGCGGATGGGCTCAAAGCCGATCTCGGCACCACCCCGCTCGGCTTCAAGTACACCACCGCCACCGGCGGCATCAGCATTGATCGCCCGGTGAGCGACACCTCTAATGTCCGTTACGGCGTGAGCGTTTCCCGGCGACCGGTGACTGACAGCGTCACCTCGTTTGCCGGCACCACGGACAAACGCAGCGGGCAGTCCTGGGGCGGCGTGACCGCTAACGGCGGGCGTGGCCAGTTGAGCTTTGACGACAACGAAGTCGGCGTCTATGGCTACGCCTCCTGGCACCAGCTATTGGGCAACCATGTCGAGTCCAACAACCGCAGTGAACTGGGCAGCGGTGTGTACTGGTACCTGCAAAATGCAACGGACAGCAAGCTGACCGTCGGCCTGAGCATGACCGGCATCAGCTACGCCAACAATCAGGACTATTTCACCTACGGCCACGGCGGCTATTTCAGCCCGCAGACATTCTTCGCCCTGGGCGTGCCAGTGACCTGGGCACAACGCTCCGGACGCCTGACGTATCAAGTCAAGGGCTCGGTCGGTGTGCAGCATTTCGAGCAGGACAGCGCCGACTATTTCCCCAACGACAAAGCCCTGCAAGCGGCCTCGGGCCTGCGCTACGAAGGGCAAAACAAAACCGGGATCGGCTACAGCGTTGCCGCGGCGGCTGAATACAAGGTCGCTTCGAACTTCCTGCTGGGCGCCAACCTGGGCCTGGACAATGCCCATGACTACCAACAACTCAGCGGTGCCCTGTCTTTGCGCTACCAGTTCGAGGAGATCAGCGGTCCCATGAGCCTGCCGGTCAGCCCGTACACCTCGCCTTATTCCAACTGATCATTCTGGAGCTTTCGATGCCCACTTCTGCCCTTGCCGGTCTGTCTCTCCTTGTTCTTGGGGAGAGCCATATGAGCCTCGCGGACCATTTGCTGGAGCCGCTGCACGACAACCTGACTCGCCAAGGCGCCCAGGTTCATTCCATCGGTGCCTGCGGCGCCAGCGCCGGCGATTGGCTGATCAGCAAAAAGGTCGACTGCGGCGCCGAGCGCAAAGGCAACGACAAGATCGTGATCAAAGGGCGTGAGGCAACCACCACACCGATCCAGGACCTGATCGCCGCCGACAAACCCGATCTGGTGGTACTGGTCATCGGCGACACCATGGCGTCCTATGACAAGCCGGTGTTTCCGAAGGCCTGGGCCTGGCAAAGCGTCACCGGCCTGGCCAAGGCCATCGCGGCCACCGGGACCCGTTGCGCCTGGGTAGGCCCGGCCTGGGGTAAAGCCGGTGGCATGTACCAGAAGAATGATGCCCGCGCCCAGTTGATGTCGCAGTTTTTGGCCGCGAACGTAGCGCCTTGCGCCTACATCGATTCGCTGACGTTCTCCAAACCCGGGCAGTGGATCACCACAGATGGGCAGCACTTCACCGTCGCCGGTTATCAAGCATGGGGCACTGCAATTGGCGGTGCGTTGGCCAAACTGCCCGCCGAGCGCGTCAGCAGCGCAGGTGCCGGCAAATGATCCGGTCCGCATGTGGCTGGGCGCTGTTCGCGCCCTTGATGCTGAGCCTGCACGCCCAGGCCGCCGACATTGCCCTGTACCCGACGGGCCCGGATCAAGACTCGGCTTTCCTGCGTTTTATCAACGCCGCCGACCGACCGTTGCAACTGCTGGCCGAAGGCTCTCGGGCAAGCCTCAAACTGGAAGGCTCGAATGCCGTGTCCGACTACCTGCCCGTGCCCGCCAACCAGCCGATCAAGGGCACCCTGGAACGCAACGGCAAAAGCCAGCCGCTGGACATTCAGGTGGCGGCAGGCGAATTCGCCAGCGTGATCGCTTTGCCAGACAGCGCTCAAGGTATTCGCCAGGTCGTCATCCGTGAGCAACCCGACGACTTCAATAGCCTGAGAGCCTCGCTGGCGTTTATCAGCGCTGATCCAGCATGCACCCAGGCCGGTTTGCGCGCTGCGGGGAAGAACGCCGATCTGTTCAAGGAAGTGGCCGACGGCAGTGTGCAACGCCGAGCGATCAACCCGGTCAGCCTGACGGTTCAATTGGTCTGCGCTCAAACCAACGTCGGTGCCCCGCTTGACCTGGGCCAGCTCAAGGCTGGCGAGCGTTACAGCGTTGTGCTGCTACCTGGCGCAAATGGCCCTTACCTGCTGCTTGCGACTGACGTCCTGGCCCACTGATCGGATCGCGCCACCCCATGGTTTTTGCCTCTCTCGAGTTTCTGACGTTGTTCCTGCCGCTGTTCTTGTGCACTTATGCAGTGTGCCCAGTCGCCTGGCGCAACGTCACGCTACTGATCGGCAGCTGGCTGTTCTATGGCTGGTTGAGCCCCCGGTTTCTCGCAGTGCATGTGGTACTGACGATCACGGCGTGGGCTGGCGGTTTGCTGATTGACGCCTGGCGGGAAGAAGGCAAGGGCCGCGTGCGGCTACTCGCGATGCTGATCGTGCTCAACACGGCGGTGCTGTGCTGGTACAAGTACGCCAACATCGTCGCTGGCACGTTGATCGATACCGTCACCTGGTATGGCGCCATGCCGCTGGACTGGCAGCGGGTCATCATGCCGGCCGGGCTGTCGTTTATCGTCTTGCAGGCGATTTCCTATCTGGTGGATGTACACCGTCGCACCGTGCCGGTCGAACGCAGCTTCATTGATTACGCCACCTATATTTCGATGTTCGGCCATTCGGTCGCCGGCCCCATCATTCGCTATGACTGGGTTCGGCGTGAGTTGAATCAGCGTTACTTCAACCTGCAGAATTTCTCGCTGGGCGCACGCCGATTCATGGTCGGGATGTGCATGAAGGTCCTGGTGGCCGACACCCTGTCGCCGGTGGTCGATGTGGCGTTCAGTTTGCCGAACCCCAGCTTCTCCGACGCCTGGGTCGGCTGCCTTGCCTACTCCCTGCAACTGTTCTTCGACTTCGCCGGCTACAGTGCCATGGCCATTGGGTTGGGACTGATGCTGGGTTTTCACTTTCCCGAGAACTTCGACCGTCCGTACCTGGCCAACAGCATTCAAGACTTCTGGCGCCGCTGGCACCTGTCGTTGTCCAGCTGGTTACGTGACTATCTTTATATTTCGCTGGGTGGCAATCGCAACGGCACCTGGAAAACGTATCGCAACCTGTTCCTGATCATGGCCATCGCCGGCCTCTGGCACGGCGGTGACAGCTGGAATTATCTGCTGTGGGGCAGCGCCCATGGCATTGCATTGTGTGTGAATCGTGCCTGGAACAGCTCTACCCTGCCCCCGGTACCGCCGGTGCTTTCTCATGGGCTGACACTGTTGTTCGTCTGCCTGGCCTGGACACTGTTCCGCGCCCCTGATTTTCATAGCGCGCTGAGCCTGTACGCCGGACAGTTCGGCCTGCAGGGCATCGCCCTCGGTGATGAACTGTCCTCGACCCTGCGCCCGGTACACGGCCTTGCAGGTTTGCTGGGTGTGTTCGGTGTCATCGCACCGCTGCTGCGCCCTTACTGTGAGAATCGACTGGGCGGCCTTTTTTTCCACACCGCCGCCCTTTGGCCCATCGCCGGTTTAATGCTGTCGTTCGCGTTGATCGCCAGTCGCGAAACCGTACCCTTCCTGTACTTTCAATTCTGATGACGAGCCTAAAGCACACCCCGCCCCCTCCTCACCCAGATGATCTGGCGACACGCAGCAGTCGGTTGGCAGGCGTGGCGCTGCTGATATTCCTGTTCGTCGGGCTGCTGTCCTCAGGCCGTCTGATCGTTTCAGGGCAGATCTCGCTGTTACCCGATAAAGTGCTGACCTCGCAGATTTTTGACGGCGATATCACGCATCGAATTGCCAAGGAACTGTCGAACGCTTACCTCCCCACGACCTTTGCCGAGCTGGAGCGCGGAGTCAGTTGGCTGCTGCTCAGAGACACCGGGCCGAGGGTTCGCTCGGGTTGTCCTGACTGGTTGTTCTTGGCCGATGAGCTCAAGGTCAATCATCAAGCACAGCGCAATGCCGATGCGAAAGTCCAGGCTGTGATTGATCTGAAGCAGCAACTCTCCCAACGTGACATCAGCCTGCTGGTGGTCATCGTTCCAGACAAGAGCCGCATCGCTTCCGAGCAGCGTTGCGCACTGCACCGCCCAGCCGTTCTCGAAGGGCGCATCCAGGCCTGGACCTCGAAGCTGGATGTGGGTGGCGTGGCGAATCTGGACCTCACCGGTGCGCTGACGCCACTGGGCGCCAGTGCCTGGTTGCGCACCGATACGCACTGGAGCGAATCCGGCGCGAAGGCGGCGGCCGAGGCCATCACACAGCGCCTGAAAACCCTGGGCATCAGCGCAACGCCACGCAGGTCGTTCAACGAAAGTCATGCCCCGCTCGCGGTGCGACCTGGCGATCTGGTCCATCTGGCGGGCATCGACTGGCTACCGCTCAAATGGCAACCCGCACCCGAAATGATCGCCCAAACCAGCACCCATGAGCTTCCTGTTGCGTCAGCCGACAGCCTCGATACTGAGGCAGACCTCTTTGGCGATGCCGACCTCCCCGACACCGCGCTCATCGGCACTTCATTCTCGCGCAACTCCAACTTCGCAGGGTTTCTGCAGCAGGCACTGGGCGCCCCCGTCGGTAACTTCGCCAAAGACGGCGGAGCGTTCTCCGGCGCGGCAAACAGCTACCTCAACAACCCGGCATACAAAGAAACGCCGCCAAAGCAAATCATCTGGGAGATCCCGGAGCGGGACCTGCAGTCAGCTTACATCGACCCCATTGCCTATCGCTCGTTGCGGTAGGCCAATCGCATCCGACGGCGGTGCTTTTCTGTGGCGAGGGAGCTTGCTCCCGTTGGGCTGCGCAGCAGCCCTCTTTTGTGAGCGCTTCGCACTCAAGCGGGAGCAAGCTCCCTCGCCACAAGGATTCAGGCAAGCCTTAAGTGAACAGCATTACGGCACATCGGTCGGGTTGGGTTTATCGCCTGACGTCGGACAATGGCGTTTCTTCATCCGGCGCTGGAATGTCGTCATCCAGAGCGGAGTCCCTCCAGTCTTCAGGACGATCAACGTCCGTATCGGCCGGGTCTCGTGAAGGGTCCATGCCGGGGGGGCGTCGTGATCCATCGACGTATCGTCCATATCGGGAATGGGTCTGACAGGGTCGTTATCGCAAGTCCCACCTTGAAGAATTAGAGCGTTAGCCTTGACGCACCTCACTGACGAGGTCCAGCGAATCCGGGCCGTACAGGTTGGAAACGAGCCTGCAAACGGGGTGCTATCGAGGAGACCAACGGCGGCTACCGATCAGCCGAAAAGCGGTCTCGGCTGTTGGTCAGGTGCAACCACATTGCCGCCCGCGCTGCATCTGGGTCCTGGCGTCTGATGGCGTTGAGAATCGCCTCGTGTTCGAGGTTGGCGAGCTGCCCGAGCTTGCTCAAATCCGCCGACCCGCGCTCGGCGGCATTGACACGGGTCCGGGGGATCATGGCGCTGCCCAGGTGTTGCATGATCTCGGTGAAGCACACATTGCCGGTGGCTTCGGCGATCAGCAGATGGAAGCGTTTGTCCGCCTCGACACAACTGTCGTTGTTGGCCAACAGGCTTTGATAGTCATCCAGTGCTTGACGCATCTGCGCCAACTGCTGGTCTGTGCGACGAATCGCTGCCAGCGCGGCGGCCTGGGTTTCCAGGCCCATGCGCAGCTCCAGAATACTGCGCACGCCCAGCGCGGTATCGACATTCAGCCGCAGCCCCTGATCCGGTGCTCGCTCGAGAACAAAGGTACCGATGCCGTGACGGGTTTCCACCAACCCCGAAGCCTGCAACTTCGAGATTGCCTCGCGCACCACCGTGCGACTGACGCCATGCTCCTGAACAATCGAGTTCTCCGATGGCAGCTTGTCCCCCGGCGCCATCTGCCCAAGCAGGATGCCCTGAGTCAGTTTGCTCACCAAATCATGGGCCAGGTTATGGGTACGCTTGCGGGCGGGTGCGTCGATGTCTTCTTGCATGGTGGTAATCCGTAAAGCGGGTATCCGGATCGTAGCACTGCGTTCGCTTCTCGGTGACTGGAATCTCCACAAAGCGCCGCCCAACTTGTATGACAACACTCAATAAGAACGCTGAAAAAGACGATTGAAGCTATCGGATTCAAGCGTCGCATCGTGAGATGCGAAAAATTTTCGAATGAGCAGACCATGACACAGCCCAACAAATACGCCACATACAACCGAAAAAAGAATAAAAACCCTCCTGCCTAGCACCATTTTGTTGAGAGACAGCACTTGTAGGACAAAAAAACCTAGTTGTATGATGTCTATCAACAACGCAACACCCAGCAATACCCCGCATAAAAATAACGAGTGGGAGAAAAAGAAGTGAATACATCCATATCCGGGATGAACGATGGCGCCGATTCGGTCCTGAAGTCCGCCATCTCGAAAGTGAAACGCCACGTCCTGCCGCTGTTCGTGATCATGTTCATCGTCAATTACATCGACCGTGTGAACATCGGCTTCGTCCGCGCCCATATGGAACATGACTTAGGGATTGGCGCTGCCGCCTACGGCCTCGGTGCCGGTCTGTTCTTCATCGGTTATGCGCTGTTCGAAGTCCCCTCCAACATCCTCCTGCAAAAAGTCGGCGCGCGAATCTGGCTGACCCGCATCATGCTGACCTGGGGTCTGGTGGCCGCCTGCATGGCGTTCATCCAGAACGAAACCCACTTTTACATCCTGCGATTTCTACTGGGCGTGGCCGAAGCCGGTTTCTTCCCCGGGGTGATTTATTACTTCACTCGCTGGTTGCCCGGTGTGGAGCGCGGCAAGGCGATTGCGATCTTCCTCAGCGGTTCGGCCATCGCGTCGCTGATTTCCGGTCCATTGTCCGGGTTGTTGCTGCAAATCAGCGGTTTGGGCATGCACGGCTGGCAGTGGATGTACTTCATTGAAGGAATGTTCTCGGTCGGCCTGTGCGTGTTCGTCTGGTTCTGGCTGGACTCCAAACCCCACGACGCCAAATGGTTGACCCGTCCCGAGCAGGACGCACTGGTCAAAGCCATCGATGACGAACAACTGGCCCGCGAAGCCGCGACGCCGATCAAGCCGTCGCTGGGCACACTGCTCAAGGATCGCCAGATCATCCTGTTCTGCCTGATCTATTTCTTCATCCAGTTGACCATCTACGCCGCGACCTTCTGGCTGCCGAGCATCATCAAGAAGATGGGCGATCTGAGCGACATTCAGGTCGGGTTGTTCAACTCGATTCCGTGGTTGCTGTCGATCGTCGGCATGTACGCCTTCGCCACGTTGTCGGCCAAATGGAAGCATCAGCAAGCCTGGGTCGCTGCTGCACTGCTGATCGCTGCGGCCGGGATGTTCATGTCCACCACCGGCGGGCCGATCTTCGCCTTTGTCGCCATTTGCTTCGCTGCGCTGGGTTTCAAGTCCGCCTCGTCGTTGTTCTGGCCGATTCCCCAGGCGTACCTGGATGCACGGATCGCGGCTGGCGTGATCGCACTGATCAACTCGGTAGGCAACCTCGGTGGCTTCGTTGCGCCGACCACCTTCGGCCTGCTTGAAGAACACACCGGGTCGATTCAGGGCGGGCTGTACGGCCTGGCCGCTACCTCGATCATCGCGGCAATCATCGTCTTCGCCGCGCGTAATAAACCGAAACCCGCACCTGTGGTTGCCCCGGGCAAACCAGCACCTAATCACGCCTGAACACTCATGTAAGAGCACGGTTTAAAGGACAAAAAAATGAACCCACAAGAAACCGCAAAAGCCCCGATCATCACCAGCATGCAGGTTGTGCCGGTGGCCGGCCACGATGGCATGCTGCTCAACCTGAGCGGCGCCCACGGCCCGTTTTTCACCCGCAATATCGTGATCCTCAAGGACAACGCCGGTCACACTGGCGTCGGCGAAGTGCCGGGTGGCGAGCGTATTCGCCAGACGCTGGAAGACGCGCGCACATTGGTGGTCGGCAGCCCGATCGGCACTTACCAGAAGATTCTCAATCAGGTGCGCCAGACCTTTGCCGATCGCGATGCCGGCGGTCGCGGCCTGCAGACCTTCGACCTGCGCATCACCATTCACGCGCTCACCGGCCTGGAAGCCGCCCTGCTCGACTTGCTCGGTCAGCACCTGGATGTGCCAGTCGCGGCCCTGCTCGGCGAAGGCCAGCAGCGCGATGAAGTGAAGATGCTCGGTTATCTGTTTTATGTCGGTGATCGCAACGAAACCGATCTGGCCTACCGCAGCGAACCGGACGCCGACAACGACTGGTTCCGTGTGCGTCACGAAAAAGCCATGAACGCCGAAGCCGTGGTGCGCCTGGCGGAAGCCGCCCACGCCCGCTATGGCTTCAAGGACTTCAAACTCAAGGGCGGCGTGTTGAGTGGCGACGAGGAAATCGAAGCGGTCACCGCCCTTGCCGAACGTTTTCCCAATGCGCGCATCACCCTTGATCCGAATGGCGCCTGGTCGCTGAAAGAAGCGATCCGCCTGTGCCGGGATCAGCATCACGTTCTGGCTTACGCCGAAGATCCTTGCGGTGCGGAAAACGGTTATTCGGGCCGGGAAGTCATGGCCGAGTTCCGTCGGGCCACTGGCCTGAAAACCGCGACCAACATGATCGCCACCGACTGGCGGGAAATGGGCCACGCGATTCAGCTGCAATCGGTGGACATTCCTTTGGCCGACCCGCATTTCTGGACCATGCAGGGCTCGGTCCGGGTGGCACAGATGTGCCACGAATGGGGCCTGACCTGGGGCTCGCATTCCAACAACCACTTCGATATTTCCCTGGCCATGTTCACCCACGTCGCCGCCGCTGCGCCGGGTGAAATCACCGCCATCGACACCCATTGGATCTGGCAGGACGGCCAACGCCTGACCAAAGCGCCGCTGCAAATCGTCGACGGCTGCGTGCAGGTGCCGAAAAAACCTGGCCTGGGGGTTGAGCTGGACATCGATCAACTGGCCAAGGCTCATGAGTTGTACAAAGGCATGGGGCTGGGCGCGCGCGATGACAGCGTGGCGATGCAGTCTCTGATTCCGGGGTGGAAATTCGATAACAAGCGGCCGTGTCTGGTGCGCTAAACCTCTGGAAGCACCGCAATACCTGTGGGAGCGGGCTTGTGTGGCGAGGGGGCTTGCCCCCGTCGGAGTGCGCAGCACTCCCAATACCATCACCGGGTTTCGTCTGACAGAACAGATTGGCTACTTTTGCGACTGCTTCGCAGTCGAACGGGGGCAAGCCCCCTCGCCACACAAACCCTCTCCCACAGGGTTTTGTATTAAAGCGAAGCTTGCAGCAACCAGTCCTTGAACGCGGCCATCGCGGAGGTTTCAGGGCGCGACTGCAAGCGGGTCAGCCAGTAGCTGCCGGTGGTGATCCCGATGGCAAACGGTTGCTCGATTACGCCCGCCGCCAGTTGCCGGGCAAACATCCGCGGCGGTGCCAATGCAACGCCTGCCCCTTGCAGCGCCGCTTCCATCATCGCCAGCGATGAGTCGAAGACGATGCTCCGGGGCGGTGCGGCATGGGCCGAAAGACCGGTCGCCTGAAACCACTCAGGCCATTCGTCCGTGCGATAGGAGCGCAACAACGTTTGCTGCAACAGATCGGCCGGTGTGTGCAATTGTCGCGCAATCTCGGGAACGCAAAGCACCGACAGCGGCGCCTCGATCAACCGTACCGCTTCGATCCCATGCCACGCCCCCGCACCAAATCGAATCGCGTAATCCAGGCCTTCGGCAGCCACGTCCACCCGGTTATTGTTGGTCGACAGGCGCAAATCTATGAGCGGATGTTTCGACTGAAAATCCGCCAGCCGCGGTAGCAGCCAGCCGACTGCAAACGTGCCCACGGCCCCTACCGTCAACACCTCGCGAAAATGCCCGCCCTCGAAACGCTCCAGGGTCTCGGCAATTCGGTCGAAGGAGTCGCGCAATACCGGCAACAGCGTTTCACCTTCGCTGGTCAGCATCAGGCCTCGGGGCAGGCGTTTGAACAACGTCACGTTAAGCTGAGCTTCAAGGATTTTGACTTGATGACTCACCGCCGCCTGTGTGACGCACAGCTCCACCGCCGCCCGGGTGAAACTCAAATGGCGTGCCGAGGCTTCGAAAGCGCGTAGTGCATTCAGGGGTAACTGCGGTCGGATCATGTCCACTCACAAATTTTTCTAATGACTAATCCAAGATATCGTCGTTTGTCGGTCTTCGCCAAACTGCATAGATTTGGCTCGCCCAGCATCGGACCGGCTAAAAAACCGCTCGGAGTGTAGCGGTTAGCACCCCGTAAAATCATGGAACCGAAACAATGACACACAAAAAAAGTATTGCCAGATTGAAGATTCTTGCGGCCTGCATCGCGGTATTTGGCGCAAGCCATTGTGTTGCCGCGACCCAGACAGATCAGTCCATCGAGACGATTGTTAACGACGCTGTGCGGCCTGTCCTGAAAGCCGAGGGTATTCCCGGCATGGCCGTGGCCATAACGGTCAACGGAAAGAAGCATTATTTTAACTATGGCGTGGCGTCGAAAGAAACCGGGCGCCCGGTCGCAAACGACACCCTGTTCGAGATCGGTTCGGTGAGCAAAACCTTCACCGCAACACTGGCAGCCTATGCTCAAGCCACTGGCAAACTTTCCCTGACCGACACTGCCAGCGCTGTTCTGCCAGCATTGCATCGCAGCGCGTTCGATAGCATCAGCGTACTGCAACTCGGCACCTACACCGCCGGCGGCCTGCCACTGCAGTTCCCCGGTGATGCCGATCATCAGGACAAAATGCTCGGCTACTTCAAGCAGTGGAAACCGACCTACGCCGCCGGCACTCATCGCCAGTATTCAAACCCCAGCCTGGGGTTGTTCGGCTATCTGGCAGCCCACAGCATGGGTGCGCCGTTCGATGAGCTGATGGAAAAAACCTTGTTGCCGAAACTCGGCCTCAAGCACAGCTACCTCAAGGTGCCGCAGGATCAGATGGCGCTTTACGCTTGGGGTTACAACAAAGACGACCAGCCTGTGCGGGTCGGGCCGGGCGCATTGGGTTCCGAAGCATATGGCGTGAAAACCAGCGCCTCGGACCTGCTTCGCTATGTTGAGGCGAACATGAATCCCGCTTCGCTGGAAAAGCCCTTGCAGCAAGCCATCGCCATCACGCACACCGGCTACTACACAGTGGGCGACACGACTCAAGGGTTGGGCTGGGAGTTCTACAATTACCCGGTAACGCTCGATACATTGCTGGCAGGCAACTCATCGCAGATGGCGATGGAGGCTCATGAAGTCCAACCGCTGAATCCTCCGCAACCTCAACGCGACAATGTGTTGATCAACAAAACCGGCTCAACCAGCGGATTCGGCGCCTATGTAGCCTTTGTCCCGGCAAAGGACATCGGCATCGTGATCCTGGCCAACAAAAACTACCCAAACCCCGAGCGAGTCAAAATCGCCCATGAAATTCTGAGTGCACTGGACAAATAGCCGAGAGAGTGACGCAGCCCCGTAGCAGCTACCGAACGCAGCCTCGCGGGCTCGGCAGCGGCTACGGACGTTCGGGGGATACACGAAAAATGGTCAAGACGCTCCCACAGGATTTTCGTCGCTCAAATTTCTTAACTGACCAGCGAAAATTCAATCATCCGGCATTTCAGGCGGTTTGGCGGGTTTCGCCGGTTTGCCTTTTGCACCTTTAACCGGTGCAACTTCAGCCACCGGCGCTGGAACCGGGACCGTTGCTTCCTTTTCAGCGGCTGGCAGCTCGTCGATGGTGCTGAAAATCTCTTTCAGCTCGACCACATCCTTTTCAAGCTTCTTTTCGCCGTCCTTGCCAACCAGGATGATTTTGCTCTTCGCCCCGGCGCCCAGCTTGAGCGAGCGGATCAACGCCATCGTCGTTTGCGGGTCGAGGTCTTTGCCGTCGCGCTGGCCCATCGTATTGATCACGGTGTACAGCACCATGTTTCGCTCGGTGAAGCCTTTGCGGCTGGCGGGTTCATCCAGGGATTTTTTCAGGCTGACCCAGGTGGGATCGACCGAACTGGGCGCGATGACAATCAGGGGACGGGCCCTGCCCACGTCGTTAACCAGAGGGGAATCGTCATCGGCGGCGAACAGGGGACCGACGAAAGCCAGCAGAGTAGCCAGGGTCAAAGACCTGATGAGCATGCGCATCTCCTTTTGATATCCACGCTCTAATGATTGCGCATCGCGGCGAACGTTCCGGGTGACGCACCGCAATTGTGATTCGCCTTGCCCCAAGCTTAGGTCAGGGCGGTCATTGCGCAACAGCCTGAGCTAATCTCATGACACAACACGCACGACCTGATTCGCCGTGAGGATTTTCCATGAGCGCTCAGCTGAACCACACCATCGTCTGGTGCCTTGAAAAACAGGTTTCGGCCCGCTACCTGACCGACCTCCTCGGCCTGCCCGATCCGGAGCCGTTCGGACCGATGCTGATCGTCAAATTCGATAACGGTGTGTCGCTGGACTTCTACAACAACGACCCGCCGATTGCCTCCCAACACTATGCGTTTCTGATCGGCGACGAAGACTTCGATGCGGCCTTCGCTCGCCTGCAAGCGCGCAAGCAGCCCTGGTGGGCCGATCCAGGCAAGCAGAGGCCGAACGAGATCAATGATTACGGCGGGGGCCGAAGAGTGTATTTCGATGACCCGGACGGGCATCTGCTGGAGATTTTTACCCGGGAATAGATACCCGTCACTGGCGCAATGTTGTTCACTTAAGCGCTACTCTCAGTCATACCTACCTTTGTGGCGAGCGAGCTTGCTCGCGTTGGGCTGCGTAGCGGCCCCAAAAATCTGATAACAATCGCCGATTTGGTGAGTGCTACGCACTCAAGCGGGAGCAAGCTCCCTCGCCACAGGTTACTCACTGACTCAAGACTCTTAAGTGAACAGCATTGCCGTGATTAGCGGGTCATATACCGAACGGAAAGGTGTCGTCCTCGTGTTCCATGTATTCAGGCGCCGGCAACGGTGAGACCGCATGGGTCTTTTCGATCCAGACGAAAGCGTCGAACTGCTCCGCCAGCACTGCCTGAAAGTAATGGCTCTGGCGCTCGGTCCTGGGTCGATAGATGACGCCAATGGCGCGCTCAAGTAATGGCTCGGCCAGCACGTCCAGCAATTCCTCGCTCGGTGACGTCCGCCAGTCCAGCAGTGCTGCGGGGACGCCGGCCTTGAGGAACAGTTGTTCCCAGCTGTCGGCCAATGCCGGGTTTACCTGTTTGACCTGCATCGGCTCATCCCAGTCATCGGCGGCAGCGACGGTGCCGTGGTCGGTGCCCATGCCGATCAGCACCGCTTGTGAGCCGTAGGCCGTGCGGCACAACTGGCCGATGTTGAACTGTCCCTCCCAACCCATTTGCGTGGCGGCGGCGTTGCCGATGTGTGAGTTATGCGCCCACACCACCGCTTTGGCGCCGGCCCCACGATGCTCCATCAGGGTCTGCAAGGTATCGAACATGTGCAGGTCACGCAGGTTCCACGAGGCGGTCGAACCGCGGTACATGGCGCGGTAATACTGCTCGGCGGCCCGCACGACGCGGGCGTTTTGGGTGGCGTTGAAAAACGCTTCGTCGTCGGCGACCACCGGATCGAGCCGTTCGCCCAGCAGCACATTCAATTGCTCGACCACCACATCCTCGCACGTGGCCATGTTGCCCCGCTCGACGAAATGACCGTACAGCGCCGGGTCGTCGTGCCACGGCGTCAGGCAGCTGTAGCGATGGCGGGCCTCCTTCGCCAGCTGCGGGTCGGTCTTATCGAGATAGCCCAGTACTTCGTCGATGGAGTGACGCATGCTGTAAACATCCAGCCCCCGAAACTCCACACGCAGCGAAGGCGTCAGCCCGCGATTATGGTGGTGCAGCCAGCGGGTAAAAGTCTGCACGGCCGTGTTGCGCCACATCCAGGTGGGGAATCGGGCGAAGGCCTGTTTTTTCCAGGCGGAGCGGCCCAGTTCGCGGACGCATCGGTCGATCTGGCCGGCATCGGGCCAGTCGGCTTCTACCGCAACGATGCCGAAGCCGTGCTGCTCGATCAGGCGGCGAGTGATCGCCGCTCGGGCCTGGTAGAAGTCCTGGGTGCCGTGGCTGGCTTCACCGATCAGCACTACGCTGGCATCGCCAAAGCGGTCGAACCGTTCGCCGAATTCAGGTGAGTCGAGTTCAGGCAACGGTTCGACATGTCGGCGTAGCACTTCGGCTGCATTGCCGGGTGGCTCGCCGCGGGAGCGGCGGAACCGTCGCAGAAGACCGCTTACGGGGCTGTTCATGGACGTCATGACCTCATCTGCACGTGGTCATAGTTTTGACTACGCCAGCGAGAGCATGATTCAGCTAAATTCAATGATCTATACGGTGCCGGATCAGAACGCCAGTTTGTAGCCGATCAACACCAGCATCGTGGCCAGGCACGGACGCAGCAGTTCGTCGGAGATGCGCCCGGTCAAGTGGCTGCCCAGGTAAATCCCCGGCAACGAACCGACCAGCAAGTAGCCCAAGACGTGCCAATCCATGTTGCCCATGCTTGCGTGGCCAAGGCCGGCGACCAGGGTCAGGGGCACTGCGTGAGCGATTTCGGTGCCAACCAGGCGGCGGGTAGGCAGCAGCGGATACAGAATGAACAGCGCGACGGTGCCCAGGGCGCCGGCGCCGATGGAGGTCAGGGCCACCATGGTGCCCAAGACCAGACCAGTGATGACGGTCAGTACATTCAACCGCGAGCCGCTGGGGTTGTAGTGGCCGCCCGCCCGTTTGTGGGCGAAATCGAGCAAGCGTTTCTTGAAGAAAATCGCCAGCGCCGTGGCGAACAATACGAAGCCCAAGGCTTGTTTGATGACGGCGTTCATCGCCTCGGGTGAGGTCTGCAAAGTGCTGAGGAACCACAGCGTCAGCGCCACTGCCGGCACACTGCCGAGGGTCAGCCAACCGGTGATCGCCCAATCGATGTTCTTGTTCTTGCGATGAACCAGCACGCCGCTGGATTTGGTAATGGCCGCGTACAGCAAGTCCGTACCCACCGCTGTAGCCGGGTTGACGCCGAACCACAACAGAATGGGGGTCATCAACGAACCGCCCCCGACGCCGGTCATGCCGACAATAAAGCCGACCACCAGACCTGCAACGACCAACCCGAAATTACCGAATTCCATTAATACGCCTAGAGAATCGCAGGAGAATAACCGGCTCGCAGCATAGCGATTTTTCTTATAACCAGTTATATCGATGCGGTCTATCGTTATGCCAACTCATTGGGCCGGAACACGATCTTCTTTCTTTCAAATCCCTGTGCGGTCGAGCTTTTGTGGGAGCTGGCTTGCCTGCGATGCAGACGGCTGGGTTTAACGTCGAACCGAGTTGATGCCATCGCAGCGGTGCGGCGATCCGACAAGCCAGCTCCCACAAAAGCTCTCTCCCACGGGGATTGGGTTCAGCACTCGTTTCATTGCACCGGCAAGAAATTCAAAAACAGCAAACTCTGGGCGTAGTTGAGGCCGATCCGTCGGTAGCGTTCGTCGAGCATCTGGGTCAGCAGGTCCAGCCGTGCGACGATTTTGCCGAACTCCACGGCAAAACTCAGGTTGCTGCCCTCCTCCGAGATTTCGTTGGAAAACAGCAAGGGCTCGCCTTGCTTGTTTTGCCGCTGGCTCAAGATCCAGGTGGCTTTTTCGATGTTGCGCGCGGCATTGCTGACGAAAGTCGGGTTGATCGCATCCGTCATGTAGAACTCCAGCCGATTGCCATGGGCCGTCACCAGCATGCTGCCGATGGCATAGATGAAGGCACCGACCCGGTCGCCGAGGAATTCCGGGCTCATGGCGTAGCTCAGCGCGGCGAGGTCTTTTTTGTCGCCAAGAGTGGGTAGCGGCTCTTGTTGTTCGATGGCCATGCGCACTTGTTTTTCCGCGGTGCCGACATCGAGGAAGCCGGATTTCTTCAGCTCCTCCGGGTTGCGCAGGTAGAGCTTGTTCATCAGCAGGTAGAGGCTTTCGAGGTTGTCACGCATCGTCAGGGTCGCCATACGGTCGACGCTGGTCTGGAGGAATTCCTGAGGTTGGCCGTTGCGAAACTGGCTGACGATATCGTTGCCCGGCTGATGGCTGCAGCCACTGGCGAAGAGCATCGACAGGCCAATCAGCAGCCAGCAATAACGGCGAATGTGCGGGGTAAAGCGGGGTAAAACTCGAGCCATGGGTTCTTGAACTTGGGCATGGGCCGGCGGTGGGGATCGCCGCGGGCTGGCCAAGGATAGAACCGTGAAAGCTGGAAAAGTGCAGTGCCGGTGGTCCGTAAACGCTGATCACCGTGAAAGCGCTCGCACATTAGTCATACTTTATAATTGCAACACTGCATGAATAAGCTATAAATCCTTCCTTGATCGCGTTAACACTCGATTATTAGTATGACTACTTCTCACAAAACAACAAAAAGGAAGGTCAACCATGCCTCAATCTCGATACCTGCTCTCCAGCCTCGGACTGTCCCTGATGATCGCCACCCTCCCCGCTCACGCCGCCGGCTTGTCCAGCGAACACAAAGCCTTTGGCAAAACCAATGACGGCACGCCCGTCGAGCAATACATCTTGCGCAACAGCCATGGCCTGCAAGCCACGGTCATTACCTACGGCGGGATTCTGCAGTCGCTGAAAGTGCCGGACAAAAACGGCAAGCTCGACGATGTGGTGCTGGGCTTCGATGATGTGCAGGGTTATCAAAGCGGCACCGCGTACTTCGGCGCAACCATCGGCCGCTTCGGCAACCGCCTGGCCAACGGCGCATTCGAACTGGACGGCAAACGCTATCAAGTGCCACTCAACGACGGCAGCAATTCACTGCACGGCGGGGCCCAGGGTTTCGACAAGCGTGTATGGAAAGCCGAACCGAGCAAAGGCAAGGATTCGGTGGGGGTGACCCTGACATACCTGTCGGCGGGCGATGAAATGGGTTTCCCGGGCAACCTGCAAACTGAAGTCACCTACAGCCTCACCGAGAACAATGAGCTGCGCATCGAGTACAAGGCCAGCACCGACAAACCCACAGTGCTGAACCTGACCAACCACAGTTATTTCAACCTGGCCGGCGCGGGCAATGGCGACGTCCTGAAGCAGCTTGCGACCTTGCATGCAACCCGCTACACGCCGGTCACCGGCAAACTGATCCCCACCGGTGAGTTGGCCCCGGTCGCCGGCACGCCCATGGACTTCACCCAACCGACCGCCATCGGTCAACACATCAAGGCTGATCACCCGCAACTGAAGTTCGCCGAACCGAAACAAGGCGGTTTCGATTTCAACTGGGTGCTGGACGCCAAGGGTGATCTGGGCAAACTCGCCGCCGATGTCAGCGATCCGCAATCCGGGCGCCGGTTGCAGCTCTACACGACTGAACCGGGTGTGCAGTTCTATACCAGCAACTTCCTCGATGGCACGGTCAAGGGCAAGGCTGGCAAGATCTATCCGCATTGGGGGGCATTTACTCTGGAAACGCAGCATTATCCGGATTCGCCGAACCAGCCGAATTTCCCGTCCACACGGCTGGATCCGGGCAAGCGCTATAGCCAGACTACGGTGTATAAGTTTTCTACCCTGTAGATCAAAAAATCGCAGCCTTCGGCAGTTCCTACACCGGCCCCGAATATCGGGTATGCCCCCGCCCCTGTAGGAGCTGGCGCAGGCTGCGATCTTTCGACATATCCACGGAACCACCGGGCTATTTTGCTGCCAACTGAAGTATCGATCGGGCTTCGGTAAGGAGGATTCATGCGTACTCTTGAGTTGGCCGGCAGCAATGTGCCGGTCATCGGCCAAGGAACCTGGCGCATGGGAGAGGAACGCTCCCGACACACAAAGGAAGTTGCAGCGTTGCGTTTGGGCATTGAGTTGGGCATGACCCTGATCGACACCGCTGAAATGTACGCTGAAGGAGGCGCTGAAGAGGTGGTGGGTGAAGCCATCGCCGGCCTGCGTGATCAGGTCTTTCTGGTCAGCAAGGTCTATCCCTACAACGCCAGCCGCAAAGGCATCCCCAAGGCTTGCGAACGCAGCCTGCGGCGGTTGAATACCGATCACATCGATCTCTACCTGTTGCACTGGCGCGGCGACTATCCGCTTGAGGAAACCGTCGAAGCCTTTGAACGCCTGCGCGAAGACGGCAAGATCGGCCGTTGGGGCGTGTCCAATTTCGATCTGGATGACCTGGAAGAACTGGCCTCCCCGGCCTGCGCCACCAATCAGGTGCTGTACAACCTGGAAGAGCGCGGCATCGAATTTGATTTGCTCCCCTGGAGCCAACGCCAAGGGATGCCGGTGATGGCCTATTGTCCGATCGGCCAGGGCGGGCACATGCTGGCCAACTCGACGCTCAAGCAGATTGCCGCCCGTCACGAGGCGACACCTGCGCAGGTAGCGCTGGCATGGATTCTGCGTCAGAACGGCGTGATCGCCATCCCCAAGGCGGTCCGTCCCGAGCACGTACAGCTCAATGCGCAAGCGGCGCAATTGCGGCTTGAGGTCGGGGATCTGGAGGCGCTGGACCAAGCTTTTCGCGCGCCACAACGCAAGCAGCGGTTGGCCATGGTCTGAGCCATCGCGGTGCTGTCAGAGGGCATCGGCATGAGAAGTACCGATCAGCTCGACGCTTTCAATTTGCCACGCTTCGTCCAGGCGCAGGACCCTGTGTTCGAGTGGGTGCAGGAGGAACTGCGCGCCGGCCAGAAGCGCCGGCACTGGATGTGGTTTATCTTTCCGCAGTTTTCCGGGCTGGGCGACAGCGAGATGTCCCGCTACTTTGCCATTCGCTCCAGCGAAGAAGCCACGGCGTACCTGGAGCATCCGTTGCTGGGGCCACGCTTGCGCATGTGCACGCAATTGGTCCTGGACGTTCCTCATCAGTCGATCGCCAAGATTTTCGGCCATCCCGATAACCTCAAGTTTCACTCATCGATGACGCTGTTCGCCCAGGTTTCGCCAAAAGGCAGCCTGTTCCATCAGGCGCTGGATCAGTATTTTCACGGCATACCGGATGGCTGGACGTTGTCGCTGCTGGACTCAAAACAGGCCCAGTTGCCCACCAATCAGCGTTGAGAAATCGTCATCCACGAACGGCAGGATTGCATCCGCCACCGGTTGCAGCTGCCGAGTGACGTAATGGTCGTAATCGATGGGCGCGCTGCGGATTTCCAGCGGCTCGGGGCCGGCGACGGTGATTACATAACTGATCCAGCCGCCGTTCTGATATTGCCGCGGGCGCCCTTGCTGGTCGTTGTAGTCGTCGGCGATCCGCGCGGCCCGCACATGCGGTGGCACGTTACGTTGATAGTCATCGAGGGTGCGACGCAGGCGCTTGCGATAGATCAGGCGCTCGTCGAATTCACCGGCCAACGTCTTGCGCACATAGTCACGTACGTAATCCTGATAGGGCTTGCGATTGAAGATGCGCAGGTACAACTCCTGCTGGAATTGCCGGGCCAACGGCGACCAGTCGGTGCGCACGGTTTCCAGGCCTTTGTAGACCATTTCATCGGTGCCATCGGCGCGGGTGACCAATCCGGCATAGCGTTTCTTGCTGCCCTCCTCGGCGCCACGAATGGTCGGCATCAGAAAGCGCTTGTAGTGGGTTTCGAACTGCAGCTCCAGGGCACTTTCCAGCCCGTATTCCTGTTTCACATGCTCGCGCCACCACTGGTTGACGTGATCCACCAGCGCGTGACCGATCTGCGCGGCTTCTGCCTGACCGTGGGCGCGTCGCAGCCAGACGAAGGTCGAGTCGGTGTCGCCATAGATCACCGCATGGCCTTGGGCCTCTATCAACTGACGGGTACGTAACATGATCTCGTGGCCGCGCAAGGTGATGGACGAGGCCAGCCGTGTATCGAAGAATCGGCAACCGCTGGAACCGAGCACGCCGTAGAAGGCATTCATGATGATCTTCAGGGCCTGGGACAACGGCGCATTGCGTTCGCGCTTGGCGGTTTCGCGGCCTTCGGCGACCCGGGCGACGATGGCAGGCAGGCAATGCCGGGTTCTTGAGAAACGCGCACCGCGAAAACCCGACACCGACTCGCTGTCGTCGGGATGCTTGAGCCCCTCGATCAAGCCCACCGGGTCGATCAGGAAGGTGCGGATGATCGACGGATAGAGGCTTTTGTAGTCGAGTACCAGCACCGATTCGTACAGCCCGGGTTGCGAGTCCATGACAAAACCGCCGGGGCTGGCCTCCGGTGGTTTGCCGCCGAGGTTCGGCGCGACGAAGCCCTGACGGTGCATCAACGGCATATACAGGTGAGTGAACGCCGCCACCGAGCCACCGCTGCGGTCCGCCGGTAAACCGGTGACGCTGGCGCGCTCGAGCAGGAAGGTCAGCAACTCGGTCTTGGCGAAGATCCGCGTCACCAGTTCACAGTCCTTGAGGTTGTACTTCGCCAGGGCCGGTTTGTCCTCGGCAAACATGCGATTGATTTCGTCCATCCGCTGGTAGGGGTTGTCGATCGACTTGCCTTCGCCCAACAGGGTTTGTGCGACGTTTTCCAGGCTGAACGAGGGGAAGCTCCAGGTCGCCGAGCGCAGCGACTCGATGCCGTCGATGATCAAACGGCCGGCGGCCGAAGCGAAGTAATGATTTCGGCTGCCATGCTCGCGCCACTGCATTTCTTCGCCACCACGCCCCAACTTCAGCGGCACCGCCAAGCGGCGAGCATGTTCGTGCAGTACGCGCAGATCGAACTGCACGACATTCCAGCCGATGATCGCGTCGGGATCATGCCGGGCGAACCATTCATTGAGTTTTTTCAGCAGCAGAGTTCGCGAGTCGCAGTATTCGAGCTGGAAATCCACCTCGCTGTCATCGCCATTGGGTGGCCCGAGCATGTACACCTGACGCTCGCCGCAGCCTTCCAGGGCGATGGAATACAACTCGCCCTGGGCGGTGGTTTCGATGTCCAGCGAGACCAGCCTGAGCTTCGGTCGGTAGCCCGGGTCGGGTTTCATTTGCGCGTCGAGCAGCAGGCCTTCGGCGCTGGGTGTGCCGCCGAACAGAACGGGCGCGGTGATGAAACGCTCCATCATGTAGCGTTCCGGCGGGCGGATGTCGGCTTCGAATACATCGACGCCTGATTTGCGCAGCGTCGTTTCAAGACGCATCAACTGACCGTGCTGCTGGCAATACAGGCCAAGCACCGGGCGATGTTCAAAGTCCAGCAGCGTCAAGGGCTTCAGCTCGAGGTTTTTCTCGCCGCGCAGCAGCGCTTCGGCTTGCTCGCGTTGGACTGCCGGAATGAACGCTACCGACGGTTGATGCGGCAGGCGAATGCGTCGGGGACCGGCATCGGTCGCCAGCCAGAACTCGACTTCCGTGCCGGCCGGGGTATCGCGCCAATGCCGGGTCAGGACGAAGCCCTGCTGTAAATCCACCACTGCAACCTCAAAATTGATTCAGAGGCATGATTCTACGCGCCATTGGGCAGCTGTGTGGATGCATTGGGGCAGGTGCTGCCCCTTCTGACCTGTCATATCTGACAGGTTACATACCTCTCGTGCGTTGATAGCATCGAGCCTTGGAGAAACCCTTTGCCCTGCCCCATGCAACGCATTGACGGAGGTTGAAAGATGGATCTCACCGTGCATCGGAAAACTCCTTCAATTTCTGTCAATGATGGCCGCGCCTTGGCAGTTCGCCAGGTGGCCTACCTGCGCAAGAGCGTTGGCGCGCCTCTGGAAACACTCATCACCCGACAGCGTCATGACGTCGCAGGCAGACCGGTGGAGCACTGGGATCCACGTCTGTATGGCTCCAGGCCTAATCTGACGACGATCCATGGCCTGGCCGGTCAACCGCTGAAGGTCGACAGCGTCGACTCTGGTTGGCGCCTGAGCCTGCTCGGGATTGCTGGTGAAGTCCTCAGTCGCTGGGATGGGCGCGGCAATCAATGGCGAACGACCTACGATGATCGATTGCGCGTGTTGGCGGTTGACGTCAATGCTCAACCGAACGTCGAGGTCTTTACCTATGCAAAGGCAGATGCGGCCCCTGGGCATAACCTGCGAGGGCAGTTGACCCAAAAAGTCGATCCTTCGGGGTCGATGGCATTCGGTTCCTTCAGCTTGCAATACTTGCCTTTTGCCGAAACCCGCACCTTATTCGATGGTAGCGTCTACACCACACGATGGCTTTACGGTGCAGACGGCAAGTCTCTGAGCCAGACGGATGCCGGCAACCATCAGCAGCATTCACGCTATGACATTGCCGGGCAACTCAAGCACGTGACGCTGCAAATCGATGCCAGCAATACCATTCAGGACATCCTCAAGGACGCGAAGTACAACGCCGCCGGCCAGGTCATCGAACAACAACTCGGCAACGGCGTGGCCAAATTCTGGATCTACGACCAAGCGGATAGTCGGCTGACACTCATGAAGGCCGGTGTGCCTGGCCAGGCCCTGCGGCAAGATCTGGAATACGGCTATGACAAGGTCGGCAACGTGCTGTGCATTAAAGATCACACCTTTAATCCGGTGTTCTTCGCCAACCAGTACATCGATGGAACCCGCAAGTTCACCTATGACTCGCTGTACCGGCTGACGAGCGCCACCGGCCATGACACCCTCCCGCCGTCCAGCATGCCGGGCCGCCCGTTGCCGAATGACCCTAACAGTCTCCTGAACTACACACAAACCTACGAGTACGACACGGGCGGCAACCTGATCAGGCTGACTCATGGCCGCGCGGTAGGCGGTTATACCCATCAGATGCGCATTGATCCGTCCAGCAACCGTGGGGTGCGCTGGAAGGAGGAAGACCCTGAACCGGATTTTTCCAGGTTATTTGACCGTCATGGCAATCTCCAGGCCTTGCAGCCGGGTCAGGCCTTGCACTGGAACAGCCGTAATGAGCTGGCCTCCATCACGATGATCGAACGCGAGACCGGCCTCGACGACAAGGAAACCTATCGCTACAGCAATGGCGAACGTGTCTATAAACGCCACGAAACCCATACGTCATCGACCAGCCATTTTCACGAAGTGCGCTACCTTCCCGGATTGGAAATACGCACCCGCGACACGGGTGAAGAGCTACACGTCATCACCTTGCCGAACGTGATTGGCAACGTGCGTTGCCTGCATTGGCTCAGCGGTAAACCGGGAGACATCGATGCCAATCAGGTGCGCTACTGTCTCGACGACAGCCAGGGTTCCAGCCTCATCGAACTCGATCAAACGGCCCGTCTGATCAGTCACGAACACTATTATCCCTTTGGCGGCACGGCCTCGCTGACAGCGAATTCGGAGCGGGAAGTCAGCTACAAAACCATCCGCTATTCGGGCAAGGAGATGGATGGCAGCGGACTTTACTACTACGGACGGCGTTATTACGCACCGTGGTTGCAACGCTGGATCAGCGCCGATCCGGCGGGGGCTGTGGATGGGTTGAATCTGTATGCGATGGTGGGTAATAACCCGATGACGCTTGTAGACAAGTTGGGGCTGACCGGGGATTTTCCGCAGCGCATGAGTAACAGGACAACGTCAATATTGACGACCAACACTTTGCGCCCTCCACCCACCGGCGGTACTGTGACCAAACAGAAGAAAGCGGCGGAAGAACACTACAAGAATTTTCCGGATGCGAGGTTTTCAAAGAAATTGCTTGGCGATCTTGTCGCCCATGCCGGTTTTGAATACTCGGATGGAGATCCTGAAAATACCGTCAGTGCTACCGACGTTTTCAACATACCGCTACCCAAAGGCGGAGTGGCAGCCATACCTGGTGTCTCGATTCATAAACCGTTCAACGCTGACATGGGACCCGGAAATCCAGCGAATCTAGGGATACTGAAAGTCGAGCCACATCAGTTCCTTCCTGAATTGAATAAACAATACAGGACCGCTTTCAACGATAAAACGTTTCCAGTGAAAATTTATAAGGCAAGCACCAATGAGACATTGGACATGAGCGGAGTCGAATATGAAGCATCTCCGCTCCACCCACTGACAAGAGAGTTCGTTGAAAGTCATATCACTCAAAGCGATGGATATATCCCCCAAGGAGCAGGACTTCCGGGTTTTCATGCAGAAGTAAAGATGCTCAATATAGCCGCGCTGATGATCCCCAATCTTGGCCAACAACTTGAGCATCTCACCATCGTCACTCAAAAATTGGTTAACGAAAAAGCCGCAATAGCTTTTCCGGGCTGTTTCAACTGCGCCAACATATTGGTTGATTCCTACAACGGTGGACGTGGAATAAATATTCCAACAGGGCGAGGAGATTTGTCTCATGCCCAGTGGAAGAAAATTGTTGAGGAGTACCCAGGTTGACAATGTTACGTACGGACATCGCGTAGCAGTTTGCATTGCCAGTCAACGCTTCTGAAAGCAGGAGCGTTGACTGGCAATCCGAGGTAATCGGCGGGCCCAGATTACTGTCGGGTACCTGTCGAGTTCATCGCTGTACGAGTCAATGTCCTGAGCAAAGCCTTGTGCGCGAAGGCCAACTCAGTGAGTTCATAATCATAGGCCTGCGGAGAAAGTGAACCTGTCAGGTGCCGATCAAGCAACACATCGGACTTTTCGTTATATACCGCCGAGTTTTGCGCAAACTCTCGTGGATAGCGACTTTTCAGGTACTTGCGCCAAAACCGCTGTTCGATGATCCGGTTCACCAGCCCCTCACCCGCCTCAAGCGTCAAAACCGATTCATACGCCTGATCTATCTGTGCGTTACCCACCTCGGCCATCTCCCGGAACAACATCCCCCGCGACTGCCACGGCAGTTCAAGTCGATCCGCCAGACCGGTCTGAAATGCCAGATAAACCTCCACTTCGTCGATAGTCCCGGTGATGTCCCCGTCTTCATCGATCGCCATAAAGGTTTCACCGGCCTGCAATCGGGACTGGACGGTGGCGCGGGCGATTTCATTGACCTGATCCAGACGGGACTTGCCCTTCGCCAACCTGAACAGGCTGGCTTCCACCTGCTCAGGGCTGTCGGCCAGATACGCTTCGTGAACCAGTACTTTGATCCCCATTTCATTGAAAATCTGCGCACCGGCGTCGGCGCATGAATCAGGGTTGCTCGCCATACGAAACAGCTCTTCACGCAGCGGAGTGTCCTGGGCGACGGCGTCGAGCATTCGCCACACCCGTTGCGTCAGCCCGGGACGATTGGCTTGTTCGACATAATCGGCTGAGTCAGAGAGTTGCTCCAGCACTTCGAAAAAACCTTGGGCATTCGGCTCCCCTTCAAGCTCATCCCAGGTCGCTTGCCTGCCTTCTCGTTGTACGCCCGACAAACCTT
Organism: Pseudomonas sp. PME37.24/025; assembly: GCF_055556615.1. Classification (NCBI taxonomy): domain Bacteria; kingdom Pseudomonadati; phylum Pseudomonadota; class Gammaproteobacteria; order Pseudomonadales; family Pseudomonadaceae; genus Pseudomonas; species Pseudomonas sp. PME37.24/025. The sequence goes on from NZ_JBVHNK010000013.1 coordinate 116,468, forward strand.
CCAGCCAGTACACACTGGTTTCCTCGCCCTTGGGCGGGTAACTGCGTGCCGGGTCGTACCCTACCGAGCGCATATAGCCCTGAAATTGTTCACGACCTTGATCAGACAACCGATCGCGGCTCAAGCGGGTGCGAGCAACAAGACGTGCCTGCTCCGAACCGGGTGTCACCTGGGGCACCTGTTCAATCGGATTGCCCTGCAGATCTAGTTCAAAGGCGTGCGGTCGCGGCAGCGTGAGCAGGCCGGTGGGCCAATCCGTGAGACCGGTATCGTGCAAATCCAACAGTTGGAGATCAGCCATCCGGCTGACATCCGGTACCTGCGACAGCTCGGAGTTGCCAGCCAATCTCAGCGTTTGCAGACGGGTCAGGCCAGCCATATCCGCCACGTTTTCAGCGGTCAGCGTCAGTTGGTTGTTGGAAAGGTTCAGACTCTCGAGCGCCGGCAAATTTTCCTGCCAGCGAGGGGGCGCGACCAGCGCGTTGTCACTCAAGTCCAGCGCCCTCAGATTGGGGAAGTAATGCAGTAAACCGGTGATATCGGTACGCAATTCGACATGGCGGAACTGCAGCGAACTGACATGCCGGAAATCAGCGTTCAACGCTGGCAAATACTCCAGAAAATCACTCGTCCAGTGAAAATCCAGGTCCAGGGCGTAGCCGTCCGGCCCCGACGTTTGTGCAGCCTGCCAGCATTGCTTGATCGCCTTGGAAAAGCGCCCCTTGTGGTAGCGCTGATCCATGGGCAGAAGCTCGCCTCGCTCGATCGCCACCCAGCTATCCAGGGTTCCGGTCAGTTCCTCGAACTCCAACTCCCGTTCGCCGATGACCCGCAACGCCTGAGCCTGCGAGCCGGATGATCGGACAAAATCGGCAAACGTGTCCGCACTCGCCTGCGGATACAGCACCTTGAACCGATCCTCCAGGCTCAACGTCCCCCCCGTACCGAGCAGAGGCTCATTGATCCGCGCATACCCCTGAACGGCTCCGCGCAAACGGGTTGCGGCTGCGGTGTCCAAAACATCTCGCACGGAGGGATCGGGAAGAATTTCGCGCAACTGCGCATGTGTCAGCGGTGCGTTCTGCAATGTCTGTCGCAACTGGATACCTTGACCAATTTCGTGGCCCAGTTTCTTGCGCGCGGCATCAGGCAAGGCTTGTAGCAGGGCGGTATAGAAATCGTCAGCACCATGCAGTGTATTTCCCTCTTCGTCATAGGGTTGAAAGGTGTTCTGCGTGGTTCGCGCCAGAACTTTGCGAATGGGCGCGTGCTCCGGCCCGATACTGTCGAGCAGCGGCCCATCGAACGACTGGTTGCGCATCTCGATGCGCACCCCGGGCGACCAGCCTGGCAGTCGCTCGAGACTGTGCAACGCCAGCCGACTGGTATCCAGATTCGCGCTCGAGGGCAAATACAACCCCTCATATGCCCGGACAATCCGCCATTCACGCATCGCCGTGCGGGCCTTCTGTCGCAGACGTAACGGCAAACGTTGCTCGTCGCTCATCTGTCGTCGTTCTGCCTCGGTGATGCCGACCAGCAGCTCATCCATGAAGGCACCCGGCATTTGAGGAAAATCGCGAAGCAACAATTCAACGTGCGCCACAAGGTCAGGATCGATTGGCGATTCATCGAGTCTGAAGCGAGCATCCGCCAACGCGGTTTTTTGCTCCCTGGCTGCCGTGGCAATGAGCGCGCGCAGTCTGGTCGCCCGCACATTCAGGGCGATGGCTCCATCGCCAAACGCTTCATCCAGCAGCGTCTTGACCTCCTGATCTTGCAGTTGGGACAGCAAAGTTGCGGCCAGATCGTTGTAACCGGACTGCCCGGATCTGACCTTGACCATCGGTTCGCCCAAGTCTGGCGAAGACTGCCAGAGCACCTCGTCTTGAGCGTCGAGCCACTGCACGATACGGTTCTTCGGCCACTTGCGATGACGCGTCAGCAGTTCCAGTTGAGTCTGCGTATCGGCCTGGCCATACACTTGCGGATCATGGCTGCTCATCCGCTCGATGAAGGTTTTAACCTCCTGGTCAGCGGTAAAACGCTTGATGGTTGCGACCAGCAACGCCGGCGGCCGCTCATGCTCGACATGCAACTTGCGCAATACCGCTTCGTCAACGCCACTGACGATCCGGATCTGCTCCAGGGTTTGATCGGAAAACGAATCGACGCGATGTCCCAGGCGTCGCATCAGGTTAACGCCCTGCCATGCCTGAGGACGCTCAACCTCATGCACCCACGCGCCAACGCCGTTGTGTTCAAGACGCGGGGCGTAGGCGTCGGCCCGTCGGGGATGCTGGATGCGGTACTGGTCCGATCCAGGATCAGGCTCAACCACAAACTGCCTGCCATCGAGCGACAGCACCTCCTTTCCTGCATGCCGATAAATGCCCTTTTCATCTGGCCGCACAGCCTCATCAAGTGTGACCGATTGTGCGTAGCGCCCCAGATCCGGATCCCATAATCGCAACCGACCATCACTCGTTTCCACGACCCGCATGCGCTCGATAAAAGGCGACGGCTTGAGCGACAACAGAGCGCCCACCACTTTTCCTCCTGCCGCAAATGTACCCAACTGGATCAGGCTTTCAGCCACACCGATCAAATGCCCGGCAGCTTCGCTTCGCTGCCCTTCTGACCACTCGACAATCCCTTCGAACGTTTCATCAAGCAGTTGATAGGCGGTATAGGCCAGCATCAGTTCGCCAAGCAAAGGCACGAAGGGCGCTGCCACAAAAGCGGCCACTTCAAGAACGGCTACGGCAATTTTTTGAAAACTATCCCACCGTGCCCAACGGGATTTTTCATCCTCATCGCCAGTGGGAACCGCCATCGCTCGAGCGTCATTGAGGATTTTATTCAGTTTCTGGTGAAAGTCATGGGTCCAGAAGTCACCGCGGCTTTGCCGATATGCCATCTGCAGATCAGGATTGATAATTGGCTCGTCACGCCACGCCGGCTTTTGTTCAAACGGCAACGATGCATGCCATTGAATCCTTGAAAGTCGGTTATTGAGCTGGAAAAAGAAGGTGCCACGCTGTTGGTGAGGGACAAACCGGCTAAAAAAACGCTGATACTCAGGCACACGTAATTGGGCGGTCAGTTCGCTGCCGAACCTGGCCAGGGAGGGGTAGTGTTTGACCGGGTGTTCCGGGTCATGGGGGACATAGGCAATGACTTGTTCGGTCTGACGGCTGCGATCGAGGTCCGCCGCAATCAGAACAATACCCGTCAGGGCAGTGTCCATCATCGTCAACTCGTAACAGTGCATCGGTTTGCCGTGCAAAGTCAGTGCTTGATGCCCCGCAACCAAATTCAACAGCGTGCGATGAGTTTCGTGATCAATGTCTCGTTTCATGAGCGCCATAACACTGGCCGCACGCAACGCATCCCGTTGACTCGTCTGTACTTTACCTTGTAACACCGCCCTCGCCGCCGGGTTGGCGAACCCCATGAACGCCTTCAAGTAAACCTGGTATCGCGCGCCGATATCCAGTTCACGACACAACGCTGCGAAGGCCTCGACAGACAGTTTATGTTTGATCGGCACGACGTCGAATTGCCCGGAAGCAGAAGGCTTCGTAATGAAGTCGCTCGCCCTGTCGAAATAACCCTCTCGGGTTTCTTTAACTTCGAAGTTATGCAACGCAGCCTCAAGCAGCGACAGCGTCCGCACATCAAATCCGACAATAATACCCTTGGGACAATATAGCCGCAGGTAGGTCGCTTTGACATCCAGGGTAATGTTGTACTTATCTTTCAGCGCAGTGATTAAAAGTGGTTCTGCGAATGTTTCGATTTCCTGAATTTTGCTCAGAATTCTATTACTTTCGTTTTGTGACGCCCAACTTTCCTCAAACGCGCTTTTCATCTCATCACGTAACTGCATCGAGGCCATGTCATACCAGGGCATGGCAGGTCCAACAAGCTGCTTTAAACCGGCGCGATTTTCTGCGCGGGTGCTTGAAAGCCAGCCTGGAATAGCCTTGGCGATGAAAGGTGCGTGCGGATTCTGAGTAATAGACTCAGGAAATGAACGTTGTGTAAATTTAGCAGCAGTTAAAGCATCAAACATAATGACCAGTCATCCATGACCTATTGGAAGTGCGAGCCTATTCGAATTTCCTTATTTTATTTTCCTTCATCTATTTCAAGGTATTAGCTAAAAAAATCTATAGCCATCCAGTGCCCGGGGTCAAACGATGTCGACCATAAACCGCGCCCGTGCCAACGCGCTGCAAAACTGGATGCGCGCCCTGTCCCAACCTCTGTCTTTATTTTCCTGGCCAACAGACGCATTCCCGGTGGATTGCGACGTTTACGAAAGAAAAATCGCCGAATGACGCTTTTCGCGCTGTATGTGCCGCTTTCTGCCTTGCTCTGTGAGCGCGTCTCTACGATTCTTCAAGAACAACGACAACACCCGAGAATCCGTCATGAAAACCGTCGCCCAACTGCTCAAGTTAAAGGCCCAACAAAATCAGGAAGTCCACACCATTGCGCCTCATCAAATGGTGCTGGAAGCGCTGATGGTGATGGCCGCAAAAAACGTCGGCGCGTTACCGGTGCTGAAAGAGGGAAAGGTCGTCGGCATCATCAGCGAGCGTGACTATGCGCGCAAACTGGTGCTCAAGGGGCGCTCCTCTGTCGGCACACCGGTCAGCGACATCATGGTGGCGCCGGTCATCACCGTGGACACCCATCAAACCGTCGAAACCTGCATGGGCATCATGTCCGAAAAACGCCTGCGGCACTTGCCGGTGGTGGAAAACGGAGAGTTGATCGGCTTGCTGTCCATCGGCGACCTGGTCAAGGAAGCCATTGCCGAACAGGCTGAACTGATTCGGCAGTTGGAGCAGTACATTCGCGGCGAGTGATTCTGTGGCGAGGGGGCTTGCCTGTGGCGAGGGAGCTTGCTCCCGTTGAAATGCGCAGCAGTTCCTTTTTTGGGGCCGCTTCGCAGCCCAACGGGAGCAAGCTCCCTCGCCACAACCCCCCCCTCTCCACAAGTCCGCTCCCACATAGGTTTGATGTGTTCCTATGGCCAATGCCGCGCGAAAACCGGTGCCAACGCAGGGTGCCGGTCGAAGCGTTCGAGCCAGGCGGAGAACCCCGGCCGCGCACCGCGCAAGTGCTCCCGAGTGCCCGCCCAGCGTGTCACCACCGCCGCCAGGATATCCAGCGCGCCCGGTGTTCCGTCGCCCAAGTACAATTTGCCGGCGAACTGATCGGCAAACACCTCCCAACTCCAGTGCAGGCGCTGGCGGGCACCGGCCATAAGGTTTTCCCTGGCAGATTCGTCCGCCTCGGCCAGCCAGCGCTCGGGGTAATCGATGATGCCGATGGCCGCATAGCAATTGCTGACGATGTACACCAGGCCCCGAATAACCTGATCACGCTTGAGCGGGTTTTCCGGCAGCAGGTTCGACTCCGGGAACGTGAGGCCCAGATGAATCAGGATGGCCGCACTCTCGGTCAGAACACCGCCATCGGGCAGTTGCAGGGTGGGAATCTGTTTGAGCGGGTTGAGCTTCTCCAATGCCTGAACCGCCTCCGGGGACGATGAAACATCGATGAAGCGATAAGGAACCTCGCACAGTTCCAACGCGGCTTCGATGGCGGCCGCACCTGAGTTCTGATGCCCGTAGAGCTGGTACATGACTAAATCTCCTCTGCGACTCTTTCTTTGTAGCAGCTACCGAAGATTGCGCTCGGCCAAAGCGGTGGGCCAGTCAATTCATCCGTCAAATGCAGTACCGCTTTCGCGAGCAGGCCCACAGGGCCGTAGTTGCAATCATCATCAGCGTCGATGTTCACCATCACGTCAATGAAGTTCTCATAAAAAATCCGCGGCGTAACATCCGCTCCATACCCAACCAATAACACCCCGGAGCACACCACCATGAAACGCCAAATCCTCCTCAGCATCGCTTTCTCGGTTTTTGCAGTTAACGCTTTCGCCGCTTCCTCTGCTCACCCGGTCGTCGCCGAAGGTGGTTCGGATCGTCTGATTGAAAGCCGTTTGGCTGAAGGTGGTTCCGATCGTCTGATCGAGAATCGCGTGGCTGAAGGTGGCTCTGATCGCCTGATCCAGAATCGCGTCGCTGAGGGTGGCTCGGATCGCCTGATCCAGAATCGCGTGGCTGAGGGTGGCTCGGATCGCCTGATCCAGAATCGCGTCGCCGAGGGTGGCTCCGATCGTCTGATCCAGAATCGCGTCGCCGAGGGTGGCTCCGATCGTCTGATCCAGAATCGCGTGGCTGAAGGTGGTTCGGATCGCCTGATCCAGAATCGCGTTGCTTGAATGAAGGGATTTACCGCAGTACTCAATAAAAAACCCGGCCTCATCAGCCGGGTTTTTTTATAGTCATTTTTTGGTTCGGTTACATCCCCGCGCGCTTCATGCAGCGTTGATAACGCTCATCGACCCGCTTGGCGAACCACGCCGTGGTGAGTTTACGGGTGATTTTCGGGCTTTGCAGGAGGATCCCCGGCAACACCGCTCGGGGTAATGGCCGGCCTTCGGCCTGTTCGGCCAAAGCAAATACCCGCCGATAAAGCTTGGTGTCCTCGAATTCAAGACCTTTACCCTCCTCCAATTGATCCCGAATAGTGAGGTTGCGCATGTCCAACTGCTTGCCGAGAGTGCGCACCGCCAATTCCGTGGTGCCCGGCATGATCGAACCGTAGCGCACCAGATCGCCATCCAGCGCCAGCGCAATACCCGTCGCACGACTTAGCGCGTTCTGAAACGCCGCATTGCGGCTGGCGTACCAACCGGCGTTGAAATCGGCGAAGCGATACAGCGGCTGCTTGTAGCTCACCGGATAACCGAGCAAGTGGGCAATACCGAAATACATACCGCCGCGACGCGTGAACACTTCGCGGCGAATCGAGCCGTTCACCGGGTAGGGATAATCCCGCGCCTGCTGCTCTGCAAAATCGATGCTGACCTGCATCGGCCCGCCAGTGTGCACCGGGTTGAAACCATCGAACAGCGTCCGCCCCATGGGCACCATGCCGATGAAGTCATCGAAAATCGCGCTGAGCTCTTTTTCGCTGCGCGCGGCATTCAGCCGGTCGCTGTAGCTTTTGCCATTGGGGGAACTTACCTGCAAGGCACCGCTCACCAGCAGGCCGGGAATGTGGGCCTTGGCGGCGCGGCGGTCGATCTCGTCCCGGGCGATCTTGCCCAGGCCCGGCACCCGCGGATCAGCCTGAAACGTCGATTCCTGCTCAGTGACCGCGAGTACCGAACACAGGTTTTGCGTGGTCGGTGGAATCTTTTGCGCGGCAAACGCCGCGTAGATGTCCGTGGCCCAGCCTTGGCTGTCAGCTGTCTTGGCCGGGAGCAGACGCATGATCTCTGCCTTGACCTCGGCAGGCTTGCGGGCCGGCGATTCCTGCGTGCGTTGGCTACCGCAACCGGCCAGGACCAACAACGCCGCGATGCTCATGATCAATCGATTGGCTTGCATGGTGCTCCATCAAAATCCGTTGAGCCGGGTTAACCATACGATCAATGGCATGGCGCAGGCTATGACTGTGACAGTCGCGGACTGTTCCCCTGCGCTGTAGCGCTACAGGGGTGGTCTTTTCCGTTGGGCAGCCGGGCGGCCCGTGCATCCGGGCTGAACCATACTTGATCCACATACTGCGGAGGACAGGCTCATGAACCGTAGCGACGTGCTGATCATCGGTGCCGGCCCGACCGGGCTGGTACTGGCGCTGTGGTTGAGCAAACTGGGGATTGCGGTGCGGATTATCGACAAGACGTCGACACCCGGCACCACTTCACGTGCGCTGGCGGTACAGGCGCGAACGCTGGAACTGTATAGCCAGCTCGACCTCAGCGACGCCGTTGTGCAAAACGGCCATAAAGTGGCCGCAGCGAATTTCTGGGTCAAGGGCGAGCCCGTCGCGCGCCTGCCGCTGAGCACCATCGGCGAGGGTCTGACGCCCTACGCGTTTCTGGAAATCTATCCGCAAGACGAGCACGAACGCCTGCTGATCGAACGCCTGGAGGCCTTCGGTATTACGGTGGAGCGCGATACCGAACTGCAAAGCTTCGAGGAAACCAGCGACGGCATCACCGCCCGGCTGCGCTTGCCCGATGGCCAGCAGCAAACCTGCCAGGCCTGTTACCTCGCCGGCTGCGACGGCGCCCGGTCGATTGTGCGCAAGACGCTGGACACCGGTTTTCCGGGTGGCACCTACCAGCAAATTTTCTACGTGGCGGATGTGCAGGCTCGTGGCCCCACGTTCAACGGTGAACTGCATGTGGACCTCGACGAAGCCGACTTCCTCGCCGTTTTCCCCTTGTCCGACGAAGGTCGCGCCCGCCTGATCGGCACGGTTCGCGACGAGCGTGCCGACCGCGCCGAAAACCTCCAGTTTGAAGACGTCAGCAGCCGGGCCATTGAGAATTTAAAGCTGCGGATAGATCAAGTGAACTGGTTCTCGACCTACCGCGTGCATCACCGGGTTGCGGATCACTTTCGCACAGGGCGCGCGTTTCTATTGGGTGACGCTGCCCATGTCCACAGCCCGGCGGGTGGCCAAGGCATGAACACCGGGATTGGCGATGCGATCAATCTGGCCTGGAAACTCGCAACAGTGTTGAGCGGCGGCGCCACGCCCAAACTGCTCGACAGTTATGAAACCGAACGCATCGCCTTTGCCCGGCGCCTGGTAGCCACCACTGATCGGGTCTTCAGTTTCGTCACGGCCGATGGGCCAATTGCCGACTTGGTGCGGATGCGCGTGGCACCTTTTTTGATCCCGAAAATGATCTCGCTGGAACCGGTTCGGGAGTTCATGTTTCGCACGGTGTCGCAGACCACCCTCAACTATCGCGGCATGCCGTTGAGCGAAGGGGTTGCGGGCCATGTTCACGGCGGTGATCGTCTGCCCTGGGCCCACGACGGTGAAGGAGACAATTTCGAGTCGCTGAAAAATCCAACCTGGCAGGTGCATGTGTATGGCGAGACCAGCGATGAAATGATTGCCTGGTGCACCGAGCATCACCTCCCATTGCAGGTGTTCGACTGGCGGCCGGTGTTTGAAACGGCGGGGCTGGCGCGCAACGGTTTTTACCTGCTGCGGCCGGATACGTATGTGGCGATTGCCGAGTACAGCGCCGATCCGAAGGTGATTGAGCGATATTTCCGGGACCGTGAGATTCGGCCTTTCGTCGGCTGAACCCGGGACCACTGAAGATCAAATGTGGGAGCGGGCTTGCTCGCTCCCACAGTGATTATGTGGTGATCATTAGATCCCGGCCAAGGCCAGGTCCATCGCGAAGTAGGTGAAGATCAAATCCGCCCCGGCCCGCTTGATCGCCCCCAGGCTCTCACGCACCACTCGGTCTTCATCGATTGCCCCGGCCTGGGCGGCGAATTTGATCATCGCGTACTCGCCACTCACCTGATACGCCGAGAGCGGCAAACGCGAGGCTTCGCGGATGTCGCGGATGATGTCCAGGTACGCGCCGGCCGGTTTGACCATCAGCGCGTCGGCGCCTTCCTGCTCGTCCATCAGCGATTCCCGCACGGCTTCGCGGCGGTTCATCGGGTTCATCTGATAGCTTTTTCGGTCACCCTTCAGCGCACTGCCACCGGCCTCGCGAAACGGGCCATAGAGTGCCGAAGCGAACTTGGTCGAATAGGCCATGATCGCGGTCTGGTTGAAACCCGCTTCATCGAGCGCCCGGCGAATGGCCTGGACCTGCCCGTCCATGGCCGCCGACGGAGCGATCACATCAGCGCCGGCCCGGGCAGCCGCCACGGCTTGTTTGCCGAGGTTGATCAGGGTCTGGTCGTTGTCGACTTCGTGGTGGTGCAGCACACCGCAATGGCCGTGGTCGGTGTACTCGCAGAAACAGGTGTCAGACATCACGATCATTTCCGGCACGGCGTCCTTGGCGATGCGCGACATGCGCGACACCAGACCATTGTCGCTCCAGGTGTCGCTGCCGTTGCTGTCCAGATGATGGGACACGCCAAACGTCATTACCGATTTGATCCCGGCCCGAGCGTAACGCTCGATCTCGCCGGCCAGCTTCGACTCGGGAATGCGCATCACCCCGGGCATGCTCTTGATCGGCACGAAATCGTCGATTTCTTCCTCGACGAAAATCGGCAGCACCAGGTCGTTCAAGCTGAACTCGGTTTCCTGGAACAGGCTGCGCAGGCTCGCATTGCGGCGCAGACGGCGTGGACGTGCTTCGGGGAACTGACTGGGCATGGGTCTTCCTGAAAAACGGCGAATGAGACAAAAGTCGTAGGGGGCGAAGCTTATGCGCTGCAAGGCGCGGGGCACAAACCTTGCGCAGCAGAAAAACGCTTACCGCTTCGGTAACAATCACCGCATTCTCTGTGGGAGCGAGCCTGCTCGCGATGGCGGCATACCATACAACAATGATGTCGACTGATAGTCCGTCATCGCGAGCAGGCTCGCTCCCACAGGTTCGGTGCGATTAAAGCGTCATCGTACCGCTGATGCAGGTCACCACCGCACCGCCAATCCAGATCTCATCTCCCACCTGTTCGACCTGAATCCGCCCGCAGCGGCCCATGGTCAGGCCCTGGCTGACGACATAAGACGCCGCAGCCAGTCCTTCACTGAGCAGCCATTGGGCAATCCCGGCGTTCAGGCTGCCGGTGGCTGGGTCTTCTGGCATGCCGTCGCCAGAGATGAACGCACGCACTTCGAACTGCGCATCGACGCCATCGCGCTCGACGCACCACGGCGCGATGACACCGACGGCGAGGCCAAGCATCTGCGAATGATCCGGCTGCAAATCCAGTACCTGCTGACGATCCTCGACCATCACCGCCAGCCATCCGGCACCGTTGTCGACCCATTGCGCCCGCACAATCGCACCCGGCGCCAATCCGAGGCCCCGCCGTAAGCGCTCGACCAGTTCGGCGTCCACCGGACCGGACCTGAGCAGCGGTGGCGCGAGAAACGCCAGCTCAGCGCCCTGCCGACGCAACCGCACCAGTCCGACACCGCATTCCTGAATGATCTCCACGCCCTTGGGTACCCCGCCGGCCTCGAGCCAGGCATGACAGGTGCCGAGTGTCGGATGACCGGCGAACGGCAACTCCTGAAGTGTGGTGAAGATGCGTACCCGATAGTCGGCCCGGGGGTCTCGGGGTTCGAGCACGAATGTGGTTTCGCTGAGGTTGGTCCAGGATGCGAACGCCGCCATGCGCTCATCACTAAGCCTGTCTGCGCCCAATACCACCGCCAACGGGTTGCCTTTGAGCGCGACGCGGCTGAAGACATCTACTTGCTTGAAATCGAATGAGCTCATTGCCTGCCTTGGTGATGAGGGATTCAAAGAGGTTGCTTGGGGATTTCCAGCCCGCGAATCACCGCCGGCCTTGCCAGGAAACGCTCCAGCACGCGGGTGACGTTGGGGAAATTCTGGATACCGACCAGATCACCGGCCTCATAGAAGCCGATCAGGTTGCGTACCCACGGAAAGGTCGCGATGTCGGCGATAGTGTAGCGCTCGCCCATGATCCAGTCGCGTCCGTGCAGACGGCTATCAAGGACCTGGAGCAAGCGCTTGCTTTCGTCGACGTAGCGATCACGGGGACGCTTGTCTTCGTAGTCTTTGCCGGCGAATTTGTTGAAAAAACCGAGTTGGCCGAACATCGGCCCGATACCGCCCATCTGAAACATCAGCCACTGAATGGTCTCGTAACGCGCCGCCGATTCCTTCGCCAGCAGTTGCCCGCTCTTGTCCGCGAGGTAAATCAGAATCGCCCCGGACTCGAACAACGCCAGCGGTTTGTCCCCCGGACCGTGGGGGTCGAGGATCGCCGGGATCTTGTTATTGGGGTTCAGCGACAGAAACTCGGGAGACAGCTGATCGTTGGTCTCGAAGCCCACACGATGCGGCTCGTAGGGCAGCCCGATCTCCTCAAGCATGATGGAAACCTTGACGCCATTGGGCGTTGGCAAGGAATAGAGCTGGATCCACTCCGGGTACTGGGCCGGCCATTTTTGAGTGATGGGGAATGCAGACAAATCGGTCATAAGGGGCATCCACGAGAAAATCGGACTGAAGATCATAATGTAGGAGGCTGCCGAAGGCTGCGATCATTTGGCGCCCTCAGGGGGGTGCCGAAGAGAAAGATCAACAAATCGCAGCCTTCGGCAGCTCCTACAAAGGGTAAGGTGTATGCCGTGTCCATAAATCCGCAACATCCTGTCGATAAGCTTTCCGCCAATCCGTTCAAGTTTGCCGCTAAAGTGCCGGGCACCTCACTCAGATCGAACCAAAGGGCTTCAAAGGACTCTGAGCATTGCCCCGTAGGAAACGGACCGGGTCAACCACATGGAAAACACCCGGATGCTGGGAGCTGGCGGTATGAAGGTTTGTCAGCCCTAACCGAATACGCTGAAGATGACCTATTGGATGAGGAATCTATTGAAATTCGCCCAACGCTTCAAACATCGCGCCTATATCTGCCTGCCTGCCCTGCTGGCGGCCAGCGTGTTGTTTTTGTCGCTGGAGTCCAGTGAAAGCCGCGCACAACCGGCGGACGGCACTCAGACGCTGGTATTTCTGCGCCACGCGGAAAAACCTGCCGGCGGCCTGGGTCAGCTCAATTGTCAGGGGCTGAATCGCGCCATCGACCTGGCCACCTTGTTGCCGGAAAAATTCGGCAAGGCCAACTACGTGTTCGCCGCCAACCCGACGCGCAATGTCGAAGAAGGCGAATTTGATAATTCCTACAGTTACATCCGCCCCCTGATGACCATAAGCCCCAGCGCAATCAAGCTCGGCTTGCCGGTGAACATCGACTTCTCGGCCAACGACACCAGCGACCTGGCGGATGAACTGCTGCACGACAAGTATCACAACTCGGTCATTTATACGGCCTGGTCCCATGGCTACCTGCCCGAACTGATCAATAAAGTCGCAGGGGAAGCCGTCGGCAAGAAACAGAACATCGCCGATGACTGGGCATCCAGCGACTACGATTCGCTGTACGTACTCACGCTGACCTGGCGCAACGGCAAGGCCAGCCTGCAGAGCCACAGCTACAAGCAAGGGCTGGATAACGGTCAGGAGAGCTGTCCGACGTAAGCTGTGATCGTGGTGGTGCTTCGAGTTTTATAGTGCCTGTCACGGCCTCATCGCGGGCAAGCCCGCTCCCACAGTGGCCTGTGGTGGAACACAGATTTGTGATCGACGCGGCCCCTTGTGGGAGCGGGCTTGCCCGCGATGAGGCCGGCAAAAACAACATCAAAGCAGCTGTTTGCCACGCTCCCGCAGATACTCAATGACTGCCCCCCGCTCCCCGACAAACTCGATCCGCGTCCCCTTCTTCTCCCGCTGAAACGCATACATCGGGTCGTAATACTCGCGCAGCAACCCTTCGATCCAGCCCCGGTGCAAATCCACCGCACCGCTGTTCGCCTGTTCTGCCAGCGCGTCTTCCATCAAGGTCAACATCCGCTGATGACGTTCGCCGCCCAGACGCTTCTGTACATTGTTCAGGCTCGCCAGCAAACGCTCGGAAAACAGCGCGAAGCCTTCATCGCCATGCACCTCGATGAACTCGGCGCACAAATCCACCACGTAATCGCGCAAGATCCGCTCGACCCGCCCTTCCAGGCTGTCTTCCAGCCAGACCATCGGAAACTGCTGCATCCCCTGATACAACGGCAACGGCAGCGCGCAACTGCCAATCGCGCGACTCTCGTCTTCCAGCACGAACTGTTCGATGCCATGGGCGCGCTTCTTCAGCACGTCCACGGCCAGGCGGTTTTCAAAGTCGATGTTGGAGGGTTGGCCGGTGGCGCGTTTGCCGAAGCTGGAGCCGCGATGATGGGCGTGCCCTTCAAGGTCCAGCCCGTTGCTCAATTGCGTGAGCACCTCGGTCTTGCCAGTGCCGGTCATGCCGCCCAGCAAAACGAAGTCACACTGGGCAATGGCCTGGTCGAGCGTGTCGAGCAAGAAGGTGCGCATGGCCTTGTAGCCGCCACCGACCCGCGGATAGTCGATACCCGCTTCGTCCTTCAGCCACTGCTGAACGATCTGCGAGCGCAGCCCGCCGCGAAAACAATACAAATAACCATCCGGATGAGCCCGGGCAAAATCGGCCCAGGCCTGGATGCGCTCGGCCTTGATCTCGCCAGACACCAATTGATGTCCCAGCGTGATGGCTGCTTGTTGACCTTGCTGCTTGTAGCAAGTGCCGATCCGTTGCCGCTCAAGGTCATTCATCAGCGGCAGATTGACCACGCCGGGGAATGAGCCCTTGAGGAATTCGACCGGCGCGCGGGTATCCATCATCGGACGGTCGTTGAGAAAGATGTCGCGGTAATCGGTGAAGTCGATGGACATCAAAACACCTCTACCGCGTTAGTCTGTCGCTCAACCAGTTCGCCGATCGGCTCAAGGGTCAGACCAAGCTCGGCGGCTATTTTGAGGAATTGATCGTTACCTTCAGGGGTGACTGCAATCAGCAGGCCGCCGCTGGTCTGCGGGTCGCAGAGCACGCGTTTGTGCAACTCCTGGAGCCGGCCAACCTTGTTGGCGTAACTGTCAAAATTGCGCAGCGTGCCGCCCGGCACACAGCCCTGATCGAGGTAATACTCGACGCCCGGCAGGCGCGGCACCCGGTCATATTCGATGCGGGCGGTCACGTTGCTGCCGTCGGCCATCTCCACCAAGTGCCCGAGCAGGCCAAAACCGGTGACGTCGGTCATTGCGGTCACGCCGTCGAGTTTGCCGAAACGGCTGCCGGGTTTGTTGAGGGTGCACATCCAGTCGCGGGCCAGGCCGATATCGGCAGTGCGCAACTTGCCCTTCTTCTCGGCCGTGGTGAGGATGCCGATGCCCAAGGGTTTGGTGAGGTACAGCAAGCAACCGGCAGTGGCGGTGTCGTTGCGCTTCATGTGGCGCTTTTCCACCAGCCCGGTCACGGCCAGGCCGAAGATCGGCTCTGGCGCGTCGATGGAATGGCCGCCAGCCAGTGGAATCCCCGCCTCATCGCAGACCGAACGCCCGCCGCGAATCACTTCCCGGGCTATCTCCGGCGCCAGCACATTGACCGGCCAGCCGAGGATCGCAATCGCCATCAACGGATCGCCGCCCATGGCGTAGATATCGCTGATGGCGTTGGTGGCGGCAATGCGACCGAAGTCGAACGGATCGTCGACGATCGGCATGAAAAAGTCGGTGGTCGATACTACGCCGCGCTCTTCGTCGATGGCATACACCGCTGCGTCATCGCGCGAGGCATTGCCGACCCAGAGTTTCGGGTCCAGGTTCTGGGCGCCGCTGCCGGCCAGAATCACCTCCAGCACCTGGGGCGAAATCTTGCAGCCACAGCCTGCGCCGTGGCTGTACTGGGTCAGACGAATCGGCTCGCTCATCGGGGGGGCACCTTGTGAAGTCAATGCCGAGGATTCTACAGCAACCCCATTCCTACAGGGTCTTCACAACCCGCAGGAATAAGCGATCCATTGTGGCGAGGGAGCTTGCTCCCGCTCGGGTGCGAAGCACCCGCAATACTGGCGGGCGGGGATTTTGAGTCACCGTTGCAAGGTTTTGGGGCTGCTGCGCAGCCCAGCGGGAGCAAGCTCCCTCGCCACAAAAGCTCCTTTGCCATCTTTGTCACAACATCTCTATTGCCACCCATCGGGTTACTGATCTGACAGTCGACACCACTTTGGTGCATATCCCCGCCATATCCCCTTCGCCCTGAATACAACGCCCTCTGCTCCCCCCCCCCGAAATCCTTGACCAAAGGGACAGCAAAACCACCGTTTCCCCCTATTTTTCAGCCAATTGAACAAAACTGGTATGCCTTATGCAAACGTTTGCGAGTGACCGATACCGGCCTGTTCGCCACCTAACCGCGCAAACCCGCTCCACCGGGCTTTCGATCCGCACGAAAAGGGACTTTTAATGTATTGCACCTCCAGCCACGTGATTTGCTCGCGTACTTTTGCTGTTTCCTTGCTGCTGGCCAGCGTTACAGGACTACTCAGCAGCCACGTTTTGGCCCAACCGGCCACCGCCAAAGAATCCGCCCAGGGCGAAGCCCTCAGCCCTGAAGCCATCCCGCCGAAAAAAGGCGTCTACCTGTCGGACTGGTTCAACCAGGACCTGACCATCATCGGCAGCAAAGACATCAGCTTCGGCCCGCAACCGGCCGACGATATCTACCTGGAATATGAATATTTCGGCCGCAAGGGGCCGTTCGAGTTGTACGGCTACATCGACATTCCAAAGATCTTCGACATCGGCAACAGCCATGACAAAGGCGTCTGGGACCACGGTTCGCCGGTGTTCATGGAGCACGAACCGCGGATTTCCATCGACTACCTGGCCGGCCGCAGCCTGGCCGTCGGACCGTTCAAGGAATGGTACGTGGCGTTCGACTGGATCTACGACCACGGCAGCAACAGCGCCAACCGCGCCAACACGCTGTACAGCGGCCTCGGCACCGACATCGACACCCATTCGCGGGTCAACCTGTCGGCCAACTTCTACGGCCGCTACCAATGGGAAAACTATGGCGCCAGCAATGAGTATTCGTGGGACGGCTACCGCGCCCAGCTCAAGTACATCGTGCCCATCAGCAGCTTCAGCAACGGCGCTTCGTTGACCTACATCGGTTTCACCAACTTCGACTTCGGCTCCGACCTGCACAAGGACAACCCTGCCCGCACCGCCAATGCCACCGTGGCCACCAACGTATTGCTCTACGCCTTCACCCACTTGCGTTTCACCCTGGTCGGCCGTTATTTCCACAACGGCGGCAACTGGGAGGATGGCAGCGAGCTGAATTTCGGCGACGGTGACTTCCGCGCCCGTTCCAATGGCTGGGGCTACTACGCCGGTGTCGGTTATCAGTTTTAAGGCTCATTTGAATCAGGAGGTTTTATGAAAGCAATAACCCGTCTTTCCCTGTGCGTGGGCCTGGCCTGCGGCACCCTGCTCTCTTCTGCAGCCTGGGCTGGCGACGCGCCGATCCAGCCGAAAGTGATGCTGATTACCATGTTCGCCCCCGAAGCGCAGAACTGGATCGATCGCCTGGAGCTCAAGCAAGAAGTGCGCGTACCGGGCCTGTCCGCCGAGTACCCGAATATTCGCTGCAACACTCAACAGGTGTGCCTGATGGTCACCGGCATGGGCCAGACCAATGCCGCAGCCTCGACCCTGGCCCTGGCGCTGTCACCGAAATTCGACCTGCGCAAAAGTTACTTCCTGATCGCCGGGATTGCCGGCATCAGCCCGCACCACGGCACCATCGGCACCACCGCGTGGGCGCACTATCTGGTGGAATTCGGCACCCAGTGGGAGCTGGATTCCAGGGACGCGCCGAAAGACTGGCCGACCGGTTACCTGGGCATCAACACCAAAGGCCCGAACGAAAAGCCGCCGCTGGACTACAAGACTGAAGTGTTCGAACTCAATCCGAAGTTGCAGGCCAAGGCATTCGCCCTGAGCCACAAGGTCCAGCTGAGCGAGAGCAAGGAATCGGCGGCGTGGCGCTTGAAGTATCCGTCTGCGCCAGCCAATCAGCCACCGGTGGTGACCCAGTGCGACACGCTGGCGGGCAATACCTGGTTTTCCGGGACGCGGTTGAGTGAGCGGGCAGAAGTCTGGACCAAGCTGCTGACCAATAACGAAGGGGTCTATTGCACGACTCAGCAGGAAGACAACTCCACCTATGAGGCGCTGCTGCGCGCCAGCCGCGAGGGGTTGGTGGATGTCCGGCGTCTGGCGGTGGTGCGCGCCGGCTCCGACTTCGACCGGCCGGCGCCGGGCCAGAGCGAGGTGGATAACCTGCTCAAATACGCCGATCAGGGCGGTTTTGTGCCGGCGCTGGAGAACCTGTACCGCACGGGAAATCCGTTGGTGCAGGAAATCTTGCAGAATTGGTCGGCTTGGGAGAAAGGTGTGCCTGAGGTCTGAGTCCGGCTTCAGGCCGTCATCGCGAGCAGGCTCGCTCCCACAGAGGTCTGTGTTGGTTACAAAGCATGTGAGCGGCGCAGATCAACTGTGGGAGCGAGCCTGCTCGCGATAGGGCCAGAACATTCAACATAAATGCCGACTGTGACGGTTCCGCCGGCGCACCTTGGGCCATAGGCTAGGATCATCGGGGGTCAGGAAGGCTCCATGATCACGAGGCGTCCGACTGTCGCCAGTCACTGTCACCGTCCGACATTCGACTGAATTTTCCCCGCGCCTCGCGATCCCTCTATTACAACAGGGAGGAATACAGGCTTTATGAACAATGCAAAACTTTTCGTTATTGAATACACCCTTCATGGCCAGCCCAAGTCTTTCATTATCCGCCTGGACAAAATGGACAATGCAGAGGCTTGGCACTGGGCAAGTTGCGACGCCGGAGTCGGCCGGATCCCGCGCTTTGGCCGTGAACGGGTGCAAAAGACCAGTAAACCGCTGGCGGAAAAATTCGGCATCGAAAATGTTACCTGGCGACCGGCAAATTGAGCTTTGAGAGAAAGGGCAAACATTCAAACTGAAAGTGGAGCCTGGACGGCTCCACTTTGTTTGGCTGGACTGTCAGTGTTTGGCACACTTGCAGCCTTTGGTGGAGCATTCTTCGCCGTGTTCGTGATGTTTGGCGCAGCCTTCACAGCAGTAGTGCTTGCCGTGGCGCGCGATCGGATGTTCGCCCAGTTTGCAGGAACATTTGGGGCAGTCGCAGATACTTTCACTGTCGATCATGAGTCTGACTCCATTGTTGTGGTCGTCAAGGTGCCACGGGTGCGCGACACCTGAAGCAAATGACCGCCCGTTCCGCAAACCAGTTCAAACAAACGCTAGGACGGTGTTTGCTTACTAATGAGGGTAGTCGCGATGCGGCGACTCATGGACGAACACCGTCCTGTGGTGAGGGGGAAACCCTGATGCCGGTAAGTCAAGGCGCAGAACCTGTGGGAGCGTGGCTTGCCCGCGAAGAACGATGACGCGTAAACCCTGAAAAACTGCGGAGCATTCTTCGCGGGCAAGCCACGCTCCCACAGGATTTCCGTTGCTCAAATTTCTTGACTTACCGGCATTGGAGTAAGCCCCCTCGCCATACGAGCACGATCAATCAGATACGGAACTGCCCGACCAGTTGCCCCAGGCGCTGACCGAGAGCAGCCAGGCTGCGCGAGGTCTGGGCGCCGAGTTGGGTTTCGTCGGCGACGCTGTCTACCGCCACGGCAATTTGATGCACGCTGCGGTTGATTTCTTCGGCCACGGCGGTTTGCTCTTCGGCGGCGCTGGCAATCTGGGCGTTCATCGAGTTGATGGTGCCGATCAGCTGAGCCATGGCATCCAGAGATGCCCCCGCCTCGTTGGCCTGGGCCGACGTGCCGTCGCCGGCCTCGCTGGAGCGGCGCATGGCCTCGACTGCCGATTGGGTGCCGGCCTGCAAGCGGTCGATCATGCCCTGGATTTCCTGGGTGCTGATTTGCGTGCGACTGGCCAATGCCCGCACTTCGTCGGCGACCACCGCGAAACCACGCCCGGCCTCACCGGCGCGGGCCGCTTCAATGGCGGCGTTGAGCGCCAGAAGGTTGGTCTGTTCGGCGATCGAACGAATCACCCCGAGTACACTGACAATCGACGACACGTCTTTCTGCAAGCTGTCGAGGGACACGCCACTGCTGCGAATGTCGTTCACCAGCGCATGAATCTTCACGATGCTGCCGGCCACCACGCGCTTGGCGGCTTCGCCCTCTTCGTCGGTCTGCTGGGCAGCGACCGCCGCGTTTTGTGCGCTTTTGGCCACTTCCTGGGCCGCCGCCGACATTTCGTTGATCGCCGTGGCCACCTGATCGGTTTCGTGACGCTGACGCTCCATGGCCTGATCCGAGCGCTGGGCCTGATCGGAGACCTGATTCACCAGCCCGGTCAGTTGCGAGGTCATTTCGGTGATCTGGCGCACCAGGCCGTGGATCTTGTCGACAAAACGGTTGAACGAACCGGCCAGTTCGCCAAGTTCATCCTGGCTGGTGATGGTCAGGCGCCGAGTCAGGTCGCCCTCGCCCGCCGCGATGTCGTCGAGGTTGGCTTTCATCAGGTTCAGCGGACGCAGAATGGTGTTGGCCAGCAGCATCCCGGCAGCGGCGATCAGCAGCAATACCACCACCGCAATCCCGACAATGCTCAGCACCACGCCTTGCATGCGTTCCTGGACCTTGGCCTCAACCACCACCACCTGCGCTTCGATGCCGTCGAGGTTGACCGAGGTGCCGACCGCCATGTCCCACTTCGACAGGTATTCGGTGTAGCCGAGTTTGGGCACCAACACTTGCGTGTTACCGGGCAGCGGCGAACTGTATTGCAGGTAGTGAGTACCGTCCTTGGCGACTTTCACCAGCTCACGGTTGACGTAGACGCCGTTCGGGTCGCGGTTGTCCTTGAAGCTCTGACCCACGCCTTCGGCGCTGCTGGCCTTGAACAGGCGCACGGTATTGGAGTCGTAGCCGAAGAAGTAGCCGTCCTTGCCGTAGGTGATGCTCGACAGCAACTTGATCACCTGCGCCCGCGCCGCGTCATCGCCGGGAGCAGCCGCGTCGTACAGCGGTTTGATCGAGGTCATGGCCACGGCAACGTAACTTTGCAGGGTCGCCTTGGCATCGCTGAGCAGTCGCTGACGGGTTTCCTCGACTTCCTTGCGAGCCTGTTCTTGCAGAATGAACAGCGTGGTCAGGCTGATGACCAGCGCAAAGAGCAGCACCGGGAGGACGGCAAGGGACAGGACTTTAGCCTTCAGGCTCATGCGCATGACGTTCACTCTTTTGATTTTTTTGGCGTGGTTAAAGGCTTTAACGGCAGGCCAATTCAAAAGTTGAACGCGGTCATTGCGGGAGCGTGGCTTGCCCGCGATTCAGGCGCCGCGGTTTATCAGGCACACCGCGTAATCGTTCATTGCGGGCAAGCCACGCTCCCACAAGGTAAATGTGGTTACAACACCATCGCTGCCACCCAGCCGAACACCAGCAACGGCAGGTTGTAGTGCAGGAAGGTCGGGACCACGGTGTCCCAGATGTGGTGATGCTGGCCGTCGATGTTCAGGCCGGAGGTCGGGCCCAGGGTCGAGTCCGACGCGGGTGACCCGGCATCGCCCAACGCACCGGCGGTGCCGACGATGCACACGATGGCGATCGGGCTGAAGCCCAACTGCACGCACAACGGTACGAAAATCACCGCCAGAATCGGAACAGTGGAAAACGACGAGCCGATGCCCATGGTCACCAACAGGCCCACCAGCAACATCAGCAGCGCGCCGATGGCTTTGCTGTGGCCGATCCACGAAGCCGAGGTTTCGACCAGTGTCTGCACTTGCCCGGTGGCTTTGATCACTTCGCCAAACCCGGACGCGGCGATCATGATGAAGCCGATCATCGCCATCATCTTCATGCCTTCGGTGAACAGGTCATCGGTGTCGCGCCATTTGACGATGCCCGACACCGAAAAGATCAGGAAGCCCACCAGCGCCCCGATAATCATCGAGTCCAGCAGCAACTGAACAATGAACGCGACGGCAATGGCCAGACCGGCGATCATCAGGCTCATTGGGTTGTACTGCACCGCGACCTGTTCGACCTGCTCGATCTTTTCCAGGTCATAAACGCGCTTCTTGCGGTAGCTGATGAACGCTGCCGCGAGGCCAAAAACCATGCCCAGCGCCGGAATGCCCATGGCACGGGTGACGTTGATGCCGCTGATATCCACGCCACTACGGGCGACGTTGGCCAACAGGATTTCGTTGAGGAAGATGTTGCCGAACCCCACGGGCAGGAACATGTACGGCGTGATCAGACCGAACGTAATGACGCAGGCAATCAGTCGACGGTCCAGTTGCAGTTTGGTCAGCACATATAACAGTGGCGGCACCAGCAACGGGATAAAGGCGATATGGATCGGCAAGATGTTCTGGGAGGCGATGGCCACCACCCACAGCAAACCGATCAGCAGCCATTTGACATTGCCGCCCCCGTTGGCGTGCTGACGATCGACCATGGCCAAGGCTTTGTCAGCCAGCGCATGGGCCAGGCCGGACTTGGCGATGGCCACGGCGAATGCGCCGAGCAAGGCGTAAGACATCGCCACCGTCGCCCCGCCGCCAAGGCCATTGTTGAAGGCTTTCAGGGTCGCGTCGATGCCCAGGCCACCGGTCAGACCGCCCACCAGCGCGCCCACGATCAGCGCGATTACCACATGCACGCGGGACAGGCTGAGGATCAGCATGATGCCGACCGCGGCAATTACTGCATTCATTATTGCTACCTCAAAAACAGCGCGGTGAGGCAATCACCGCCAAACGGAATGAGTCCGGCCGGCAGTCTGCACAGGCCGCCAGCGGATTAAAGAAAAAGGGTTTTATTAGAGGGCGCGCACTGTGCCGGAGCATTGCCGCCTTGTCAAAGCCAAAGCCAACCCTCGTAGGCGCTGTTGAAGGCTGCAATCCTTTGATTTTCAACGACCTTGATGACGCCAGAAGATCAAATGATCGCAGCCTTCGGGTCAAGTCGACCCTGCAAGCCAATCGCGGGCAGGCTCGCTACCACAGGGTTAGTGGTTGTCCGCAAAATTTGCAGGCAACTCAGATCCAATGTGGGAGCGGGCCTGCCCGCGATGAGGTCATAACATCCAACATCTATGTTGACTGTTACATCGTCATCGCGGGCAAGCCCGCTCCCACAGGGTTAATTGGCGTTCTTCAGATTGGGGTCAGCGTTTGGGCAACTCGATCATCACCATCAACCCGCCCCACTCGCTTTCCTGCAACTTCAACACCCCGTCCCACGTGCCGACGATGTCGCGCACGATGCCCAACCCCAGCCCATGTCCATCCGTCTGTTCATCAAGCCGGGTACCGCGGCTGAACACCTGAGCGCGCTGGTCTTCGGGAATCCCCGGTCCATCGTCTTCCACGCTCAACTCAAACCTTTCTGCCGTTTCGACCACGCTCAACCGCACCTCGGCATCCGCCCATTTGCAGGCGTTATCCAGCAGGTTGCCGAGCAACTCCAGCAGATCTTCGCGATCCCACGGCAGTTGCAAACCGGCAGGCGCGCGGTAGCTCAGCTCAAGATGTTCACCATGAATCATGTTCAACGTGGCCAGCAACCCCGGCAGCTCGGCATCGCAATCAAACAGCGCCCCCGGCAGCGCATCGCCGGACAGCCGGGCGCGGTTGAGTTCGCGATTGAGCCGTTGCTGAACCTGTTCCAGTTGTGCCTGCATGACTTTGCGCAGCTGCGGGTGAGCATCGAGTTTTTCGCTGGAAGCCAGGCTCAACAACACCGCCAGAGGGGTTTTCAAGGCATGGCCAAGATTGCCCAGCGCATTGCGCGAGCGCTTGAGGCTGTCCTCTGTATGGGCCAGCAAATGGTTGATCTGCGCCACCAGCGGTTCCAGCTCCAGTGGCACTTCTTCGTCGAGTTGCGAGCGCTGGCCCTGCTGCAACTGGGCGATTTGCTCACGTGCCCTTTCCAGCGGGCGCAAGGCGCGGCGCACGGTGATCCGTTGCAGCAGCAGAATCAGCAGCAGCCCAACCAGCCCCAACCCCAGACCGACCTGCTGCATGCGACAGAAACTCTCGCGCACCGGGGTGTAATCCTGGGCGACGCTGATGGAAATCGCCTGCCCCAGCCGGCGGTAGTCCGAACGCAGCACCAGCAGCTGCTGCCCTTCCGGCCCCAATTGCAGGTTGCTTTGCAGACCTGCGTGTTCGAGCCGCGGCAGGTCCTGATCCCATAACGAGCGGGAGCGCCAATGGCTGTCGGCAAAGTCGATACGAAAGTAGTGCCCGGAAAACGGTCGCTGATAGGCCGGCGACAAGTGCCGCTCATCCAGTTGCAATCCCTGCGGCCCACGCACCAGCGCCACCAACAGGTTTTCGCTGTCGTTGCGCAGCCCGGCTTCGAGGTAGCGCTGCAAACCCATTTCGAACAGCCACAGGCTGGTTTGCGCCAGCACCAGGCCGACGATCACCATCACGCTGATCAGGCCCAGGCTCAAACGTCGCTGGATCGACCTCACTGGGCTTGCCCGCCGAACAGGTAACCCTGACCGCGACGGGTTTCGATCACGCTGCGGCCGAGCTTGCGTCGCAGGTGATTGACGTGGACTTCCAGCACGTTGGAATCGCGCTCGGTTTCACCGTCGTAGAGGTGTTCGGCGAGGTGGCTTTTGGAAAGGATCTGTTCGGGGTGCAACATGAAGTAGCGCAGAAGGCGAAACTCGGCGGCGGTGAGCTGGATGTCGGCGCCGTCGCGGGTCACGCATTGGCGACCTTCATCCAGATGCAGACCGGCGGCCTTGAGCGTCGGCTGATTAGCGTGACCATGGGAGCGGCGCAACAATGCCTGGACTCGCAGGTGCAGCTCTTCAGGGTGAAACGGTTTGGTCAGATAATCGTCGGCACCGGCCTTGAGGCCTTCGATCCGCTCGGCCCAGGAACCGCGCGCGGTGAGGATCAGCACCGGCGTGGCCAAGCCCCCGGCTCGCCATTGCGCCAGCACGTCAAGCCCTGGCAAACCCGGCAGGCCGAGGTCGAGGATGATCAGGTCATAGGGCTCGCTGCTGCCCTGGTACACCGCATCACGGCCGTCGGCCAGCCAGTCCACGGCGTAACCCTGCCGGTTGAGGCCAGCCATCAATTCGTCGGCCAGCGGCACGTGGTCTTCCACCAGGAGCAAACGCATCGATCAGTCTTCCTTGTCTTTCAGTAAATGCCCGGTGGTGGCGTCAAGGTCCAGCTCGCGCACCACGCCTTCGGCGGTCAGCAGCTCGACCTCATAAACGTAGACGTCGTGCTTCTCTTCAAGCTCGGCTTCCAGCAGTTTGGCCCCGGGATAGAGGTCCAGCGCTTGCTGCAAGAGCTGCTCCAGCGGCAGGATCACCCCTTGTTGGCGCAGGCGCAGGGCCTCGTCCTGATCCAGGTCGCGGGCCATGACCACCGAGCAAAAAGCCAGGAGCGCCAGCGCCATTCGACTGCTGGCACGTCGATTTAAAGAAAACACCTTCATTACGTTTCCTGATGATCCTTGAGAACCTGCCCGCTGACAGCGTCCAATTCCAGGTCCCACTCAAGGCCCTGCGGGTCGCGCAGTTCCACCTGATAGATGTACTTGCCGTACTCTTCTTCGAGCTCGGTTTCGGTGATTTTGGCGCCGGGATGTTTGGCCAATGCCGTGGCGTTGAGCTTCTCGAAGGACACAATGGTACCAGCGTCGCGCAGTCTCAGGGCTTCGTCGGGGCCCAGGTCGCGCGCGTGGGCAATGCTGGCGGTCATGGCGATGATGGAGGCGGTGAACAGGGCAGTCAGGATTTTCATCAGTGTCTCCGTATTTTTTTATGTGTTGCTACGAGAGCTACCTTAGTGATTCGAACTTAACTGAAACTGAATTGCCATCATTGGGACTGGCACCACGACATCGCAGCCATACACAAAACCTGTGGGAGCGGGTTTGCTCGCGAAGGCGGTTCAACATTCAACAAAAATGTCGACTGTGACACCGCTTTCGCGAGCAAGCCCGCTCCCACATAATCCCCCGCCTGCCAGACATCGAGACCGGTATGACCGCGATCCACATCAAGTTCCCTTCCCTGACTATCAAGGCCGGCCCGCGTGCCTTGGCGCGCATCCGTGCAAATGGCTTGAGCGCCGCTGATGTGGGCACGTTGCCGGGCGCCGCCGGTGGCCCGAAAGCGTTGGGGATTCAGGGGCTGGATCTGGCGCTGTTCGGCGAGTGGCTGCCGGCGGCGCCCCGGGAACGTTCGCTGATCGGCGCGTCGGTGGGCTCTTGGCGGTTCGCCAGCGCCTGCCTGTCGGATGCCGCTGAAGGCATCCGCCGCCTCGGTCACCTGTACACCGAGCAGAATTTCGCCAAGGGCGTGACCATGGCGCAGATCAGCCAGAGCTCCCGGCGCATGCTCGATGACTTGCTCGACGGCCGCGATGCCTCGATTCTGGATAACGCTCACTACCGACTGAACATCATGGTGGTCAAAAGCCACGGCCTGCTGGCGGACGATCATCGTGGTCGGCTGGGGCTGGGGCTATCGTCGGTAATCGCCGATAACCTGCGCGGACGAGCGCGGCTGTCGCGGCATTTCGAGCGGCTGATCATCCACGACCCGCGCCTGGCGCCACCGGTCAACGCATTGAATGACTTCCCGTCGCGCTTCGTTGCGCTGGATGCCGGCAACCTGCGCCAGGCCCTGCTCGCCTCGGGCTCGATCCCGATGGTCATGCAAGGCGTGCGCGACCTGCCGGGTGCCGGTGCCGGGACGTTTCGCGATGGCGGACTGCTGGACTATCACCTCGACCTGCCCTACAGCGGCAACGACATCGTGCTGTATCCGCACTTCACTGATCGAGTGATTCCCGGCTGGTTCGACAAGACCCTACCGTGGCGCCGCGCCTGCCCGGTGCGTTTGCAGGATGTTCTGTTGCTGGCGCCGTCCAAGGAATACCTGGCGCGCCTGCCCTACGGCAAACTGCCGGACCGTAACGATTTCAAGCGCTTCATGGGCGACGCCCCGAGCCGGCAGAAATACTGGCGCACGACGATGGATGAAAGCCGTCGTCTGGGCGATGAGTTCCTTGAACTGGCCGCCAACGGTCGCCTCGGCGAGCGCTTGCTGACCCTCTAGTGCCCTGTCTCGCCAATACTGTTCCTTTTTGACGGTGGCTGTTGTCGCCATGCTGCGTTGCCGCTCCTCGCCATAGCGGGCTATGACTCGTCGCGGCGCCTTGCCTGACGACAATAGCCACTCGCAAAAAGAAGAACGTATTGGTGAGACAGGACACTGGTCAGTGTTTTCCCGCATCACCAAACGCAAACTGTTAAACTCGCCGCCTGCCCATATCGCCGCGGCGATCGCCACCTGACAGAGCTGAACATCACTGTGGAAATCTTCAAAGAATTTACCTTCGAGTCCGCCCACCGCCTGCCCCACGTGCCGGACGGCCACAAGTGCGGTCGCCTGCACGGTCACTCGTTCAAAGTGGCGATTCACCTGAGCGGCGACCTCGATCCGCACACCGGCTGGATCCGCGACTTCTCGGAAATCAAGTCGATCTTCAAGCCGCTCTACGAGCGCCTGGACCACAACTACCTGAACGACATTCCCGGCCTGGAAAACCCGACCAGCGAAGTGCTGGCCAAGTGGATCTGGAATGAATTGAAACCCCTGCTGCCGGAACTCAGCGCGATTCGTATCCACGAGACCTGCACCAGCGGTTGCATCTATCGCGGTGAGTAAACCGATCTAAAGACAACGAAAATCCCTTGTGGGGGTGGGCTTTTGTGGGAGCTGGCTTGCCTGCGATGGCATCAACTCGGTTCGACGTTAAACCGAGTCGTCTGCATCGCGGGCAAGCCCGACTCCCACACAAGCCCGACCACACAAGAAATGCGTTTCGTCAGTGAATAGAGAAACAGCCTTCAATGGCTGTTTTTTTATGCCTATGCTTCTTGGCTCGCACATGCCAAGAGGACGCTCCCATGGCTGACTGGCCGCTGGCTCAGACCTATCGCTTCAACGGGCATTCCGTGCGCTACGCCGTGCGTGGCGACGGTCCGCCGCTGGTGTTCGTGCATGGCACACCGTTCTCTTCTTATGTGTGGCACCGGATTGCGCCGCACTTCATCACCACGCACCGGGTGCACTACTTCGATCTGCTGGGTTACGGGCAATCCACTCAGCCGGACGGCGATGTGTCGCTGGGCGTACAAAACCAACTGTTGGCGCAATTGCTGGAGCACTGGGGCCTGGAACGGCCAGACGTGGTGGCCCACGATTTCGGCGGCGCCACCGCGTTGCGCGCACATCTGCTCAATGGCAAGGATTACCGCAGCCTGACGCTGATCGATCCAGTGGCGCTGTCGCCCTGGGGTTCGCCGTTCGTACAGCATGTGCGTCAGCATGAAGCGGCGTTCAGTGGACTGCCCGACTACATTCAGCAGGCGATTGTGCCGACCTATATTCGTGGCGCGATCAAGCGCGAGATTCCCGATCATGAGCTGGCGCCCTACGTGCGGCCCTGGCTCGGAGATCCGGGGCAAGCGGCGTTCTACCGGCAGATCGCGCAGATGGATGAACGTTATACCCGCGAGATCGAAGGGCTGTACCCGACGGTTCGCTGCCCGGTGCAGATCCTTTGGGGTGAAGACGATCAGTGGATTCCCATTGAGCGCGGCCAGGCGCTGCATCAGATGATTGCGGGGTCGCAATTTCACGCCATTGCCAATGCCGGGCATCTGGTTCAGGAGGATGCGCCGGAGGCGATTGTGGCCGCGATATTGCGGTTTTTGCCCCTGCACAAATCCCCCTGAAAAAACCGCATTTAATGTGGGAGCGAGCCTGCTCGCGATAGCGGTCTGACAGTCACCCGAGTAGTGAATATGCCACCGCTATCGCGAGCAGGCTCGCTCCCACATGGGTGCCGTGTTCCTTCAGGTGCACCGCTTTCGAGCCCTCTTCGGGCCAAATCCGCCTGCTCGTCTATAAATAACAACACCCTCGCGCCATTGGCACGAGCACTGCAACACCCCCCGCGTCCTCCATCCAGCAAGGAACGCCATATGACGCAGAACGATTCGGGCAACGATTACCCCCTCAGCGAAGTCCCGATGCATGCCCGCAAGGGACTTGCCTCCACCGCCATGGTGCTACTGGGTTTTACCTTCTTCACCGCGACCATGTTTGCCGGCGGCAAGCTCGGTGTAGCGTTCAGTTTCGGCGAGATGATGGCGGTGATTATCGTCGGCAATCTGCTGCTGGGGATCTACGCCGCGGGGCTGGGCTACATCGCCTTCAAAAGCGGCCTCAACTCGGTGCTGATGGGACGTTTCTGCTTCGGTGAAGTGGGCAGCAAACTCAGCGACCTGATCCTCGGTTTCACCCAGATCGGCTGGTACGCCTGGGGCACCGCGACCGCCGCCGTCGTACTCGGTAAATATTTCGAACTGAGTGACGGCACGGTTCTGGGGCTGATGGTGCTGTTCGGCCTGGGCTTCTGCGCCACGGCGTACATCGGCTATCGCGGGCTGGAGATTCTGTCGTACATCGCCGTGCCAGCCATGATGTTGCTGCTGATGCTGTCGATGTGGGTCGCGACGGTGAAGGTCGGCGGGCTCGAGGGCTTGCTCGCAGTGGTTCCGACAGGAACGCTGGATTGGTCGACCGCCATTACGCTGGTGTTCGGCACGTTCGTCAGCGGTGCGACGCAAGCAACCAACTGGACACGCTTCTCCCGTTCGGCGCGGGTGGCGGTGTTGGCGAGCCTGATCGGCTTCTTCGTCGGCAATGGTCTGATGGTGTTGATCGGTGCCTACGGCGCCATCGTCTATCAGCAACCGGACGTGGTCGAAGTGCTGCTGTTGCAAGGCTTTGCCATGGCCGCGATGGCGATGTTGCTGCTCAACATCTGGAGCACCCAGGACAACACCATCTACAACTTCGCCGTCGCCGGCTGCAACCTGCTGCGCACCGGCCGGCGCAAAACCGTGACCCTGGCCGGCGCGGTGATCGGCACGCTGCTGGCACTACTGGGCATGTACGACATGCTGGTGCCTTACCTGATTTTGCTGGGCACGGTGATTCCGCCGATTGGCGGGGTGATCATGGCCGACTTTTTCTTCCGCTATCGTGGCCGCTACCCCCGCCTGGCCGACACACAGTTGCCGGCGTTCAACTGGCCGGGACTGAGCGCTTATGCGGTCGGCACGGTCGCGGCCTTCAGTTCGCCGTGGGTCGCGCCGCTGGTAGGGATTGCCGCTGCCGCGCTAACGTATGTGTTATTGACCGGCGTACTGGGTGCCCGTACCGCCGACGCGCCACTCCAAGATCTCTAGAAGGATTCGCCCGATGCACATCATCAACGCCCGCCTGCGCAACCAAGAAGGCCTGCATGAGTTGCACCTGGAAAACGGCCTGATTCACAGCATCGCCCGGCAAACCGAAGCCCCGTCCCTGGGGCCTGATGACCTGGACGCTGGCGGTAATCTGGTGGTGCCGCCCTTCGTCGAGCCGCACATTCACCTCGATGCCACCCTGACCGCCGGTGAGCCGCGCTGGAACATGAGCGGCACGCTGTTCGAAGGCATCGAGTGCTGGGGCGAGCGCAAGGCAACGATCACCCAGGAAGACACCAAGACCCGCGCCAAAAAGACCATCCAGACCCTCGCCGCCCATGGCATCCAGCATGTGCGCACCCACGTCGATGTCACTGACCCGGAGCTGACGGCGCTCAAGGCGATGCTTGAAGTCCGCGAGGAAAGCCGCCACCTGATCGACCTGCAAATCGTCGCGTTCCCTCAGGAAGGCATCGAGTCGTACCGCAATGGTCGGGAGCTGATGGAAGAAGCAATCCGCTTGGGCGCCGATGTGGTCGGGGGCATTCCGCATTTCGAGTACACCCGGGATCAGGGCGTCAGTTCGGTGAAGTTCCTCATGGACCTGGCCGAGCGTACCGGCTGTCTGGTGGACGTGCATTGCGACGAAACCGACGACCCGCATTCACGCTTCCTTGAGGTACTGGCCGAAGAGGCCCGCAGCCGCGACATGGGTTCGCGCGTCACCGCCAGCCACACCACGGCCATGGGTTCTTACGACAACGCCTACTGCGCCAAACTCTTTCGGCTGCTCGGGCATTCGGGGATCAGCTTTGTCTCCTGCCCCACCGAAAGCATTCACCTGCAAGGGCGCTTCGACAGCTTCCCGAAACGCCGCGGCGTGACCCGGGTGAATGAGTTGCTCGAAGCGGGGATGAACGTGTGTTTCGGTCAGGACTCGATTGTCGATCCGTGGTATCCGTTGGGCAATGGCAACATCCTGCGGGTGCTCGAGGCTGGGTTGCACATCTGCCACATGCTCGGTTATCGCAATCTGCAAAGTGCGCTGGATCTGGTGACCGACAACAGTGCCAAGGCCATGAACCTGGGCGATCGTTATGGGCTGGAACAAGGGCGACCGGCGAATCTGTTGATTCTGTCGGCGGACAGTGATTATGAGGTGATTCGGAGCCAGGGTTTGCCGCTGTACTCGGTTCGCGAGGGCAAGGTGTTGATGAAGCGGCAGATGCCGGTGGTGGAATGGGCGGATCAGCTCTGAGTTTTCGCTGACTGGCGGGCCTCTTCGCGGGCAAGCCCGCTCCCACAGAGATCTGTGTTGAATGCAAAATTTGCAAACAATAGAGAACCTGTGGGAGCGGGCTTGCCCGCGATAGCGATCTTGAATTCAACCCATCAACCGCGCCGTACCAAACAACCTGACCCGACTCAGTTCACCGCCCCGTTCTTCCAGCAAAATCGGCGCCGTGCCGCCAGGCATGACCACTTTGACCTCCCCGGCGCTGACCCAACCCACCCGCCATGCGGCGCAAGCCACCGCACTGGCGCTGGTGCCCGACGACGCGGTCGGCCCTTCTCCACGCTCGAACACCCGCGCAACCACTCGCCCCTCGGATTCAAGCATCGCCCATTGCAGGTTCACCCCAGCCACACACGGCTGCCCTGCCCCGGTCGGCACGGAGTAAGCGATACGGGTCAATCCTTCGGCCAACGCCGACTCGCGCATCTGTGTGTTACTCGGCAACGTATCGGCGGCTGTCACCAACGTCACGCAATGCGGATTGCCGATACGCACGAACTGGCTGCGGTTCCAGGCAGGATCGAGCGCCGACAGTGGCTGCACATGACTGACTTCACGCCCCTTCAACGTCACGGGTTCAACGCCTTGCGCAGCCACCGCTTCAGGCCCGAACGAGGGCTGTCCCAAATCCAGCCAGAACCCTTGCACGCCATCGATTTCAGCGGGCTTCACTGAAGTCTCCACCGGCGAAAACGCGTCGCTCTTGTCGTGATGAACCCGGAGCAGACAGGCCTTTTCCTTCGGCATCAGCCCTTGCTCGCCAAGGGCCTGGGAAAAAATCGTCAGGCCATTGCCACTGCGCTCGGCGAGCGTGCCATCGGTGTTGACGATCAACAGGTCAAAAGGCGGTGACGATTGAAACGGCCCCACCAGCAGCCCATCGCAGCGATGCGCCTTGCTGCCGGGCGGTTGCGTACCGGGCGCCCAGGCGCAGAACGCCTCTATGGCCGACATTGCCCAAGCCTCACGTGTCTGCGCTGCATGGCTGGCCAGCGCAGGCAATTCGATTCCGTTACCGCGCACATTGTCCGGCGTCACGACCGCGTAGATATTCCCTCGAGCATCGTACATCCGCGTCATGGCGCCCCCTCTATGAACAATTGATGCGTCGACGATATCGCGAAACAGCGGCTGGCTGTGCAAGGATGTCACCCTGCCTGACTGCAATTCCACCCGGACGTGATGAGCGAACCCTTTGCGGTTGTTCACTGTCCCTTGGGGACGCGACGTTTTTTGCCAAGGATTGATATGACCAACCTCAACACTCAAACCGCATTTGTTCCCGGACGCCTGGAACAGATGTCCACGCGCATCGCCTTTTTCATTGCCGGTTTCGGCATTGCAGCATGGGCGCCGCTGGTGCCCTATGCCAAGGCTCGGGCCGGGCTGGATGAAGGGACGCTCGGTTTGCTGCTGTTGTGTCTGGGGGTGGGGTCGATTCTGGCGATGCCGATGGCGGGGCTTTTGGCCACGCGTTTCGGCTGCCGTCGAGTGTTAAGCGGCGGGACTTTGTTGATCTGTGCGGCACTGCCGCTGTTGGCGACGGTGTCTTCGATTCCGGCGTTGATCGCCGCGTTGTTCATGTTCGGCGCGGGCCTGGGCACAGTGGATTCGACGGTGAACTTGCAAGCGGTGATCGTCGAACGGGCCAGCGGCAAGACCATGATGTCGGGGTTTCATGGGCTGTTCAGCCTTGGCGGGATCGTCGGCGCGGCGGGTGTCAGCGCGCTGCTCGGCTTGGGGATGTCGCCGCTGGGGGCGATGCTGGTGGTGATCGTGCTGCTGGTGGTGGCGTTGCTCAAGGCCGCGCCGCATCTGTTGCCCTATGGCAGCGAAAGCTCCGGCCCGGCGTTTGCCGTGCCGCATGGCATCGTGCTGTTCATCGGCGGAATGTGTTTCATCGTGTTCCTCGCCGAAGGCGCGGCGCTCGACTGGAGCGCGGTGTTCCTGGCGCAGGAACGCGGGATCGACACCGCTTATGCGGGGCTGGGTTACGCGGCGTTTGCGTTGACCATGACCGTCGGACGTTTGACCGGTGATTCGATCGTGCGTCGTCTCGGTGCTACTCGGGTGATTGTGTTCGGCGGCCTGACGGCCGCGGCAGGTCTGGCGCTAGCGACATTTGCACCGAGCTGGCAAGCGGCACTGGTGGGGTATGCGCTGCTGGGCGCTGGCTGTTCGAACATTGTGCCGGTGCTCTATACCGCCGTGGGTAAACAGACCGTCATGCCGGAAAGCATTGCCGTGCCGGCCATTACTACATTGGGCTATGCAGGGATTCTCGCCGGGCCTGCAGTGATCGGCTTTATCGCCCATGGCAGCAGCTTGAGTTTTGCCTTTGGGTTGATGGCGGTATTGCTGGTGGCCGTGGCGATTGGCGGGAAGGTGTTGAAGGTTTAAAAGCTTCGCGGGCAAGCCCGCTCCCACAAGGATCTTCAGTGACCACAGATTTTGTGTACGCCAAAGATCCTGTGGGAGCGGGGCTTGCTCGCGAAAGCGTTGTGTCAGGCGACGGCTTTATCGGCTGGACGTCAGTCTTCGCGGGCAAGCCTCGCGCCTACAATAAATCTTCAGCGAACATAGATTTTGTGTACGCCAAAGATCATGTGGGAGCGGGCTTGCCCGCGATGAAGTTAACTCGGTCGATCAGAACCCGACACTGGCCTGCACAAAAAACGTACGCGGCGCACCGACGTACATCCCCGAGTTGTTGTCGCTGGAACGGGTGAAGTACTGCTTGTCGAAAATGTTCTTCACCCCCGCGCCGACTTTCAGGTTCGACAGTTGCGAGCCGAAGTCATACCCCCCACGCACGTTCCAGGTGACGTAACCCGGGATGTCGCCGTATTGGCCGTCCGCACTGCCTTGCGTGATGTAGTTGCCGCTGAAACTGCCATCAGCGTTCACCGCGGTGCCTGGTGAGCGCTGTTTGGACTGGGCAAAGGCATCGAGGTTGTAGGTCCAGCGGTTGATGTCGTAACGCAGGCCGGCGGTCGCCACCTGACGCGAGTAGAACGGTAGGTCACGGCCCTTGAAGCCTGGAATCTCACCTTCATAAACGGCGCGCGTGTAAGTGAAACCGGCGTTGGCGGTCAGGCCGTCGAGTCGTGGGTCCAGCGCCGCCATGTCGTAATGCACCGAGGCTTCAAGGCCCTGGTGCGTGGTCGCGCCGAGGTTGGTCCAGCCCACATCGTTGCTGATGTATTGCAGTTCTTTATCGAAGTCGA
The DNA here is from genome assembly GCF_055556615.1 of Pseudomonas sp. PME37.24/025. Lineage (NCBI taxonomy): Bacteria > Pseudomonadati > Pseudomonadota > Gammaproteobacteria > Pseudomonadales > Pseudomonadaceae > Pseudomonas > Pseudomonas sp. PME37.24/025. The sequence continues at coordinate 150,872 of NZ_JBVHNK010000013.1, forward strand.
TGTAGAACAGCGTCACTTCCCCGCCCCACACGTCATCGTTGTAGCGCGTGCCGATCTCGTAGGTCTTGGCCTTTTCCGGGTTCAGGCCGTTGGCGGTGTTGTCTCCCGAGCCTCCCTGACCGAGCTGGAAATATTGCAGGCTGCCAAACGAGGTTTCGTAGTTGGCGAACAGCTTCCAGGCCTCGGACAGGTGATACATCACGCTCAGGGCCGGCAGCGGTTCGTTGCTGTCGATGCTGCGGCGTTTTTCCTGCACAGGTTTGCCGGCGGTGTCGAGAACCGGTCTGTCGTGCCATTCGGTGCTGATGCTTTCAAAACGGATGCCGGGTGTCACGGTCCAGTTGCCGACGTCGATCTTGTCATCGATGTAGACGGCATGGGCTTCGGTGCCACCGGTGCGATCCTGGAACACATGACCATCGGAGGTTCTGGTGACCACCGGCTGATTGTTCACCAGCGCCAGACGGCTCGCCTCTTCATGCATGCCTTCTTTCAGGTAGCGATAACCGACGCTGGCTTCCTGAGTGGTCGGGCCCAGATCGAACACATGGGACACCCGCGGTTCGATGCCGAAGGTGTAGTAAGTGCGCGGATAGGAACTGAGGGTTTTCTGGTCGCGAGCGGCGATGGTGCTGCCACGGAAGCTGTCGGAATAGTAGGTCAGCACTTCGGCCTGGGTGCGGTCGTCGATCTGCCGAATCCACTTGAAGGACACGTCCTTGCGACGGCCGCTGAAGTTGTCATGGTCACGATCGGACTGGAACGGATCAGCGTCGTACTGCTTCTGCGTCAGGCCACCGGGCATGTCGGCGCTGGCGTCGTAGTAATGGAAATTGAGGCTGAAATCGTCCTGATCGGTGGGCGCCCAATGGGTCTTGAGGATCACGTCGTCGATGTCATTGCTGTTGTTGCTTTTGCGATAACCGTTGCCGTTCACGCCGGAATACAACAGCGCCACGCCCATGCCGTTATCGGCGGTGCCCCCGAGAAACGCGGTGTCGATGTGCTTCCAGCCACCGCGCTGGGTGGTTTCCAGGGTGGTGCCGATTTCACCGGTGGCTTTCTCCGGGATCGCGCGGGTAACGAAGTTGATCACGCCACCGACGTTCTGCGGCCCATAACGCACCGAGCCGGCGCCACGCACCACGTCGATGCTGTCGAGGTTACCGGAAGAAATCGGTGCCATGGACAGCTGCGGTTGCCCGTAAGGGGCGAAGGCGGCAGGCACGCCGTCGATCAGCACGGTGGAGCGTGGCGACAGGCGCGAGGTCAGGCCACGCACGCCAACGTTCAGGGAAATATCGCTGCCGCCGGTGCCGTTGGCGTCCTGCACTTGCACGCCGGGTACGCGACGCAATACATCGCCGACGTTCATGGCGCCCTGCTCAACCATGGCTTCACGACGGATCACCGTGCGCGCGCCGGGATGGTTTTGCACCACGCCAGCATCGGCGTCACCGAGCCAGTCGCCAACCACTTTGATGTCGGTCACGCCCAGTTCCAGCGGGCCATTGGCGGCGGAAGTCGGGGCTGGCATCAGGGTCACCGAGCCTTCATCGATCTGGTATTCCAGACCGCTGCCTTGCAGCAATTGGCGCAAGGCTTGTTCCGGCGAGAGGTTGCCATCGACTGCCGGAGCCTGTTTGCCGGCCACCAGTTCAGGGCTGAAAAAAACCTGCAGCGAGGTTTGCTGGCCCAACTGGCTCAAGGCCTGACCCAACGGCTGCGCCTGAATATGAATGGCATCGGCAGCGAATGCCTGGGGCAGCGCCGAGCTGACCGCCAGGGCAAGAGCGAGGGGCAGCCAGGATGATTTGTTATTTTTAGCGGTGGTTTTCTTCACGTCGAACATTGTCCTGTGGATCGCAAGAGTGTGCGGCTGTTAATGCAAACCAGTTGCAGTTGGACAAGAAGACGAAGAACTCGAAAAAAACCTGAATCTATCGGGCAATTATTTCCTGACTGCCGTCATCGAGGGTGCGGATGGCCACCGGCAGAATGCTCGGCAAGGCCTTGAGCAATGCGTCGGTGTTGTCGGATTTGAACACGCTGGTCAGGCGCAGATCGCCCACTTTGGCGCTACCGACCGTCAGCGGCTTTTCCCGGTAACGCGACACTTCTTCGGTCACTTCGCTGAGGCTGGCGTTGTTGAACACCAGTTTGCCGCTGCGCCACGCGATCAGTTCTGCAGGGTTGACCGCATAGGCAGCGGCGACAAAGCCCTGAGCATTGACGCGAGTGCCAAGGCCCGCGGTGAGGCTGATGAAATCAGCGCCGCTACCTTGAACCTTGACCGTGCCCTGCTCTACGACGACCCGGGTTTCGGCGCTGTCGCGACGCACGTCGAAACGGGTGCCGGTAACCGTGACCTTGCTGCTGCCCGCCTCGACCACGAACGGTCGGCTGCTGTCATGCTCGACGCTGAACATCGCCTCGCCTTGCGTCAACTCGATACCGCGACGATCTTTTTCATAGCGCACCTGCACCCGGCTGCGGCTATTCATATCGATCACCGAACCGTCCGGCAACGCTACATGACGGCGTTCGCCAAGGGCCGTGGAATATTCAGCCGTGTAGGTCGCCGGATGGTTCAAGCCACTGAACAACCCCAGGCCGAGCGCCACCGTCAACACACTCGCGGCCACTGCGTAACGCACCAACGGATGACGTGTACGGCGTGCCGGCGGGGTTTCGCACAAGGCATGCAAACGCTTGGCGGGTAGCAGATCAGCCGCCGCCCACAGGCTCTGGAGCATTTGATATTCGTCGCGATGCTGAGGGTGTTCGTCCAGCCAGACCTCGAAGCCTCGCCGGTCTTCGGCGTTGACGGCAGGTTCCTGCAAACGCACAAACCACCGCGCCGCTTCATCGCGAACCGTTGTTTGCCCGCACGCACAATCACGAGTATCCATCATGGAAAGTCCTGTTTGGCCGGGGATGAGAAGGCGCGGCGAGTCATGGTTGTAACCCGTCCAGGCGATCACGCAGATGCCGCAGGGTGCGGATCATATACTTTTCCACCATGTTCCTGGACAGCCCCAGGCGCTCAGCGATTTCGGCCTGGGTCAGGCCTTCGATCTTCTGCCAGACGAACACCTTGCGGCAGTTGACCGGCAGCTCGGTGAGCGCCCGTTCGATGGAATCCGCCAACTGGATCGCGTGCATGAAATGCTCCGGGTCGCCGGACGACGACACACTGTGATCGATCGCCTCGGACTCCATGGCGCCCCGCCGATCCTCACGCCGATAACCGTCCACCGCAATGTTGCGCGCGGTCTGGTGCAAATACGCCCGAGGTTGTTGCACCGCCGCCGAATCGGACTCAAGCACCCGCACGAAGGTGTCGTGGGCCAGGTCCTCGGCCTGCTGACGATTTCTCAGGCGACGGGTCCAGGTGCCGATCAACTCTTCGTAATGCTCGAAAAAGCCGGGTCTGCGGGGCAGCTTGGGGGTCATTGCGGTGTGCTGTGGAGAGGAGGCGTGAATAGTAATGCTTCGTATTAACCAGAAGCAATGGATTCCTCGGACCTCATGGATTCTCAGCCCCACATCCCGTTTGCAGTTGCCCGCCAGTTTTTCCTTTTCAGCGGGCGCAGCCTTCTTGAACAACTGCTTTGCTTGCCGTCATCGTCAGCAGCAATGCCAGCGCAGCGCACAGTATCAAGGTTTCGCCCAATGCCTGAGCCCACGCCGCGAGCATCAACCCCGCAGCTGGCTCAAATGAGCAACCGACGATCGGCAGGGAAAAACAATTGTCAGCGAATATTACATACGTCATATTACAGCTGTAATAAGGCGTCATTCCTCACAGGTATTTCTTTATGACCAGCATGCCCAGCCTTGAACCCGACCTTGCTGTCGCGGTGAACACACCCAGGACTCCCCTGCTTAAAAGGCTGCTCTTGATGACGGCGGCCATCGCGGCGCTGGTGTTTATCGGGCTGTACGCGACCCATTGGTGGACCGCCGGGCGTTTCATCGAAGAAACCGACGATGCCTACATCGGTGGCGACATCACGGTGATCGGGCCGAAAGTTGCGGGGTATATCGAAGAGGTGCTGGTCACCGACAACCAGAGGGTCAAGGCCGGGGATGTGCTGATTCGGCTCGACGCCCGTGACTACCGCGCCAACCTGGCCAAGGCCGAAGGTGCAGTGGCTGCCGAAGAGGCGTTGCTCGCCAACCTCGACGCCACCGAACAACTGCAACACGCGGTGATCGGCCAGGCCCGCGCCGGTATCGATGCTACAGGCGCCGAAACCGCGCGCTCGCGGGACGATAACGCTCGCTACAAACGCCTGGTGAACAGCAATGCCGTCTCGGTGGAAAGCGCGCAACGAGCCGATGCCACCTTCAAGACTGCACAGGCGCAGAGTGCTCGGGCCCAGGCCGAATTGCTGGCCGCGCAACGCCAATTGAACGTGATTGAAACCCAGAAACAGCAAGCGCGAGCCGCGTTGATCCAGGCGCGGGCCGAGCGTGATCTGGCGCAGTTGAACGTCGGTTACACCGAGTTGAAAGCCCCCGTCGACGGCGTGATCGGCAATCGTCGGGCACGGGTCGGCGCTTACGCCCAGGCCGGTTCGCAACTGTTGTCGGTAGTGCCGGCCAGCGGGTTGTGGGTCGATGCCAATTTCAAAGAAGATCAGCTGTCGCGGATGACGCCGGGCCAGCGTGTGATCGTTCATGCAGACGTGCTCAAGGGGCGTGAATTCCACGGTCATCTGGACAGCCTCGCGCCGGCCAGTGGTTCGCAGTTCAGCGTGCTGCCACCGGAAAACGCCACTGGCAATTTCACCAAAATCGTTCAGCGGGTGCCGGTGCGAATCCTGCTCGATCCCGCTGACGGCGTGCTCGGTCATCTGCGCCCCGGTTTGTCGGTGACTGCCGAAGTGGACACCCGCGCCGAACCTGAAACCCCGACCGTGGCCAGCGCACCATGAACCGCGCTCTCGCCGCCCCCGCGCAGCCGTTCAACGCCGCCAACATGGCGACGGCGACCAAGGTGTTTGCCTTCGCCACGATGTGCATCGGCATGTTCATTGCGCTGCTGGATATTCAGATCGTTTCGGCGTCGCTGCGTGACATCGGCGGCGGGCTCTCGGCCGGCACCGACGAAACCGCGTGGGTACAGACCAGTTACCTGATCGCCGAAATCATCGTGATTCCGCTGTCGGGTTGGCTGTCCCGGGTGTTCTCGACCCGTTGGTTGTTCTGCGCTTCGGCGGTGGGTTTCACTTTAGCCAGCCTGCTCTGCGGCGCGGCCTGGAACATCCAGAGCATGATCGCCTTCCGCGCCCTGCAAGGCTTTCTCGGTGGTTCGATGATCCCGCTGGTGTTCACCACCGCATTCTTTTTCTTCACCGGTAAACAACGGGTGATCGCCGCCGCGACCATTGGCGCAGTGGCCTCGCTGGCACCGACGCTGGGGCCGGTGATCGGGGGCTGGATCACGGACATTTCGTCCTGGCACTGGCTGTTCTACATCAACCTGGTGCCGGGGATTTTCGTCGCGGTGGCGGTGCCTATGCTGGTGAAAATCGACCAGCCGGAACTGTCGCTGCTCAAGGGCGCCGACTACCTGAGCATGCTGTTCATGGCGGTGTTTCTCGGTTGCCTGGAATACACCCTCGAAGAAGGCCCACGCTGGAACTGGTTCAGCGACAGCACGATTCTGACCACCGCCTGGATCAGCGGCCTGGCTGGACTGGCTTTCATTGGTCGCACCCTTCACGTGGCCAATCCGATCGTCGATCTGCGTGCCTTGAAAGACCGTAACTTCGCCCTCGGCTGTTTCTTTTCATTCGTCACGGGGATCGGCCTGTTCGCGACGATTTACCTGACGCCACTGTTTCTCGGTCGTGTACGTGGCTACGGTGCGCTGGACATTGGCCTGGCGGTTTTTTCCACCGGGGTGTTCCAGATCCTGGCGATTCCGCTGTACGCCTTTCTGGCCAACCGCATCGACCTGCGCTGGATCATGATGACGGGCCTTGGGCTGTTCGCCTTGTCGATGTGGGATTTCAGCCCGATCACCCACGATTGGGGGGCCAAAGAATTGATGCTGCCACAAGCGTTGCGCGGGATCGCTCAACAACTGGCAGTGCCGCCAGCGGTAACCCTGACCCTCGGCGGACTGGCGCCCGCGCGGCTCAAACATGCGTCGGGATTGTTCAACCTGATGCGCAATCTCGGCGGCGCGATGGGCATCGCCGCGTGCGCGACCATCCTCAATGACCGCACCAACCTGCATTTCACCCGGTTGGCCGAGAACCTCAATAGCACCAACGAAGCACTCAATCAGTGGCTGTCCCAGGTCGGCAATAACTTCGCCGCCCTCGGCCAAAGCGGTGACATCGGCATCACCGCCAGCCTGCGTCAGCTATGGCTGCTGACCTACCGCGAAGCGCAGACGCAAACCTATGGCGACGCGTTCCTGATGATCATGGTCTGCTTCATCCTCGCCACGGCGATGGTGCCCTTGATGCGCAAGGTACAACCACCGGCGGCACCGAGTGCCGATGCTCATTAAGGTTTACCCCAGCTGGGTCGCGAAGAGGCCCCAAGATATCCCGGCCAACCAAAACCCTGTGGCGAGGGAGCTTGCTCCCGTTGGGCTGCGCAGCAGCCCCAGAACCAACGCCACAAGTTTGTCAGGTACACCCCGGGGCTTGATTTGGCGCCTGCTACGCAGTCGAGCGGGAGCAAGCTCCCTCGCCACAACAACGCCCGCCGCTACTCCGAAGGCCGTGCCCTCAACCGCCGCCCAATCACATCCAACACATCACACCCATCCCTCAGAGGAATGGCGCAGAGCAAGGCGAAGTCGCTGAGAATCATCGAATCGCATTCAACCGAGCCGCGCATGGAAAGGTTCTCAAGCACTTGGGTGACAGCACGAATTCGATAGCTTGCGGCGTCGGTCAAGATATCGAGCGGCGCGTGGGTGTCGACGAACAGGGTGGGCATGTCAGTGCAGTTGCTAGTGAGCGCCATGAAGCGGCTTTTAGGGTGGGGAATTGGTTTTTCGTAGGGTGGATCGGGATGAAGATTTTTCATTTTTAAACCTCTGGTAGAAGTGGAGCTACCATCGGCCTTCCTACAGGCTTGGGTGGCAGCTATACGCGGGGTAGGAATATCGAGACCAGAGCAAACTCGACCACACCGAAGCGTGCCCGCGCACAGCCGCCGCAACTAATCTTACGGACGCACGTCGATGGCCGCAATTCAGGTGTCGACGCCGAAGCGTCCTCTCTAGTCTTGAAGGGTTCCTACACCCTGCCACTGAATCTTCAGTGACCACCAGAGACTATCGATGGAAAACATTTCGCACCAGTTCATGGAAACCGCTACGAGTTGAAGGAAACTTCCGATGACCTTGTCCCCAAAAAAATCGCCCCTAGCGCTGTCTTTCAAGCTCCTTAATCGCCAATGGATTCCAAGAGCTCGCAGACTCTTTAAGCCAGTACATTGACTTCTCTTCACTACGAACCATCCCAATTAAGCCTTTTGCATATATCATCCCGAGCTCAAACTGAGCATTAGAGTCGCCGGCCTCAGCCGCTTGATGAAACAGCTGAAGCGCCAGTTTTTCATCCCGTGGACCGCCCCTACCACTCCGATACATTTTAGCCAAGCCAGTCTGTGAATATATATCATCTTGAGCGGCAGCCTTTTTATACCAACTCCTAGCCTCCTCATAATTTTGATCGACACCACGACCCTGCTCATACATACGTGCTAATCGCCATTGCGCGGAAGAGTTTCCTTTTTCAGCAGCTTTTCGATTCCAATATGCTGCGACCACCTCATTTTTTTCTTCACCATTGCTACCAGTCTCATAAATATGAGACAGGACAAACCAAGACATCTCATGGCCTGCCGCAGCGGCTTCTTTGTACAACTTAAGAGCCAACTTATCATCTTTTCGCAGATTATCCGACTTGGTCTTTCCACGCCCATACATTTGGGCCAGACCAAATTTTGCGTCCGCATTCCCCTGATCTGCCGCGCGCTGATACCAGACTAAAGCCTCTGTTTCGTTCTCGCGATTCCAATGGGTTGCAAGATACTTTGCAAGTGCTGCTTGCGCAGCAGCGTTTCCCTGCTCGGCAGACTTTCGATACCAATAAAATGAATACTCCCACCACATTTCTACTACACCACATAAATCTTTATCGGCTGCGTTAGCAAAAGCCAGCTGGCTTACAGCGTCACCCGTCAAGGCCAAATCATGTAGCATTACGGCCTCAGGATTACACTTCCCCGACTCCATCGCGGCAAGCAAACCCTCCGACTGATTGGCCCAAGCGTTACCAGCCAACATTAAAGCCACGACTGGCAAACCAAATCTAATTTTTTTCAACGAGCAAACCACAAAAACACCCTTCCATAGCGCCAACACTCATATATGTCATTCAGACTGACGTCATATCAAACGCCATTCAGACACAAAGAAGACAAGCTTGTTTAATCACCATCATACAAAAACTGACGGCAACTTTATTTTACTAATTCAGCCTGATACCTCAACAAACACTCCAATAGAACCCGCATAAATCTCCGCCGATCTTCCACCTCATCATCAAAATAGGTTGTTATTTTATCAAATATAGAATCGAAGCTTTCACCACTACCTAAATAGTAATTTAATGTATCTATGAACCATTCGCGATCACTTCCGCTATAGGAGGCAAACTCCGGACGCATAAGTATGTCGAACAGCTCAGAGAGCTCAACTTCATCATTTACATTTTTTGAAACTATGATCTCTTCTCTTTCATCGCCATCAACATTATCAATATCGAACAAAAATAGCAGACCACGCAAAATAGCAAGTTCAGGGGGACGTTTCATATTCAAAAATCCGCAAAAGTCGTTATTGGAGCACCAGTCGTATCTAATATGGCGATTGCATCCTTTTGCCTTCCATACACTAAACCACCGCGCTTATATCCCTCACCAATTTCTTTACCCATATTCATCGGCAATTTCGAGGCTGCATGACCATTTCGCCTGAATATTAGCTGAGCACGTTGAATGACGTTCAATTGATCCCTATAGCTAAAAAAACGTGTCGCTGCAGTAGGTATTTTCGGTTGACCGGCCCTCCTTCCTGTTGTGTACCTTTCAATTTCTCCTGTTGCTGGGTTCCTGCCCGTCATAGCTCGATCACGTTGAGACTCCAAACTAGTCTGTTTACCGTGTTTTTTTAGAAAATGAGCACCTTCTGTGGACTTCTCCATCTCATCTAAACGTCGATATGCGTTCGCCTCCGCAAGCTCATCAATCCGCGCCCTCCGCTCCGCACCCGTCAGCTTCGGCAGCGCCGGCTCACCTTCATCAACCCTAGCGCCAGTCGTATCATCCGGCGCCCCACACCCAGGCTTATTCGGTGGCGGACAGTTCCCGCTCAACCCCAACGGATCAACCCACCCCGTCGGGTTCGGCGTGTACTGGTACTGATTCAGCCCACCCGCCAACTTGATCGGATCCGGCGTCAGGTACCGTCCAACCTCCGGATCATAGTAGCGATGCCGGTTGTAATGCAGACCGCTCTCGGCGTCGAAGTACTGGCCCTGAAAGCGCAGTGGCTGGTCGAGCTGTTCGCCCCCACCGAACGCCAGATGCGTGACCTTGCCGTAGGCGTTGTACTTCGCCGACCACACAATCTCGCCACCGAAATCCGTCAGTTCCTGCGGCGTACCGAGATGATCGAGTTGGTAGTAGAACGGGCAAGCCTTGCGCGGGCCTTTGCCGTCGAGCATCGCCAGCGGACGGAAGCTGCCCGGTTCGTAGACGTAGCTGCGGTAGTGTTCGCGGCTGCTTTCAGCGACGAGGTTGTCACCCTGCCAGAAGAACTCAGTGGTTTTGCCGTCGACGGTTTTCTTGATACGCCGCCCGAAGGCGTCGTAGCGGTAACTGGAGCAACGACCGTCCGGCGTGGTGACGCCGACCAGCCGATGCTGGCCGTCGTAGCGGTATTCGGTGACGAGTTTTTGCGCGGTGCCGCGACGTTCGCGGATCAGGTTGCCGAAGGCGTCGTAGTCGTAGTGGCGGTCGCCCTGCATCAATAGGCAATTGCCTTTGACGGTCGTCGGGCCGGGCCGATCCTGCATCAGCAGGTTGCCGGCCGGGTCGTGGGCGAAGCTTTCCGCTGGGTCGTCGCGGGTGTGGCGCACGCGAGTCAGGCGGTTGAGCGGGTCGTATTGGTAATTGCGTTGGCCGTGGCGGGTGTCGGCGATGTGGTCGAGATTGCCGTTGAGGCTGTAGGCATAGTCGCGGCGGTACAGGTTTTTTTGCTGTTGGCTGACGGCATGGGCCTTCAAACGGCCTTGGTCGTCGTAGGCATATTCGCTGAGCAGCAGACCTTGCTGACGGTTTTGTTCGCGTCCGAAGGCAAACTGGTGAGTGGTGAGCCGCGCGCCGTTGAGGTCGATGGCCGTCAGCGCGCCGCCCTTGGCATGGTGGTAATCGAGTTTGCTGCCGTCCGGCAGGCGCAGGCGGTTGAGCTGGCCGCAAGCGTCGTAACCATAACGCAAGGTGCCCCAGCCTTGGTGCTCGGTGATCAGGCGATCCTGCTGGTCGTACTCGAATTCCAGCGGATGGTCGTGGCCATCGTCGACGCTGGTCAGTCGGCCCAGCGAGTCGTAGCGGTATTCGACACTGATGCCGTCGGGCAGCGTCTTGACCAATAGGCGTCCGGCCGAATCCCGTTGATAGGCCGTGATCAGCGGCGAGCCGTCGTCGCCGAACTCGGTTTTCTCCAGCAGGTGGCCGTTGAGGTCGTAGGCGTACGCGGTGCGGCGGCCGTCGAAACCGGTTTCCTGTCGGATCAATCCGTTCGGCGTGTAGTCCAGGCGATATTTCTCGCCGGATTCGTTTTCGATTTGCGTCAGCTGTAACTGCGCGTTGTCGTAGCGATAACGCAGTTGCGTGCCATCGGGATTGATCCGGCGGCTGACCAGGTGCAGGTCGTCGACGTATTCGTAACGGGTGATGCGCCCCAGTTCATCGCGTTCGGCGGTGATCTTGCCGTAGGCGTTGTAGCTATAGGCGCGGCTGGCGCCAGTAGGAAGGGTCGTCTGAATCAGTCGGCCAATCGCATCCCATTGGTACTGTGTGAGTGCACCGTGTTCGTCCTGACGGGTCGTCTGCCGCCCCAGCGCATCGTAGGAAAAGCGTCGCTGCCCGCCATCCGGCAGCGTTTCCTCGACCAGCTGCCCCAAGGCATTCCAGACGAACACATGGCGGCTGGCGTCCGGGTAGCGGATCGACAGCAGCTGACCTTTTTCGTCGTAGTGATAGTAGGTGACCTGGCCGTCGGGATCGGTGGCTTCAGTGACTTCGCCCTGAGCATTGCGCTGATAGGTCCACACCGCTTTGCCGCGATAGCGTGCATGCAGGAAACCGTTGCGATACTCGTAGGCCGTTGGCTCGTCTTCCGGTGGAATCAGCGCCACCAACCGTCCGACTTCGTCGTAACGGTATTCAGTGACAGCCCCGAGCGGATCCTGCTCGGCAATTAGCCGACCTTGGTCGTCATAGGCCTTGAGCTTTTCGCCGCCGTCCAGCTCGACCTTGCGCACCAGCCGCGCCCGGTCGTCATGAAGGTAAACCTCTTGGCTGCCGTCGATGTTCTGGACGGTGACGCTGCCCTGGTCATCCCAGACATAGCGCGCCTCCATCTGCGCGAACGACGCCCAGTGCCGAACGCAACGCGCCGCCTTGCCGGAGCGTTCCCACGCCCAGAAGAAACTCGCGCCACCGGCCAGTTGCCGCTGCAGGATGACGTGCCGGTCGTCGTAGTCGTAACGCTCGCTTTCCCCCGCGGCGTTGCTCGCTTCGATCAGTTGATCGCGTTCGTCGTAGCGGTAACTGGCCAGCGTTTGTTCGGTGTGCCAGGCCTCGGCGAGGGTCTGGGCCGGAGCAAATCGCTGGTAGTCGACGGCGATCAGATGCGCGCGGTCATAACGCAACAGCAAGGCGCGGCCGGCGCCGTTGTCGAGGCGCTGGATGCGCTGCTGGCGGTCGCGAGTGACGCGCAGGCGGTTGTCGTACGCGTCGCTGATCGCCGTCAGCCGACCGTGGTGAAAGTGGTAGAACCGCGTGTCGTCGCCGGCTTGGGCGAGGATCAGTTCCTCGGGGTCATTGCCGAGATAAATCGCGGCGCGAGAGAGGCTGTTGTGGATCGCCGGGCGTTCATTGTTCGGCAGCGGGAAGGGGGTGCGACGGTTTTCGTGGTCGATCCAGATGACCTGATCGCCATCGATTTCCAGTCGATGCGCGAGCGAATGACTCCAGCCAAAGCCCAGCCCGCAGTCGATCTCGACGGCGCTGGTGCGGTAGAGCCGGGTGAAGTCGAACGGCAGAATGCCGTCCAGCGCACCATCGGTGAGGGTCAGCAGTTCTTCGCCGGTGACCATCGACACCGGGCAGCCGTTCTTGCAGGTGGACGGCACGCAAGTGGCGCTGTCACCGTTGGGGTTTTTTGCTTGATCGGGGGAGTCGTCGTGGTGTTCGTTTTGCTTGAGCGTGGTGTTGCGTTTGGCATCCCAACGCAGTTGCATCCGACCTTTTTTCAAACCCGCGACCACACCGCGTGCGGCGACGGCTTTGTATTGGTCGACGTACTTCATGAAGGCGCTGAGGATATTGAAAGTCGCCTCGACGAAACGCATCGCAAGACTGGCCAGCCCCATCCCGTATTTGAGCCCGCGAGCGGTTAGATAGGCTTTGGCGGCGGGTAGACCGACTCGCGTGAAAGCCAGCGCTGAAGCAATCAGAATGTCGATCAGCACCGAGACAATGACGTAGCTGGCCGTCTCTGCCGCGTTGCCGGCGATCTCGCTGGGTGGGAGCATTTCCAGCCAGAGAGTCGCGGTACGCAGCAGTAAACAGAGCGCCGCTTCGTCACTGGCCAGCAGCTGGACTTTGGCCATGACCTCCGGCGCTGTCTGCGCAAGACTGGCCAACTCATCGGCGCCGCTGCCCAGCCGTTCAACGAACTTGCGGGGATCCTGAAGAATGTCCGAGAGCAGGCTGAGGCTGTCCCAAACACCGATGACCGCCGCCCAACTGCCCGCCAGCATGCCGTTACCGACGGCCGCAAATGTCGATTGCGACCATTGCGGTTTAAATCCTTCCCACTCCTTGCGTAGCCAACCCTCCAGTTCGTTGGTCAGGCCTTTGTAGGAATCAAAAAGGTCATTGATTTTCGAGGGTGCAACTTCACCCTGGACATGAACGCGGTAGAACTTACCCTCTTCCCCTCGGAACGTTCCCTTGCCGTTTTCATCGAGCGTGACCGGCGTCGACTTACCCCCATCCATGGCAATCACATCGACCTGAATGTTCCCCAACGGAATGTCGTAAACCGATTCGAACTTGCTCTCGATTTCCAGAATCCCGCCTTTCGGGCACTGGACGACAGTGGAGATAAAGTCGTCGTCGCCACTGCTCACAGCGGTGCTGACATTGCCGAACCAAATGATCCGTTCCATGCCCATCAGCGATGGCAGATCCGCCACATGGCTGGCCTGGTCGGCGGCCTGGCTGAGCCAGTGATTGAGCTGTTCGCGATAGAGCGAGAGGGTGTGCGGGAAGCTGTCGAGTTCCTGCTCGATGCGGGCGATGTGCTCCATCAACGCACTGAACGGCATGAAGTGGAGTGAAAAATCGGGTCAGGCATCAGCAATCCCTCGCGCAGAAAATTAGGCGCGGGGACTTTGCGGGGGATCGATCAGGAAAGAAGTCGGGAAAGGTGGAAATAGCTGTAGGGAGATTCGCTGATTAACAGCGACTCAATAACGCGTAATCCAGGTGGGAGCGAGCCTGCTCGCGATGACGGCGGTACATTCAGCATCAATGTTGGCTGACCCGTCGCTATCGCGAGCAGGCTCGCTCCCACAGGGGCTGCGGTGTTCAACTCCTTAACTGATTGGCATTAGAAATGCCAGGGCGTTACACCTGAGGCATTTTGCGAAAGCCCACGGCCAGGCGGTTCCAGCTGTTAATGGTGGAAATCGCCACGGTCAGGTCGACCATTTCCTTGGGACTGAACTCGGCGCTGAGCAGCGCATAGTCCTCATCCGGGGCATGGGTCAGGCTCAGTTGGGTCAGGGATTCGGTCCAGGCCAGAGCCGCCCGTTCACGATCAGTGAAGAACGGTGCCTCGCGCCAGGCCGTCACGGCGAACAGTCGGCGTGGAGTTTCCCCGCCCTTGATGGCATCGGCAGTGTGCATGTCGATGCAAAAGGCGCAGCCGTTGATCTGCGAAGCGCGCAGCTTCACCAGTTCGATCAGCGACTTTTCCAGGGGCAGCTTCGAGACGGCGGCTTCCAGGGCCATCATGGCTTTGAGACCGTCCGGGGAGGCGGTGTAGAAATCGATACGAGGTTGCATGGTGAGCTCCAATTACGGGTGGGGTTGGCGCTACGTTAATGCGGACCTGCCGTTGAACAAATAGCCAATTATTGGGAAGTTGAGGATGCCAATGGACCACTGGATTGGGGTGACTCTTCTGGCCCCTTCGCGAACAAGCCCGCACACACATTAGATCTTCGCCGGACACAAAACCTGTGTTCACTGAAGATCAAATGTGGGAGCGAGCCTGCTCGCGAAGGGCCGGAACAGGCAACCAACACATCAGCCGCTACGCTTGCGCAACCACTGCAAAAACCCTTTCTTCTCCACCACCTTGGGTGTTTCCTGAATCAGTGTCTGAGCCTTGTTTAAGCGGAAATCCAGCAACGCCTTCATCGCTTCGCCGATGTCATGCCGCGCATCCAGGCACGGTTGGAGGTATTCCTTCTCGATTCGGTACAAGCTGCAGACCGTCTTGGCGATAAAGTCTGCCGGCATCGCCGTATTGGACAAAATCCCGCCCTCGCCGATCACCTCGCCCGGCCCCATGCGCCCGGTTTCGAACTTGACCCCGCCGCGGCTCAGCTCCACCGACACGACGCCGGATTCGATGATGAACAAATGATCGCTGACCTCCCCCGCCGGCAGGATCATTTCACCGGGGCGGAAAGTTTGCAGTTTCATGTTCTGACTGAAGGTTTCTTTCTCTTCCTGACGCAGGGTCGAGAAAATGTTCGAGGCGTCCAGCAGTGCTCGTGGCCGCGACAGGTTGGCAGGTGCATTCGGTTCGACGTTCGACAACAGGCTGACACCGCTGGCTTGCAAGTGCCGGAACGCCAGGTCGAACAGCAGATTGCGAACCATGCGTTTCTGGTCCATCGAGACGACGAAACCACTGATTTCGTATTCCACGCCCGTGGCGCTTGAGCCTTTCAACGCTACGCATGGCGCCGGTTTATTCAACAGATAGCGGCATCCTTGCATCGCCCGTTCCAACGCGTCGATCACCGTTTGTGGACGTGCGTGCGGGCTCAGTTGCAAGCTGACGGAGACGCCGAAAATGTCACTGGGCCGGCTGAAGTTGATGATCTTGGCCTTGGCTGCCAGTGAGTTGGGGATCACCGCCATGCTGCCCTGGGCCGTTTGCAGGCGCGTCGCGCGCCAGTCGATGTCGATGACCCGGCCTTCGGTGCCGTCGATGGAGATCCAGTCATCCAGTTGATAGGGTTTGGTGGTGTTGAGGACGATCCCGGAGAACACGTCGCTGAGGGTGCTTTGCAAGGCCAGGCCGACGATAATCGCCAACGCTCCGGACGTAGCCAGCACGCCCTTTACCGGCAGATCGAGTACGTACGCGAGGGCGGCGATAATCGCGATCAGGAAGATCACCGCGCCAAGCAAATCCTGCAGCAAGCGCCCGGTGTGCCCGACCCGTTGCATCATCACCGCACCGATCAGCACCGTCAGAGTGCGCGCGCCAAACAGCCACCAGCCGATCTGCAAACCGGTGGCCGCCAGGTGCAGCGGGACGTTGTCGACCCAGGGCGCCGTCTCCATGGGGTTCATGCCTTCGTTGAACAGCAGCATGCTGAACAGCGCGAAAATCACCAGCCGCACGACCAGTTTCCAATTGCTGCCGCTGGCGGTGATCAAACGCCACAATCCCAGATCGATCAGGATCAGAATCAGCGCGCTGAGCAACGGGTGATCGGTGAGCAGTGACAGCATCGAGCGACTCCAGCAATAGTACGGATGAGCACAGTGTAGGAGGATTTGATGTCTTCAGAACAACACAAAACACTGTGGGAGCGGGCTTGCCCGCGATGGCAATTGATCAGTCAATGTGATGTTGACTGATCGACCGCTATCGCGGGCAAGCCCTCTCCCACAGGTTATGTGTGTATGTGCTGCCAGGGTTTACTTGCTGTTGGTGAGGGTGTTGTAGCTGGTCATCAGGTTGCGGTAGTCCGGGATGTGGTTGGAGAACAGGGTCGCCAGACCTTCCACGTCGTTGCGCCAGTCGCGATGCAGCTCACAGGCCAGGCCAAACCAGGTCATCAGCTGGGCGCCGGAGGAAGACATGCGATCCCACGCCGATTGACGGGTCAGTTCGTTGAACGTGCCGGAAGCATCGGTCACCACGAACACCTCAAAACCTTCGGCCAGGGCCGACAGCGCCGGGAACGCCACGCAGACTTCGGTTACCACACCGGCGATGATCAGTTGCTTCTTGCCAGTGGCTTTGATCGCCTTGACGAAGTCTTCGTTATCCCAGGCATTGATCTGGCCAGGGCGAGCGATGTACGGCGCGTCCGGGAACAGTGCCTTGAGTTCCGGCATCAGTGGGCCGTTGGGGCCGGTTTCGAAACTGGTGGTCAGAATCGTTGGCAGCTTGAAGTACTTGGCCAGGTCGGCCAAGGCCAGCACGTTGTTCTTGAAACGGTCCGGATCGATGTCGCGCACCAGAGAAAGCAAACCCGCCTGGTGATCGACCAGCAGAACGGCGGCGTTATCTTTGTCGAGACGTTTGTAGGAAGTAGTCATGGGGTAATCCTCGCTTTTTATCGATGCCGAACGGGCCGGCGTAAGTGAACTCTGTTTTTTCGTTTCAACGTGACCAGGCATGCGTTGTCAGCCAAGCCCGGCACGCCATAGCGCTACAACAATGATTTCAATCACTCATCCGGCCGAACCGACCCGACTGGAAGTCGGCAAAGGCCTGGTGAATCTCTTGCTCGGTGTTCATCACGAACGGGCCGTGGCCGACGATGGGTTCGTCGATCGGCTCGCCGCTGAGCAGCAGCACCACGGCGTCGTTATTGGCTTCCAGACTGAGCTGATCGCCGTCGCGCTCGAACAACGCCAATTGCCCTTCTCGCACCAGTTCCTTTTGATTGACCTGAACCGTGCCACGCAGCACCACCAGTGCCGTGTTGCGCCCTTCGTGCAGGTCCAGGGTCAGCAACTTGCCGGCGTTCAAGCGAATATCCCAAACGTCGATTGGCGTGAAGGTCCGCGCCGGGCCTTTACGGCCGTCGAACTCACCGGCGATCAGGCGCAAGCTGCCAGTATTGTTCTTGAGCGGGAGGCTCGGAATGTCACCGTCGAGAATCGTCTGGTAACCGGGCTCGGCCATCTTGTCCCTGGCCGGCAGGTTGACCCACAGCTGCACCATTTCCAGGGTGCCGCCGCGCTTGGCGAAACCTTCGGAGTGGAACTCTTCATGAAGAATCCCCGAGGCTGCGGTCATCCATTGCACGTCGCCGGGACCGATCTTGCCGCCGCTGCCGGTGGAGTCGCGGTGTTCCACTTCGCCCTTGTAAACGATAGTCACGGTTTCGAAACCACGGTGCGGATGCTGACCAACGCCACGACGCTCGGTGGTCGGGGTGAATTCGGCGGGACCGGCGTGATCCAGCAGCAGAAACGGGCTGATGTGTTTACCCAGGTTGTCGTAGGAAAACAGCGTACGAACCGGAAAACCGTCGCCGACCCAATGGGTTCGTGGGCTGGTGTAGACACCGATGATGTTTTTCATCTTTTCCTCCAAATCTGTTGTGTGACGCGATGGACAAAGCTTAAAACCGGCGCCTTTTGTGCGCTAGACTGCAAAAATCAGCCTTAGCGTTCTATTTGGAGAACGATGGTGGAAGACCTCAACACCCTGTACTACTTCACTCAGGTGGTGGAACACCGCGGTTTCGCCCCCGCCGGGCGTGCGCTGGACATGCCCAAATCCAAGCTCAGCCGACGCATCGCCGAGCTCGAAGAACGCCTCGGCGTGCGGCTGCTGCACCGCACCAGCCGGCATTGCTCATTGACCGAAATCGGCCAGGCTTATTACCAGCGCTGCCTGGCCATGCGGGTGGAAGCCGAAAGCGCCGCCGAACTGATCGAACGCAATCGCTCCGAACCCCAGGGCCTGGTGCGCATCAGTTGCCCGACGGCGTTGCTGAATACCTGGGTCGGCCCGATGCTCACCCGCTACATGCTCAAATACCCGTTGGTGGAGTTGTTCATCGAAAGCACCAACCGCCGGGTCGATCTGATTCATGAGGGGTTCGACATCGCCCTGCGGGTGCGCTTTCCACCGCTGGAAAACACCGACATGGTGATGAAGGTACTGGGCAACAGCACCCAGTGCCTGGTGGGCAGTCCGGCGTTTTTGCAGCATTTGTCGTCACCGGCCACGCCGGCCGACCTCAGTGGCCTGCCGAGCGTGCATTGGGGTGGCGCGCAGCGTGAATATCAGTGGGAATTGTTCGGTGCCGACGGTGCCAGCGCGCTGATTCGTCATACCCCGCGGATGGTCACCGACGACTTGCTGGCCTTGCGTCACGCGGTGCTCGCCGGCATCGGCATCGCCCACCTGCCCAGTGTGGTAGTGCGTGATGACATTGCCGCCGGCCGACTGGTGGAGCTGGTGCCAGGCTGGACACCCAAGTGCGGGATCGTGCATGCGATCTTCCCCTCACGACGCGGATTGCTGCCATCGGTGCGGACCTTGATCGACTTTCTGGGGGAGGAATTCAGCCATAGCGATATTGCTTGAAAAGATCAAAAGATCTTCCCGTTAGCCTTGGTTCAAATGCTTGTCCAACGATGACATCGCGTGCTGCAACTGGTCGATAGCTTCATCAACCGCCGCCGGGTCAGCTTTGTCGATGACATGCTCCAGATGCTCGCAGCTCCTGATCAAGCGTGCCGCCCGGACCATGCGCGCACTGCCCTTGATACGGTGCGCCAGGTCTCGCAGAACATGGCGATTGCCGCGCGCTTGAAGCAGGTTCTCCCGATCAGCCCGATTGGTCACGATCAGTTCGCGCACCAGGTGATCAAGCAACGTGCGGTCCGCACCGACGTACTGCTCCAGGCCACTCAAATCCATCTCGGGCCCGGGTTGCTCTTCGAGCGCCTCTGGCAATTCGCTCACAAACCTGGACGCCAACCATGCGCTCAAATCCGCCAGCAGGATGGGTTTGAACAGGCAATCGTCCATACCTGCCTCCAGGCAGCGGACTTTTTCCTCGGGTTGCGCATTGGCGGTAAAGCCCAGAATCAGCGTCGGCGGTAATCCCTGGGCGCGCTCTTCATCGCGGATTGCCCCCGTCAGTTCATAACCACTGAGTCTGGGCATATTGCAGTCGGTAACCACCAGATCGAACTCATGCTCCTGCCACAGCTCAAGTCCTCGCTCGCCATCCGCAGCCTGCATAACGTGATGCCCCAGATCACACAGTTGCCATGACAATAACAGCCGATTAATCGGGTGATCATCGACCACCAGAATCGTCAGTGGCCGCGTCTGCGTCTGCAACCCGCTATCCACTGCCTCAATGGAAGACAACGGTTGCAATGCGATCAGCTCAAGATTGATGTCCACCCGCGTGCCTTGCCCGAGCACGCTGTCGAGTTGCAACCGACCGCCCATCATTTCGCACAAAGTGCGGCTGATCACCAGGCCCAACCCGGAGCCGCCGCGAGCCGATTGCCGGTTATTGCTGGCTTGTGCGAACGGGCTGAATAGCCGTTGCCGGTCGACGTCGCTGATGCCGATGCCGGTGTCCTCAATGCGCACACTGACCGCCAGATGCCCCGGCGTAACGGGCGTCACCCGCAGCGTCAGGCTGATCTCACCTTCACGGGTGAACTTGATGGCGTTGCTCAGCAGATTGGACAGCACCTGCTTGAAACGGGTGGGGTCGATCAACACGTCGCAGTCGCTGTGTTCATCCAGATCGATGCGCCACGCCAGCTCATTCTGCCGTGCAAGGCCTTCGAAAACCCGACACACCGATTCCACCAGCCCCCGTAGATTGGCGCGCTCAGGTGTCAGGAATAAATGCCCGGACTCGATACGGGCGATGTCCAGAATGTCACCGATCAGCGCCAGCAATTGTTGTGCGGCACCGGACGCCAACTCAATGGCGAAACGGTCGGTGACGCCCTCGTCGGCACGTTTGAGGGCCAATTCAAGCATGCCGATCAGGGCGTTCATTGGCGTGCGAATCTCATGACTCATGGTCGCCAGAAAGGTGGTTTTGGCGCGGTTGGCATCGTCCGCCTCGTTTTTGGCGTCCTGCAATTGCTGCAACCATTGCTGGCGCTGGCGGATCTGTCGGCGCTGCCAGGCGATCCAGCCAAAGGCGAACAACAGCAAGGCGCCAGCCACGGCAAAGGCCTGAAAAATACTCTTGCGGTGACGCAGCCAATAGCTGTCATCCAGCACCACGTCATTGCTCCAGCGAGCCACCAGATCGTCCATTTCCTGAGGCGAAATGCTCAGCAATGCCTTGTTCAGAATCGAGTGCAACTCTTGCGCGCCGCGGTGCGTGGCCAAGGCGATTCGGGCGGGTTGATCGCCCACGGTGCTGCTGACGCGCAGACGATCACGGTAATGCCGAGCGATCAGGTAACGGGCGACGATCAATGAACTGAGCGTCGCATCAGCCTGCCCCTTGATCACCCATTCCATACCCTCGGCCGGGCTTTTCACTTCGACCAGGCGCACCTGCGGCGCCCGGGCCTGCATGAACCCGAACAACGGATGACCGCGATAAATCGCCAGGCGTTTACCGGCCAGATCGTCCAGCGTCCTGGGGCTGCCCGTCGTCGTTGCACTGACCAGTACAAATGGATTGCTGAGGTAGGCGCGGGTAAAGAGCAACGTGTCTTCACGCTCGGTACTGGGGGTGACCACAGGTAATAGATCGATCTCGCCGTCCTGGAGTTGCTCGATTTGCCGGTCCAGAGAGTGGCCGCGTTGCACCTGAAAGGTCACACCGCTGCGTTGGCTGATCAGCGTCAGCAACTGCGCCGTCAACCCGCTGAGCCGGCCTTGGGCATCGTAGAACGTCAGCGGAGCAAAGTTGTCGATCGCGCCGACAGTGACCGTCGGATGCCGGTCCAGCCAGCGTTGTTCACTGGGGCTCAAACGCACCGGCTGTTGCCCCGCCGTATTGGCCCTGCCGGCACTCCAGCGCACCTCGATGACCGCGCGCTGGTCCATCGGAATCGCTGCCAGAGCCTTGTCGATGATGCTTTTGAGACGCGGATTGTCCTTCGCCAACGCGAAGCCGAACGG
This sequence comes from Pseudomonas sp. PME37.24/025, assembly GCF_055556615.1. Taxonomy (NCBI): domain Bacteria; kingdom Pseudomonadati; phylum Pseudomonadota; class Gammaproteobacteria; order Pseudomonadales; family Pseudomonadaceae; genus Pseudomonas; species Pseudomonas sp. PME37.24/025. Next base: position 172,320 of record NZ_JBVHNK010000013.1, read on the forward strand.
ATTGGCATCCAGACCGGAAGGCCCCGCCAGATGGACATTGTTGAGGTAGTTATTGTTGATCAGGTAATTGGCGCTGATGAAGTCGCCGAGGTACACATCGTCCGGCCCGAACGCTACCGCTCCGAGCGCATCGAGTGCCGAGGGATAGCGCTGCAAGGTCGCGTCGGGGTAGAAGGCCTCCACCGTCTGGGCTGACAGATAGTCTTCGACCATGGCGATACGTTTGCCGGCAAGATCGACAGGCATTCGCTCGTCCAGTCGAGTGACCAGCATCGGCTGATCTTCGGCATAGGCTCGGGACCGGGTCAGCGCGGGGTCGGTCGCTTCGAAGTTATTCGAGGTCCCGAGCAGATCCAGCTCATGACGTTTCAGGGCGTCCATGGCTGCCTCGCGAGAGGCATAACGCAACACGTCGATCTTGACGTGCAGCAGTTGCCCCAGCAGCTCGGCGTAATCAGCCGTGATGCCCTCCAGCTCATCGCGGTGGCGCGTCACTTCGAACGGCGGGTAATCCGCCCCCGTCACCCCGAGGCGCAGAGCCCGTTTATCGCGTAGCCATTGCCAGTCTCTTTGATCCAGCGTGACCTGAAAACCCTCCACGCTGGAGCGACCCAGCAATTGCAACCGCTGCGGCTCGTCGGCCATCGCCGCGGATAATTGCGCTAAAAGGCTCAGTGCCAAGGCCGACAGAAATATGCGCATGGTCGGGGTCATTCAGATCAAACGATTACGCTTGGCGAAGTCTCGCAAGTGCACCGCTGCGTTCACCCCGAGCTTTTCGATCAAGCGAGTCTTGTAGGTGCTGACCGTCTTGTGGCTCAAGTGCATAAGCTCGCCGATCGCCTTGTTGGTCATACCCCGGGCCAGGTATTGCAGGATGCTCAATTCACGGTTGGAGAGTTTGTCGATCATCTGTTTTTCGCTGCTTTGCAGGGGGTTCTGCGAACCCGAAGGCAGTCGTGCGAAATAGGTGTAACCAGTCATCACCGCATGCACGGCCTTTTGCAATTGACTCAGGACGTTGGTCTTGGAGACATACGCCATGGCTCCGGCGCGCATGCAACGCTCTTGAAAAAACAGCGGATCCAGGGACGTAAAAACCAGTACCTGACATGACCAATCACTGGTACTGATCCGGTCCAGAAGCTCCAGCCCATCGCCTTCGGGCATGACCAGATCCAGCACCATCAACGTGGGTGAATGCTCCCGGAGCATCGACAGCGCCTCGCTACCGCTGACAGCCTCATGAATCCGTTTGAAGCCCTCCTTCTCCAGTACGATTTTGACTGCGGCGCGTACCACCGGATGATCGTCCACAATCAGCACTGACTTCATGACAACTCCCTGTGCAAAGACCTGACGATTGCGCACGAATGTACGCCGGATGACCACGAACCGGACGCAACGGCTGCGCTAAGACTTTTGCATGGAAGGCAGAAAGAATGTACCTGACAGAAGTGATAGTACCGACGAACGGTAGCCCCGAAAATCAACCGATCCGTTGCCGATATCGCTCTTGATTCAAGGAGGGTGCAGCTTCACACGCAGGCGGGTCGATGAGCGTCATCAGCCGTTGAATGGACGTAAAATCCGGCAGCGCCGAGTGGCTTATCTGAATCTTCCGCTCAACACCAACGACAGGAGTTGGCGGCAGTTGTACCTGCCGACCATCGTAAATCAAGGCATGACGAACCTGACGGTTATCGAGGAAGAACCCAGGCAGGTCCAATACCCCACCTGCCAGTGAGGCATTGATGACGACCAGATCAAATGGCTCGCAGCCGTACTCGACCAGGGTCAACATCTCCGCAAGGCTTTGCACCGGTGCCACCCGGTAATAACCGAGCTGATTGAACAACCGCTCGGTTTTCATTCGATGAAAATGCTGTTCGTCGGCGATCAGGATACGCAAGGTTTTGTTCGTCATCGCGTGCCTCCAGGTCAATGCCTGATGAGTGAGGCGGCAAGACTACGCAAGAGCCATGAAGCGTTCTGTAGGACGTTTCCTAAAAGCTGTGTCACTTATCCCTTCAGTACATGGCTCTCAGGGACGGGCCGGGATTCGCCGCGCAGTTGCAGTGCGGAGTTAGTCAGAAGGGTTCAGGATTCAAGATTTGTGGTGCTTTTGAGGGCCCCATCGCGGGCAAGCCCGCTCCCACAGGGATCTTCAGTGAACACCACTTGGGTGATTGAAGATCAAACTGTGGGAGCGGGCTTGCCCGCGATGGCGGCCTGGCAGGCGCCGAAGATTTAGCTGGCAGTGGCCAACAACAAATCCATCACCGACCGGCCATGCCCACGCGACTTGCCATGGTCATACAGCGAGCCGGCGATTTCATCGGCGCGGATCGGCAGGATCGACAGCAAGGTGTCGCTCAAACCGTGGCTGGCCTGGCAGAAGCCCTGCATGTAGATGCCGGCCTTGCAGCGCTCGTCGGTGATCAGTTTGTAGTGGCGATCGACCTCGAAATCGCCCAGGTACTGTTCCAGCGGTGCCAGCAGTTTGCGGTGCATCTGACGCTCGTAACCGGTGGCCAGCACCACGGCGTCGTAATGGCGAACGGTGACTTCACCGGTGGCGTTGTTGCGCACCGCCAGTTCGATACCGCGCTCGGTGGCGGTGGCTTTCTCGACCGTGGTCAGCGTGCGGAACGCATGACGTGCGATGCCCGAGACCTTCTGGCGATAGAAGATGCCGTAGATGCGTTCGATCAGGTCGATGTCCACCACCGAATAGTTGGTGTTGTGGTACTCGTTGACCAGACGCTCGCGTTCGCTGCTGGCCTGCTGGAACACCAGGTCGGTGAACTCCGGCGAGAACACTTCGTTGACGAAAGGGCTGTCATCGGCCGGCTTCAGGGCCGAGCCACGCAGGATCATGTCCACCTGCACCGACGGGAAGCTGTCGTTGAGGTCGATGAAGGCTTCCGCCGCACTCTGCCCGCCGCCGATGATCGCGATGCTCATCGGTTGGTTGTTCACGCACGGCTGCTTGGCCATGCGCTCCAGATACTGGGAGTGGTGGAACACCCGGCCGTCATCCTTGAGTGCCTTGAACGCTTCGGGAATGCGCGGTGTACCGCCGGCGCTGACCACCACCGAACGGGTGGTGCGCACATGCTGCAGACCTTGCATATCACGCGAAATCACCCGCAGCGCTTCGACCTGCTGCTGGTGCAGCACCGGTTCGATGGCCAGCACTTCCTCGCCATAGCGGCTCTGCTCGGTAAATTGCCCGGCGACCCAGCGCAGGTAGTCGTTGTACTCCATGCGGCACGGATAGAAGGTGCCAAGGTTGATGAAGTCCACCAGACGACCGTGGTGCTTGAGGTAATTGACGAAGGAATACGGGCTGGTCGGGTTACGCAGCGTCACCAGATCCTTGAGAAAGGAAATCTGCAGTTCGCTCTGGGTGACCAGGGTGTTGCCGTGCCAGCGGTAGTCCGCCTGCTTGTCGAGAAACAGCACATCCAGCTCGCCCTGGCTCGGCCCGCGCTCTTGCAGGGCGATGGCCAGAGCCAGGTTCGAAGGGCCGAAACCGACGCCGATCAGGTCGTGAACGATGGGCGATGCAATTGCCTGTGTCATTTCCAGTGTCCTCTGGATGAACCCCGGACCAGCGGGGATAACGCCTGGGTGACCTGACCGGCCTTGTTCGGCAGCAGATCGTCTGTTGAATAGAAACGAGGACAATGAAAAAAAATTTAACGAGGCCTGATTAAACGGTAATGCTGTTCACTTAAGGCTTGCCTGAATCCTTGTGGCGAGGGAGCTTGCTCCCGCTTGAGTGCGAAGCGCTCACAAAAGAGGGCTGCTGCGCAGCCCAGCGGGAGCAAGCTCCCTCGCCACAGAATCATTTCATCCGCTTAAGTGAACAGAATTACGACTAAACGTGCCGATCAGTGGGCGTCCCACTGGCGCATGCGCACCCGGCAATGCTTCATCGCATTGACGATGTGCTTTTCCACCAGCGCCCGGGAAATACCCAGGTGCTCGGCGATTTCCGGGTGCGACAAGCCATCGATCTTGCGCAACAGAAAACTCTCGCGACACAGCCGTGGCAACTCCGCCAGCGCGCGCTGGAGCATGTCCAGGCGTTGACCGTGATCGAGGCTGTTGTGGGGGGATGGCGTGAAGTAGCGCTCTTCGCTGTCGAGCACATCCAGGGATTCGACCTGCCGCAAGGCATTGCGTCGGTGGTCGTCGATCACCAGATTGAGCGCGGTGCGATAAAGAAACGCCCGGGGTTGTTCGATCGGCGTGTCACTGGAACGCTCCAGTACCCGCAGATAAGCGTCATGCACCACATCTTCGGCCACCTGACGGTTGCCTAGCTTGGCGTTCAGGAAACACACCAGCTCGCGATAGTAGTTTTCCAACATGACTCCCGGTTCTTGGGCCAATCTGTGCCATAAAGAGTGCGCCATAAAAGAGATGGCGGCACGATGATGGCAGCGCGCAAGGGGCGTAATTTATAGTAATTCTCATATAGATTTAAAGCACTGGATCCATTTGCCTGAGAAATAACCTCATTTGTCGTCCTGTAACCCCATGTATCAAGGCTTAAATTCTGCTCAGGGGTTCTCGTTTACAGGACAGCTTCCCGTGTCTGTCGGTCCACCGACAGCGTTCAGCGGCGCCGGTCACTGCCGCGTTCGCCGAGCGACGGGCCGATTTTCACCGGCTGGAACCCCGCATGAAACGTCCCCGCCCCACCCGACGCGCCCTGCTTGTCGCTTTGTGCCTGATCCCCGCCGTGGCCCTGGCCGCCTGGCAAGTGATCCCGCCGGGGCGTGAAAAACTTGCCACCGCCGCCGTGACCCGCGCCGATATCGAAAACAGCGTGACCGCCCTCGGCACCCTGCAACCGCGACGTTACGTCGACGTCGGCGCCCAGGCGTCCGGGCAGATCCAGAAGATTCATGTCGAGGCCGGCGATCAGATCAAGGAAGGCCAACTGCTGGTGGAGATCGACCCTTCTACCCAGAAAGCCAAACTCGACGCCGGGCGCTTTTCCATCGACAACCTAAAGGCTCAGTTGCAAGAGCAGCGCGCCCAGCACGACCTGGCGCAGCAAAAGTATCAGCGCCAGCAAAACCTCAAGGCCGGCGGCGCGACCCGCGAAGAAGATGTGCAAACCGCCCGCGCCGAAGTGCGGGCGACCCAAGCGCGCATCGACAGGTTCCAGGCGCAGATTCGTCAAGCCCAGGCCAGTTTGCGCAGCGATGAAGCGGAGCTGGGTTACACGCGGATCTACGCGCCGATGTCCGGCACGGTGGTCGCCGTCGGCGCCCGGGAAGGCCAGACGCTCAACGCACAACAGCAAACGCCGCTGATATTGCGCATTGCCAAGTTGTCACCGATGACCGTATGGGCCGAGGTTTCGGAGGCCGATATCGGCCAGGTCAAACCCGGCATGACCGCCTGGTTCACCACGCTCAGCGGTGGCAGCCGGCGCTGGAGCAGCACCGTGCGGCAGATTTTGCCAGTGCCGCCACGCCCGCTCGAACAGGCCCAGGGTGGCAACCCCACCAGCGGTCGCAGCGGCAGTGAACGGGTGGTGCTCTACACCGTGTTGCTGGATGTCGACAACGCCGACAACGCCTTGATGACCGACATGACCGCCCAGGTATTTTTCGTCGCCCGGCAGGCGCAGAACGTACTGACGGTGCCCACCGCGGCCCTGCAAAACGGCACCGCGGCGGATCGCCAAGTGGCGCAAGTAGTAGCAGCTAACGGCGAGGTTCAGCGCCGCGAGGTTCGGACCGGGATCAGCGACCGGTTACGTACGCAGATTCTCGACGGGCTGGCGGAAGGCGATCACGTGCTGAGTGCTCCGCCCACCGGCAGCGGAGGCTGAATGCAAACGCCCCTGATTGACCTGCGACAGATCCGCAAAGCCTACGGCGGTGGCGACAGCCCCTTGGTGGAAGTGCTGCGCGGCATCGACCTGTCGATCCATGCCGGCGAATTTGTCGCCATCGTCGGCGCTTCCGGCTCCGGCAAATCGACCCTGATGAACATCCTCGGCTGTCTCGACCGCCCTACCAGCGGCGACTACCTGTTCGCCGGGGAAAACGTCGCCGGCCTGGGCAGTGACGAACTGGCGTGGTTACGGCGCGAGGCCTTCGGCTTCGTGTTTCAGGGCTATCACCTGATCCCGTCCGGATCGGCCCAGGAAAACGTCGAGATGCCAGCCATTTATGCCGGCACCCCGGCGGTCGAACGCCATGCCCGCGCGGCGGCCCTGCTCGAGCGCCTCGGCCTGGGTTCGCGCACCGGCAACCGTCCGCACCAGCTCTCCGGTGGCCAGCAACAACGAGTGTCGATCGCCCGCGCCTTGATGAACGGCGGACACATCATCCTCGCCGACGAACCCACCGGCGCCCTCGACAGCCACAGCGGCGCCGAAGTCATGAGCCTGCTCGATGAACTGGCCAGTCAGGGGCATGTGGTGATCCTGATCACCCACGACCGCGAAGTAGCCAGGCGCGCCAATCGGGTCATCGAGATCCGCGACGGCCTGATCATCAGTGACACCGCCACCCATCCCTCGGCCGCCCCGCGCACGGCCCGTCCCGGCGCGCTGCAAGCCGTGGACCTGCGCCAGCGCCTGAGCGCCGGCAGCGAGCCCAATGGCGCCTGGAAAGGCGAACTGCTGGACGCGATTCAGGCGGCCTGGCGCGTGATGTGGATCAATCGCTTCCGCACCGCCCTGACGCTGCTGGGGATTGTCATTGGCGTCGCGTCGGTGGTGGTGATGCTGGCGGTGGGCGAAGGCAGCAAGCGACAGGTAATGGCGCAGATGGGCGCCTTTGGCTCCAACATCATTTACCTCAGCGGCGCCGCGCCCAATCCGCGTACACCGCCCGGAATCATTACCCTCAACGACGTCACCGCGCTCGCCAACCTGCCCCAGGTGCAGCGGATCATGCCGGTCAACGGCTCGACGGCCGGTGTGCGTTTCGGCAACGCCGATCACACCGCCTATGTGGGCGGCAACGACACCAACTTCCCGAGCATTTTCAATTGGCCGGTGGTTCAGGGCAGCTATTTCACCCAGGCCGATGAAGACAGCGCCGCCGCGGTCGCGGTGATCGGCCACAAGGTCCGGGAGAAGCTGTTCAAAGACCTGAGCGACCCGATCGGCCAGTACATCCTGATCGAAAACGTGCCGTTTCAGGTGCTCGGCGTGCTGGCCGAAAAAGGTTCCAGTTCCGGCGACTCCGACAGCGACAACCGCATCGCCGTGCCCTACTCGGCCGCCAGTGTGCGTCTGTTTGGCAGTCGCAACCCCGAGTATGTGGTGATCGCCGCCAAGGATGCGCACAAGGTCAAGGAGGCCGAGCAGGCGATCGAACAAACGATGCTGCGCGAGCACAACGGCAAGCGCGATTTCGAGCTGACCAACAACGCCGCGATGATCCAGGCCGAGGCCCGCACCCAGGGCACGCTGTCATTGATGCTCGGTTCGATTGCGGCGATTTCGCTGCTGGTCGGCGGCATCGGCGTCATGAACATCATGCTGATGACGGTGCGCGAACGCACCCGGGAAATCGGTATTCGCATGGCCACCGGCGCCCGTCAGCGCGACATCCTGCGCCAGTTTCTCACCGAGGCGGTGATGCTCTCGGTGGTCGGCGGTGTCGCCGGGATCGGCCTGGCGCTGCTGGTCGGTGGCGTGCTGCTGCTGAGCAACGTCGCGGTCGCGTTCCAGTTGTTCGCCGTGCTCGGCGCCTTCGGCTGCGCCCTGGTCACCGGTGTCATCTTCGGCTTCATGCCTGCCCGCAAGGCTGCCCGGCTCGATCCGGTCACGGCCCTTACCAGTGAATGATCGACCTATGAAAGTGCCCCTGACCCTTCTGGCGGCCAGCCTGTTGCTGGCCGCCTGCAGCAACCCTGCGCCGCGCCCCGACAGTGGCCTGCAACCACCCGCTGCCTGGCAATCGCCGAACACCGCGGCCGCTGCACACAGCAATCGGCAATGGTGGATGCAGTTCGGCAGCCCACAACTGAATCGCCTGATCGAACAGGCCAGTGTGGGCAGCCATGACCTGGCTGCCGCCGTCGCCCGGGTGCAACAAGCCCAGGCCAGCGCCACCATCGCCGGTGCCCCGCTGCTGCCCGAACTCAAGGCTGGCCTCAACGCCAATCGTCAACGCTTGCTGCATGGCAAGGGGTATAGCCAACTGGACGTCAACCCCAACAATCGCTCGCTGGATTATTACGATGCCGCGCTGAGCGCCAGCTATGAAATCGATTTCTGGGGCGGCAAACGGGCGGCCCGGGACAGCGCCCTGCTCGGCTTGCAGGCCAGCGAGTTCGATCGGGCCACCGTGGAGCTGACCTTGCAAAGCGGCGTGGCCAACAGCTACACCCAGGCCTTGTCGTTACGTGAACAGCAACGGATCGCCGAGCTGAACCTGGCCAACGCCCAAAGCGTGCTGCGATTGGTGCAGACCCGTTACGACGCTGGCAGCGCCACCGCGCTGGAACTGGCTCAGCAAAAAAGCCTGGTGGCCGAACAGCAACGCAAACTGCCGCTGGTGCAGCAACAGGCCCGGGAAGCGCGGATCACCCTCGCCGCCCTGCTCGGCCAACCGGTGCAGGCGCTGACACTGACGGAGCAGCCGTTCGATCAATTGCATTGGCCGCAGATTGCCAGCGGCGTGCCCAGTGAACTGTTGAGCCGCCGCCCGGACATCGCCAGCGCCGAAGCCAAACTCGCCGCCGCCCAGGCCGATGTGACCGTCGCCCGCGCGGCGATGCTGCCCACCCTGACGCTCACCGCCAGCCTGGGCACCGGCGCCGACCTGGCCTCGGATTTGTTGCGCACCACCTTTTACAACCTGTCCTCGGGGCTGGTGGCGCCGGTCTTCAACAATGGTCGCCTCAGCGCCACCCGCGACAAAGCCACGGCGCGTCAACAGGAACTGCTGGAAACCTATCGCGGGGCAATCATCAATGGCTTTGCCGATGTGGAAAAAGCGCTCAACAGCATTCACGGGCTGGACGAACAACGTCAGTGGCAAGGGGAAGAACTGAGCCAGGCGCAGACCGCTTTCGACATCGCCCAGAGCCGCTACCAGGCCGGCGCCGAAGACCTGCTCACGGTCCTGCAAACCCAGCGCACGCTGTATGCCGCCCAGGATCTGAATGTGCAACTGAGATTGTCGCGGTTGCAGGCCAGTATTGCGCTGTACAAGGCGTTGGGTGGGGGGTGGCAAGTCCTTTAGCTCAGTGTGAACATTGAGATTGCTATCGCGAGCAGGCTCGCTCCCACACTGGACCTGTGTTCGCAGGACTAATGTGGGAGCGAGCCTGCTCGCGAAAAAACGATAACGCGGTCTATCTGCTTAAACCGGCCATCCCTTGACCTTCAAATGCCGCGCATACCACGGCCGTCGCGGCACTTTGCGCAACAGGTCACTCATGTTGTCTTCATCGCCAAAAGTAATGCGCAACGCCAGCTTCATGGTTTCCGGGTCCATTTCCACCGAGCGCCCCGTTTGCAGGCCCGGGGTCGTGCTGCAGCCGTGAGTGTCCGGCCCGAGCCATGGGTCGCCCACTTCCACCCAACGCCCCGGCGCAAACCACGGCACGCCATTGACCTCCAGGCGGCTCAGCTCGCCGGGGTGAAAACGCTCATGGGCGCGGAACCAGTCTTCGATGCGATCGTCGATCCAGCCGTGGAAACGCCAGAACACCGGGTTGACGTGGGACGAAAACGGATCGCCGAGAAAATCGTTTTCCGGGGCATACCAGCGCGCCGCGAAGTCAGCCTGATCCCGGGCCATCGGCACCGGTATCTCGTTGGACGGGTCCCGGGCCACCGACGCCCAGCGCATGTGCAACCAGTCGTGCAGGCCCAGTTCGACCTCCGAGCCGAACTGGCCGAGGGTCAGTTTCGACAGGTAACGCGGATCGCGGTACTGCGACTCCCAGACCTGGAAGTTGCTGTGATAGGTCTCTGCGGCTTTGATGTCACTGACCCACTTGGTGTACTCGTCGTCGCCTTCGGTCAACCAGGTCGGCGGCAAGGCATTGCCATCGTGATTGTCGAAATAGCGCGCGAAGCCCTGGCGATCGCGCTCGAGTTCCGGCTGCGGCAAGGGGAACGCCGGCCATGAGGGCAAATCCTGCATGGACCGGGCAACGCCGAGCATGTGCCGGTGCATGAAGAAAAAATCGATGCCCGAACCGTTGCGGTCCTTGCGCGGCCCGCGGGCATCACGCTCCTTGTCCCGTGGGCCGGGTTGCCAGCCGATACCGCGCAACGCCTCGCGTTTTTTCTCCGAGAGCTTGTGCCATTTGTCCCGGGACGCGTGCCAGAGCTGATGAAACAATCGATGCTCGGGGGACACCAGCCACGCCAGAAACGTCGGATTGAGGGCAGTCCGCTCCCGCGCTTCGGGAAACCGGCGCTTGATGGCGATAAAGCGGTTGTCGAGTTCGGGCAAACCCAACGGGCGATTCAGGCTCAGTACCTGACCGCTGAACGTGCCGCTGCCGGCGTTGCCGAAAGCGGCCCAGACTTCGTCGAGCCTGGCTTTGAACTCATACACTGGCGCCACCAACGGGGCGTCGGTGCGCATCAGCCGCCAGTACAGTTCGGCGCCATTGGCCGGCGCCAGATCGCCGATGACCTGATAGCACGGCTGGCCTTCCCCGCGCAGGTGAGTGCCGGTGTCCAGGCAACCGCGCAACCCTCGCCCGCGATGAGCGATGTCGAGAAACAGCTCCAGCCCGTCCTGCGGCAAGCCATCAAGCCCGGCATCGCTGCCGACAAAACGAATGTCCCAGACTCCGCGCAAGCTGTCGGCCAGTTGCTGCCCGGTGGTGCTGGCCAGGTCGACCGTGGCCTCCCCCGGCGTGATCGGTTGCTTTTCCCGGGTCAACTCACGATGTGCATAAAAAGCGGCAGGCACCGCAGCGCTCGTGAGCGCCAGGCCTGCCATGAACCAGCGTCGAGAAATCGTCATTGCCCTACCTGTGTCAGCCCTGAAGCAGGCTTTATCCAAGCTAGAACGTTTGTTGTGGGGGGAAATTTAAGCGCACCAGGCAGTGCTTTGTGGGGGGATTACCTGTGGAGAGAGGGCTTTCCTGTGGCGAGGGAGCTTGCTCCCGCTGGAGCGCGGAGCGGTCCTGATTCTTCTCAGGCAGATCGCGTCTGCTGGATTTACGACTGCTTCGCAGCCGAGCGGGAGCAAGCTCCCTCGCCACAGGGAATCGCACAAGCCCTTAATTTTTTCTATTGGTCACTCGTTCCCCCCAGATAGCAAAGGCCCCTGCGCCTGCACCGGGGCGGCGAACCTGACTGAGATGGCGATGACAAAAACACGTTCGAAAAAAGCTCTGTACCTCGGCCTGCCACTGGCCTTGGCCATCAGTGCCGGCGCAGGCTGGCTGGTCTGGGATTACGGGTTCAAGGACAACCCCGGCTACCCGGTCAAGGTCATGAAACAGGCCACCGAACTGCAGGAGCGGATCCTTTCCTTCGACAGCCACATCACCGTCCCCCTGAGTTTCGGCGCCCACGGCAACGAGGCCGACAAGGACGGTTCCGGCCAGTTCGACCTGATCAAGGCCAACCGTGGCCGACTGTCCGGCGCGGCCCTGACGGTCTTCGGCTGGCCGGAAATGTGGAACGGCCCGAACGCGCCGCACAGGCCCACCGACGGTTTCGTCGAAGAAGCACGTAACCAGCAGGAAGTGCGCTACAAAATCATCTCCGGCCTGGCGCGCGACTTTCCCAATCAGGTCGGCATCGCCTACACCCCCGACGACTTCCGGCGCCTGCACGGCGAAGGCAAGTTTGCGATTTTCATCAGCATGCTCAACGCCTACCCGCTGGGCAATGACCTGAGCAAACTGGACCTGTGGGCCGGCCGCGGCATGCGCATGTTCGGTTTCAGCTACATCGGCAACAACAGCTGGGCCGATTCGTCACGACCGCTGCCGTTTTTCAACGACTCCCCCGATGCCCTCGATGGGCTGTCGGACATCGGCAAACAAGCGGTGCAACGCCTCAACGATTTGGGCGTGATCATTGATGTGTCGCAGATGTCGACCAAAGGCCTGGAGCAAGTGGCGCAACTGAGCCGCACGCCGATGGTGGCCTCGCACTCGGCGCCACGGGCTTCGGTGGACATCCCACGCAACCTCAGCGACAAGGAGCTGCAACTGATCAAGAACAGCGGCGGCGTGGTGCAGGTGGTCGGTTTCTCGCAATACCTCAAACCGCTGACCCAAGGCACACAGGACAAACTCAACGCCCTGCGCACGCGCTTCGATCTGCCGCCATTGCCCAACCTGGCGATGGCGCTGATGCCCGGCGACCCGATCATCACCGCCTGGTCCGAACAGAAGCTCGGTCAATACGCCAGCGGTCTGTACGCCATTCTTGAGGAAGAACCCAAGGCCACGCTCAAGGACCTCGGCGACGCCATCGATTACACCGTGCGCAAGGTCGGCATCGACCACGTTGGTATTGCTTCGGACTTCAACGACGGCGGCGGCATCAAGGGCTGGGAAAATGTCGGCGAGATCCGCAACGTCACCGCCGAACTGATCCAGCGCGGTTATTCCGAAGCCGACATCGCCAAGCTCTGGGGCGGTAACTTCCTGCGAGTCTGGGACCAGGTGCAAAAAGCCGCGAAGCCCACGCTGATTTCTCGCCAGGAAACGGTCAAGCCATGAGTGACCGTCGTACCTTTCTGAAACAGGCCGGGGTCCTCGCCGCCGGCCTGCCGTTGGGGGCCAGCCTCGGCTCACCGGTCGCCGCCGCGCAGATGCAAACCCTGCCCCGGGACAAATGGGCGCAGTTGCGGCAGTTGTTCGACCAGGACCCGAACTACATCCACTTCGCCAACTTCCTGGTGACCTCCCACCCCAAACCCGTGCGCGAGGCCATCGCCCGTCACCGCGCCGAGCTCGATAAAAATCCCGGGCTAGCCATGGACTGGGACTTGGGTGTGACCGAGCGGCGCGAAGAAAACGTGCGACTCTGGGCCAGCCGGTATTTGCAGGCCAAACCGACCCAGATCGCCCTCACCGGCAGCACCACCGAAGGCCTGGCGATGATTTATGGCGGTGTGCAAGTGCGCCCCGATCAGGAAATCCTCACCACGGTTCACGAGCACTACTCCACGAACAACATCCTGCGGTTTCGCAATCAGCGCGATGGCACCCGGGTGCGCAAGATTCGGTTGTTCGAGCAGCCACAGTCGATCTCGGCCGATCAGGTGCTGGATACCATCAACCGCAACATCCGCCCCGAGACCCGCGTACTGGGCATGACTTGGGTGCACTCGGGCAGTGGCGTGAAGCTGCCGATCAGCGATATCGCCGGCCTCGTCGTTGAACACAATCGCCAGCGCGACGACAAGGACCGGATCGTTTATGTGGTCGATGGCGTACACGGTTTCGGCGTCGAAGACCTGAGTTTCCCGACGATGAACTGCGACTTCTTCATTGCCGGCACCCACAAATGGATGTTCGGCCCCCGCGGCACCGGCATCGTCTGCAGCCGCAGCGAAGAGCTGAAATACGTCAGCCCGAGCGTGCCGACCTTCTCCGAAGCCACGACCTTTTCCACCATCATGTCCCCGGGCGGCTATCACGCTTTCGAACATCGCTGGGCCGTGGACGAAGCGTTCAAATTGCACCTGGAACTGGGCAAGGCCGACGTCCAGGCGCGCATCCATCAACTCAACAGCTACCTGAAACAGCGATTGCTGGAGCAACCGGGCGTTGAACTGGTCACCCCGGTCGATCCGAGGTTTTCGGCGGGTTTCAGCTTCTTCCGGGTCAAGGGTCAGGACGGCGATGCCGTGGCCGCTCACCTGATGCAAAACCGGATTGTCAGCGATGCGGTCAGCCGCGACGTCGGCCCGGTGATCCGCACCGCGCCGGGCCTGCTCAATACCGAAGCCGAGGTGGACCGCTTCATCGACGTGCTGGGCAAAAAGCGCTCCGCGTGAACCCTCGCTGCGAGGCCAATGTAGTTCACTCAAGAACATCTTGAGTCAGATAAACCTGTGGCGAGGGAGCTTGCTCCCGCTTGAGTGCGTAGCACTCACAAAAATCGGCAATGACTGGCAGATTTTTGGGGCCGCTACGCAGCCCGGCGCGAGCAAGCTCGCTCGCCACAAAAGCTCGCTCGCCACAAAAGGCAGGCATGACTGATGAGCGAGTTTTAAGTGAACAGCATTGCACTGCGAGGCACCGTTTTCCTTTAACCGAGACGATTTATGAAAACGCTCCATCTGCCCTCTTCCCTGCGAACATTATCGGCCCTGGCACTGACCGCACTGCTCGCCGGTGTGCTGCCCGGCACAGCCCAGGCCGCGAACCCGCCCGCCCCCGGCAAGGTGTTCAAGGACTGCAAGGACTGTCCGGAAATGGTCGTGCTGCCCGCCGGCCGCTACACCATGGGCACGCCAGAGGATGAAGTCGGCCACCAGCCCGATGAAGGTCCGCTGCATGAAGTGACCTTCACCCGCCCTTTCGCCATCAGTCGCTTCCAGGTCCTGGCCGGCGAATGGGACGCGTACGTGCGCGCCACCGGCAACACCCCCGCCGACTTCGATGATCGCCCGGGCCGTCGCTGCACGGCCGGCAAACCCAGCTTCAAACAGACCGCGCGCCACCCGGCCGTGTGCATGAACGTGGCCGAAGCCGAGGGCTACATTGCCTGGCTGTCGAAGAAAACCGGTCATGCCTATCGCATGCCCAGCGAGTCGATCCGTGAGTACGCTGCCCGCGCCGGCAGCACCGGGTCTTTCCCGTTTGCGTTCGATGAAGGTGCCGACTACCAGATCTCCAAAAACGCCAACACCTACGGCGCCGCCGACGGCTACAACTTCACCTCCCCGGCCGGCACCTTTCCGGCCAACGCCTTTGGCATGTTCGACATGCACGGCAACGTTTATGAGTGGGTCGCCGACTGTTACCGCGAAGACTATGTCGGCGTGCCCTCCGACGGCAGCCCGTGGCTGGAGCAGAACTGCAAACGCCAGGTCATGCGTGGCAACGACTGGGGCGAAGCGCCGGTGTTTTCCCGCTCCGGCAATCGCAACAGCAGCCTGCCCACCAGCAGCGGCGACTGGCTGGGTTTTCGCGTGGTGCGTGAGCTCTGAATCCTTTGTGGGGAGGGGGCTTGCCCTGATGCCGGTAAGTCCAGCCGCGCAACCTGTGGGAGCGGCGGTGCGGCGATCCGACTTGCCCGCGATGACGGCGGTACAGTCAACATTTATGTCGCCTGACACACCGCTTTCGCGGGCAAGCCCGCTCCCACAGGGATTCGCTTAACTGACTGACATTAGGTCAGGCCCCTCCCACAGGTTTGTGACTGACCAGCATTACCGTCCACCGCCTTTAAATAAAGTCCACAACCATTCGTTTTCCTTAAGTACCGGCACTCCCTCCGCACTCCGCACCGAAGCAGGAATCCTCCATGACCAAGCCAACGCGTGGGGCGATCAACGAATTGTTCGCCCTGCTCAAGCCCTTCCGCCTGATCGTCTCTGTGTCCATCGTGCTCGGCATGATCGGTGGCCTGAGCGTCACCGTGTTGCTGGCGACCATCAACAATGCCCTGCACTCCGCTGACGGCCTGACCCGCACCGTGGTGATGATTTTCGCCGGGCTGTGCGTGCTGGCGCTGCTGACCTCGATTCTGTCTGACATCGGCACCAACTATGTCGGTCAGCACATCATCGCCAGGCTGCGCAAAGAGCTGGGGGAGAAAGTGCTGTCGGCGCCCATCGACCAGATCGAGCGCTACCGCAGCCACCGGTTGATCCCGGTGCTGACCCATGACGTGGACACTATCAGCGATTTCGCCTTCGCCTTCGCGCCTTTGGCGATTTCCCTGACCGTGACCCTCGGTTGCCTCGGCTATCTGGCGATGCTGTCGTGGCCGATGTTTCTGATGATGCTGGTGGCCATCGCCATCGGCACCACCATCCAGGCCATCGCGCGGGCCAAGGGCATGCGCGGTTTCTACGCGGCGCGAGACTCCGAAGACGAGCTGCAAAAGCACTACAACGCCATCGCCGAAGGCGCCAAGGAACTGCGCATCCATCGCCCGCGGCGTCAACGCATGTTCGTGTCCGGCATCCAGAAAACCGCCGAGAAAATCTGTGACACGCAGATCCGCTCGATCAATACCTTCGTCATTGCCAAGTCGTTCGGCTCGATGCTGTTCTTCGTGGTCATCGGCCTGGCGCTGGCCCTGCAATCGTTCTGGCCCAGTTCCGACAAGGCCGTGATGAGCGGTTTTGTGTTGGTGCTGCTGTACATGAAAGGCCCGCTGGAACATCTGGTCAGCACGCTGCCAATCATCAGCCGCGCGCAGATTGCGTTTCGCCGGATCGCCGAGCTCAGCGAACAATTTTCCTCCCCGGAGCCGCACCTGCTGCTGGAGGATCAGGGCCACAAACCCGGCCCGGTCCACAGCCTGGAGCTGAGCAACGTGCGTTACGCCTTCCCGCCGGTGGAAGGCAGCGAACCCTTCCGCCTCGGCCCGGTCAATCTGCGTATTGAACAAGGCGACATCGTGTTCATCGTCGGTGAGAACGGCTGCGGCAAAACCACGCTGATCAAACTGCTGCTGGGCCTCTATGCGCCCACCGAAGGCGAGATCCGCGTGAACGACCAGCCGATCACCGCGCTCAACCGCGATGACTACCGGCAGAACTTCACCACGATATTTGCCGACTATTACCTGTTCGATGACCTGATTCAGGGCGACCGACAAGTGCCGCAGGATGCCACGCGCTACCTCGAACGCCTGGAGATCGCGCACAAGGTCAGCGTGCGCGACGGCGCGTTCAGCACCACCGATCTGTCCACCGGCCAACGCAAACGCCTGGCGCTGGTCAATGCCTGGCTCGAAGCACGGCCGGTACTGGTGTTCGACGAATGGGCGGCCGATCAGGACCCGACCTTCCGCCGCATTTTCTACACCGAACTGCTGCCCGATCTGAAGCGCCTGGGCAAAACCATCATCGTCATCTCCCACGATGACCGCTACTTCGACGTGGCCGATCAACTGGTGCGTATGGAGGCCGGCAAGGTCAAAAGCGAACTGCAACCCGCGTAATGGACAAGGCCGTGTAGGAGCCAGGCTTGCCGTAATGCCAGTCAGTTTAGGACTGGAACACCGCAGACCTGTGGGAGCGAGCCTGCTCGCGATAGCGGTGGGTCAGCCAATATTGATGCTGAATTTACCGCCGTCATCGCGAGCAGGCTCGCTCCCACAAGTTTGCGCGCCTTAACTGACTGGCATTGAGGCTTGTCCTTGAAAGTGCCTTCGCCGGCAAGCCTGGCTCCTACATGACCGGCATTGCCCCTGGACCGGAAAAATAATTTTCCGGTTTGCCGCGGCCTCCTCGTCTTAATGAGATGAATAAGAACCATTACCAACTATACCTGCCAAGGTCTTAACCTCATGTCCGCATCCCGCTTCATGCTTCGACCTCTGACCCGCGCCCTGTTAATGAGCAGCACGACCCGCTCGCGCATGACCTCCACCGGCCTCGGCCTGGCGATGACCCTGGCCATGACGCCGTATGTCCAGGCCCAGGAATGGACCCTGAACATCCCGGCCCAGCCATTGGCTCAGGCGCTGCAGACCCTCGGTCAACAGACCAATCTGCAAATCATCTACAGCCCGGAGAGCATTCAGAATCTGCGCTCCAGTGCCCTCAGCGGCCGCTATCAGGAAGATGATTCGCTCAGCGCGATGCTCAAGGGCACCGGCATCCGTCATCAGCGCGACGGCAACACGGTCACGCTGCTGGCGCCGGCCACCGGCAGCGCGATGGAACTGGCACCGACCAGTATCAACGGCCAGCGATTGGGTGCGACCACCGAAGGCAGCAACTCTTACACCACCGGGGCGGTGACCATTGGCAAAGGCGAGCACTCGCTCAAGGAAACCCCGCAGTCGGTCACCGTCATCACGCGCAAGATGCTCGATGACCAGAACCTGAACACCATCGAACAGGTCATGGAAAAGACCCCGGGCATCACCGTTTACGACTCGCCCATGGGCGGCAAGTATTTCTACTCCCGCGGTTTCCGCATGACCGGCCAGTACCAGTACGACGGCGTGCCGCTGGACATCGGCAGCAGCTACGTACAGGCCGATGCCTTCAACAGCGACATGGCGATCTATGATCGGGTCGAAGTGATGCGCGGCGCGGCCGGGATGATGAAGGGCGCCGGGGGCACCGCGGGCGCCGTGAACTTCGTGCGCAAGCGCGGCCAGGACACCCCGCAC
This sequence comes from Pseudomonas sp. PME37.24/025, assembly GCF_055556615.1. Lineage (NCBI taxonomy): Bacteria > Pseudomonadati > Pseudomonadota > Gammaproteobacteria > Pseudomonadales > Pseudomonadaceae > Pseudomonas > Pseudomonas sp. PME37.24/025. The sequence goes on from NZ_JBVHNK010000013.1 coordinate 190,609, forward strand.
ACTCAACTGTCGTTGTCTGCCGGGACCTGGGACAACTACCGTGGCCAGGTCGACACCGGCGGCCCGCTGAACGACGCCGGCACCATCCGTGGCCGCGCCGTGGTGACCCAGCAGACCCGTCAGTATTTCTATGACGTGGGCGAACGCAGGGACCAGATCTACTACGGCGCGCTGGACTTCGACCTGAGCGACTACACCACCCTGGGCCTGGGCATGGCCTATGAAGACGTCGATGCCACTCCGTGCTGGGGCGGCTTGCCGCGCTACGCCGATGGCAGCGACCTGAAGCTCTCTCGCTCCACGTGCCTGAACACCGCCTGGAGCAACCAGCGCAGTAAGCGGGCCACTTACTTTGGCGACCTCAAACACGAGTTCAACGACAACTGGGCGCTGAAGGTCGCGGGGGTTTACTCGAAAAACACCCAGGACATGGAATACGCCTTCCCGAGCGGAACGGTACCGGTTGGCGCCACCAGCACCAATACCCTGATGATCGGCAGCATCTTTGACTACGATCAGGTCGACTACGGCCTCGACGCTTATGTGGACGGCAAGTTTGACGCGTTCGGCCAAGAGCACGAGCTGATCGTCGGTGCCAACGCCAGCCGCTCCCACAAAGATGACTTCTACGCCGTGGCCCTCCTGCCTCAGACTCAGAATGTGCTGAACCCCAACCATCACCTGCCCCAGCCGGATGAAAGTTTCTACCTGGCCAACGCCACCCGGGGCGGGCCGGTGGACATGCGGATCAAGCAATACGGCGCCTACTCCACGGCACGCCTGAAACTGGCCGATCCGCTGACCTTTGTACTGGGCAGCCGCGTCAGCTGGTACAAGTCCGAAACCGACTCCGTCTCGTTCTGGCGCGGCGAAGGCACACCGATCAGTTCCGAGGCCAAGGAAACCGGGCAAGTCACCCCGTTCGCCGCGCTGCTGTTCGACATCAACGATAACCTGACCGTCTACACCAGCTACGCGGATATCTTCACCCCGCAAGGCAACTACAAGACCATCACCGGTTCGACGCTCAAGCCATTGATCGGTCAGAGCTATGAACTGGGGATCAAGGGTGAATGGTTCGACGGTCGCCTGAACAGCTCCTTCAACCTGTTCCGCACCGTCCAGAAAGACGCAGCCCAGGATGACCCTGCCTGCCCGGACAGCAGCTGCTCGCAGAACTCCGGCAAAGTGCGCGCCCAAGGCTTCGAAGCTGAAGTCAGCGGTGAAGTCATTGACCGCCTGCAATTGCTCGCCGGCTACACCTACACCCAGACCAAGGTGCTGGAAGACGCCGACGTCAGTCAGGATGGCGTGTCGTACAACACCTATGTGCCGCGTCACGTGCTGCGCGTTTGGGGCGACTATGCGCTCAGCGGCCCACTGGAACGCGTCACCGTCGGTGCCGGCGTCAATGCCCAGAGCGGCAACTACCGCGTCTCACCGACCAGCAACAACAACGTCACCCAGGCTGGCTATGCGGTCTGGAACGGTCGCATCGGCTACCGCATCGACGACACCTGGTCCGTGGCACTGAACGGCAACAACCTGTTCGACAAGCGCTACTACGCCACGGTCGGTACCGAAAGTTGGGGTAACTTCTACGGTGAACCGCGCAACTTCGTGATGTCGGTCAAGGCTGACTTCTGATTTGCAGCACCAATGAAAACGCCCCGCAATTGCGGGGCGTTTTTTTGTGCGGGAAAAGCTGACGTATTTATTTATCCGGGGCTTGACCCTGGGTTTGAGGGTGTTCTTTCGGGCCTCATCGCGGGCAAGCCCGCTCCCACAGTGATTGGTGTCGTTCACAAATCTTTTGGCCTAAGCGGATACCTGTGGGAGCGGGCTTGCCCGCGATGAGGCCGGTGCAGCCACCACAAGACCCACAGTCAGACCGCTAAACAAGCACTGTTTAATCGACACTTCCAGATACTCACTCAGGCTACCCATTCTTGCGCCGTTGCCTACGACTACGTCAGAATCCGCCGGCTTGTGCGCCTTGGGCCGGATCTCTATTGTTTCCCAGTCGCTGACCAATCAGCGATCGGGTTTAGCGACCCGAACCTCTGTAGGCGCAACAGCGCTCCACGCTCTCTTGCAGACTGTTCATGTCTGCGATTGTTGTCATGGCGGCTGTGCGCGGGAGATCTTCGGATCTGCCGGGCGCCTACACCCGGTTCGCTAACCTGCGTGCAGCCGCCACCCTCACTTGTTTAGCGACAAGTCTTGGTGGCTCCATTTTTTGTAGGAGTTTCACCATGTTCAAACCAACGCCAAATCCTCCGGAAACCGACGACGTTTCCCCCTACGAATCCCTCGATTCCAAAAAGCTCAACGAAGCTGCCGACCGCGCCCTCGACCACTACCTCAAGCCACCCATCCCCAAAGATACCAAGCGCAAACCCAGCACCATTTACCATGTGGGTGCGAAGGTCGATAACGAAACCCTACTGGTCAACGCCTGTGAAACCCTGGCGTCAGCGAGCATGATGCTCAGTGAGTTCGCCGGATTGATGGATATGCCACATCGCAACATGATGTTGGGGATTCAATCGGTGGTGATGCTTGGCGAGCTGGCGGTGAATCGGGTGCTGGATAACCTCGATCCGCCGTCCTGACCATTGATCTGAGGCCACAGGCATTTTGTGGCGAGGGAGCTTGCTCCCGCTCGGCTGCGCAGCAGTCGCAAAACCAGCGAATGCGGTTTATCAGACACAACCGGGTTGAATGGTTTTGGGGCCGCTTCGCGGCCCAGCGGGAGCAAGCTCCCTCGCCACATGGGGTGAATCAGGGCAAAGGCTTCGATCTTTTGATCTTGAAGCTCTATGGCAAAGGGACTTGTTGTGCAGTTTCCATGCTCAACCCAAATGCCGACTCAGCGCCCGACTCAAGCTTTCATGCACGCTCAGCACATCTGGCATGACCGATGCCAGCCTGAGCAGGTCATGGGTCAGGCCCGGGCAATGTTCGAGTTCGACACTCACCCCCTGCGCGCGGAGTTTATCGACGTAGGCCTGGCCTTCATCGAGCAACGGATCGAACCCGGCCAGCAGCACAATCGCCGGCGCCACACCGCGCAGTTCCTCGGCCAGCAACGGTGAGAAGCGCCAGTCCAGCAGGTCTTCGGGGCTGCGGGCGTAGTGCTGGTAAAACCAGTCCAGCGTGTCGTTCTCCAGCAGATACCCCTCACTGAACAACAAACGCGAATCGTGGGTGCGCGACGCATCAGTGACCGGATAACACAGCAGCTGCACCTTGGGGGCGATAGCTACGGTGTGTGGCTGAACCACCGCCTGCGAGGCCAGCACCGTCGCCAGCGTGGCACCGGCACTGTCGCCGCCGAACGCGACGCGACCGGCATCCAGCCCCAGGGCCAGCGCCTGTTCCGCCAGCCAGGACAAGGCGTCTTCACCGTCCTCCAGCGCCGTCGGGAAACGATGCTCCGGCGCCAGCCGATAGCCAACCGACAACACCGCGCACGGCGTGCGCCGGCAGAATTCGCGACAGACTCCGTCATGGGAATCCAGGCTGCCCACTACAAAACCACCGCCATGGAAATACACCAGCACCGGCATCGGTGCCGTCGCCCCGCTCGGGCGATACAAACGCAACGCCAGCGGCGCACCGTCCCGGGCCGTGGTGTTGACCTCCAGCACGTCAAGATCCTGAGGAGCATCCCAACACAATTGCGCGGTGGTTTGTTCGAAGATCGCCCGGGCTTCGACCGGTGTCATTTGATGCAATGCCGGCAGGCCTGCGTCCTGGCCGTCTTGCGCCAGGTCGAGGAAGGCTTCCAGATCAGGGTGTAACGACATCGAAAGAATCCTTGTGTCAGAAAGGGGCGTGACTGAGCACGCCCCCGGCAATGATTAAAACCCCACCCGCGCCATGCAATGCTCGATCAACGCCTCAAGCTCGCGCTGATAATCCTGCATGAACCGCTCCATGGTGCTGGCCCGATAACGCTGGGTGCTGTAGACGCAACGCAGCGCCAACTGACCGTCGTACACCTGGCCGACAACCTCCAGCCAGTTGCCAAGATTGGCCTGCAGGCTGTAGTTGTCGCCGGTTTCCTCCAGCGCCGGCACCAGCAACGCTTGCTCGTCGAAGCTCTGGTCGAACTGGCCCAGATAGTTGAACGTCACCCGTGCCTGCGGCAGGTCGGCCAATTGGCGGGCCAGTTGCGGGTCGGCCAGGTGACGCAACACGCCGTAGCCGATGCCCTTCTGCGGGATGGCCGCCAACTGCGCCTGCACGTTGACGATCGACGCGCCGATGTCCGCGCTGTCGGGAGTGAGCCGTACCGGGAACATGCTGGTGAACCAGCCCAGGCTGCGGCTCAGGTCGATGCTCTCGAACAGGTCCTCGCGGCCGTGCCCTTCCAGCAAAATCAGCGCCGACGGCTGTTCGCTCCAACGACACAGCGCCCGGCTCAGGGCCGACAGCAGCAAATCGTTGATCTGCGTGCGATAGACCGCCGGTGCCTGTTTGAGCAACTGTTCGGTGTGCTCGCGGGACAACTTGAGCCGCGCCTGGGCCTGGTGACGCACCTGATTCTTGCCGCGAAGGTTGTCGCACGGCAGGTCGACGCCCGGCTGATCCAGTTGCTCCAGCCAGTAACCCAATTCCTGCTCGGCAATCACCGGCGCCTGCGCCTGCAGGGCTTCGGCAAATGCGCGATAGCTGCTGGTGCGGATCGGCAGTTGCGGTTCGATGCCCATCACGCAAGCCTCGTAGGCCACCTTCAAGTCGTCGAGCAAAATCCGCCACGACACGGTGTCGACCACCAGATGGTGGATGACCATCAACAGCCGCGCCTGGCCGTCCGGCAAGGCGATGTGCACCACACGCCAGGCCGGTCCATCGTCGAGTTTGAGGCTGCGCTGAGTCAGGTTGGCCAAAGCCTCGACCTGCTCGCTGTTCTCGGCCTCGCGGCGCCACAGCACCGGCTCGCGGCGCTCGGTCGGGGCGGCATAGCGCTGCAACCAGCGCCCGCCTTCCTGACAGAAACGCAGGCGCAAGGTGTCGTGGTGGTTTTCGATCCAGCCCAGCGCTTGTTCCAGGGCATCCAGATCCAGCGTCTGACGCGCACTCAGCAAAAACGACTGGTTGTAGTGATGAGACTCGGCCATGCCTTCGGCAAAAAACCACTCCTGAATCGGCAGCAGATTGAACAACCCCTCACTGGCCACATGGGTGAGGTCCACCGACAGTTGCGCGGTGCCCGCCTTCACCACGTCCTGTTCGACGATGCCGGCGATGGTCTGGTAGCGCATCAGATCGCGAAGCTTGAGTTCCATCTGCAGGGTCGGATGGTTCCTGACCCGGGAAATCACTTGCAGGCTCAGGATCGAGTCGCCGCCCAGTTCGAAGAAGTTGTCGCTGATACCGACCTGCTCCACCTGCAACACCTGCGACCAGATGTCCGCCAGCAGTTGTTCCTGCTGATTGCGCGGGGCAACGTATTCCTCACTTTTGAATTCCGGCTCGGGCAATGCCTTGCGATCAAGCTTGCCGTTGGGGGTGATCGGGAAGGCACTGAGGCAAACGATCTGCGCCGGCACCATGTATTCCGGCAACGTGGTGCGCAGCCCAGCCTTGAGTTCATCGCCCAGCGCCTTATCATCCAAGTGCTGCCCGGCATCGGTGACGACATATCCGATCAGTTGTTTGCCGGAGGCGTTATCCCGGGCGATCACCAAAGCGTCGCGGACCTGCGCCAGTTGCCGCAGACTGGCCTCGACTTCGCCGAGCTCGATGCGGAACCCGCGTACCTTGACCTGATGGTCGATACGACCGACGTAATCGACCACGCCGTCCTGGCGCAAACGCACCAGGTCGCCGGTGCGGTACAACCGCTCGCCGCTGGCAAACGGGTTGGGCACAAAGCGTTCGCAGGTCAGGTCTGGCCGACCGTGATAACCACGGGCAACCCCGTAGCCACCGATGTACAACTCGCCGGCAAAACCTGGCGGCAGCGGATTCAGTTCTTCATCCAGCACATACAGCGAACGCGCGCCCACCGCCCGGCCGATCGGCGCATAAGCCGCTTCACACTGCTGGCTCACCGGCACTTTCCACAGCATCGGAGTGACCACGGTTTCCGTCGGGCCGTAGCCGTTGGTGAAGTACTCGGGACGCAGCGCTGCCTTGACCTGTTCGAAGGTCTGGTCCGGCACCGCATCGCCGCCGAAGCAATAGATGCGCACCGGTGGCGGCGCGATACCGCTGGCCGCGGCGTACTCGGCCAGTTGCTTGAGGTAGGCCGGTGGGAAGCAGGCGATGGTCACGCCGTACTCGTGCAGCGCCTGCCAGGTCTGCTCCGGCGTCCACAGGCAACCGTCCCGCACCACCAACCGGCCGCCGCTGTACAGCGTACTCAACCAGCGCTCATGGGCACCGTCGAAGGCGAACGACATGAAGTGCAGCTCGCAGCTGCGGGGGTCCATTTCATACAGTTTGGCGATGGCCTGACAGTGCATGCTCAGGGGGCCTTGAGTAACCGCCACGCCTTTTGGCCGGCCGGTGGAACCCGAGGTGTAAACCAGATAGGCCAACCCTTGCTCCAGCACGCGACGCACCGGCGCCTCATCGCCATAGCGGGATTCGTCGAGCTGATCCAGCTCAAGGCGTAATAACCCCTCGGGCGCCGGTAATGTCGTTCGCAGGCTGCTCTGGGTCAGCAGCAGCGCCATGCCGGAATCTTCGATCATGTACGCCAGACGCTCCGGCGGATAATCGATGTCCAGCGGCACATACGCCGCGCCGCTTTTGAGCACGGCGAGGAAGCTGACAACCATTTCCAGCGAACGCGGCAGTGCCACGCCGATCACCACTTCCGGCCCCGCGCCGTGCTCGATCAAGCAATGGGCCAGACGATTGGCGCGGCGTTCCAGTTCGCCGTAGCTCAAGCTCAGCCCGGCACATTGCACCGCAATGGCCTCGGGCTGACTCAAGGCGTGTCGGCTGATCAGCTCAGGCAACAGCTGCGGTTGATGCTCCGCCGGCGGCTCGGCGCTCCAGGTTTGCATCGCCTGCCATTGTTCAGGCGACAGGCGCTGCAGGTTACCCAGGCGTTCGTCAGGCGCGCGCATCATCGCTTCAAGGGTGTTTTCCAGGGTCAGGCGAATCCCCTCCACCGCCTCGGCACTGAAGTGGCTGCGCAGGTACAGGTATTCGATCGACAGTTCGTCGCCGAGCGTCACCGCCAGGTCCATCGGCACGTTCGTCACGTCATGGCCGATGGATTTTCCGAAGCTCAGGCCGGTATCGTTGTCCTCTTGCAGGCGGTCGTCGATCGGGTAGTTCTCGAACACGATGATGCTGTCGAACAGCGCCTGCCCGCCCAGGCCGGACCAGCGTTGCACGTCCGCCAACGGAGCCTGGGAATGCTCGCGGATATCCAGGTTGTAAGCCTGGATCCGGTTCAGCCAGTCTGCCAGAGGCTGATCCGGTTCCAGCGTTTGAATGATCGGCAAGGTGTTGATGAACAGACCCAGCATGTTGCCGACATTGGGCAAACTCTCGGGACGCCCGGACACCGTGGCACCAAAGGTCACGGTGTTTTTCCCGGTGTAGCGCTGCAACAGCAGCAACCATGCGCCCTGGATCAACGTGTTCGGCGTAATCCGCAGATCGCGGCAGAACTGCAGCAAACGACCGGTCTGTTGCGCGTCCCAATGGGAGTAAATGGCGTTGTGGCCGGGTTCATCGGACACATGCCGCGGATGGATCGCCTGGCTCAACGCCGTCGCCTCGTTGACCGGGGCCAGCCGGGCTTTCCAGAATAGCTCCCGGGCGTCCTGGTCCTGGGCTTGCAACCAGGCGATGAAGTCGCGGTAGCGGCCGTTTTCAGCGCTGATTTCACCCTTGGCGTAGTGCTGGATCACCTCACCAAACAGCCGCGAGCTGCTCCAGCCATCCATCAGGATGTGGTGACTGGTCCAGACCATCTGATACTGATCTTCAGTGCTGCGAATCAACAACACTCGCTGCAGTGGCGCATGGGTCAGTTCGAAGCCTCGCGCGCGGTCCTCGGCGGCCCGCGCGGCGATGTCCGCCTCGCTGACGTCGCGATCGCGCCAGTCGAGCACCTGCAAATCGAGCGTCGCCTGACGCTGGACAATTTGCAGCGGTTTGGCCAAGCCATCGTGCCAATGGAAGCTGGTGCGCAGGATGGCCTGACGCGCGATGACCGCCTCCCAGGCCTTGCGGAAACGTTCAACATCCAGACCGCCCACCGGCAAACTGATCTGATTGACGTACAGGCTGGAACCATTGTCCGACAAGGTGTGGAACAGCATGCCCTCTTGCATCGGCGACAGCGGATAGATGTCTTCGATCCGGGACGGGGCTACCGGCAAGGCGTCCAGTCGGGCCTGATCCAGATGCGCCAACGGGAAGTCCGACGGCGTGACGCCGTGGCTGTCCGGCTGGCAGCAATGCTCGATCAGCAGCTCCAGTTCCCGGGCGTACTCCTCGGCCAGGCGTTCGATGGTCGAGGCGTTGAACATATGCGTGCTGAACGACCAGCCGACACTCAACTCGCCGCCGTACACTTGGCCATTGAGCGTCAGCCAGTTACCCAGCAGCGCATCGTGACTGTGCTCTGCGCCCTTGACCTCATCGGCCGGCACAAACAAGGCACCGCTCTGGCTATCGAAGCTACCATCGAACTGGCCCAGGTAGTTGAAGGTGATACGCGGTGTCGGCAGGGTCCGCAGCGACGCCTGGCAAGCCTCGTCACCCAGATAACGCAGCACACCGTAACCCATGCCACGATCCGGAATCGCGCGCAGTTGCTCCTTGATTTGCTTGATCGAGCCGGCCAGCTCCCGGGTCGGGGTCAATTTGACCGGGAACAGGCTGGTGAACCAGCCTACTGTGCGGGTCAGATCGAGGCCGTCGAACAACTCTTCACGACCATGGCCTTCGAGCTGAATCAGCACCGACGACTGTTCGCTCCAACGGGCGATCACCCGTGCCAGCGCCGTCAGCAACAGGTCGTTGACCTGTGTGCGGTAAGCCGCCGGGGTCTGTTGCAGCAGTCGTCGGGTCAAGGTCGGGTTCAGGCGACTGTAAAGCGTCAAGGCATGGCGGCTCTGCAGGCTGCCCTGGGGGTTATCTTGCGGCAGCGTCGCGCCGTCCGAGCGCTGCGCCTGCCAGTAAGGCAGTTGTCCAAGCAGCGATTCACTGCGGGCGTGACGTTGCAATTGCTCCGCCCAATGCTTGAAGGACGTGGTCTTGGTCGCCAATGCCAACGGTTCGCCGGCCAGTAACTGGCGGTAGCTGCCCTGCAAATCCTCCAGCAGGATCCGCCACGACACACCATCGACCACCAGGTGATGAACGATCAACAACAAGCGCTGTTCGCCCTCAGGCAAATCGAACAACACCGCGCGCAACAACGGGCCTTGTTGCAGATCCAGGCTGCGTTGGGCGTGTTCGGCGACGCGTTCCAGGTGGGCGGCATCACTGACCGATTCCAGCCACAACGGCGACAGGCGCTGTTGTTCCACGGTCCGATAGCTCGCCGACCAGCTGCCTGGGGTTTGTGTAAAGCCCAGGCGCAGGCCGTCGTGATGATCGATCAGCGCCTGCAAGGCCTGCTCAAGCGTCGCGGCCACCAGAGGGTTCAACGGTTTGAGCAGCACCGACTGATTCCAGTGATGACGCTGCGGCAAGGGTTGTTCGAAGAACCATTGCTGAATCGGCAGCAACGGTGTCTCACCTGTCACCGGGCCCTGATCGGTTGGCGTCAGGGCTTTGCCGAGCTGCGCGACAGTGGCCAGCCCCTGGACGGTCTGCTGCTGGAACAGATCCTTGGGCGTGAAGCTGATTCCCTGCTGACGCGCCCGGCTCACCACCTGAATGGAGATAATCGAATCACCGCCCAGGGTGAAGAAGTTGTCGGTCACGCCGACCCGTTCGAGTTTCAGAATGTCTTGCCAGATCCCGGCAATCTGCTGTTCCAGCGCAGTGCGCGGCGCCACGTAATCGCGCTGCAACTGATTGGCATCCGGGGTCGGCAAGGCCTTGCGGTCGAGTTTGCCGTTGGGGGTCAGCGGCAATTGTTCGATGAACAACCATTGCGCCGGCACCATGTATTCCGGCAGGTGCGCCTTGAGTCCGGCCTTGAGCGCCTCGCTCAGATCGTCCTGCTGTTGCGGGCTCAGATCGGCCTGCGTCGGCACCACATAGGCCACCAGTTGCTGACCGCTATGGCCTTCCACCGCCAGCACCACGCCTTCGCGCACGCTGTCGTGGGCCAGCAGGCGTGCTTCGATTTCACCCAGTTCGATACGGAACCCGCGCACCTTGACCTGATGATCGATGCGGCCGACGTATTCGATCACCCCGTCTTCACGCAAACGGGTCAGGTCGCCGGTGCGGTACATCCGCTCGCCATTGCTGGCCAGCGGATTGGGCACAAAACGCTCGGCGGTCAGGCCCGGACGGAACAGATAGCCACGGGTAATACCGTCGCCGGCCAGGTACAGCTCAGCGGCAACCCCAATAGGCGCGGCTTGCAACTGGGCATCGAGCAAGTGTGCGGTAGTGTTCACCAGCGGCCGACCGATGTTCGCCTGGCCGCCGGCTTCGCGGCGGGTGCAGGTCGAATAGGTGGTGTCTTCCGACGGCCCGTACAAATCGTAAACGTGCTCGACCGAGGTCTCGCGGTACAGCGTGTCCACCAGGCTTTGCTTGAGCGGTTCACCCGCAAGATTGATGATGCGCACGCCTGGCGGGATCTGCCCGGCGCGCTGCAAGGCCGCGATGGCCGACGGCACGGTGTTGATCAGGCGCACCTGATCGCGCTCCGGCAGGTCGGGCAATTCCAGGGCGTTGCGCGCCATGATGATCGAACCGCCGCGGGCCAGGGTGACGAAAATCTCCCACACCGACAGGTCGAAGCACACCGAAGTCGAGGCCAGCACGCCTTGCAGGTCCTCTTCGCTGTACACCTCATGCGACCAGTGTATCAACGCCTGCACGTTGCGATGAGCAATCGCCACGCCTTTGGGTTTACCGGTGGAACCGGAGGTATAAATCACATAAGCCAGGTTGGCGGAGTCAATCCGGCCCTCAAGGTTGTGCGACGCCAGGTCGGCGAAGGCCTGCCCGCCCGCCTCGACCCACACCACTTGGGCTTGGGTCTCGGGCAACTGCGACAGCAAGTGCGGCTGGGTCAGCAACACCCGCGCCTGACTGTCGTCGAGCATGTAGGCCACGCGATCCGCCGGGTAGTCCGGGTCCAGCGGCACATAGGTTCCACCGGCCTTGAGCACCGCCATCAAGGCAATCACCAGTTCGGCGGAACGGGGCATCGCCACGCCCACGCGGATTTCCGCGCCGACACCCAGCGTTTGCAGATGACGGGCCAACTGATTGGCGCGGCGATTGAGTTCGGCATAGCTCAGCTCGGCGCCGGCATGGCGCAAGGCAATCGCCTGTGGCCGCGCTTCGACCTGGGCTTCAAAGCCTTGATGGATCAAGGCTTGGGTCGGATATGCGGCGTGATGGTCATTCCATTCGGCCAGCGTGCGCAGCTCGGTCGCCGGCAACAAGCCGATCTCGCCCAGCAAGCGTTGCGGTGCGTCGAGGAACTGACGCAGCACTTCTTCCAGATGAGCCGCCAGGCCGACAATGCTGCGCTCGGCGAAGTGCTCGGTGAGGTAATTGAAGTCCAGGCTCAACACCTCGCCGGCACCGGCGATCAGCGTCAGGCCGTAGTTGGTTTGCTCACGGTGTTCGAGACCGCTGAAACGCAAGCCGCCCGGATTGGCCTCCAGGGTGTCGGACACCGGGTAGTTTTCGAACACCAGCAAGGTGTCGAACAACGCGTCGCCGTTGAGCGCGGCCAGGCGTTGAATGTCTTGCAATGGCGTCTGTTCGTAATCGCGCAGCAGCAGGTTCTTGTCCTGCACGCTGCGCACCCAGTCGCTGACACTGCAGGTCGCTTGCGGGCTGGCGATCACCGGCAGGGTATTGATGAACAGGCCCAACTGTTGCTCGATACCCGGCAGGTCCACCGGGCGACCGGACACCGTCGCGCCAAACGCAACACTGCTCTGCCCGGTATAGCGCTGCAACACCAGCAGCCACGCGGCTTGCACCAGGCTGTTGAGCGTCACTTGCTGCTGGCGCGAGAAACCGTTGAGGCGCTGGGTGAAGGCTGCGTCAAAGGTCAGCTTATGCACGCCTTTGCCGGGGCCGGGCACGGTTTGCCCGTGGCAGGCCGAGGCCAACCGCGTCGGTTCATCCAGCTCGGCCAACTGCCCGCGCCAGAAGGCTTGCGCCGCGTCCTTGTCCTGGCGTTGCAGCCAGGCCAGGAAGTCGCGATAACGACCCTGCGCACTCGGCACCGGATGCCCGGCGTAATCCTGCAGCACTTCGCCAAACATCCGCGAGTTGCTCCAGCCGTCCATGAGAATGTGGTGGCAGGTGAAGATCAGGCGATGACGGTCATCGGCGGTGCGCAACAGGCACAGGCGCAGCAACGGCGGGTTCTGCAAGTCGAAACCACGTTCGCGATCGGCCAAGGCACGGGCCTCAAGCACGGTTTGCAAGTCCGGCTCCGCGCGCACATCCACTTCCGGCATTTCCAGGGTCAGCTGGCGATAGATCACTTGCAGCGGTGTATCGAGGCCGTCGCGGCCCCAGATGAAACCGGCTCGCAGCACTTCATGACGGTCCACCACCCGCTGCCAGGCTTGCTGGAAGCGCGGTACATCCAGACCGTCGATATCCAGCAGCATCTGATAGACGTAAGCGCTGGCGTCGGCGTCGTACAGGCTATGGAACAGAATGCCTTGTTGCATCGGTGCCAGCGGGTAAATGTCCTCGATCCGCTGCGCGGCGATCGGCAGGCTGTCCAGATGCGTTTGGGACAACCCGGCCAATGGCACATCGGAAGGGGTCAGGCCGCCGCTCGGATGGCTCAGGCAATGGTCGATCAACTCGCCCAGCGCAACTTCATAAGCGCGGGCCAGGGCGTTGATGGTCGCCTCTTCGAACACGTCACCGCTGTAAGTCCAGGTCAGGCTCAATTGCCCTTGATAGACGCGGCCGTCGATGGTCAGCCAGTTGCTCATCGGCGCCTGTTCATCTTGCCCGGCGCCTTTGTCTTCGGTGGCCGGCACCCACAGGGCGCCTTCGTCGAAGTTGTTATCGAACTGCCCCAGGTAGTTGAACGTCACCTTGGGTTGGGACAAGCCGCTCAGGGCCGTTTGCGCAGCGTCGCTGCCCAGATACCGCAGCAAGCCAAAGCCGATGCCTTTGTTCGGGATCGAGCGCAGTTGTTCCTTGATGCCCTTGATGGACGCTTCGAGGCTGGCCTGCGGAGTCAGGCGCACCGGGAACATGCTGGTGAACCAGCCCACGGTACGGCTGAGGTCGAGGTCATCGAACAGGTCTTCGCGGCCATGCCCTTCGAGCTGCACCAGGGCGCTGTCGGAGGCGGTCCATTCACACAAAACCCGGGCCAGTGCGGTCAACAGCAAATCGTTGACCTGGGTGCGATACACCGCTGGCGCCTGTTGCAGCAGTTGCCGGGTACGCTCGGCATCCAGACGGGTATCGACGCTGCGCTCGAAACGGTTCTGCAATTGTCCATCAGGGTTATCCAGCGGCAAATCCGCCGGGGCTTCGGCCAGTTGTCCGCGCCAGTAATCCAGCTCGGCTTCCAGCCCGGCGCTGCGCGCATAACCTTGCAGGCGTTCACCCCAATCCTTGAACGCCGTGGTCTTGGCCGGCAGGCGCAACGGCATGCCGGCGCTCAGTTGTTGATAAGCGGTTTGCAGGTCTTCCAGCAGAATCCGCCACGACACACCATCGACCACCAGGTGATGGATCACCAACAGCAGTCGCTGACTGGCGTCGGGCAGATCCACCAGGGCCGCGCGGATCAACGGGCCGTCGCTCAGGTTCAGGCTGCGCTGCAACGCCAGGCACAGCGCCGGCAAAGCCTCGCTGTCTGGCAACGCCACAGTGCGCAGCAGTGCGTTCGGCTGATCGACGGCGGCATGTTCCTGCACCCAGTCACCTGCAGTCTGGCGATAGCGCAGACGCAAGGCATCGTGATGCCGTTGCAGGTGTTCCAGGGCCTGCTCCAGCGCAGCCGCTTGCAGAGGCTCCGCCGGGGTCAGCAGGATCGACTGGTTCCAGTGCTGACGCTGAGGAATCTCGGTGGCGAAAAAGTACTGTTGAATCGGCGTCAGCACGGCAGCGCCGAGCACATCACCTTGCATCGCCCGCACCGCATCGCTCTGCTGTGCGACGGTGGCCAGGCGTTGCACGGTCTGGTGCTGGAAGATGTCCTTGGGCGAGAAGCGGATGCCCGCCTGCCGCGCCCGGCTGACCACCTGAATCGAGATGATCGAATCGCCGCCCAGTTCAAAGAAGTTATCGTTGAGCCCGACCCGCTCGACTTTCAACACGTCCTGCCAGATCTCGGCCAGGCGCTGTTCGAGTTCGCTGCGCGGTGCCGCGTAAGCCTCTTGCACCAGGCTCACATCAGGGTTGGGCAGTTGCTTGCGATCGAGCTTGCCGTTGGCGGTCAGCGGCAGGCGGTCGAGAAATACCCAGCTGACCGGCACCATGTAGTCCGGCAGGGTTTCACGCAATTGCGCCTTGATCGAATCGCGCAAGCTGGCGTGGGCATCTGCCTCCAGTGGCTCGCTCGGCACGATCCACGTGGCCAGTTGCTGCCCGCTGAGCCCTTCGACCGCCAGCACCACGGCTTCACGCACCGCGTCATGGTTGAGCAATTGGGTTTCGATTTCTCCCAGCTCGATACGGAAACCGCGAATCTTCACCTGATGGTCGATACGGCCGATGTACTCGATCACCCCGTCGCCGCGCAGCCGCGCCAGGTCGCCGGTGCGGTACAGACGTTCACCGGCCACAGGATTGAACGGATCCGGAACGAACCGGGTGGCGCTCATGCCCGGCTGGTTCAAGTACCCCCGCGCAAGCCCGGCCCCGGCGATGTACAACTCGCCGATGCACCCTTGGGGCACCAGGTTCAGCGCGTCATCGAGCAAGTACCACGACAGGTCGACAATCGGCTCGCCGATCGGGCTGCTGTGGGTCTGCTGCAAGTCCGCCATGGACAGCGGGCGATAGGTCACATGCACGGTGGTTTCGGTGATGCCGTACATGTTGATCAGGGTCGGCGCGTGGTCGCCGAAACGCTCGAACCAGGGACGCAGGCTCTGCACTTCCAACGCTTCGCCACCAAACACCACGTAACGCAGCGCAGGGTTGCGCGACGAAGCACTGGCCACCTGCATCAGCGGTTTGAACGCCGATGGCGTCTGGTTCAGAACGGTGACTTGTTCATCACAGAGCAAGGTGTAGAACTCTTCCGGTGAACGGGTGACGTCGTGGGGCACCACCACCAGTTTGCCGCCGTGAAGCAGCGCACCGAAAATTTCCCAGACCGAGAAATCGAACGCGTAGGAATGGAACAGCGTCCAGCTGTCCTCGGGGCCGAAACCGAACCAGTGATCGGTGGCGCTGAACAGGCGAATGACATTGCCATGGGGCAGCAACGCGCCTTTGGGCTTGCCGGTGGAGCCGGAGGTGTAAATCACATACGCGAGGTTGTCTGCGGTGGTCCGGCAAGGTGGATTGGCCGTGCTGCTTTCCGGTAGCGGTTGATTCAGGTCCAGACAGGCCAGCCCCGGTGGAATCGGCAACTGCGCCAGCAGATGTCCTTGAGTCAGCAACAACTCGATCCCGCTGTCCTCGATCATGTAGCGCAAACGGTCGTCGGGGTAGCTCGGGTCCAGCGGCACATAAGCGCCACCGGCCTTCAGCACGGCGACAATGGCGACGATCATGTCCAGCGAACGTTCCACCGCCACGCCCACCCGAACATCCGGGCCAACGCCACGGGCGATCAACTGAAGCGCCCATTGGTTGGCCCGGCAATTGAGTTCGGCATACGTCAGTCGTTGCCCGGAGAACACCACCGCTGGCGCATCTGGATGACGCTCGGCCTGAGCCTCGATCAACTGATGAATGCACTGGCTGACCGGGTGCACCACCGGGTTCGGGTTCCAGTGCGTGAGCAGTTGTTGTTGCTGCGCATCATCGAGCACCGGCAGCTGGGCAATGCACTGGGTCGGGTCCTGAACGATCGCCCGCAGCAGGTTGCGCCAGTGCTGCGCCAGGCGCTCGATGGTCGAAGCTTCGAACAGGTCGGTGGCGTATTTGAGCACCGCTTCAATGCCATGGACCTGCTCGGTGGTGTTCAGCACCAGATCGAATTGTGCGGTTGCGCTTTGCCATTCCAGCGGCTCGATGCTCAAGCCGTTCAACCGAGTCTCGACACTGATGCGGCTTTCGGCCTGGTGATTGAACATCACCTGGAACAACGGGCTGTGACTCAGGCTGCGTCCCGGCTCCAGGGCTTCCACCAGTTGTTCGAACGGCAGGTCCTGATGCGCCTGGGCTTCCTGGGCTGTTTGCCGAACCTGGCGCAGCAGATCGACGAAGCTGGCTTGACCGTCGACGTTTGCCTTGAGCACCTGAGTGTTGACGAAGAAACCGATCAGACGCTCGATCTCCACGCGTCCGCGGTTGGCCACCGGCACACCGACGCGGATGTCGGCCTGGCCGCTGTAACGGTGCAACAAGGCCTGGAACGAGGCCAGCAACAGCACGAACAGCGTGACGTTTTCCCGTCGGGCAAAGGCCTTGAGACTGTCGCTCAGCGTCGGGTCCAGGATCAGGTTATGGCTGGCCCCGGCAAAGCTCTGCTCCACCGGACGCGCGCGGTCAATGGGCAGCTCCAGCACCGGCTGCTCGCCGCCGAGCTTTTGTTGCCAGTAGGCCAGTTGACGTTCCTGTTCGCCGGCCTCCATCCACTGTCGCTGCCACAGGGCGTAGTCGGCGTACTGAATCGGCAAGGCCGGTAGCCCGGTGTCATGCCCGAGGTTGAAACCGGCATACAACTGCACCAGTTCCTCGATCATCACCTGCAACGACCAACCGTCCGAGACGATGTGGTGCAGGGTCAGCACCAGCACGTGATCATGCGGGGTGACTTGCAGCAGGGCCGCGCGCAACAGCGGGCCGGTCTGCAAATCGAAAGCTTGCTGGCTCTGGGTCTGGACGAAGGCCTGGATCGACGCTTCCGGGTTTGCCGCCAGTTCAGGGCTCAGCTCGTGAGTATCCAGGGTAAACGATTCTGCCGGCAGGATCGTTTGCAAGGGTTGCCCGGCGTCTTGAGTGAACACCGTGCGCAAGGTTTCGTGACGTTCAATCAGCGCCTGGACGCTGCGCTGCAACGCGGCCACATCCAGCGGGCCCTGCAAGCGCAAGGCCGTGGGAATGTTGTAGGCCGCGCTGTGCGGCGCCCATTGCCAGAGAAACCACTGGCGCTGTTGAGCGTAGGACAACAACAACGGTTCTTCAGCCGTGCGCTTGAAAACCGGGGCAATGTCAAAAAGGTTGACGCCTTTCTGCTTGAGCAGAACCGCCAGAGCCTTTCTTTGCTTAGCCGAAAGTTGTCCTACCGACTCGATTAACTCTTGCACGCGTTGTTCCCCTCAAGAAATCAGTTTTTCCAGATCATCGAGGGATAGACGTTTGAGGGCCTCCAGGGATTTAGCCAATTCGTCCTGAACCGGCGATAAATCGACGCGCAGCGCTTCGATGCGGGTGCAGAACGCTTGCAGGGTGTCGGCCTCGAACAGCTCCTTGAGCGGCACCTTGTCACCCAGGCGTTCCTTGATCCGGGTCACCACCAGCGTCGCCAGAAGCGAATGCCCGCCCAACTGGAAGAAGTTATCCGTCAGACCGACGCGCTCGACTTCCAGCACCTCTTGCCAGACGGTCGCCACTTCCCATTGCAGATCGGTGCGCGGCGCTTCGTAACGCTGCAGCGTCGGATTGCCGCCCAGCGCCATCAGGGCCTTGCGGTCGAGCTTGCCATTGGGGGTCAGCGGCAGCGCGTCGATTACGTGCAGATGGCTCGGCAGCATGTGCGCCGGCAAGCGGCTGGCCAGGGCCGCCCGCAGGCTCTCCACCAGCAACTGACGGTCGCTGACCGGTTGGCTCGCCACCACATACCCATGCAGATGCTTGCCCGCCGAGCCCTCCTGCGCCAACACCACGGCTTCGCGCACCTCGGGCTGCTCCAACAATCGGGCTTCGATCTCGCTCAGCTCAATGCGGAAGCCGCGAATCTTCACCTGATGGTCGGCACGACCGATGTACTCAATCGTGTCGTCTGGCCCCTGGCGCACCAGATCGCTGGTGCGATACAGCCGCTCCCCGCTAGTGGCGAACGGGTCCGGCACGAAGCGTTCAGCGGTCAGGCCGGGACGCAGCAGATAACCTCGGGTCACACCGGCACCAGCCAGGTACAACTCGGCCGCCAGCCCCGCCGGCAGCACTTGCAACTGGCTGTCGAGCAGGTAGGCCACGGTGTTGTCCAGCGGACGCCCGATGTTCGCCCGGCCATTGGCGGTGCGCAGGGTGAAGGTCGAATAGGTGGTGTCTTCCGACGGCCCGTACAGGTCGTAAACCTGCTTGACCGAGGTGCTGGCGTACAGCGTATCGACCAGCGTCTGCTTGAGCGGCTCGCCGGCCAGATTGATGGTGATGACCGACGCTGGAATCTGCCCGGCCCGTTGCAGCGCGGCAATCGCCGACGGCACGGTGTTGATCAGCGTTACTCGCTCGCGGGCCGGCAACTCAGACAGCGCCAAGGCGTTATCCGCCAGCACCATGCAACCACCGCTGGCCAGCGTGACGAAAATCTCCCACACCGACAGGTCAAAGCAGATCGAGGTCGAGGCCAGCACGCCACGCAGCTGCTCATCGCGGTAAACACCCTGCGACCACTGGATCAGCGCCGCGAGGTTAGCGTGGGTAATCGCCACGCCTTTAGGCTTGCCGGTGGAACCGGAGGTGTAAATGACGTAGGCCAGGTTCTGCGCCACGATCCGGTTGACGGGCGCCGTGGACGGATACCCGGCGAGCCATTCGGCGCCCTCTTCGACCAGCAGCACCTGAGACGGCAACGCCTCGGGCAACATCGCCTGCAACGCGGCTTCGGTCAGCAGCACCGCTGCGCAACTGTCCTCGAGCATGTGCAGCAAGCGCTCTTGCGGATACTCCGGATCCAGCGGCACGTAGGCACCGCCGGCCTTGAGGATCGCCAGCAGCCCCACCAGCATGTCCGGCGTACGGCGCATGCACACGCCGACCCGCACTTCCGGCCCGACGCCCAGCGTTTGCAGCTTGTGCGCCAGTCGATTGGCCCGGGCGTCGAGGGTGCGGTAATCGAGGGTCTGCTCGGAGAACAACACCGCCGGAGCCTGCGGTTGGCGTTGTACTTGCGCGTCGATACGCTCGACCACGCTGCGCGAATCCAGCGCCGTGACCGCTGCCTTGCCCCAGTCGACAGCCGCTTGACGCGGTGCGCCGTCCAGCAGTTGCAACGCGCCCAGAGGCTGCGAAGCATCCGCCATGAATTGCAGCATCAGGCCTTCGAGCTGGGTGCTCAGGTCGGCGATGGTGGCGTGATCGAAACAGGCTTGATCGAAGCTCAAGCCCAAGGTCAACTCACGACCGGTGACCGCCACCAGCGTCAGCGGATAATGGGTCTGCTCCTGACGCTCGATTGTGGAAAACTCCAGCCCGGTGGCAGAGCCTTGGGCCAGCGCTTCGGCCATCGGGTAGTTCTCGAACACCAGAATACTGTCGAACAGCGCGCCCGCGCCCTGCCCCGCCCAGCGCTGGATATCGTAGAGCGGCGTGTGTTCGTGTTCGCGCAGGGCCAGGTTGAGGCTCTGTACCTGCTGAATCCACTGGCCGACCGGGATCTCGGCGGACGGCGAAGCCACCACCGGCAAGGTATTGATGAACAGGCCGATCTGCTGCTCGACGCCAGGCAAGTCCGTCGGACGACCGGCAACAGTGGCGCCGAAAGCCACGGTGTCCTGGCCGGTATAGCGCTGCAACAGCACCAGCCACGCGGCTTGCATCAAGGTATTGAGGGTGACCTTCTGTTCGCGGGCAAAGCGGTTCAGGTCACTGGTCTGCTGTTCGCTGAACACATGCTGGTAATCGGCATAGCCGCTGGCCAACGTCTGACTGACCGGCATGGCGCTGGCCAGGCGGGTCGGCTCCTGAAGGTCAACCAATGCCGACGTCCAGAACTCGCGACTGGTCTGAACATCGCGCTGTCCCAGCCACTCAATGTAATCGCGATAACGTCCCGGGGTCGCCGCCGGGGTCATGCCGGCATAGCGTTGCAGCACTTCGCCGAACAACTGCGAGGTGCTCCAGCCATCCATCAAGATGTGATGACTGGTGTAGATCAAGTGATGCCGCGCTTCACCGGTTTGCATCAGCAGCACGCGCAACAGCGGAGCCTGGTCCAGCTCGAAACCGGCGGCCAGATCCTCCCGGGCTAACTGATCGAGCGCTGCATGCAGGTCATCACGACCGCGCCAATCCTGCACGGTCATGGGCATCTGCACCGTCTGCCTTACAATCTGCACCGGCGCATCGGCGTCCTCGGGCCAGACGAACACTGTGCGCAGAATCTCATGAGCCTCCAGCGTCTGCTGCCAGGCCTGACGGAAACGCTCGGCGTCCAGTTGCTGCACATCGACGCGCAACTGGTTGGTGTAGGCCGGGCCGTCCGGCTCGTTGAGGCTGTGGAACAGGATGCCCTGTTGCATCGGCGACAACGGATAGAGATCGCTGATATCCCGCGCCGACACCGGCAGCGCCGACAGTTGCGCCTGAGTCAGGCGCACCAGATTGAAGTCCGACGGCGTGACCCCGGCATGCTCACCGGCAGTGCAATGTTCGATCAGTCGTTCCAGTTCATGGCAATAAGCATCGGCCAGCACCTGAATGGTTTGCGGGCGGTACATGCCTTGGCCGAACGTCCAGCTCAATTCCAGCTCACCGCCATAGACTTGGCCATCGACGCTCAGCCAGTTGCCCAAGGGCGCATCGTCATCCTGATGCTCACCGGTGCTTTCGGCAGTCGGCATGAACAGTGCGCCATCAGCGGCACTGAACGCACCGTCGAACTGGCCCAGATAGTTGAAGGTGATGCGCGGCGGCGGCAGTTCACGCAGCGGTTCGAAACCTGCGAGGTAACGCAGCACGCCGTAGCCGATGCCTTTGCCCGGCACCGCTCGCAGTTGTTCCTTGATCGCGTACAGCGAAGTGCCCGGCTCTGCCTGTGGGGTCAGGCGCACCGGAAACAGACTGCTGAACCAACCCACGGTGCGACTTAAATCCAGATCGTCGAACAGGTCTTCGCGGCCGTGACCTTCAAGCTGGATCAGCACCGAATCCCGTTCGCTCCAGTCACACAGCACCCGCGCCAGGGCGGTCAGCAACAGGTCGTTGATCTGGGTGCGATAGGCCGCCGGTGCCACTTTGAGCAGCGAGTGGGTCAGCGCTTTGTTCAGGCGTGAGGTGGCCCGAGCGGCCTGACGGCGGGTCTGGACTGTCTCGGGGAAATCCCTCGGCAGGTCACTGTTGCCACCCTCCAGCGTACGCTGCCAGTAGCCGCGCTCAGCCTTCAAAATATCGCTCTGCCCGTAACGGTGCAGGTGTTGTGCCCAGGCCTGGAGCGAACTGCTTTTGCCCGGCAGGACAATCACCTTGCCTGCCGCCAACGCGGTATAGCCTTGCTGCAAATCTTCCAGCAGCACCCGCCAGGACACGCCATCCACCACCAGGTGATGAATCACCAGCAGCAAACGTTGTGTAGCGTCAGGCAGGTTCACCAGTACCGCACGCACCAGACGGCCCTGTTGCAGATCGAGACTGCGCTGGGCCTCGGTGGCCAGCGCGGGCAAATCGGCAAGGTCGTCCAGAGCCCGCACCCACAACAGGTCAGTGTGGCGCTGCGCCTGGAACGTCGCCTGCCAGCGCTCGCCCGACACCTGGAAACTCAGGTTCAGCGCATCGTGCTGCTCGATCAGGGCGGCCAATGCGTTGTGTAGATGAGTCACGTCGAGGGGCGATTGCGGCTGCAACATCACCGACTGGTTCCAGTGATGACGCTGGGGGATGTCGGTCTGGAAGAAACGGGCCTGGATCGGCAACAACGGCAGATCGCCGCTGATCTTTTGCGCGACGCTGGCCGCCGGTTTGCTCTCGATCAGTTTGGCGACTGCCGCCAACTGGCCGATGGTCTGCTTCTCGAACAGTTGCTTGGGGCTCAGCTTGATGCCCTGGCGTTTGGCCCGGGCGATGATTTGCAGGCTGAGGATCGAATCGCCGCCCAGCTCGAAGAAGTTATCGGCGCTGCCCACTTGTTCAAGCTTCAGGACATCGGCCCAAATGGCAGCAAGCTTCTGTTCGATCTCGCCCACCGGGGCAACAAATTGCTGCGTCACCAGCCCCGGCGTCGGCAAGGCACGCTTGTCCAGTTTGCCATTGGCAGTCAGCGGCAAGCGCTCCAGAACAACGATCTGCGCCGGCACCATGTACTCCGGCAGGCGCGCCTGTAGCTGCTGACGCAAAGCGTCGGCATTCAACGGCAGGTCAGGCGCGGCCACGCAGTACGCCACCAGTTGCAGGCGCGTTTCATCACCGTCCAGCGGCAAGGCCAATACTGCGGCCTCGCTCACGCCGCTCAGGCCCTGCACTACCCGGGCGACTTCCGCCGGCTCCACCCGATAGCCGCGCACTTTGACCTGATCGTCGGCACGACCAATGAATTCCAGCGCTCCCTGACGATTGCGGCGCACCCGGTCACCGCTGCGGTACACCCGCGCGCCGACAGCACCAAACGGATCCGGCAAGAAGCGCTCGGCGGTCAGCCCCGGCTGCCCGAGGTAACCCAACGCCACGCTGTCACCACCGATGTACAGCTCGCCCGCCACCTGATCGGCGACTGCGTTGAGCACATCGTCCAGCACGTAGACATGCGCACCCGACAACGGACGGCCGACCGGCACGCTGCGGGCACCCGAGTCGAGATCCTTGAGCTCATGGGTCAGCACGCCGACCGTGGTTTCGCTCGGGCCATAGTGGTTGATGAAACGGCAGCCCGGCTTGAGTCGCCGCACCTGCTCCAGCAATGCCGGCGAGCAGGCCTCGCCGCCCACGATCAGTGCGTGTTGCGGCAATACATCGGCGGCCCGGGACGCCTGCATCAGCGCCGCCAAATGACCCGACACGATCTTCAACACCCCCACTTGGTGCTCAGCCATGTAATCGGCAAACCGGTCCGGGTCGAAGCCCAATTCCTCCGGCAATACATGCAACAAACGACCGGAACACAGGGCGCCAAACAGCACGGTAAACCCCAGGTCCGCCGCAATGGTCGAGACCAGCGCCATGCTTGCCGCAGGTTCCAGCGCCAAGCGCTCCAGCGCACCGCGCACGTAACTGGCCAGAGCGCCGTGGCTCACCAGCACGCCTTTGGGTTGACCGGTCGATCCGGAGGTGTGAATCACATAGGCCGCTGCATCCGCCGACAATATCAGCGAAGGCTTCGTCGTCGGCTGGTCCTGCCAGCGTTCGGGGGCGAAGGCCAGCCCCTGGCAACCGGCGACCGCCAGGCTGCTTTCCCGCGCGTCGCCTGCGGCACACAGCAGGACTTTCGCTTGCGCGCCTTCGAGCATCTGCTGCAATCGCGCGGCCGGCGCCTTGACGTCCAGTGGCATGTACACCGCCCCGGCCTTGATCACCCCTAACACACAGGTCAGCCATTCCAGTGAGCGCTCCATCAGCACCGCCACTGGCTGCCCGTTTTGCACGCCTTGGGCTCGCAGGTAGTGGGCCAGGCGATTGGTGTCCTGATCCAGCGCCTGAAAACTCAAGGTCCGTTCGAGACAGCGTGCGGCCAGCGCCTCAGGCTGCGCGGCAACCTGACGATCCCATTGCTGCAACACCGACTCCGCCGGCTGCCGTAGCGTCAGCGCCGGTGGTACTGACATGGTTGCAAGACTGTGCAACGGCGCCTGCGGGGCGCTCAGCAATTCGCGGAACAGGCCGAGCAACATCGGGATAAACCCCTCGATGGTCGAGTGCCGGTACAGGTCGCTGGCGTAAGTCATTTGCCCGTGGATCAGCGTGCCGTCATCGGTGATGTCCAACGCCAGATCGAAGTGCGTGCCTTCTTTGTCCAGTGGGTACTCGGTGACGCTCAGGCCCGGCAGGTTCATCGAACGCTGGGTCTGCATGCCGACGTTCTGGTTGAACTTGGCCTGGAACAAAGGGTTGTGGCCCAGGGTTCGCTCGGGCACCAGTTCATCCACCAGTTGCTCGAAGGGCAGTTCCTGATGGGCCTGGGCTCCGAACGACGTTTCCCGGACCCGGGTCAGCAAATCGTCGAAGCTGCCGCGCTCATCGACCTGGCAACGCAACACTTGAGTGTTGACGAAGAAGCCGATCAGTCCTTCGACCTCGGAGCGCCCACGGTTGGCGTTGGGCACACCGACGCGAATATCGCGCTCGCCGCCAAGACGTGACAGGAACAGCGAAAAACCGGCCAACACCAGCATGAACAAACTGATGCCCTGAGCCCGGGCAAAGCCATTCAACTGCCGGGACAAGTCTGCACCGAAATCAAAGCTCAGGGTCTGGCCCTCGAAACTCTGGGTCAGCGGCCGAGGGAAATCCGCCGCCACGTCCAACAGCGGATGCTCTTCACCCAACTGCTGGCGCCAGTAATCGAGTTGCCGCTCGCCCTCGCCGGCCTCCAGCCAGCGGCGCTGCCAGATCGCGTAGTCGGCGTACTGTAAAAGCAACGCCGGCAACTGCGGTTCGCGCTCCAGGCTGAAGGCCTGATAGCACTGCACGAATTCCTTGACCATGACGTCCATCGACCAGCCATCGGAGACGATGTGATGCATGCTCACGATCAGCACATGTTCATCGTCCGCCAGACGGAACATACTGGCCCGCAGCAATGGCCCGTGGAGCAAATCGAACGGTTGCGCGGCCGCTTCCTGAACTCGCCGCGCCAGCTCGGTTTCACGTTCTTGCACGGCGACGTTCGACAGATCGACGCGTTGCAGTGGCACGCGCTGCTGGTCGAGGATGACCTGGCTCGGCGGGTCATTGTCGGTCTGGAACACCGTGCGCAGCACTTCATGGCGCGCCACCAGATGATCGAACGAACGCAACAGCGCGACCTCGTTCAGCTGTCCGTGCAAGCGCAGGCCGGCGGCCATGTTGTACGCGGCACTCTGCGGGTCGAGTTGCCAGAGAAACAGCAAGCGCTGCTGGGCAAACGACAGCGGGATCACCGCGCAGTCGTGACGACTGACCGGCAGCGGCAACAGACTGAAGTCCTTGCCCTCCTCGCGCAGTTTGGCGAGAAACAGTCGACGTTGCTCCAGCGGCAAACCGACGAACCTTTTAGCGATACGCTCCGCCATAGTGCCGCTCATACTTCTACTCCCTCCAAAGAACTCATGAACTGATCCATGTCGGACCAGTCGTTATCGCTTGCACCGTCTGCCAGCGCGGCCAACTCCAGCGCCAGATCGCCCAGCAGTGGCGTCTCGAACAGACTGCGCAACGGCAGCACCACGCCCAACTGGCTTTTGATTCGCGCGATCACTTGCGCGGCCAGCAACGAATGCCCGCCCAACTCGAAGAAATGGTCATCGACACCGACCCGTGGCACCTGCAGCACCTCGATCCAGATCTGCGCCAGCGCCTGTTCGGTGTCGGTTTGCGGTGCGCGATAGGCGCTCTGCAATTGGCTCGGATCGGGGATCGGCAAGGCCTTGCGGTCGAGTTTGCCGCTGGGGGTCAGGGGCAGGCGCGGCAACAGCAGCAAGTGGCCGGGCACCATGTAGTCCGGCAGGTTCTTCTGCAGATCGCTTCTGATTTGCTGACGCAAAATCGCCTGCTCTGCCGCGCTGCCGAGCACCCTTTGATCAACCACCAGATATGCCACCAGTTGTGGTCCGCCATTCAGCGGCAAGGCCAGCACCACCGCCTCACGAATCCCCGAACATTGCTGCAACCGCGACTCGATTTCCCCCAACTCAATGCGGAACCCGCGAATTTTCACTTGGTGATCGATGCGACCGATGTATTCCACCGCGCCATCGTCCCGCAGCCGGGCACGGTCGCCAGTGCGGTACAGGCGCTCGCCGACCGCGAACGGATCGGCGATAAACCGCTGGGCGCTGAGCGTCGGTTGCTGGTGATAACCACGGGCCAGACCCGGCCCCCCGATGTACAACTCGCCCACTGCTCCTTGCGGCAGCAGGTTCAAATCGTCGTCGAGTACGTACAACCGGCGTTGCTCCAGGCCGTGACCGATCGGTATGCCGCGCCACGACACCGCCTCGGCGGTCAACCCGCTGCAATCGTGGATGGTCGAAACCACTGTTGCCTCGGTCGGGCCGTAGGTGTTGAGCAAACGCACATGGCCCAACCCGGCGCGTTGCCACAGGCGCAGCCCGTCCACCGCCATCGCCTCGCCGCCCACATGAATCTGGCGCAAGGCAGCGAAATGGGCTGGCGGGTTGGCCGCGTAATCCTGCACCACCGAGTACCAGTAAGCGGCCGGCAAATCCGCCAGGGTAATGCCCTGTTCGACGATCACCTGATGCAAGGTCGCACTGTCCCACAGGCCCGCATCGCGCAGGACGACACAGGCGCCATGGCACAGCGGCGGGAAGAATTGCTCGACGAAACCGTCAAAACTGCTGGTGGCGAATTGCAGTACGCGATCGCCTTCACGCAAGTCGCTGTAGTCGATCGCCCGCGCGATGAACTCGCTCAGCGCGCCATGGCTGACGGCCACGCCCTTCGGCCGGCCGGTGGAGCCGGAGGTGTAAATCACGTACGCGAGGTTCTGCGGGTCTACTGTCACTTGCAGGTTGTCTTGATTCGCCGCGTCGCAGTCCGGCAGTCGGTCCAGACACAGGCAGTCGATGCCATCGAGCGCCGGCAAACTGCTCAGCAGCGGGCTCTCGGTCAGCAACAGTTTCAACCTGCTGTCATCGAGCACATGGCGCAAGCGTTCGGCCGGTGTGTGCGGGTCCAGCGGCACATAGGCGCCGCCGGCCTTGAGCACGGCCAGCAATGCCACGGCCAGTTCCAGCGAGCGACCCAACGCCACACCGACCAGCACATCGGGGCCGACACCTCTGGCGCGCAACTGATGGGCCAGACGATTGCTGCGAACATTCAATTCGGCATAGCTGAGTGAGGGCGACTGATCGCCCGCCAGAATCACTGCGGTGGTGTCGGGAGTGCGCGCCGCTTGGGCCTCAAACAACTGCGGCATGCCGGGCAGCAACGCCGGGATGGCGACGGGTTGAATCAAGTGCTCGCGCTCATCCGTGCCGAGCATCGCCACCTCGCCCAGCGGTTGTTGCGGATCACGGCAGACCGACGCCAGCACGTTGTGCCAATGCTCGGCCAACGCGGCGATGGTCTGTGCGTCGAACAGGTCGGTGGCGTAGGTGAACGCGGCGAACAGTTGCTCGCCCTCCTCCCGGGTGTCGAGCATCAGGTCGCTGGTGGCTGCATGCTGACGCCCGCTGCCGGCCAGTTGCTGCTCACTCAGATAGCCGACCTGCAATCCGCAATCGAGCCGCACGTCCTGCAGATCGGTGACCAGTGGCTGGTGGTTGAACATCACCTGAAACAACGGATTGTGGCTTTGGCTGCGGGCCGGTTGCAGGGCTTCGATCAACGCGTCGAACGGCAGCTCCTGATGCGCCTGGGCGCCAAGCGCCGCCTGACGCAGGCTCTGCAGCAGGTCGCTGAAACGGGTCTGTGGGGTGACCTCGCTGCGTAGAATCTGCGTATTGACGAAGAAGCCGATCAAGCCTTCGGTTTCACTGCGGGTACGGTTGGCGATCAAGCCGCCGACGCGGATGTCGGTCTGGCCGCTGTAGCGATGCAGCAAGGTCTTGAAGGCGGCCAGCAGCACCACGAACAGCGTCACGCCCTGGCGCTGGGCGAGGGTTTTCAGCTCCTGACGCAGGGCTCCGTCGATGACTTTTTCCAGGCGTGCGCCCTGGTGGCTGGACTGGGCCGGATAGGCACGGTCGGTGGGCAATTCGAGGATCGGGTGCTCTTCGCCCAACTGCATGCGCCAGTAATCGAGCTGACGCTCGCGCTCCCCGGCTTCCAGCCAACTGCGCTGCCACAGGGCATAGTCGCGGTAGTGCACGGTCAATTCCGGCAAGGTCGGTTGTCGTCCCGCCACCAGCCCATCGTAGGTGCGCATGAACTCGTCGATCAGAATGTTCATCGACCAGCCATCGGCAATGATGTGGTGCAGCGTCAGCAACAGCACGTGTTCCTGTTCGGCCAGGCGCAACAGGCGAATGCTCAGCAGCGGTCCCTGTTGCAAGTCGAACGCCTGAGTGGCTTCAGCCATCATGTGCTGCTGCGCCTGCGGCCAGCGCCGCTCTTCAGGCAAGGCACTCAGGTCGTTGATCGCCAGCGTCAGGTCACGGGGTTCGGCCACCCGCTGGAACGCACGCTCGCCCTCCTGGCCGAAGGTGGTGCGCAGGCACTCATGACGCGCCACCAACAGGCTGAACGCACGCTCAAGCGCATCGGTTTGCAACGCACCGTTCAGGCGTACCGCCATCGGCAAGTTGTAGGCCGCGCTCTGCGGATCCAGCTGCCAGAGAAACCACATCCGCTGCTGCGCATAGGACAGGCCGTCACGCTCGTCGACGCCGACGCAGGAGGTCATGGGAAGCTGCGCAAAATCGATGCCTTCGCGGGCCATGCCGGCCAGAAACAAGCGGCGCTTGTCCTGCGGCAGTTCGATAAAGCGGCGGGCGAGTTTCTGTGCGTCTGCGGCATTCATGCATTGGGTCCTTGCTGATCGGCGGCGTGACCAGGAGGCCCGGTCGTATCAACAAGAACGAATGGCTGATGCGATGATTTAGCGGCACCGACAAACGCGGGCGCTTAAACAAGCTCCTCAGTCATACCGACCTTTGTGGCGAGCGAGCTTGCTCGCGCTGGGCTGCGGAGCGGCCCCAAAAAATCTGATAACAATCACCGATTTTTGTGAGTGCTCCGCACTCAAGCGGGAGCAAGCTCCCTCGCCACAGGTTTCTCTGACTCAAGACGCTCTCAAGTGAACACAAAAACGCCGAAGCCGGTGCAAGACCGGCTTCGGCGACAGGTGCATCAGGGCCCGATCAGTTCAGCGCGCGTCCTGGGAATGCCCTTCGGCCATCGCGACGATCACCTTGCGCTTGCCTTCGAAGGGCGCGCGGGCGTGGGCCGAGAGCATGTTGTCGAGCATCAGCACATCACCCTCCTGCCAGGGAAAACTGATGGCGCAGTCATCGAGCACGGCGCGAATTTCATTGAGCACCTCATCCTCGATGGGCGAGCCGTCGCCGTAGTAGACGTTACGCGGCAGGTCTTCCTCGTCGACGATGTCCAGCAGGGTTTCGCGCACTTCCGGCTGAAGGTTGGAAATGTGGAACAGGTGAGCCTGATTGAACCAGACTATGTCGCCAGTCACCGGATGACGCGCCACCGCCTGACACGTCTGGCGCGTGCGCAATTCTCCGTCATCCTTCCACTCGCAAATGATGCCGTGGGCCTTGCAGTAGGCCTCGGCCACCTCGCGGTCTTCGGTGTTGAACACTTGCTCCCAGGCCACGTCCAGCCCGTTACCGAAATTGCGCACGTACATCAGGCCCTTGCTGATGAAGCGCTCGCGGATTGCGACAGGCATGCGGCGATAGACTTCCCGGCTGTCGGCAATCGGCGTTTCACCGCCGGAGGTCGCGGCGATCATGCTGTAGAACCAGATTTTCATCGGCCAGTCCCGGGAGTAGGCCTGCTCGTTGTGCAACGGAATGCTCTGATGCGCCGGGTATTCGGTAGAGGTGTAGACCCCTTGGGTGACGTTGGTGCGCGGCGTCGAGCCGAACTCATAATTGAGCAGCGGATGGCCGAAGCCGGCGGCGAATTGGCGGAACTGCTCGGCGCCATCCAGCTGGAAGCCGCGAAACAGAATGCCGCCGTCACGCAGCAAATGCTCATCCACCAGCTCATTCAATTCATCGAACACCGCCAACAGGCTGGTATTCGGCTCGGTCGCCTCCACCAACAGCGGCAAGCGACCCCGCGCCGGCAGCAACGGCCGAACGGCAAAACCCACAGCAACACCCATGACGGGCCTCCTGTTAACACCGATAAAGTGAACCGCGCGCGCTAAAAAACCGGCGCGGCCAGTTGCGCATGACGTCGGTGATGGACTTCCAGATGATTTTTGATAATCCGGATCACCTTGGCTTCATGCTCATGAATGAAGAAATGCCCGCCGGTCATCATGTCCACCGAGAAACTGCCCAGGGTTTCCTGGCTCCAGCCGATCAATTGCTCGGTGGTGGCCTTGTCTTCCTTGCCGCCGAGCACGTGCACGGGGCAC
The DNA here is from genome assembly GCF_055556615.1 of Pseudomonas sp. PME37.24/025. Classification (NCBI taxonomy): domain Bacteria; kingdom Pseudomonadati; phylum Pseudomonadota; class Gammaproteobacteria; order Pseudomonadales; family Pseudomonadaceae; genus Pseudomonas; species Pseudomonas sp. PME37.24/025. The sequence continues at coordinate 220,991 of NZ_JBVHNK010000013.1, forward strand.
TTGAGCAGCGGGCGCTGCATCGGACGGAAGCGACCGCAGAGCATGAAATCGGCGCGCAGGATCGGCAGCGTCAGGCTCATCAACTCCTGATTGGCCAACACGTCCTCGCTGGTGCCCTGGAAGGTGCGCAGCTGCTCGATCAACTGTTCGTCGCTCTGCGGCTCGGCGAAGCCACGATCATAGTCACTGCGCATAGTCGGGGCGGCCGTGCCGGAAGCAAACAGCGCCACTGGCTCAGGAGCACCGAGGGCACGAAAGGCGTGGGCCATCTCGCAGGCCAGCAACGCCCCCAGACTGTGACCGAACAGGGCGTAAGGGCCGTGCAAGGACGGCTTGTGCTCCCTGGCCAATTGCAGGGCCAGGGCTCGCATGTCGGTCTGCAAGGGCTCGTCATAACGGGCGCCCCGCCCCGGCAGCTCCACGGGTTGCAAGTGCAGCCACGGCGGCAACTGGCGCCGCCAGCGGCTATAGACCATGGCGCTGGCGCCCGAATAGGGCAGGCACAGCAGTGTCAGCTTTGTCACCGCGTTTACCTCAATGGGTTATCTGTTTAGGAGAACGGATGAGGTGTGGTGAGAATTAGTCTGTGGGATGGATCAGAGTTACCAGTGTGGCGAGGGGGCTTGCCCCGTTCGACTGCGAAGCAGTCGTAAAACCAGTCACCGCTTTCTAATTCAGTGACTGGATTCAGGTGCGCTTCGCACCCCAACGGGGGCAAGCCCCCTCGCCACACAGGTAACAGTAGTCAGTTATCACTTGAGGTGGCGATAGCTCTGCACCGCCGAACCCAACACCACGGCACCCGCGGCAATCGACACCCAGAACCCGCTGCGCGCACCGAACGCATCCACCAGCCAGCCCGAACCGGCCGCGCCGATCGCCACGCCGATGCTCAAACCGGTGACCAGCCAGGTCAGGCCTTCGGTGAGTTTGGCCGGCGGCACGATGCGTTCTACCAGCGCCATCGCCACAATCAGGGTCGGGGCAAAGAACAGCCCGGCGACGAACACCGCCAACGACAGCCCGACAATATTCGCCGCCAACAGCAACGGCAATGTAGTCACTGCCGTTGCCACCCCGCCGTAGAGAAACAGTAGAGGCAGTGGCAGTTTCGAACGCAACGCGCCGAACGCCAACCCGGCCACGCACGAGCCAATGGCATACACCGACAGCACAAGACTCGCCGCCGCCGGTTGCCCCTGCTGCTCGGCGAACGCGACGCTGACCACATCCACCACACCAACGATGGTGCCCATGGCGACCATCAACAGCATCATCAACTGAATCTCGCTCGAACGAATGATCGAGCCCTGATGGTGTTCTTCGTGAGGATGCACCGGCGGCTCGGTGCCGCGCTGCAACACAAACGCCGTAACCCCGATCGCCAGCATCAGCAACGCCACCAACGGCCCCGCCTCCGGGAACACCACCACGCACAACCCCACCGACAGCGGCGGCCCGACAATAAAGCTGACCTCGTCCAGCACTGATTCCAGCGCATAGGCGGTTTGCAACTCAGGGCGACCGCGATACAACTCGGTCCAGCGCGCCCGCACCATCGCCGACATGCTCGGCATGCAACCGGCCAGCGCGGCAAACGCAAACAACGTCCAGTGCGGCGCCTGCAAACGGGTACAGAGCAACAGCAGCAACAGCGCCCCGCCACCGACCAGTGCCGACACCGGCAAGATCCGGCTTTGCCCAAAACGGTCCACCAGCCGCGAAACCTGCGGCGCACAAAATGCCGTGGCCAGGGCAAAGGTCGCGGCGATGGAGCCGGCCAATCCGTAACCGCCCTTCAATTGCGAGAGCATGGTGATCAGGCCGATGCCGGTCATGGAAATCGGCATGCGCGCGATCATGCCGGCCAGCACAAAGGCGCGTGCGCCTGGGGCATTGAACAGCTCGCGGTAGGGGTTTGCCATGACATCCTCACGACTGTTTTGGACGTGCACGGTGCCATAAACCTTTGCGGATCGAAAGATCGTCCGAGTACGGCCGATCTTCGCCAATCATTTACAAATTAACCGTTGGCTCATGACTCGTCAGGTGGGTCCTGCTCATCCACAAGCCCCATAGATTGCACAAATCAATTAACCGTCTGCGCAAACAAAAAAGCTCTATACAAAAACTTGCCCCCCCCAAAACCTCCAACTAGATTTGAACCACACATGAATATCGTCTGAATTTCCCTAGATAGTATGGTCAGCAGTAACGTCCAGTAGCGAAGACACAATAGTGGAGTCTTGCTATGGAAGAGTTACTGGTTCTGGTCGACCGGCACGATCGCAAAAAGGGTTACGCGCCCAAACTACAGGCCCATCAACAAGGCCTTCTGCACCGAGCATTCTCGATATTCATTTTCGATCATGCCGGCCGTCTCTTGCTGCAACAACGCGCCTTCGGCAAATACCATTCTCAAGGCCTGTGGACCAATACCTGTTGCGGTCACCCTCGGCCTGGCGAACGGACGCTGGCGGCGGCAAAACGCCGTTTGCAGGAAGAAATGGGCATGACCTGCTCGCTACGCAAAGTCTCCACCCTGCTCTACCGCGAACAGGTTTCAAACCAGCTGATCGAGCATGAGTTCGACCACATATTCGTAGGTATCAGCCATCGCGATCCTGTCGCCAATCCCGAGGAAGCCCAAGCCTGGCAATGGCTGACGCTTTCGCAAGTCTGCGAGCGCATCGCCGCCACCCCCGAGAGTTTCACTTTCTGGTTCCGCCAGATACTTCAGACCATCGGACCTGCCGAGATGAGCGATTGGAAAGAACTCGCAAAATCCGCTAAAGAAAGGAGAGCCATATGACTCATCAGCCAACCCCGGCGGCAGGCCCCCATGAGCTGACCATTGCACCTTTTGTGGTGCGCCCGCTCCGCTGTCCATCGCCAGTACGGATCGATGAAGCTCTCGGAATGGAGGTCAATCATCGGTTGATGTCCTGGATCAAGGGTATTGGGATCTTCGCAGGCAAGCTTGAAAAGATCCGCGATTCGGATTTCGGTCGCTACGCCATGTTGTGTCACCCGGATACGGAAGATCCTGATCGTCTTTTGCTACAGGGCCAGTGCCTGGCGGCACTGTTCGCGGTCGATGATCATTTTTGCGATGACCGGTCGCTCGGCTGCAACCCCGAACAAGTTGCACCTCGCCTTTCGTTTGCCATCGCAGCCATGGATCCGGTCTATCTGCCTCGACCATTCGACACTGAACTGGAGCGCCAACTCGACAGCGATCCGGTTTTGGTGGGGCTGCGCGCTTACATGAAGCGGGTCGAACAGTTCTGCACGCCATCACAAGTGGCCAGGGTCCGTCAGATAAGTATCGCCATGTTCGTAACCATGGCCGCCGAAGGTGCCTGGCGCGTCCACGGCACCAAACCTACCATCGCGGAATACCTGGCCAGCAGACAGGTGAACAGCTTCTGGCCGTGCATGGTATTGATCGATCCTATTGGTGGGTACGAGATACCAGCCAACTTGTATTCACAACCTGAGGTCCATCACATCACCGCACTGGCGTCCCTCGCAACTACGCTGGTCAACGACCTTTACTCTGCTTACAAAGAGCATGCAAACGAAGTAGGAGAATTCAAGCTGCCTTATCTACTTGCCGCCCAGCACAGCTGCTCCCTGCAAGAGGCGATTGATAAAATTGCCGATATTCATGACAACGTCATGCGCGATTACGAAGCCGCCGAGCACAAACTGCTGACCCACGCTTCGCCTGTGCTCAAACGCTACTTAACGGGCCTGCAGGCATGGATCGCGGGAAACTGGGAATGGCATAAACATAGCGCGCGATACCACGTTGAACCGATATCACTGAATCAGCGTGCATAGATCAGCCAGTGACGGTTTTTTCATTTTTCGACGTGAACTCTAGCTGCAGAGCGCCAGTCACCTAGTCAGGTCCTTAACTCAAGGCGTTGACGTTCATGCAGATTTCCCTCGACCAACAAGGTGCCCATAGCATCGGCGCCAGCGTGGCCCTGGCCATGACCGGTGCCGCCATAGCGATCAACTGCAACGCCCAGGCGATTCCCATCGCGCAAGCATCGGCACTACCCTGATCATCGACGGCGGTATGACCCTCTATCTGGAGCTCTGCAACAATGGTTGATCATTCCGAACGACAAAGCGCCATCGACGCCCACGGCATCATTGGCGACATGCGCAGCGCAGCGTTGGTGAACGACAAGGGCAGCGTGGACTTTTTCTGCTGGCCGGAATTCGACAGTCCGTCGATCTTCTGCTCGCTGCTGGACAGCCCCGAAGCCGGCATTTTCCAACTGGCCCCGGACCTGCCCGACGCCCGTCGCGAACAGATTTACCTGCCCGACACCAACGTCCTGCAAACCCGCTGGATGAGCGATCACGCGGTGGTCGAAGTCACCGACCTGCTGCCCATCGGCGACAGCGAGGACGATTTGCCGATGTTGATGCGCCGGGTGCGGGTGGTCAGCGGACAAGCGACGATCCGCATGCACTGCGCCGTGCGTCATGACTATGCCCGGGCTCACACCAAAGCCCGGACACGCGGTCAGAGTGTGTATTTCGAGGCCTCTGGTCAGCCAGCCATGCAGCTGTGTTCGAATCAGTCCTTGCGCGTCGAGGGCCATGCGGCCGTCGCCGAATTCATCCTCGAACAGGACCAGAGCGCCGAGTTCCTGCTCGGCGGCGTTGACGATGCCCGCCTCAAGGAAGGCGCCGCCGCACTGTGCCTGGAACGCACCTTGAAGTTCTGGCGCGACTGGATCGGCCAGTCCAATTATCGCGGTCGCTGGCGGGAAATGGTCAATCGTTCAGCCCTGGCCTTGAAGCTGCTGACCTCGCGCAAGCACGGCGCCATCCTCGCCGCCGCCACCTTCGGCCTGCCGGAAACCCCCGGCGGCGAACGCAACTGGGACTACCGCTACACCTGGATTCGCGACGCCTCGTTCACCGTCTATGCCTTCATGCGCCTGGGCTTCGTCGAGGAGGCCAACGCCTACATGCGCTGGCTGCGCGGCAGGGTCAGCGATTGCCGCGGCAAGCCGATGAAACTCAACATCCTCTACGCCATCGATGGCCGTCAGGAACTGCCGGAAGTTGAACTTCCACACTTGTCCGGCCATGGCGGCGCGGCGCCGGTGCGTATAGGCAATCAGGCTTACGATCAAATCCAGCTCGACATCTTCGGCGAGCTGATGGACGCGGTGTACCTGGTCAACAAGTACGGTGAGGCCATCTCCCATGAAGGCTGGAAACACACCGTGGAAGTGGTCGATCAGGTCTGCGAAACCTGGCAGCAAAAAGACGTCGGCATCTGGGAGATGCGCGGAGAGCAGTATCATTTCCTGCACTCGCGACTGATGTGCTGGGTGGCCGTGGACCGGGCCATCCGACTGGCCTCCAAACGCTCGCTGCCCGCCCCGTTCGCCCGCTGGGACCAGACCCGTCAAGCGATCTACACCGACATCTGGAGCAACTTCTGGAACGAAGAACGCGGGCATTTCGTCCAACACATCGGCGGCACCGGCCTCGACGGCTCGATGCTGCTGATGCCGCTGGTGCGCTTCGTCAGCGCCAAGGATCCGCGCTGGATCGCGACCCTCGAAGCCATCGAGAAAACCCTGGTGCGCGCAGGCATGGTCTACCGCTACCGCAACGACGACAACCAGATCGACGGCCTGCCCGGCACCGAAGGCGCCTTCGCCGCGTGCTCGTTCTGGTACGTCGAATGCCTCGCCCGGGCCGGCCAGGTGGAGAAGGCGCACCTGGAGTTCGAACAATTGCTGAAGTATGCCAACCCACTGGGGCTGTATGCCGAAGAGTTCGACAGCCATGCCCGGCATTTGGGCAACACACCACAAGCACTGACGCACCTGGCGCTGATCAGCGCAGCGAGTTTTCTGGATCGGAAGTTGAGCGGGGAGAAAAACTTTTGGCAGCCTTGAAGACCGGCGTCGCCTTCTTCTCGGGCCAGTCGGATCGCCGCATCGCTCGCTCCTGCAGGTTCAGCGTGAATCCGTAGGAGCGAGGCTTGCCCGCGAAAGGGCCATCAGCCCAACACAAGCCTCACTGCCGCCAAAACCCGTCGGAAATGCCTGCTTTCACTGCACTTTTTGTAGGAAAAAGGCTTACTCGCGATAAACAAAAACACGCTCCATCCGACACTACTGACCTCCTGTAGCGAGGGAGCTTGCTCCCGTTGGCGCGCGCAGCGCGCCCTGAAATCTACAACCACATTCCTCCAGAACCACCGCATTTGCTGGCTTTACGGCTGCTGCGCACCCGAACAGGGACAAGCCCCCTCACCACAGGATCGCGTAATCCAAACACCTACAACGATTAAACAAGGCCACCCAATCAACACGCAGTCACTCATTCCTACATCCGGAAATACCTTGTTGCCAGCGCTTACATCCATCCCTACCATCCACGCTCAACGGGTACAGCGGAGCTGTCCAACAAAACCCGAATTCAAGGAACCAGAATGACCCAGCGCATCCATCGCAGCATCGACACCCCACTCCGATCAGGCCTGAACCGGGATGAACTGTGGGAAGGCCACGACAAAGGCCTGATCAAATGCTGGGAAATCGGCCGCCAACGCGCCGCCCGCTTCCCCGACCTCGCCCAACAATGCCTCACCGACGAACTTCCGGTGCTGGGCTGGAAAGGTGGCGTCAGCCGCAGCCTGAAGAAACTCGAAAAGTACGGTTCCCTCAAATACCTCGCCCAATGGCAGGGGTTGCGCGGGGAAGATCTGGATATTGATTTGAGCGCAGAGCGGGCGCTGACCTGTTCCAGGACCAAAATGATGGTGACGTTTACGCCGGATCGGTCGAAGTATTTCAATCAGGTGGCGGACGTGGAAGCCTGAGGAAAAGGCCCCGGGTCGATTTGAGTCAGCCCTCTCAAAACAGCGGTTTACCGGCCCTTACGAACGCCTAGTACTGGCGGGCGTCGGGCATAGCATTCCGGAGGAAGCGCCCGAGGCGACGCTTAAGGCAATACTGGATCTGCTGGAGCACTGACGGAAAACCGCTCGCGATAGGCTTGCGGTGTCACGCCCATGGCTCGCAGAAAACTGCGGCGCAAAGTTTCTTCGCTGCCAAACCCGCATTGCACCGCGACCCGTTTGATCGGTACGCCGGTGTCGCTGAGTAGCCGTCGCGCGGTCTCGACCCGAATCAGTTCGATGGCCCGCGCCGGGGTCTGTCCGGTGTCGGCGCGGTAGTGACGGACGAAGCTGCGCTCGCTCATGCCGGCCTGCAAGGCCAAGGTCGGGATGCCGAGGTCTTTAGTTAGATTTTCGCTGATCCAGGCGTGAAGTTCGTCGAAGCGGTTGCCTTCCTTTTGCAACGACAAGGTCACGCTGAACTGCGACTGGCCACCCGGACGCTTGAGAAACACCACCAGTTGCCGGGCGACGTCCAGAGCCATGGTTCGGCCGAGGTCTTCTTCGACCATCGCCAAAGCCAGGTCGATACCCGCGGTGACCCCGGCCGAGGTCCAGACCGGGCCGTCGTTGATGAAGATCGGGTTGGGTTCGACCTGGAGTTTGGGATGCTGGTGCGCCAATTGCTCGCAGCGGGTCCAGTGCGTGACCACCCGCCGGCCATCGAGCCAACCGCTGGCCGCCAGCAAAAACGCCCCGGTACACACCGACGATACCCGCCGACACCCCGTCGCGTGCTGACGTACCCAAGCCACCAGCGACTCGTCTTTCGCCGCCGCGTAAACGCCCCAGCCACCGGCAATGATCAAAGTGTCGCTGCCCTGATCCGGCAGTGGCTCTGCCAATAGCGCCAACCCCGCCGACGACATCACCGCCCCGCCACCGCTGGCAATCACCGACGGCGCATAGGGCGGTGGCAAACCTTGCTGGCGAGCAATGTCGTTGGCCGAGGCGAACACCTGCAACGGCCCGGTGACGTCGAGCAGTTGCACGTTGGCAAAGGCCAGCACATGGATGGTTTTCGGGTTGTTCGGCATGTTTGGCGTAATTCGCGGGGTTATTGGCGTATGCGCCAAATCCTACGAGCCTACAGTGAAGCCGTCCACCCCAACCAGGAGAAAAAACGCCATGACGTTGCAGATCGGTTTTCTGTTGTTTCCACAGCTTCAACAACTGGACCTGACCGGCCCTTATGACGTGCTGGCCTCGCTGCCGGACGTGAAAGTGCATCTGATCTGGAAGGACCTGGTCCCGATCACCGCGAGCACCGGGCTGGTGTTGAAACCGACCATCACCTTCGACGATTGCCCGCCACTGGATGTGATCTGCATTCCCGGCGGTGGTGGCGTCGGGCCGTTGATGGAGGATGATGAAACCCTGGCCTTCATCAAGGTGCAGGCCGCTAACGCGAAGTATGTCACTTCGGTTTGCACCGGCGCGCTGGTGCTTGGCGCGGCGGGGTTGCTCAAGGGCAAGCGCGCCACCACTCACTGGGCGTACCACGAATTGCTCGGGGTTTTGGGAGCGATTCCGGTGAATGATCGGGTGGTGCGCGACGGCAATCTGCTGACCGGTGGCGGGATCACCGCGGGGATCGATTTTGCCCTGACCCTGGCGGCTGAATTGTTCGATAAGGACACCGCGCAATTGGTGCAGTTGCAGCTGGAATACGCCCCGGCGCCGCCGTTTGCTTCGGGAAGCCCGGAGACTGCTCCGGTCAGCGTGCTGGATGAAGCCCGCAAACGCGCTGCCGCGTCGTTGAAATTACGCTCGGAAATCACCGAACGTGCAGCGGCGAAACTCGCTCTCCAGTGAAAGAAACGGCTGCGGGAGCTATCACCCCCGCAGCGAGTCACTCAGGCCGGAAATCCGTTGCCAGCAATATGGCTTTCCACTGAAGGCTGCGTAGCAGTCGCAAAATCAGACGCTGCGGTCTTTCAGGTATACCGTGTTTGTAGGGTCCACGACTGCTGCACAGCCGAACGCAGCCTTCGGCGGCTGCTACACGGGAAAGGGTTTCAGTTTTCTGCAGACGAAAAAAAACCCGCCGAAGCGGGTTTCTCAAGACCATTGCGACATCCTGTCGGCAGCCATCCTGGCATATGGTCGATCATCCGTGATCCTGAGCACGTCCTGTGCTTCAGTTGATGAGTCCATATTAGACACATCGGTGAAGCATCAAAAGACGACATACCACTGGCTACGTGTAAGCCATTGACCATTCAGCGCCTTACAACCTGCCCTTGTAGCAGCTTCCGAACGCAGCCTTCGGCAGCGGCTACAAGAAACCGGATTACAGTTTTCTACAGACGAAAAAAAACCCGCCGAAGCGGGTTTTTCCCAAGACCATATCGACTCCCTGTCGGCAGCGATCCTTGCTATGGTCGATCATCCGTGACCCTGGAGCACTTCCTGTGCTTCAGTTGATGAGGCTAGATTACGCTTGGGATCCAATCCGCAATAGACGACATAGCTACTACCGCGTGTAAGACATTCGCTATAGTCGCCCCTCCGAAAACCCTTTGAAGAGTCAGCCATTCTGCGCTGAAGCCACGAATTTCGTGGCCTGCAGCCATCAGCCGCCCTGATGCTCATGGTTCTTGGTATTTGTTTCCAGAAATTGTTCGATATTGCTCATCTGCTCATCCCAACCCCGGCTGTCCATTCGGAACGCCTTGAGCCTGCGCGACTGAGGGATGTGATCGAAACCGGACTCGACAACCGTCAACAACGTGCCTTCGTCCATATCCTGGAGTTCGAACTTCACCAGCGTGGTGGGCTCCTGGGAGTAATCGGTATCGGGTTCGACTGCATACGGGTGCCAGCGAAACGAAAACACCCGCTCCGGCTCGACCCGCTCCACCAGTACATTCCACAACAAGTGCTCATAACCAGGATAAGTAATCTGCCCCTGGGTCCACTCGCCGGCGACAAAGCGCTTGCCTTCGAGCGCCACGCCGAACCATTGCCCAAAGGCTTCGGCATTGGCCAGCACGCGCCAGACCTGCGAGCGCGGCACCTTGAGCAGGATCTTCCTTTCGATGCGATCTGATGCTGGGTTCATAAGTCACCTCCTGTATTGAACAGTAGGCCTGTAAAGACCATAAGACCAACCTAAAAGTTGTATCAAACAGGTGCCGCAATAACCCGTACCTGAAATATTCGGCCTCAGTTTTGGCCATAAGTTCTGGTTTTTCGGGGGAGTCAGCGGGCTGAAACTGCTAACGTTTGCAACGACGTGGAACCCTTACAAGGAAGATTCATGCAGCCTTCACTCACGGAACGTTATCGCGCAACCCTGCTGGGGCTTGCTTGTGGGGATGCCGTCGGCACCCATGCCGAATTCCAGACGCGCGGCTCGTTCAAGCCCTTGACCGACATGATTGGCGGCGGCCCGTTCAATCTGAAGCCGGGCAATGGACCGATGACACTTCCATGGCACTTTGCCTGGCAGAAAGCTTGCTGAACAAAAAAGGTTTTGATGCGGCCGATCAAATGGGCCGTTACCTCAACTGGTGGCAATGGGGTTACCTGAGTTCGACCGGCGAATGCTTCGACATTGGTATGACCGTCCGTGAAGCGCTGGCTCGTTATCAGGAAACCGGTCAGCCATTCGCGGGATCCACCGATCCCTATACGGCCGGTAACGGTTCGCTGATGCGGTTAGCGCCAATAGTGTTGTACTACTTTCCCGACCCCGACCGGATCAGGAGGTTTTCCGCAGACAGCTCGCGCACTACCCATGCGGCGCCGGAGGCACTTGAATGCTGTCAGTTGCTTGCCGATCTGATCCGCAAGGCATTGCAAGGCGAGCCCAAGCAGGACTTGCAGAGTCTGCCAGAGACGACGCTTCTGGAACCGAAGGTCGCGAGCATTGCCCGCGGCGATTACCTCGGAAAATCCATAAACGATATTCGCGGTAGCGGATACTGCGTTGCATCACTGGAAGCGGCCTTGTGGTGCTTTCATCGCACTGACAGTTTTGAAGCCGCCATCCTCAAAGCCGCGAACCTGGGCGACGACGCCGATACCACTGCTGCCATTGTCGGCCAGTTGGCCGGAGCCCACTACGGTATGCAGGCCATCCCTGACGGCTGGCTTGCGAAATTGCACCAGCGCGAAGACATCGAAGCCACGGCTGACGCCCTGCTTCGGGCCGCCATCTCAGCCACGCAACCAGGGAAACCCCATGAATAACTTACATGGCAGTTGCTTGTGCAAGGCCATCGAATACGAACTTGATCGCCTCGACATGCCCATCAGTCACTGCCACTGCCATACCTGTCGCAAGGCACACGCCGCAGCATTCGCCTCAACGGCCGGGGTCATGCGTGAGCATTTTCGCTGGACAAAAGGACAGGACCGGCTAAGCACCTATGAGTCGTCGCCGGGCAAGCTTCGGCATTTCTGTTCGATCTGCGGATCGCATCTGATGGCAGAGCGCTTGGCCCAACCCCATGTAATCGTTCGCGTGGCGACTCTCGACGATGATCCGAAAATGACACCTCAGGCTCATATCTGGACGTCCCATGACGTGTCCTGGCTTGAATATGAATCGAATGAGAAATGTCCGCAGTGGCAGGTATAAATTCTGAACAGCGCAGCGCTTTTGTGGCGAGCGGCAGATTCGTTGATTAACCATCCGCTTCGCTACACTGCAGCTCAACTTTCCAATGTCACCACGAGAATCCCCCATGCACCCACGCTTTCTCCTGGCACTGACGCCGCTGCTGTTCACCACCGTGGCGCATGCCGTGGACTGTGCGAATGCGAATGACCAGGGCACCATGAATCAGTGCGCCGCCGAGCAGTACAAAACGGCTGATAAAGAGCTGAATACGCTTTACCAGCAAATCACCAAACGATTGAAAGACAATCCCGATGCCAAGAAGCTGCTGGTCAGTGCGCAACGCAACTGGATGGCCTTTCGTGATGCCGAGTGTGAGTTTTCGACCTCTAGAGTGACGGGTGGCAGTGTGTATCCGCTGATCTATAGCAACTGCACCACGGAGCTGACCAAGGCGCGGGTCGAGACGTTCAAGACTTACTTGAAGTGTCAGGAAGGGGATTTGAGTTGTCCGGTGCCTGGGGTTTGATGCTGCGGTGTTCTTGAGGACCTCTTCGCGGGCAAGCCTCGCTCTTGCGGGGACTTTGGCGGGACACAAATTGTGTGTTCACCAAAAAATCCCCCGACAACTTGATGTTGCCGATCTGCTTCAGGCTATCGGAGTGTTCGACGGTGGCCGAGTCTTCCTTCTCGGCTTCGGATACACGCCGCACCGCCAACGTGGTGCGGCGTGACGCAGGTTTAGCGGTAAAACGGAGGGTGACTGACTTTGTGAGCCTCGATTTCTTGCCGCATACCAGCCACTAGCGACGCGATCGCGTGGGGACTATCCAGTGTCCATACCGGAACATGGGTGGCCACCAGATCCACTTTCCCGGTCATGCAATCGCAGACCCGAATTGTCAGGGACTGGTCCGCCTCCATGCTGCAAGTGCACACAGCGGGCAAAAAACTATGCTCAATGATATTTTGAATTTCCAGGGTTGAAAGGAACATTGCTACCTCCCTCATGCCAGATGTGTGGCCGGGCAAATGCTCCCTCACTCACCCATTAACTTGAAAATTCTAGTCTTCAATAGCAGGTGTCTCAAGACCGTAACAGGTTGCTCGTCGTCTCATTGGTTATCGCGATTTACGACAACACTTGGGAGCGGTCCTGCATCATACAAAACCTGCCGACACCGTGGTGCCACAGGTCCAGTCCTGGGATGTCGCCCTGCGGGCAATAAATCGGTATTGAAGTGCAGGAGAAGTCGATCAGGCGATCGAGATAATGTTCGCCGTTCGATTAACCCGCCAGCACATGCTCAGTATCTGTAAGCCGGTGCTGTATAGCTTTGATCGTTAGACATGAGGATGGTCACCCAGCGCTTTACTCGGCGCGGCGTACTGCGGCTTCAGGTGCCCGTCCTGATCGAGCAGCCAGGCGTCCATGATTTGCCGCACCACCGGACCGGCGACGCGACCTCCGGCCTCGCCGTTTTCGATCATGACCGAGATGACAATCTTCGGATGTTCGGCCGGGGCGAAACCGACGAACAAGGCATTGTCACGGTTGCGCTCCAGCGTTTTCGCCCGGTTGTAGCGTTCACCCTGCTTGATCGCCACCACTTGCGCGGTCCCACTTTTGCCAGCAATACGGTACTGAGCCCCCGCCGCTGCCGCTCGGGCAATCCCACGGGCATCATGCATTACCATCTGCATGCCATGATTGACCTGTTCCCAGTCACGCGGGTCCTTGAGCAGGATGTTCGGCATCGGATGCTCGTCCACCGGCGCTACGCCATCCACCGTTTTGGCCAGGTGTGGTCGGTTCCATATACCTTTGTTGGCGATCAGCGCGGTAGCTTGAGCCAGTTGCAGGGGCGTGACCTGCATGTAGCCCTGACCGATGCCCAGGATCACAGTCTCGCCAGGGAACCACGGCTGACGGCGCGTGGCGCGTTTCCAGGCCTGGGATGGCATCAACCCCGCAGACTCTTCGAACATATCCAGCGAGACCTTCTCGCCCAGGCCGAACATCGTCATGTAATCGTGCAGGCGGTCAATGCCCAGCTTGTGCGCCAGATCGTAGAAATAGGTGTCGTTGGAGCGCATGATCGCCGCGTCCATATCCACCCAGCCATCGCCACTGTGATTCCAGTTACGGTATTTATGATCGAAATCCGGTAGCTGGTAATAACCTGGATCGAAGACACGGGTCTGCGGGGTGACCACCCCGGCGTCGAGGCCGGCGATCGCCACTTCCGGCTTGATAGTCGAGCCCGGCGCGTAGAGCCCACGCAGCACACGATTGAACAATGGCCGGTCGATGGAATCGTGCAGCGCCGCGTATTCCTTGAAGCTGATGCCCGTCACGAACATGTTCGGATCGAAGCTTGGCTTACTGACCATGGCCAGTACTTCGCCGGTCGACGGGTCGAGAGCAACCACCGAGCCACGGCGATCGCCCAATGCCTCCTCGGCTGCTTCCTGAAGTTTGACATCGAGGCTCAGGACGATGTTTTTGCCAGGGACCGGGTCGGTGTGTTTGAGCACTCGCAGCACGCGGCCCTGAGCGTTGGTCTCGACTTCTTCATAACCCACATGTCCGTGCAACTCAGGCTCGTAGAATTTCTCGATGCCGGTCTTGCCGATGGATTGGGTGCCACGGTATTCCACCGTATCAAGAGCCTTGGATTCTTTCTCATTGATGCGGCCGACATAACCGATCGAATGGGCAAAATGTGCGCCCATGGGGTAGTGGCGAACGAACTGTGGCTCTACGTCGATCCCTGGCAGACGGAATTCGTTGACTGCCAACACCGCGATCTGTTCTTCGTTGAGTTCGTAGAACAAGGTGACGGGCACGAAGGGGTGTCGAGCCTGCTTCATCGCCTTGTCGAACAGCGTGCGATCTTCAGCCGGCAGGTGCAGGAGGTTGACCACGTCATCCAGCTCTTCTTTGACGTCGGAGGCGCGCTCGCGAGTGATGGTCAGGTTGAAACTGGGCCGGTTGTCCGCCAGTAGCACGCCGTTGCGGTCGTAGATCAGCCCGCGGGTAGGGGCGATCGGCAATACGTGTACACGGTTGTTTTCGGAGATCGTCGAGTGGTAGTCGTACTCGACCACCTGCAGAACATACAGCCGCACCACCAGCGCGCAGGTAATAGCGACGACGAACAAGGCGCAGGCCATCAGTCTTTTATTGACCAGGCGCGTCTCTTTTTCGTGGTCCTTGATTGGTATTGGTTCAGGCATTTCTGCAGCGGCTCTTTGACTGTAGAGGAGGTGCCGATCCATGGACTTGGAATCAGCCCGTGAAAGGGCTGCACCATTCCAAAAACGGCGTGGCTACTTTAGCGCCCGTTCTCCCGAAACTTCATGAACAATGCAGCTGTTACCCAGAATAGCCACCACGGCATTTTCCTGCGGACAAAACAAAACCCCTACCTGCATACGCAGATAGGGGTTTCGGAATTTAATCTTGACGATGACCT
>NZ_JBVHNK010000014.1:0-198085 GCF_055556615.1 Pseudomonas sp. PME37.24/025
TCCACAGGCAACTCGCCCGACAGCACGCCATGCACTCGATCGAAGAACGCATTGGAAACGCGTGGATAGCGATCGGCAGTGATTGAGGCGGGGCGCATGACCCCATCGTTGAGAATGCTGTGCAGCTGAGCGTAATAAGGCATGGCCGCGAGCAATTCGGGGTCTTGATACAGCGACTCGATAACCGGGTTATAGGCGCCTATCAGGGCACGACGTTTTTGCTCTTGGGCACGGGTCAGGTAGCTCACCAGTTCGGCGGCAAGTTTTGGATGGGCGCTGTAACGCGATACCGCCAGACCCCAGCCACCAAGGGTGGAGGCATGGCTGCCGGTCTCGCCGCCACGGGGCAGGGGAGCAACGCCGACTTTGTCTTTTACCGCACTGTCCTGACTTTGAACCAGGGCCCAGACATACGGCCAGTTACGCATGAACAACGCATTGCCCGACTGGAATACGCCTCGGCCTTCTTCCTCGGTGTAATTGAGTACGCCACGCGGGGAGATGTCTCCTACCCAGCTTTTCGCCAGGGTCAACGCCGTTCTTGAAGCCTGGCTGTTGACCACGATGTCGCCTTGCGGATTGACCAGCCCACCTTGCGGTTGGCTGCTGATCCACTCCAGCGCATTACACGTCAGGCCCTCGTAGGCGCGCCCCTGAAAGATGTAACCCCAGGCATTGGGGTTCCCGGCAGCGCGCTCGGCCTGTTGAACATTCCGGGCGGTCGCGGTCATTTCTTCCCAGGTCTGGGGAACCTGTTGGTTGTACTTCTCGAGCAAGTCCTTGCGGTAATACAGCAGACCCGAGTCGGTGAACCACGGCATCGTCACCAGCCGTCCGTTCACCGTGGCGTTATCCACCTGTGCCTGGAAGTAGCCTTGGGTCGCATTGGCGGGAAGCACCTCGCGCAGATCCATCAGATGTTTGGCCAGCATTCCCGGCCACACCATATCGATTTGAATGATGTCGATGTCGCTGGACTGCGCACTGAGGATCTGTTGGTAGAACGACAACCGCTCGGTTGCCGAATTAGGCGTGGAAACCACCTCGACGTGGTTGCCGGTCTGTTTCGACCACGCCTCGACAGCCTCTTTACAGAGTTGTAACTCCGCACCCACCGCGCCGCAGGAGATCGTCAAATCAGCTGCGTTCGAGAGGGATGGAAGCCCGGCACAAAGGGTGAGCAGTGCTGCTGGAAGAAGAGATTTAAGCTGTTTCATAAAGCCCTCTTTATTTTTGTTTTTAAAAAAGTTAACGTTAACATCGCCAAATGTAGCAGCGTATTTGCGATGAGGCATCCTTTTTTTCGTCAATTTTGACAATTCACAATTCACGAAGAAAACCGGTTGCGGAAGCAGAAAAATAAAAACAAAACAGGGGAATTCACATGCAGAAAGCATCAAGCTGGCTTCTCGCAGGCGTGCTCGGCACCTCGGCGGCAACCTCTCAGGCCGCGACTCTGGAGGAGCGCATGGCTGCGTTTGAAGCCCGTGCCAGCGCAGCGGAAAAACGCGCAGCGGCAGCTGAACAGCAAACCCAGGCCCTCGCCAGGGAATTGCAGCAGATAAAACTCGCCACTCCAACCTTGCAGCCTGCAACGTCTACCGCCGCAGCCATATCCGCGCCTGCTCTGGACACTCGACTGGCAAAACTCGAAGCCCGTCAGCAAAGCCTGGAAAAGCAGGACAGCAGCGCACACCTCACTGACGGCTTCAGCTTCAAGGGTTACGCACGTTCCGGATTGCTGATCAACGATGGGCTGGGTGGTGGTCGTGGCGGCCCTTATACCACCCCTGCCGGTTCAGTCGGGGGGGCAGTCGGGCGACTCGGTAATGAAGACGACACCTACATGCGCATCGACCTGTCGAAAGAAATCTATGCGCAGAACGGTACCCGTTCCAAATTCACGGTGTCCATCGCCGACGGTGTGGAGAGTTCCAATGACTGGACGGCCGACGAAAGCAACCTGAACGTGCGTCAGGTATTTACCGAACTCGACCATCTCGCCGCCTTCAAGGGCAACTCAGTGTTCGAAAATTCCACCTTGTGGGCAGGTAAACGATTCGACAGGGACAATTTCGATATCCATTGGCTGGACTCGGACGTTATCTTTCTGGCCGGCACCGGGGGTGGTATCTACGATGTGCAGATGAACAAGGATTGGCGCTCGAATTATTCCTTGATCGGGCGTAACTACGGGGATTTCAGTGAGGGCGGTGTCAATGCCGATGTAGAAAGCTACATCCTGACCTCCAACCAGTTCTTCGATAATGGTCAGTGGCAGTGGATGTTCAATGGCATTGGCTCAAAGAAAAACGACTTTGCCACCCGCACCAATGAAGCGGGTCTGACGCCTGCGGATTCCGGCTTGCACAGCATGGTGGCCAATCACCAGAAAAACTTTTTCGGCAGGGAAGGTTTCTTCAAAACGGCACTGCTCTACGGGCAAGGTCTGGGGGCGGAGGTCAAGAACATCGGCTCGGATGGCGAACTGATTGACGATGCCCGCGCGCTGCGTCTGGCGCTTTACGGCGAGACACCTATTGCCCCCGGCTGGCGCATCGGCCCAAGCTTGTTGGCCGAACAAAGCAAGGACCGGTACGTCAAGGGTGACGATTACCGCTGGATGACCCTGAACGTGCGGTTGGCCAATGAAATCAACAGCAATTTCGAGATGGCCTACGAAATGAGCTGGCAAACCATGGACCTCGACCCCAAGGGCTACATGCAACGTAATGCGGTCGACGGTAATTTCTGGAAATTCACCATCGCCCCGACATTCAAACCTGATGTTGGAGACCTGCTCACACGTCCCGAATTGCGAGTGTTCGCCAGCCTCATGAACTGGTCTTCGGACCTGGACAGGTACAGTTCTACAGACAACTTCGGCAAGTCGGATTTCAATGCTGGCGGCGTATGGCAATACGGCATACAGATGGAAACCTGGTTCTGATATCTGCTTCATCGGCGTAGGAGCCAGGCTGCCGTAATGCCGGTCAGTTAAGCGTGATACTGAACCTGTGGCGAGGGAGCAAGCTCCCTCGCCACAGGTTACTCATCGCTTGTTCTGTCTCTTAACTGGCCTCGCTTAACGGTGTGAGCTCATGGGTGAGCTTCCACGCAAAATCTCGATGGGCGGCTCGATCAGTTGCAGCTCGAGCGCACCCGAGGCAGGCACGAAGCGCGGGCCTGTACTTTCAGATGTTGCCCGCAACCTCCAGGTGCGCTGCACCTTCGCCAGCTTGGCGACGCCTGATCCCAGCGACCAGCGCCGGCAGACTTTCTCCAACTTGAGCGGGTAAATCGTGAGTTGGTCGCCTTTGAAATGCATGCGCAGGAAGCATTTGTGGTCGGCGATGCACTGTGAGGAAAAAACCGCCTCGCTATGTAGCCCCCAAAAGGTGTTGCCCATCACCATCCATGCACCGAACAACAAGCCTCCCAAACTGCCGCCGAGCACCAGCGTCTCCGCCAGGAACAACAAAACCTGGTGCAGGTTTTCTACCTCGAACTGCAAGTAGTGAATGTTGACACGGCCCATCAGCCATAGCAGTCCGATTGCCAGTCCCAGATGAAGTACCCCGTGAGCAGCGCCAATGGCATAGGCGAGCTTTCGGGTGCGCTTGACCCCGGCGGCTGAGAACACTGCGCAACCCAGCACAATGATCACGGCGAACATCACCGACGAAGGACTGTGTGACATGACCAGGAGCAGCTGTCGCCAAACTTCGCTGATGTTGGAGATAGACGCTTGGAGGTCAGACAACACGTCCATCAGGCTGCGGTTGCCTCGTGCCGGGTGGGGCACCGTGCTGGCGCTTTGTACCATCCAGTCAAACAGCAGGTACAAGATGGCTAGCATGCCGCAGAACGAGAGATTGCGGGTAGGTAGCCGCCATGCCCGGTTACGCAGTTGCTCGGAGGTTTTTTTGTCCGGGTAGACCGCAGCCAGCTCGTAGTGCTGCCGGGTTCCGCCAACGTTGATCGGCTTGGGCGGATCTGGAAGCTGATGTGTGGCATTCAAGAAGGCGCCACCACCTCCGCAGGTGATGCGCTGCGGTGCCTGGGTGCCAGCTTTTGGCTGGTAGCGCGCGTAGTGGTGCGAGTCTCCGGCCAAGACTACTGCCAAGTGGTCACCCAATAGTTCCTCGATCTCGCGCAGGCTGCGAAAACGCGGCGTCTGGGTTTCAATCGAGGGCAAGGCCTTGCTCTCCTCGCGTGCCAGCCGTTCGGCCTCGTCCACCCAGCTTGGCTCGGGTGTACAGAGGATCACGCGGTCGCCTGGCTGCAGTTTGGCGTGCATCTCTTCGAAGTAACGTTTCTGCTCTCGGTCGATCATGGACTCCAATTGCAGGTCCAGGCCCCAGACCCACCAGCCATTGGGCAGCTGCAGCACGTAGTAACTGGTGCGCTGACGGGTTTCCCAGCCGCCAATGGGCTTTTGCTCGCAAAACAGTTGGGAGAAGCCGCGTAGACCGTCATACCAATCGTGATTGCCGGGCGTCGCCAATATCCACGGTGCACCCGGCTGCCGCACGGGCTGGTCCTGGTCACTAGGGGGCTGCTTGGGTACTGGCGCGGGAAAGGCGGCGCGGAAGGGATCCAGGAAGCGGGTGCGGTAGCCGGATTGGGCTGGTGTGGGATAGACCTGATCGCCGCCGAGCAGCAACACATCGCCGCGCGGCAGCGAGAGCTGGTGCTGCGGCAACTCGACAGCATGGCTGACGCACAGCGCCATCGAATAGGTAGAGTTCCAGCCATCGCCGGTGTCGGCCAGATAGTCGACCCACACGTCACCGTCGGCAGGCGCCGGGATGGGCGGGTTAGCGTTCCGAGGGTTGAGCATGGCCGATACATCGCGTGGGTCCGCGAAGGCACCCATCGTGGTGGCCGCAGCCGATTGCAAGCCCGTGCGCATAAGCTGAAACGGGCCTAGCCAGTTGACCATCGGCTCTTGGGTGTAAAGCTCGATTCGGCTATTGAGCGTGGAAGATTGGGTGGAACGGGTCATGGCGAGGGGGGCAGAGTGCGGCGTATGCACCTCTCCAGCGCGAAACTCAATCGATTGCTCCTTCATCATCCAGCCTCCATTGCTGTAACGAGTTCAGGTACCTCAAAAGGGTGATCTTTTGTCGGTCGATTCAGAATAGGTCAGTTATGCGAGTGTCGCCGGTTCATCGACTCAAGGAGAGGCTGTCGTGAACAGTTCCCGAAAACGTTGCGTCTACCGGTCCGATGAGAAAGACAGGTCCCACGCCATCCCATTGAACCGTTACGGTTCCGCCATCACATTCAACCTCAACGCATTGGTCTAACAAGCCACGACGAATTCCGTTAACAGCGGCGCCACAAGAGCAGGAGCCGGAACCGAGCGCAATGCCACCCCCGCGCTCCCAAATGCGCAACCGAATGTGCTTTCGATTAATAACCTGGACGAAATGCACGTTCGTCTTGAGAGGAAACAGAGGGTTGGTTTCAATGGTCGGTCCGAGGGTCGCTATATCAACGGCTGTCAGGTCATCCACAAAATAGGTGCAGTGCGGATTGCCCATGCTGGTCGCTGCTGGGCCACCCGCCAGTGGTAAAACAGCAGTATCCAGTTCCAGAGCCAGGGGAATATCCGACCAGCCGAACAGAGGTTCTCCCATGTTGACGGAAATTGCGCCGGTTGAAGTTCGTTCGCAAGTGAGTAGACCACGGTTGGTTCGCAGCGCTATCGAAGTCATATTGGATTCACGCATCAGCATATCCGCGGCACCCCGGGTTGCGCTGCCACAAACATCCAGCGTGGAGCCGTCCGCATTCCAGAACATCAAGCGCGCAACGGCATCATCGCAATCGAGCACCACCGCGAGTTGATTGAATCCGATTCCTCGGTTCCGATCACCCAATCGCCGAGCCAAGGTACTTGTCATTGGATTGGCCGAGTTTCGCAAGTCCACAACAACGAAGTCATCGCCATTGGCGTGCATTTTATGAAAGCTCAGCGACATAAATTGATCCTGGTGGCGAGGCATGGGGTGAATTGATATTTAAAGGCAATCCAGCCCCACTCGCATAGAAATGGACCCGCCAGAATAGCGGGTCCGAAAGGGGAGATCAGAGTTTCGGCAACTGCCCGATGCGCCCGAACATCTCGGTTACGATCTGCAGGTCCAGCAGGAACTGGTCGACGGTCTTGAACTCGTTGTCGTTGTGGCCGGTGTACTTGAGCTCGGGCCTGGCCAGGCCGAACTGCACGCCATTGGGCAGCTCATGGACCGAGGTGGCGCCGGCAGAGGTGCCAAACTTGTGTTCCATGCCAAGGTTTTCGCTGGACACGGCCAGCAGGGCCTTGACCCATTCACCCTCAGGGTTGCGGTGCATCGGCTCGGCGATCGAGTAGTCGAAGGCCGGCTCAATGTGGGTCTTCTTGCTCCAGGCGCCAAGCTTGTCGGCGATTTCGGTCTTGAGCACTTCTGGGGATTTGCCCTTCGGCACGCGCAGGTTGACCGCGAGCTTGAAGGCTTTTTCATCCATCCCGACATAGGTCAGAGAGGTGGTCAGCGGTCCCATGAAGGCATCGGAAAAACCGACCCCTAATTTGCCTCCCAGGTAGTCCAGTCCCCAGTTATCGGCGGCGTAGCGGGCGGCGTCGGTAATGTGGTTGTGTTTGAGCGCGACCTTCCCGTCGAGGCTGTTGATGAAGTCCAGCATTCTTGCCACCGGGTTGATGCCTGACTCGGGTTCGGAGGAGTGGGCGGACACGCCGGTGACCGTCAGCTGGACGTCCTTGCCGACGACCTTGACGGTCACCTCGAAGTTGCCGCCATTGCGCTTGGCATAATCGCTACCAGCCTTCTGCAGACGGGTGGCCAATTCGGCGGGTTTGTCGGTCACGAGGGTGGCGACCGAAGTCGAAGGAATCTGGTTGGTGGCCAGCCCGCCCGTCATTGAGGTGATTTCAGCGCCTTTGCCCTCTGCGGCCCGTCGGGCAAAGTTCGCCATGACGGTGCCGTAGCCTTTCTCGGCAATCACCACCGGATAGCCGCCATCCAGCGCCAGGTTGTAGTTGGGTGTCGGGTTGTGTTCGAAGTAATAGGGGATGGCGTCGCCCGTGGTTTCTTCGGTGGTGTCTACCAGCAGCTTGAAATTCCTCGCCAGCGGCAACTTCTCTTCCTTGATGATCTTCATGGCGTAGAGCGCCACCACGATGCCGTTCTTGTCATCCTCGGTGCCCCGGCCATACAGGCGGTCGCCGACCAGGGTGACCTTGAACGGATCGAGTCGGGTGCCGTCTTTCAGGACCCAGTTTTCCGGCGTCACGGGCACCACATCGGCATGTGCGTGAATGCCTACGACTTCGTCGCCGTGGCCGGTGAGGGAGATTTCATAGACGCGGTTGTCGATGTTGCGAAAGTTCAGGTTGAACGCCTGGGCAAGGCCCTTGAGCTTGTCGGCGATCTTGATGAATTCGGGATTGTCGTGCTGGGCAACGCCGTCTACGCGGAAGGTCGGAATGGCCACCAGCTCGCGCAGGGTCTCGGTGGCAGCACTGCCGTATTTCACCCGTGCATAGAGGCCCAGCAGGCGATGAATCTCGTTCTGCTGTTCAGGGGTAAGAGGCTTGTTGCCCTGGAAGGCACTGATTGCCAGGCCGAGGTCGTCGGTTTTGGCAAGCTCGCTCTTGGCCAGGCGTCCCAGGAACTGTCTGAAATCGGTTACCGACGCGTCACTGAAAGTCTTGAGGATGGTCGCGCTCTGTTGTGGGGTGATGTTGGCGTGCGCTGACGTGGTGAACGACGAAAGGCTGGCCAGTATCAGGGTTGTCGTGGCCAGGTGTTTGAATGAGAAATCCATTGTTGGGGCATTCCTTTGCAGGCAGTTTGTGAGAAATATCTGGTCGATGAGTCAGAAACTTTTCCAAACTAACACCACGAGGGAGTGGTACGGGAGTCCCGGAAGTAGGATCTGTCGCACAGAAATGCAAAAACGACGCAGAAACGAAAAAAACCGAGAAGGTTTCATCTTGAGTCAGTGAGGATCTTGTGGCGAGGGAGCTTGCTCCCGCTTGAGTGCGTAGCACTCACAAAAATCGGTGATTGTCATCAGATTTTTGGTGCCGCTACGCAGCCCAGCGCGAGCAAGCTCGCTCGCCACAAAGGTAGGCTCTTACCAACGCAACTCGAAGGCATTTTTCGCGCCCGGCTGGATGCTGCTGCCCAAGCGTGCGCACTCGCGAGAAAGGGTGTCGTGCAGCCATTGACGGTCATCCCCTTCGGCGCGACAGATGCAAAAGCGACAGAGGCGGGTGGGTATCAGGTCCAGCGACTGCAGGTGTCCACCCGGGTCCAGCGAGGCAAAGTACAGAAGCCCAAGGTCGCCGCGAAAGTCTGTGTGGCCCTCGATGCCTTCGTAATCGTTCAGCAGATCACCGCAGCCATAGAGAATCAGGTGTTCGCGGTACACCTCGATGCCCTTGATATGGTGCGAGGAATGCCCGTGCACCAAGTCAACTCCTGCCTCGTCGATCAAGGCATGGGCGAACCGGATCTGCTCCCGTGGAATATCGAACCCCCAGTTGCCGCCCCAATGAATGGAGGCGACCACCAGATCCCCCGGTTTTTTGCTCTCGAGAATCCGTTTGGCCACAGGGCGCAGGCTTCGCATAGTCAGATCTTCCAGCCGCGCCACGCCCGCGCGCTTATCCGTGGCGGCCCAGTCCTGCCCAATGCCGCTGTCGGGGGCGCCGAGGCCAAACACCAGTAAGCGCCGCCCGCCAGGCTGCGGCAGCACGGCAGGCCCTTCGGCAGATTGTCGGTTGTGCCCGGCGCCGGCGCTGCACATGCCGTTGCTCGACAAGGTATCCAGCGTATCGGCCAGGCCGACTGCTCCCCAGTCCAGCACATGGTTGTTGGCCAGCACGCAGCAGTCGATGCCGGCTGCACTGATGGCCGGGAAGTTCTCCGGAGTCATGCGGTAATTGATGCCCTTTTGCTCCGGTCGTCCACGGCGGGACACCGCCGTTTCCAGATTGATGATGCGTGCGTGTGGCTGGCGAAGTTCAAGCTCATCCAGCGCAGCGCCCCAGATATAGGTGAAATCGACGGGGAGGGGAATCGGGCCATTGAGTCTTTCTGCCAGCCGGACGTAAACGCCGGCATTCTTGACGTAGTCTTCGTAAAGCCGCGGATCGCCAGGATGCGGCAGTACTGAGTCAATGCCGCGGGCGGTCATGACATCGCCGGCAAGAAACAGCTTCAGTGTGTCGGTAACAGCCGCCATGGCACTCTCCAGGGTCAAGAGTAAGCATCTGTTTTAAAACAAATATATTTTTGTGTTGGCCTTCCCAGGCGAAGCGAAAGTTGATAAATTCCCGCCCGTTCTTGCAGAGCTCCTTACAAGGAGAGGCCCTTACAGGGGTTGTAGCGCAAGGACGCAGCATCTCGATGTTGCCGGCAAGCTGAAAACTCAGCGCCGGGCACTCGCAGCAACAGATACAGGGGCGTCGCCAAGCGGTAAGGCAGCAGGTTTTGATCCTGCCATGCGTTGGTTCGAATCCAGCCGCCCCTGCCATTTTCCTTACACTCATCCAAGTATGGCTCCGCCAGCAGGTATTGCGGGAGTCCGGGATGATTGTCTTTACAGAAAACGCCAACGCCGATCCGGTCTGGCGTTTTTTTATGGCTGAAAATCCCTTTTTGTGACGCCTTTGACATTCAGCTGACTTGCGAGCAAAGCGAGCGCGGCGCCGTGGCGGCGCGCTCGCCAGTCACTCAGTGGGGCGCGCGAGGGAGGGTCTTGAGCAGGTCTTCAGGGCTGATGTGGCCGACGACTTGTTGCACCACGCTGCCCGGTTGCGGCAGGTCAAGGATGTGCCCCTTCATCTTGCCGATCACATGCATCTCGCAAGGCTTGCAGTCGAATTTCAGCGTCAGCACCTCGTCACCGTGTACCAGTTGCATCGGCGCGACCTTGGTGCGCACGCCGGTGACGCCCTTGGCCTGCTTGGGGCAGAGGTTGAAGGAGAAACGCAGGCAGTGCTTGGTGATCATCACCGGCACCTCGCCGGTCTCCTCGTGAGCCTCATAGGCCGCGTCGATCAGCTTGACGCCGTGACGGTGATAGAAGTCGCGGGCTTTCTCGTTATAAACGTTGGCCAAAAACGACAGGTGCGATTCCGGGTACACCGGCGGCGGCTCGGTCTCGGCCTTGCGACCACCCCGTGGGTGAGCTTTGATGCGGGCCGCGGTCAGCGCTTCGATGACTTCGCGGCGCAAGGCCTTGAGCTGCGAGTTGGGGATGAAATACGCCTGCGGTGCATCCAGCTCGATAGCCATAGCGTGATACTGAGTGGTGCCCAGTTGGCCGAGCAGGTCATGCAATTGCTCCATGGCCTGTTCCGGCTTGTTGGCCAGACCGAACGGACCGTCCAGGGCAACACTGATGCTGACACCTTCCTCGCTAGTGGCGGTCAGCTCCAGGCGATCCTCACGCAGGCGAGCAACCCAGGCAACCCCCACCCGGCGTTCGGCGGAGGTCTTGAGCAAGGCCTGCTGCCAGTTGTGGTCCAGGTTACGGTTCAGCGGGTGGTTCGGCCGCAACTGGTGCAGCCCCTGCGGCATCTCGTTGGGCTCGACGCGGTAGCGGTAGCGCTTTTCACCGTCCTCTTCGAACTCGCCCTTGGGCTCGGCAATGTTGGTACGCCAGCCCACCACCTCGCGCTTGACCAGCACATTGAGGCCGTCGCCGTTGGACAGCGGTTCTTGGGTGACCACCAGCAGGTCGCGCTTGCCGACTTTTTCCACGATACCCACCGGCAGGCCGGTGAAGGTGGGTGTGTCGAAGGCGCCGATATCGATCTTGCGGTCGCTGACGAAGTAGTCGGTGCTGCCGCGGTGGAAGGTCTTTTCCGGGTCAGGCAGGAAGAAGTGCGCGGTGCGGCCGCTGGACGCGCGGGCCAGGTCCGGGCGGTCTTCGAGGACGTCGTCCAGGCGCTGGCGATACCAGGCGGTGATGTTCTTCACATAGCCCATGTCCTTGTAGCGCCCCTCGATCTTGAACGAGCGCACGCCGGCTTCAACCAGCGCGCGGATGTTGGCGCTCTGGTTATTGTCCTTCATCGACAGCAGGTGTTTTTCGTAAGCGATCACACCGCCTTTTTCGTCCTTGAGGGTGTACGGAAGGCGGCAGGCCTGGGAACAGTCACCACGGTTGGCGCTTCGACCGGTCTGTGCGTGGGAGATGTTGCACTGGCCGGAGAACGCCACGCACAACGCGCCATGGATGAAAAATTCGATGGCCGCATCGGTCTCGTCGGCGATGGCGCGGATCTCCTGGAGGTTCAGCTCGCGGGCCAGTACCAGTTGGGAGAAGCCGGCCTGATCGAGGAACTTCGCCCGCGCCAGGGTGCGGATGTCGGTCTGGGTGCTGGCGTGCAGCTCGATCGGCGGGATGTCCAACTCCATCACGCCCAGGTCCTGAACGATCAGCGCATCGACGCCGGCGTCGTACAACTGGTGGATCAGCTTGCGGGCCGGCTCCAGCTCGTTGTCGTGTAGGATCGTGTTGATGGTGGTGAACACCCGGGCGTGATAGCGACGGGCGAATTCCACCAATTGGGCGATATCGCTCACCTCGTTACAGGCGTTATGGCGGGCGCCGAAGCTCGGTCCCCCGATGTAGACGGCGTCGGCGCCATGCAGAATGGCCTCGCGGGCGATGGCTACGTCGCGGGCGGGGCTGAGCAGTTCCAGATGATGTTTAGGCAGGGACATGTTTTTTTAGTCTGGCTTGTCACGGTCAAGGTGCGCATTGTAGCGGCGAAATGTTCGACCGGCACCCGTATGCTGCCCGATGGCGAGCGGGGCCGCCGGATGAAGCTGTGGTTAGCCTCTGCCAGGCATGTCGATGTCATGTTGATGCACCCGTCGATACAGCGTTGCCCGGGAGATGCCCAAAGCCTTGGCTGCGGCGGTGGGTTTCCAGCGATGACGCACGAGCGCATCGATGAGTGCCTGGCGTTCCGGGCTGGCGCAGTGTTCCACGGTGTCGGCTGAAGCCGGATCACTGAGTCGATGGCCGAGCAGTTGCTCAGGCAAGTCACTCAACAGAATCAAATGGGTCTCGCACACCGCGCAGGCGTAACGCAGCACGTGCCGCAGTTCGCGCACATTGCCCGGCCAGCGATAGCCGAGCAGGCATTCCAGTGCGGCGTTTCCCAATTGCATTGCTATCGCGCAGGCCGATGATTCTTCTTCGAGTATCCGGTTGATCAAGGCCAGTCGATCACTGCGTTCGCGCAACGGCGGCAATTGGAACCGCGCGCCACTGAGGCGAAAGTACAGGTCTTCGCGAAACTCGCCAGAGGTCACTCGTGCTTCCAGATCGCGGTGGCTCGCGCAGACGACCTGAATGTCTATCGCTTTGCTTCGTGACGCTCCCAGGGGCGCCACTTCGCCCTCGGCTAAAACCCGCAGTAGCCGAGTTTGCAGGGACAGAGGCATATCGCCGATTTCATCGAGAAACAGAGTGCCGCCATCGGCCTGTTCCAGCAGACCTCGCATACCTTTATTCGATGCACCGGTGAAGGCACCAGCCACATAACCGAACAGCTCGCTTTCGATCAGGTTTTCGGGAATCGCTGCGCAGTTCACCGCGATAAAAGGCTGCTCACGGCGCAGACTGGCCTGATGCAACTGGCGGGCGAAGACTTCCTTGCCAGAGCCGGTTTCGCCCTGGATCAGCACCGGCAAATTACGGTCTTTGACGCGCACCGCAAGGCGCAGGCTTTCTTCCAGTCGCGGGTCGAGTTCGGCGGGTGATAGCACCCGGCGCGCAGGATTGCGTTTGACTCGCCGTGGCGCGCTGAGTCGTCCATGCAAGGCATGGCGACCACCCTGGCCGTGAAGCAGGCAGAGCGATTCGTCCCTGGCCCGATGCAATAACTGCTGATCGAATATTTGGTCGATGTGTTCCGGCAATTGGCCAAAGCTTTGTAACAGCCACTGCCGCGCAGCAGGGTTCAGCGCCTGCAGTCGTCCGTCATCATCCCAGGCGAGCAGGTAATCGGGTTGGCTGTCGACATAGCCCGGGCTGTTGTGGGCCCGCAGCACCCAGTAACCCTGGGCACTGCTCATGAAAAATGCCTGTTCTATTTCCCGCGCGCTCTGCACCACCATCTGCCGGATCAGGTGTTGCGAACGGCGGTCGTCCGGAGAACGCACCGCGGACACATCAAGCACCCCAAGCAGTTCGCCCCGAGGGTCGAAGACCGGAGCGGCAGAGCAGGTGAGCCCGATAAAAGCAGCGCGGAAATGATCTCGCTTATGCACCGTGACCGGTGTTCGTGCAGTCAGTACCGCGGCTACGCCGCAGGTGCCTTCCTCGCCTTCTGACCAGCAAGTGCCCAGGTACAGGCCGGCTTTGCGGCAGTCATTACGGATAGATGTTTCCACGCGATAGTCGATGGTCTGGCCCTGGGCATCGGTGAGCAACACGCAGTAGTCGGCATCGCGCACGCGACCGTGGAGGCGGGCGACTTCTTCGCTGGCAATACGCAGGAACAGTTCGGAGCGTTCTCGACACTCCTGCAGCACGTTCTGCGAAAGGATCCGTGGCCCTTGTAATGAGCCGGGGTCCAGGTGGTGTTGCTCCATGGAGCGGCGCCAGGAATCCAATATCAAGTCTGGCACTGGCAACTGCGGCAGGTGCGCTGCGTTCTTCAAAACACGGCTGACGCAATCCACGTGCGCCTTCGAGTGTGCGGAAAGCATTCAAGGTCTCCGGTTCGATCTTCTTTTAGTTGTGCGGCTATTAAGCGCTGTTCGTGGAGGGTCGACAAGCCTCGGTTCACTCACGGCGAAGATGAGACGCAACGTCTCAAAGTCTCACCAGAAGCCCGTGCGGGCTGACATGTGACGTCTCAATCGAGCGTAACCCCAATTCCTGGAAGTGCGATCAAGACCGCTCTGGAACAGGCCTTCTGGCGATTCTTTGCCGATCTGGCACCGCCCTTGCTCTAGCCCCTGCAACCAGTACGACTGGCAACCCGATAATAACAAGAGGTGCCCTATGTCCTCCTGCCGAGGCCTTTACCCTGCTTTATCTGTGGTGGCGACATGAGTCGCGTGCCCCTGACCGTCGGCATCATTGCCAACCCTGCGTCCGGCCGAGATGTACGGCGCCTGACGGCGAATGCAGGGCTGTTTTCCAGCACCGACAAAGTCTCGGTGATCCAGCGGCTGCTGGCCGCTTTTGGCGCCACCGGTGTCGAGCGGGTGCTGATGCCCACCGACATGACCGGCATCGCCGCTGCGGTGTTGAAGAACAGTCACGGCCGCCAGGCGCGTGACAGCCACTGGCCAACCCTGGAGTTCCTCGACCTTACCTTGCGCCAGAGCGTGGCGGACACTCGCCAAGCCGCGCGCTGGATGGCTGAACGCGGTGTGTCGCTGATCGCCGTACTCGGCGGTGACGGCACCCACAAAGCGGTGGCCGCAGAAGTCGGCGACATTCCACTGCTGACCCTGTCGACGGGGACCAACAATGCCTTCCCGGAACTGCGTGAAGCCACCAGTGCCGGGTTGGCCGGCGGGCTATTCGCCAGCGGGCGGATTCCCCCCGAAATCGCTTTGCGCCGCAATAAACGCCTGCTGGTGCGGATTCCGAGCCGCGACGTGTGTGAAGTGGCATTGGTGGACGTGGCGGTGTCCTCGCTGCCGTTTATCGGCGCTCGTGCAATCAGCCGCGGGATCGATCTGGCGGAAGTTTTTGTATCCTTCGCCGAACCTCAGTCCATTGGCATCTCGGCCCTCTGTGGCTTGTGGTTTCCGGTATCACGCCAAGCCCCCAATGGCGCCTGGATGCGCCTCGATCCGCAATCTTGCGAAGCCTTGCTGGTGCCACTGGCGCCCGGCCTGTTGCAAGGCTGCGGGGTGCTTGCCGCCGCCAGCCTTGAACCCGGCGTTGCCCATCGCCTGTGCCTGGACCGCGGCACCCTGGCTCTGGATGGCGAGCGAGAAATCGAATTCAACGCCCATGATTTACCCACCGTGACCCTCGATGCCGGCGGTCCGCTGAGCATCGATGTCAATGCGGCGCTGGCCTATGCAGCGCAAGAGCGGCTGCTGGCCATCGGCCGTGAACATCCGCAACACCCTCTGAACCTTGAGTCTCAAGACACCCTGGAGAATAAAAATGTCGACACAGCTGACCGCTGATCAATTGCTGCATGCCTATCGGGCGATGCGCACCATCCGCGTCTTTGAAGAGCGCTTGCACGTGGAGTTCGCCACCGGCGAGATTCCCGGTTTCGTCCATCTTTATGCCGGTGAAGAGGCCTCGGCCGCCGGTGTCATGGCTCACTTGAGGGATGATGATTGCATCGCCTCCAACCACCGTGGCCACGGTCATTGCATCGCCAAGGGCGTTGATGTGTACGGGATGATGGCCGAGATCTACGGCAAGAAAACCGGGGTCTGTCAGGGCAAGGGCGGCTCCATGCACATCGCCGATTTCGAGAAGGGCATGCTCGGCGCCAACGGCATCGTCGGCGCCGGCGCACCGTTGGTTGTAGGGGCGGCGCTGGCAGCCAAGCTCAAGGGGACCGACGGTGTCGCCGTGGTGTTTTTTGGCGACGGCGGTTCCAACGAAGGTGCGGTATTCGAAGCGATGAACATGGCCTCGGTGTGGAACCTGCCGTGCCTGTTCATTGCCGAGAACAACGGTTATGCCGAGGCCACGGCCTCCAACTGGTCCGTGGCCTGCGATCACATCGCCGACCGCGCGGCCGGCTTCGGCATGCCAGGGGTCACCGTCGACGGCTTCGATTTCTTCGCCGTTCACGAAGCCGCCGGTGCCGCAGTGGAGCGGGCCCGCGCCGGTGAAGGACCGTCGCTGATCGAGGTCAAGCTGACCCGCTACTACGGCCACTTCGAGGGCGACGCCCAGACCTATCGGGCACCGGACGAGGTCAAGTATTTCCGCGAGCACAACGACTGCCTGATGCAGTTTCGCGAACGCACCACGCGAACTGGTTTGATCGATGCCAGCCAGTTGGACCAGATCGATAGCGAAGTGGAACTGCTGATCGAAAATGCCGTGCGCAAGGCCAAGTCCGACCCCAAGCCGAGCGCGGCCGACCTGCTTACCGATGTCTACGTTTCCTATCCCTGAACGCCCCCTATAACAAGAATCGAGACCTTCATCATGGCGAGAAAAATCAGTTATCAGCAGGCAATCAACGAAGCCCTGGCGCAGGAAATGCGCCGCGACCCCAGCGTGTTCATCATGGGCGAAGACGTCGCCGGCGGTGCCGGTGCTCCCGGTGAAAACGACGCCTGGGGCGGGGTGTTGGGCGTGACCAAGGGCCTCTATCATCAATTCCCCGGACGCGTGCTCGACACGCCGCTGTCGGAGTTGGGTTATGTCGGTGCCGCCGTCGGCGCAGCGACCTGTGGCGTGCGCCCGGTGTGTGAATTGATGTTTGTCGACTTTGCCGGTTGCTGCCTGGACCAGATCCTCAATCAGGCGGCCAAGTTTCGCTACATGTTCGGTGGCAAGGCCTCCACCCCGTTGGTGATTCGCACCATGGTCGGCGCGGGCCTGCGGGCAGCCGCCCAGCACTCGCAAATGCTCACATCGCTGTGGACCCACATCCCCGGGCTGAAAGTCGTCTGCCCGTCGTCACCTTATGACGCCAAGGGCCTGTTGATCCAGGCTATCCGCGACAACGACCCGGTGATTTTCTGCGAGCACAAACTGCTCTACAGCATGCAGGGCGAGGTACCGGAAGAGCTCTATACCATTCCTTTCGGTGAAGCCAACTTCCTGCGCGATGGCAAGGACGTGACCCTGGTCTCCTATGGACGCACGGTCAATACGGCGATGGACGCAGCCCGAAGCCTGGCAGGGCGAGGCATTGACTGCGAGGTCATAGACCTGCGCACCACCAGCCCGCTGGACGAGGACAGTATTCTCGAAAGCGTGGAAAAGACCGGGCGCCTGGTGGTGATCGACGAAGCCAACCCGCGCTGTTCCATGGCCACCGACATCTCGGCCCTGGTGGCGCAAAAAGCGTTTGCCTCGCTCAAGGCGCCCATCGAGATGGTCACGGCGCCGCACACGCCGGTGCCATTCTCCGACGCCCTGGAAGACCTCTATATCCCCGACGCGGCGAAGATCGAAAACGCCGTGCTCAAGTTGATCGAGTGGAGCAAGCGTTCATGAGCCAGATCCATACCCTGACCATGCCCAAGTGGGGCTTGTCCATGACTGAAGGCCGGGTTGATGTCTGGCTCAAGGAGGAGGGCCAGGCGATCGCCAAGGGCGATGAAGTGCTCGACGTAGAAACCGACAAAATTTCCAGCAGCGTCGAGGCGCCGTTTTCCGGTGTGCTACGTCGGCAGATCGCGCGCCAGGATGAAACCCTCGCGGTCGGTGCGTTGCTCGGCATCGTGGTCGACGGCGAAGCCAGTGAGGCCGAAATCGATGCGGTGATCGAGCAGTTCCAGGCCGCGTTCGTGCCAGGTGACGGCGCGGAGGAAGACAGTGGGCCGAAGCCGCAGAAGGTCGAGCTGGACGGGCGGCTGATCCGTTACTTCGAGCGCGGCGAAGGCGGGGTGCCGTTGGTGCTGGTGCATGGGTTTGGCGGTGACCTGAATAATTGGATGTTCAATCATGAAGCATTGGCTGCCGAACACAGGGTGATTGCTCTGGATTTGCCGGGCCATGGCGAGTCGGCCAAACAGCTGCAACGCGGAGATCTGGATGAGTTGAGCGAAGTGCTACTGGCACTGCTCGATCATCTGGAGGTTCCCGTGGCGCATCTGGTGGGGCATTCCATGGGCGGTGCGGTGTCGCTGAACACCGCGCGTCTGGCACCCCATCGGGTGCGCTCCCTGAGCTTGATCGGCAGCGCCGGTCTGGGCGCGGAAATCAATGGCGATTACCTGCAAGGTTTTGTCGAGGCGGCCAGCCGCAATGCCCTCAAACCACAGCTGACGCAACTGTTCTCCGACCCCGAACTGGTCAATCGGCAGATGCTTGAAGACATGCTCAAGTACAAGCGCCTGGAAGGGGTGGACGCGGCCCTGCGCCAGCTGGTTTCGGGGTTGTTCAACGAAGGACGGCAACAGTTCGATCTGCGCGGCGTGGTGCAAGAAAACCGGCAGCCGACGTTGCTGATCTGGGGCAGTGACGACGCGATCATTCCTGCGGCTCACAGCGTTGGCCTGACAGCCCAAATCGAGATCCTGCCGAGCCAGGCGCACATGGTGCAGATGGAAGCGGCCGAGCAGGTCAATCGGCTGATTCTGGACTTTGTGCAACAACACTAATGCTCCTTGGCGACCATTTTCGGGTCGCCAAGGCCAACGACTTCAAGGAGATTCCAATATGAGCCTTTCAATTAATCCGGCCCGTAGCATGCGTGCCGCTGTCTGGCATGGCCGTCACGATATCCGTGTCGAAGACGTTCCATTGCCCGTGTCGCCACCCGCGGGCTGGGTCCAGATTCGTGTGCAATGGTGCGGTATTTGCGGCTCCGATCTGCATGAATACGTGGCCGGGCCAGTGTTCATCCCGGTGGATGCGCCGCACCCGCTGACCGGAATCAAAGGGCAGTGCATTCTCGGTCATGAGTTCTGTGGCGAAATCGTCGAAATCGGCGCCGGTGTTCAGGGGTTCAGTGTTGGCGAGCCGGTGGCTGCAGATGCCTGTCAGCACTGTGGCACGTGTTATTACTGCACCCACGGGTTGTACAACATTTGCGAGAACCTGGCCTTCACCGGGTTGATGAACAACGGTGCGTTCGCCGAGTTGGTCAACGTGCCGGCCAATCTGCTTTACAAATTGCCGGCCAACTTTCCCGCCGAAGCCGGGGCGCTGATCGAACCGTTGGCAGTGGGCATGCATGCCGTAAAAAAGGCCGGGAGTTTGCTGGGAAAAAACGTGGTGGTGGTTGGCGCGGGAACCATCGGTCTGTGCACCATCATGTGTGCCAAGGCGGCTGGTGCGGCCCAGGTCATCGCCCTGGAAATGTCAGGAGCGCGCAAGGCGAAGGCTCTGGAGGTAGGGGCGAGCCATGTGCTTGACCCCAATGAATGCGACGCTCTGGCAGAGGTGCGACGGCTGACCGGCGGGCTTGGGGCGGACGTCAGTTTCGAATGCATTGGCAATAAACACACGGCCAAGCTCGCTATCGACCTCATTCGCAAGGCCGGCACGTGTGTGCTGGTGGGTATTTTCGAGGAACCCAGCGAGTTCAATTTCTTCGAGCTGGTCGCCACCGAAAAACAGGTGCTGGGTGCGCTCGCCTACAACGGTGAGTTCGCCGATGTGATCGCCTTCATTGCCGATGGCCGGTTGGACATCACCCCGCTGGTCACCGGGCGTATTCAGCTGGAACAGATCGTCGGGCAGGGCTTTGAGGAATTGGTCAACAACAAGGAACATAACGTGAAAATCATCGTGTCACCCGCTCGAGTCTGAGGCCCTTGCGGGAGAACGATGGATAAACGATCGCCATAAAAAAAGGACCTCTGAACAGAGGTCCTTTTTTGCCAAAAGGGTCTTTCCAAGCCTTTCTGGATCAGCCCGGGTTGCGCTGAGCTGCCTGCTTCAGCACAACTATTGCTTAGTTCTTCACCGTTTCCTCAAGAGAGAAACGCCCCAACGGATTCTGCTGGAAGTTTTCGATGTTCTTGCGCGAAATATTGATATACGGGCTGTAGTACAGGTCGATCCAGTTGACGTCCTGTTTGGCGACTTTCTGTAAATCGACATACATCTGTTCACGCTTGATCGGGTCCGCTTCGATTCGGGCAGCCGACACCAGATTCTTGACCTTGTCGTTCTTGTAGCGGGTCATGTAGTTCATGTTGGTGTCGTGGCCCAGAACGAACGTGGTCTTCTGGTCCGGGTCGAGGATGTCGTTGGTCCAGTACATCACGGACAGGTCGTAGTCACCGTCGACCAGCATTTGCCAGCTCTGGGTCGGGTCGACCTTTTGCAGGTTCGCGGTCACACCGACTGCCGCCAGTTGCTGTTGAACCAGCACGGCAATCTGCTCATCGGCTTCGTTACCGGCGTTGACCACGTAATTCAGCTTCATGCCCGCTGCGCCGGCATCGCTCAGCATCTGCTTGGCTTTGGCCGGGTCGAATGGACGCTTCAAGTTGTCGGCGTAGTGGTAAAGCGAGCCCTTGGGGATGTAGGAGTAAGCCTCCTGACCATGGCCGAAGGTGACGGTATCGACCACCGACTTCTTGTTAATAGCCATGTCTAGCGCCTGACGTACTTCAGGCTTGCTCAGCAATCCGTGCTCATGGTTGATCAACAGGTGATCTTCCCGAGTGGAAGGGTCGGAGTGGATGGTCAGGTTGGGGTCCTTGCGCAACGCATCGACGCGCGAAAACGGTACGAAAATCGCCGAGTCCAGCTCGCCTGCCTGCACCTTGAGCATCCGGGTATTGTCATCCGGGATGGAAATCCATTCCACGCCATCCAGGCTGACCTTGTCGGCCTGCCAGAAATGCGGGTTTTTCTCCAGCTTCACGCGGTCGCCGCGCAGCCACTCTTTGACAAAAAATGCGCCGGAGACCACAGGCTCCTGAGCATAAGCATCTTCGCCCATGCGGGTCATGGCCTTCTGCGAGAGAACCGACACGGTCGGCGAAGCCAGTTGCGAGAGGAACGGTACCGACGGAGCGGTCAGGGTGACCACCAGGGTACGCGGATCGGCCGCTTTCGCCGTGTCGATCAGTTTGTAAGCGTCGCTCCACAGCGAGGCCTTGTTATCGCGAGTGCGCAACAGACTGAATGCCGCATCATCGGCCGTGATTGGCGAGCCGTCGGAGAATTTCGCCGCGCGCATTTTGAACGTGTAGGTCAGGCCATCGTCGGAGACTTTCCAGCTTTCAGCCAGGCCGGGCTCCATCTTGCTGCCGGCCTTGTCGACCCGGATCAGTGTGTCGTAGACATTGGAAAACACCCAGGTATCGCGGTTTTGCGCGCTCTTGATCGGATCGAACGTGGTGCTTTCTTCACGGCAACCGATGGTGAGTACGCCGGCCGCTTGTGCAATGCCGCTGGCAAGGGTGCAAGCGGTCAATGTGGCTGCGGCGAGCAATTTCAAATGCCTGGATCTCATGGTCAAACTCCTTCTTGATGGGTGCATTGTTTTCTAAAACAGTGGCTCCTCGAGCACGCAGTCGTAACGGCGAGCGTCGAGTTGACGGGTAGGGGGCGTCACCTGGCTGCAAGTGGGACGAACGTAGCGACAGCGCGGGTGAAAGGCGCAGCCGGATGGCAGCTGCAAAGGGCTGGGCGGTTCACCGGGCAAAGGGTCGGTGGGTAGCGCCCAGCTTGGGTCGATTTGCGGAATCGACTGGATCAGTGCGGCGGTATAAGGATGTCGCGGGGAGCGAAATACTTCCTCCACGGGGCCTTCTTCGACGATCTTGCCCAGGTACATCACCGCCACCCGATCACAGAGCCGGCGAACGATCGCCAGATCATGGGCAATGAACACAATCGCCAGGTTCATGCGCTGGCGCAGCTCCAGCAGCAGGTTAATGATCTGCCCCTGAATGGACACATCCAGCGCGGCCACGCATTCATCGGCGACGATCAGGCGCGGCTCCACGGCCAGCGCGCGGGCGATCCCGACACGCTGGCATTGGCCTCCACTCAAGGCGTGCGGTTTGCGGGCGGCCAATTCGGGGCGTAGACCAACCAGTGTCAGCAATTCATCGACTCGGGCGGCAATCAGTGGCTCCGGCACTTTGCGTTGGACCCGGAGCACTTCCGCCAGGGTCTGGCCGATGCTCAGGCGTGGGTTGAGAGCGGCGTAAGGGTCTTGAAAAACCATCGCCGTTTCCTGACGCAGCCTCTGGATATCGATCTTTCCGGCGTGGGCCATGTCGACGCCATCGAACAGCACCTGTCCGGCGTAAATCTCGTTAAGGTGCAGGATCGCCCGGCCCAAGCTGCTTTTGCCACTGCCGGACTCGCCGACCAGCCCGAGCGTTTCTCCAGCCGAAAGGGTCAACGAAACGCCGTTGACCGCTGTCAGCCATTGCCGCTTCATGCCCAGCAGACCGCTGCCCGGCGCCGCAAAACGCACCTGCAGATCCTTGACCTCGAGCAGGGTCATGAGCGGTCTCCGACGGCCAAGGGGTAATGGCAAGCGATGCGGTGTTCATGGCTGACGGGCTGCAAACTCGGCATCAGTGATGTGCATCGGTTGCCGGTTTGCTGGCAGCGCGGATTGAAGCGACACCCCTGGGGCAGGGCGTCGAGCAGGGGCGGTTGCCCGGCGATGGTTTTGAGTAAGGCGTGACCGTGACTGGTGGCTGGCTGACAGTCGATCAATCCGGCGGTGTAAGGGTGGCGCGGATGAGCCAGCACCTGGTGTTTGTTGCCGTGCTCGCACAAGCGTCCGGCGTACATCACGGCAATCGAGTCGCAGGTCTGGGCAACGACGCCCAGGTCATGGGTGATCATGATGATCGACAGGCCACGCTGGTCGCGTAAATCGAGCAGCAGGCGCAGGATCTGCGCTTGCACCGTGACGTCGAGGGCGGTGGTCGGTTCGTCAGCAATCAGCACGTTCGGGTTGCAACCCAGGGCCACGGCGATCATTGCTCGCTGACGCATGCCGCCGGAAAATTCGTGGGGGTAACTGTCGACTCGCCGCTGCGGATCGGGAATGCCCACTTGCCGCAGTACGTCGATGGCCTGGGCGCGGGCTTCACGCTTGCTGGTGCCCTGATGCAGACGAATGCCTTCGCCAATTTGCTCGCCAATGCGCATCAACGGGTCGAGATGGCTGCTGGGGTTCTGGAAGATCATCCCCAATTGGCGCCCACGCATGCGACGCATGCCGGCCTCGTCCAGGTGCAACAGATTTTCCCCGGCCAGCTGCACGGTGGTGCCTTCGACTCGCAGGTTCGGCGATGGCAGCAGCCGCATCAAGCCGCGACAAGCCATGGTTTTGCCGGAGCCGCTTTCACCCACCAGCCCGAGGACTTCGCCCTCGGCCAGGTCAAAGGACAGGCGATCCACCAGGGTCACCTCGTGCTCACCCTTGCGGGCGATGACGCTGAGCGCTTCGACCTTCAGCACGGGTGTACTCATGAGCGTTCACCCAAGTGTTCGGCGACAGCGTCGGCCAGCAGGCTGAAGCCCATGGCCAGGGTGACGATCGCCAATCCCGGAAAGGTGCAGATCCACCAGGCGGAAGTGATGAAACTCTGGCCTTCGGCGACCATCGTGCCCCACTCGGCGGTCGGCGGTTGCACCCCGAGGCCGAGGTAACTGACTGCCGCGCCGTTGAGCAATACCAGCACCGCATCGGACATGGAAAACACAATCGAGCCGAACATCGCGTTCGGCAACAGGTGCCGAAACAGAATGCGCCCATGACCGAAGCCGAGGCTTTTGGCGGCCAAGGCAAAATCGCTTTCCTTGAGTATCAGGATCTGCGAGCGGATCAAACGTGCATAGGACACCCAACCCACCAGTGCCATGGCGATATAGAAACTCATCAGGCCGGGGCCGAGGATTGCCATGATCGCCAGCATCAACACCAGAAACGGGAAGGCCAGGATGATATCGATCAGGCGCATGCAAAACGTATCGAAACGCCCGCCGATGTAGCCGGACAAGGCCCCGACACAAGTGCCGATCAGAAACGGAAAAATCACCCCGATCACTGCCAGCTGCAAGTCGATGCGGGCGGCCCAGATCACTCGAGACAACACGTCGCGGCCAAAATTGTCGGTGCCGAACGGGTGGGCCAGATGGGGCGCCAGCAGGCGAATATCAGTGTTCTGGGCGATTGGATCGAAGGGCGCGATCCAGGGCGCGAAGATCGCCAGCAGCAGCCAGCCGAGCAGGATTGCCAGGCCCAATCCCATGGCCAATCGAGGGTTGCGCAAACCAAGGCGCAGGTTTAGCCGGGGGGCAGTCGTTGCCTGACTGCTCATCGGATGTTCACGCGAGGATCAATGGCTACGGTCACCACATCGGCGAGAAAGTTGACCGCCACGGTGGCGCAGGCCAGCACCATTGCCACGCCCTGGACCACCATATAGTCACGGGTAAAGATGCCTCGGACCAACAACTGGCCGATCCCGGGAATGGCGAACAGGCTCTCGATGACCACGGTGCCGCTGATCAGCCAGCCGATGTTCACCGCCAGCAGGTTGACGGCGGGTACGAGCGAGTTGGGCAGCACATGGCGTCGAAACACCGCGTCTTCAGGCAGACCGCGAGCCCGGGCCGCCGTGACATGGTCGGCTTGCAACTCCATCAGCATGCTGGCCCTCAGGTTACGTACCAACACCGCCGATAGTGCCAGGGCAATGGTCAGGCAGGGCAAGGCCATGTGGTGCAGTTTGTCCAGCCAGGAACGGCCGTAGCCGGAAACCGGGAACCAGCCCAGTTGCACACTGAATAGCAGGATCAACATGATCCCCAGCCAGAACGCTGGCATGCCGAGGCCGGCGGTGGTGAACAGGCGAATCAGGTTGTCGCCCCAGCCGCCCTTGTTACGGGCCGCAACGGTGGCCAGCGGCACCGCGATCAACATGGCGAGCAGCACGCTGCCAAGCACCAGAAACAGTGTGGGCTCGATGCGCGTGCTGATCAGCTTCAAGGCGTCGACCTTGTACAGCAATGACTGGCCTAGATCGCCGTTGAACAGGTTTTTCAGGAAGTAGAAATATTGCATCCACAGCGGCTGATCGAGGCCGAATTGAGCGCGAATCCTGAGCAGCCCCTCCGGCGTACTGCGCGAGCCGAGCAGGGCGCGCGCCGGGTCGCCGGGAATCGAGCGCACCAGCACAAACGTGATGAGACTGATGCCGAACAGCACCGGCAGCAGCTGCAGGGGGCGTGACAGGATGAAACGGTAACGCGACAGATTCATCGACTAACCTCGGTGCTGCCGGAGGAAATCCAGCAACACCGGAAAGTAGGCGTGAGGTTCTTCGTAGAAGGGCATATGGCTGCTGTTGGGGAACACATGCAGTGACGCATCCTTGAGCACCATTTTCATGCGCATTGCACAGGCCGGTGTGAGTTCGTCGTGCTGGCCGGTGGTAATCAATACCGGCATGGTGAAATCGGTCATTTCCTGCAGACGATTCCAGTTTTTCAGGTTGCCGACATAGAGAAACTCATTCGGCCCCTGCATGGTTGTGTAGGGTCCCATGTTCCAGTCGCCAAGAGAGCGCGTGACCGGCGCCGGCCACTCATCCAGGCGGCAGACATGGCGGTAGTTGAGGAGGGTGATCGCTGCTTGGTATTGCGGGTGATCGAGGGTGCCCATGGCTTCATGGCGTTGCATCATGGCCACGGTTTCGCTACCCAGCGCGCCACGCAGACGCTCCAGTTCCTGGGACAGGTGCGGGATATCGCCTACGGTGTTTTCCAGAATCAGGGTTTTGAGCGCGTGAGGGTGGTGAATGGCGTATTCGATCGCCAGCCAGCCGCCCCAGGAGTGCCCCATTAAGTGCACCCGGCCCAGGTCGAGGGCCTGACGGACGGTTTCCACCTCAGCGACATAACGGGTGATGTCCCACAGGGACGGGTCTTCGGGCCGGTCGGACGCGCCGGTGCCGAGTTGGTCGAAGGCGACAACGCGCAACCCCTTGTCCTTGAGCCAGCCATGAGCGTCACGCAGATAATCGCAGGGAAGGCCCGGGCCTCCATTGAGGCACAACAGGACCTCATCGCCCTCGCCAAAGCTGTAAACCACCAGATTGTGGCCGTCGACTTCGACGTTATATTGCTGATCCGGTTCGATTTCACGCCACATCGCACGCTCCCTTTATGATGCTGGCCGGTACGGATGCTGACCAAATGCTCAACCTTACCGAGTAAGTCCTGCGCCCAAAAGCTAGTATTTGTTATAGGTTTTGGTCTGGCAGTCCCTCGCCGAGGCGTGGCATTCTACGTGCTGAATTTCAGGATTGAAATTAATTAGGGAGCGCAATGGATGCAGACCAAGCTGTCTGACCTCAATCCCCGTCTGTTGTCGGGCAAGAGCCTGGATGAGCAGATGGACAACGCCATGCTATTGGCCGAGGAACTGGGCTTTGATGCCTTGGTGTACGACTACAGCCCGGTGCCGCTGGACCATGAGGGCAAGTTGATCACGCCCTCGGTGCTCAAACTGCGCAACACTCCAGCCGATTGGCATACGCGTTGGTGTGCAGAGGGTTACTACCAGATCGACCCGGTTCAGCAGGTAGCACTCAATTGTGTTTCACCCTTTGTCTGGTCTTACAAACCGGGGACGGACACTTTGTTGGAGCCGGTCATCAGTCAGTGCCATGCGCCGGTGGTGAATTATCTGGAAGACGCGCAGATGACCTGTGGTGTGTCGGTCCCGATTCATCTGCCCAGAGGCGGCTTTGCCTCCTTGACCGGGCTGCGTACCGGCAACAGCAGTGTCCTATGCGATGCCCGGCGGACCCTGGCGGATTTCAGCCTGATTTCCCATGCCTTGCAGGAAGCGGCCTATCCGTTGCTTGGCAAAGAGGCTCATACGCCTCCCATTCACCTGACCAAACGTGAACGCGAGTGTCTTAAATGGGCGGCTGAGGGCTTGACCGCCGCCGAGATTGCCAGCCAACTGAATCGTTCGTTGGCCACCATCAGCCTCCATCTGACCTCGGCCATGCATAAACTCGGGGCCAAGAATCGGGTCCAGGCCGTGGTTCGGGCCACCCACTACCGACTGCTCGATAGCTGAAACAGGGCAAAAACCTATCTATTTCTCTAGTTATTTTGAAGGTCGGATCCCGCTATTGTGTGCCGTACGGTTTTTCAGGGGCGGCACGAAGAAATGGAATCTATCGGAACACGCGAAGGCTTCGCACCTTTTGGTCCTTATCAGACCTGGTACCGCGTCACGGGTCACTTCGACGGTAAAAACACGCCGCTGGTGATTCTTCATGGCGGTCCGGGCTGCACGCATGATTACGTCGACGCTTTCAAGGACATCGCCGCGAGCGGCTATCCGGTGGTTCATTACGATCAACTGGGTAACGGTCGTTCGACCCACTTACCAGAAAAAGACGCCTCATTCTGGAACGTAGCGCTGTTTCTCGATGAACTGGACAACCTGCTGGATCATCTGGAGATCAGCGACAATTACGCGCTGCTGGGGCAGTCCTGGGGCGGTATGCTCGCCAGTGAGCACGCCGTACGGCAACCTGCGGGGCTACGGGCCTTGATTGCCGCCAATTCTCCCGCGGATATGCGCGTCTGGGTTGAGGAGGCCAACCGTTTACGTCAATTATTGCCCGCCGGCGTACATGAAACATTGCTGGAGCACGAGCGGACAGGGGATTTTCAAGCGGTCGCCTATCAGGACGCTTCGAGGGTTTTTTACGACAACCATGTGTGTCGCGTCCTTCCCTTGCCAGACGAAGTCGCACGTACGTTTGCCCAGGTCGATGCCGACCCCACCGTTTACCATGCCATGAGCGGGCCGACGGAGTTTCATGTGATAGGCAGCCTGAAAGACTGGACCATTGTCGACCGCTTGCAGCACATCAACGTGCCGACGCTGGTGATCTCCGGTCGCTACGATGAAGCAACACCGACGGTGGTCAAACCCTATCTGGAGCAGATTCCGAATGCTCGTTGGGCGCTGTTCGAGAACTCCAGCCACATGCCTCATGTCGAGGAGCGGGTTGCCTGCATGGGGACAGTGGTGAGTTTTCTGGATGAGTGCTTGTAGAGTGGGATGAAGGTCGGCCAAGGCCTGCTTGCGGCAACCAGGCATAAAAAATGGACCTCTTAAAAGAGGTCCATTTTTTTTGCCCGGAAGACGCCTTTTGTACCGTCGCGCATTTCCACTACATCAGGGGTATTTACTGATAATACATCGCACAATACAATGAGAATCGTTACTACTAACTCATCGAGTGCGACGTCTTGAGCCAGCCCCACCCCTTTGCCCGCCGCAAGGTCTTCATGAAAAACGCGTTGCCAACGCTCTCCTGCGTTATGTTTGCCAGCCCTCTGTGGGCACAGGCACCCCTCGAACTGCCGACCACTGATATTCAGGCAAGCCGCGTCAGCCAAGACACGAGCTACACCACCTCTCAAGCCAGCACCGCGAGCAAAAGCACTGTGCCGATCAAGGAAGAGGCGCAATCGGTCAATGTGGTAACCCAGCAAACCCTGGCCGACTATCAGGTGCGCTCGCTGGACGACGCCATGAAGTTTGTCAGCGGCGTCAGCCAGGGCAATACCTTGGGCAACTCTCGCGACTCACTGGTCAAGCGCGGTTTTGGCACCAACGATGACGGCTCGATCCTGCGCGATGGCGTGCGTTCCAATATGGGGCACAACTTCAGCGCCACCACGGATCGTGTCGAAGTGCTAAAAGGGCCTGCTTCGATGCTGTACGGCGCGCTGGAGCCCGGCGGATTGATCAACGTGATCAGCAAGAAGCCTGAATACACCCAGAGCACGACCCTGAGCGGATCGGCCTATAGCGAAGGCGGCGGCACCCTGGCCGTCGACACCACCGGGCCGCTGGGAGATACGGGCCTGGCCTATCGTCTGATTGCCGAACGCGGCCATGAAGATTACTGGCGCAACTACGGCGTGAACGAGAGCACCCTGGTCGCGCCATCGCTGAGCTGGACCGGCGACCGCGCCAGCCTGACCCTGAGCTACGAATACAACGACTATTCCAACCCCTTCGACCGCGGCACTGTGTTCACCAACGGTCACCCGGCGGACATCGACTACGACAAGCGTCTCGACGAAAAATGGGCCAAAAGCGTCGGTATCCGTGAAGTGGCCACCGCGCGTTTCGAGTATCAGCTGAGTGACGATTGGAAAACCCGCGTCACCTACGGCTGGAACAACGACCGCTACAGCCTCTCGATTGCCCAGCCGAGTTCATTGACCGGCAACAATCTGCGACGTGCCGCCAACGGCGCTCACTACGATGATGAGACCCGTTACGCCAGTTGGGATTTCATCGGCCAGCAAGAACTGTTCGGCCAGCGCCATGACCTGCTGGTGGGCGCGGATACCGAAGCGTCCGACCAATTT
This sequence comes from Pseudomonas sp. PME37.24/025, assembly GCF_055556615.1. NCBI lineage: Bacteria > Pseudomonadati > Pseudomonadota > Gammaproteobacteria > Pseudomonadales > Pseudomonadaceae > Pseudomonas > Pseudomonas sp. PME37.24/025. The sequence continues at coordinate 29,065 of NZ_JBVHNK010000014.1, forward strand.
CGCGGCAAAACCTACCGTAATACCCCGCGGTCAGGCTTCGACATCACCGCGCCAGTTTATGGGCGTTTGGCCGAGCCCAGCCTCATCAGTGCCACGCAAAGTGACTTGAGCAATCAGCTGACTTCCAGCTCCGTGTACTTCAAGGATAACTGGCACCTCGATGACCGCTGGATCCTGGTCCTCGGCGGTCGCCAGCAGCATTACGATCAGTACAGCGATCAGGGCCGCGGCAGCCGCTATACCGTCAACCGCGACGATAACGGCGATGCCTTCGTGCCGTTTCTGGGCCTGGTCTACAAAGCCACCGATACCTTGTCGCTGTATGGCAACTACAGCCGTTCGTTCAAGCCCAATACCCAAGTCGACGATGCCGGCCATACGTTCGATCCGGAGGAGGGCCGCAGCTACGAAGTCGGCGCGAAGTACGACCCGCTGCCGGGGCTGAACATCAACCTTGCGCTGTTCGACATCGTCAAGAAAAACGTCGTGACCACCCAGTCGATCGGAGGGGTCAACCTCTCGGAGGCGGCGGGCAAGGTGGGTTCACAGGGGCTGGAACTGGACATCACCGGGCGTGTGGCCGAGCGCTGGGACCTGATCGGCACCTACGCCTACACCCACACGGAAATCCTCGACGACCCGGATGACGAGGGTCATCGCCTCGCCGATGCGCCGAAGCACACCGCGAGCCTGTACCTCACCCATCACCTGAATGTTCCTGCGGAATTCGGGGCCTGGCATGCCGGCGCTGGCGCACGTTACGTCGGCGAACGCGCCGCCAACAACGCCAACGATTTCTGGCTGAGCAGCTACACCGTGGCCGATGCCTTCGTGCGTTGGGAAACACCAATGTTCGGCTACAAGACTTCGCTGCAATTCAACGTCGACAACCTGTTCGACAAACAGTACTACCCGTCCTCTACCGGCACCCCACTGGCAGTCAATGTCGGTGAGCCGCGCACGGCAACACTCAGCGCCAGTGTGACGTTCTGATCCTTGTGCATTGATTCACTGACCCGTTCCGCTGGTAGATGTATCGGGCGGAACGGGTCGGGGCTCAGAGCTTCATGACAGTGATCAGGTTGTCCAGCGCCTGGTGAATGATCAAAGCAACGGGATCTACGTGCGCGAAGAGGTCTCTATCGATCCGCCAAATCCAATGATCGCTTTGGTTTCCAGGTACTCTTCAAAGCCGTAGACACCGTATTCACGACCATTACCAGATCGCTTGTAGCCGCCGAAGGGAGCCGTTGGATCCCAGGCGGGATAGTTCAGATGCACTTGTCCCGCGCGGATACGAGAGGCAACGGCACGTGCAAGGTCAAGGTTCTGAGCCTGAACATGGGCGCCCAGCCCGTAGACCGTATCGTTCGCGATAGCGACCGCCTCATCGATCGTTTCATACGGGATGATGCACAGCACCGGACCAAAAATTTCTTCTTGAGCGATCCGCATGGCGGAATCTACTTCGGAGAAAACTGTCGGTCGGATGTAGAAGCCCTGTTCATAACCCGGTACGCGTCCGGGTCCGCCGCAAATGAGTTTTGCGCCCTCATTCAAGCCAGCCTCAATCATTAATTGCACGCGATTGAACTGGGCCTCGTTGGCAATGGGGCCGAGTACCGTCTCTTCTGATTGCGGGTCACCAACGATGATTGCATTGGCGGTAGCGGCAGCCAGTGATTCGACCTCCGCCAGTCTGTTTTTTGGAACGATCATTCTTGTCGGGGCGCTGCACGATTGTCCGACGTTGCGAAACGCCGACATCACCCCCAGCGGAACGGCTTTGGCGAAGTCGGCGTCGGGAAGCATCAGGTTCGGTGACTTGCCGCCCAATTCTTGTGTGACACGCTTCACCGTATGGGCGGCCGCCTGTGCGACCAGCGCGCCTGCCCGGTTTGAGCCGGTGATCGAAATCATATCGATGTCGGGGTGCGCTGCCATGGCTGCGCCTACCTCGTGACCACTTCCGTTCACCAGGTTGAACACGCCCGGTGGAAGGCCTGCGTCATGCACCAGTTGTGCAAAAAGAAGGGCGCTCAGAGGTGATAGCTCGCTGGGTTTCAGGACCACTGTGCAGCCGGCCGCAATAGCCGGGGCGACTTTCGCAGTGATTTGATAAAGCGGCCAGTTCCACGGCGTGATGAGACCGCAAACGCCTATCGGTTCGCGTTCAATCGCGGTGCTGCCTTCAACGGTTTGGAAACGGTAGGTGGACAGCAGATCACGTGCGACCCGTACATGTTCGGCCGCAAGAGGCACTTGCATGGCCCGGGCGGAACCGATGGCTGCGCCCATTTCGAGAGAGATCGCCTGCGCAAGAAGCTCCTTTCGTTCAAGGATCAGATCATGGATTTTCCCAAGGAAAAGCGCGCGCGATTCTGCCGAAGTGGCAGACCAACCGGCAAACGCGGCACGAGCCGCTGATACAGCCCGATCAACATCCTCGGCAGACCCTTGCGCGACGTGCGCAACAACCTCTTCAGTTGCCGGATTGACCACCGGCAAACTGGCCGGGACTGCCGGGGAAGACCAACAGCCATTGATATAAAACGTGTGAGACGTTTGCGGATCAACGCTGTAGCTATTCGAAGATTGTGTTGTCATCCAACTAGCTCCTTAGAGCGGTAATAGGCACTGCGAGCAGCAGAGGGCGGGCTGTCTTGCGACTTTGCAAGGCTGCCGAGTCTTCTCAATAAGCTAACAAAGCAGGCCAGACAAAATATGCCGTTCTTTAAGGTTGCAAAGGACAATCTGCTGTATCTGCCAGGCTAACTTTGCACCAACGTAATTTGACTCCTTTTACGTCAGTAACCCATCTGATAAAGCCTCTTGCTGGCGGTCGTGATCGCTAGTCGATAGCTTTTAGTAACCAGAGCAAACTGCTTGATTGCGCCGCTTGATTGCGGCTAAACAGAGCTCGTCAGCGCACCATAACTGCCCGATAAGGCGCAGAAACAGCGCTGAAACGCCCGAGTCTGGAGCGTCCCGCACAGTCTGCTGAGCGAGCCCTGCAAAACGGTGGTTTGTACCAAGCAGCCTGCACATTTAACGATTTATGCACGGTCTCATGATGTTGTAATGAATTCGTGATGCAGCGTTGCCCCGATGCTTCTCGAACGGAGTAACTGCTTGCCCCGTCATGACCTCAACCATCATTCAGGACTGCACTCATGAGCTTTCTTCGACCCAAGTTTATTACCTTCGACTGCTACGGCACGTTGACCAACTTCCAAATGGGAAACATGACGCGCGAACTGTTCGCCGATCGTGTCCCTGCCGGGCAAATGGATCAGTTCGTCAAGGACTTCTCCGCCTATCGTCTGGATCAGGTGATGGGTGACTGGCGGCCGTATGATGAGATTATCAAGACCTCTCTGGCGCGGGTCTGCAAACGTTGGGGCATTGAGTACAAAGGCGAAGGCCAACTCTATTACGACGCCGTACCGACGTGGGGCCCACATGCCGACGTGCCGGCCGGCCTGGCGAAAATCGCCGACAAGATTCCGCTGGTAATTTTCTCCAACGCGATGGACGAGCAGATCATGTCCAACGTCGACAAGCTCGGCGCGCCTTTCCATAAAGTCTTCACCGCCCAGCAAGCCCAGGCCTACAAGCCGCGCCTGGCCGCCTTCGAGTTCATGCTCGATAACCTCGGCTGCGGGCCGGAGGACGTTCTGCACGTATCTTCAAGCTTTCGCTATGACTTGATGCCTGCCCACGACATGAAGATCAAGAACAAAGCCTTCGTTGCCCGTGGTCACGAACAGCCGGCGAATGCGGTCTATGGCTACCACCAGATCCCCGATATCGGCGGGTTGGCCGGGTTGGTCGGTCTCTGAGTCTCACGGCACTCTTCAAGGCAAAAGGGGTTAGACATGGGCAGTGAGTCCTATTGGCTCGATACCGCACCGGTATTCACCGGTGCCCAGCTCGGCGGGTTGCCCGGGCAGGTCGATGTGGCCATCGTCGGTGGTGGTTTCACCGGCCTGGCGGCGGCCCGGGCCCTGGCCTTGAAGGGGGCCAGTGTGGTGGTGCTGGAAGGGGGGCGGGTAATTGGCGAGGCGTCAGGGCGCAATGGCGGTCAGTGCAACACCGGCGTTGCCCAGGACTACGCGGCGCTCAGCGCCAGCCTCGGCGCTGATAAAGCGCGAGCCTATTACCTGGCCTATGAAAGCGCCGTGCAGAGCGTCGTTTCGCTGGTGGAGCAGGAGCAGATTGCCTGCAACCTCAAGCGCAATGGCAAGCTCAAGCTGGCCGCCAAACCGATGCATTACGAAGGCCTGGCGCGTACCTGCGAATTGATTCGGCGCGAGGTCGATGCCGAGGTCGAGTTGCTGTCTGCGCAAGAGGCCCGCGCTGAAGTCAACTCGGCCGAGTTCCATGGCGGCTTGCTGCAGCGCAACGGCGTGCAGATGCACGTCGGGCGCTTCGGTGTCGGTCTGGCCGAAGCGGCAGCACGTCACGGCGCGTTGATCTTCCAGGGCGTGTCGGTGACGGACTGGAAAGCCCGTGCCGGCGGCTATCAGGTCAACACCACCAAGGGCTCGCTGCATGCCAAACAGGTTCTGCTGGCCACCGGCACATGTCAGCAGGGCGGATTGGGCTGGTATCGGCGGCGGATCGTGCCGGTGGGCAGTTTCGTGATCGCCACCGAGGTGCTACCGCAGGCCCTGATCGACAGCTTGCTGCCGGCACGGCGTTCCTATGTCACCAGCCGCATGATCGGCAACTACTTCCGCCTGACGCCGGACAACCGCTTGCTGTTTGGCGGTCGTGCGCGGTTTGCCATGTCTGACAGCGTTTCCGACGCCAAGAGCGGCGAAGTGTTGCAAGCGGCGATGGTGCAGATGTTCCCGCAGTTGGCTGCCGTGAAAATCGATTATTGCTGGGGTGGGTTGGTGGACATGACCTCCGATCGGTTGCCCCGGGCCGGCCAGCATGGAGGGGTTTATTACTCCATGGGTTACAGCGGTCATGGGGTGCAAATGTCGGTGCACATGGGGCAGGTCATGGCCGAGGTTATGGCCGGCAAGGTCGAAGCCAATCCTTGGCGCGAACTCGACTGGCCAGCCATTCCCGGGCATTTCGGCAAGCCCTGGTTCCTGCCCTTGGTGGGTGCGTATTACCGCCTGCAGGACTACCTACACTGAGTTCAAGGTATTTGCTTTACGTTTCAGCCACACACGATTAATCGCGAGCACTCGAGCCTTATCATTTTTCGAAAGGTAGAACTGACATGACTGACAACAAAAATAGTATCGACTCCCAGTTGATCACAGGGAAAGAAAGTCTGCGTATTTTCGAAGGGCTCAATCGCGGCATGTCACGCCGCAATGCATTGCAAATGCTGGGGTTGGCAGGAGTGGCCGTCGCGGGCGCCGGCAGCCTGTTCGGCGCCGCTGGCAAGCTGTTTGCCGATGATGAGGCCGCAAGCCCTGGCAAAGGCAAACCCGGCGGTCGTATCCGCGTCGCAGGCTCGTCCAGTTCCACCGCCGATACCCTGGACCCGGCCAAAGGTTCATCGTCCACCGACTACGTGCGCCATTACATGTTCTACAACGGCCTGACCCGTTTCGACAGCCATATGGTGCCGCAACTGGAGTTGGCCGAGCGTATCGACACCACTGACGCCACGCTCTGGGTGATCACTCTGCGCAAGGAAGTGGTCTTCCACAACGGCAAGCCTCTGACCGCCGCCGACGTGGTGTTTTCTCTGTTGCGGCACAAGGATCCAATCACCGGTTCCAAGGTCCTGCCGCTGGCGTCGCAGTTCGCCGAAGTCAAGGCTAACGGCACCCACGAAGTGCAGATACAGTTGAGCGGCCCCAATGCTGAACTGCCATCGGTTCTTGCCATCTCACACATGTTGATCGTTCCCGAGGGTACGAGCGATTTCAGCCAGGGCATCGGCACCGGCCCGTTCAAGGCCAAGGAGTTCAAGCCTGGGGTGCGCTCGATTGGTGTGCGCAATACCAATTACTGGAAACCCGGCTTGCCGTATCTGGACGAGATCGAATTCATCGCCATTGCCGACGAGCCGTCACGGATCAATGCCCTGTTGTCGGGCGACGTACACATCGTCAACGAAGTTAACCCGCGTTCAACGGTTCGTATCAAGGCCAGTACCAAGCATCGGGTCGTGGACTCGCCGTCGGGTAACTACACCGACCTGATCATCCGTCAGGACCAGTTGCCGGGCAAAAGCCCGGAATTCACCGAGGCTATGAAGTTGCTGCTGGACCGGGAACAGATCAAGTCGGCGATATTCCGTGGCTACGCCAGGGTCGGCAACGATCACCCGATCGCACCCGGTGCGCGCTTCTTCAACGCCGACCTGCCACAACGTGCCTACGACCCGGAAAAAGCCAAGTTTCTGCTCAAAAAGGCCGGAATGGAAAGCATCACCATGCCGCTGATGTGCTCGCCGGCCGCGACCGGTTCGGTGGACATTGCTGTGCTGCTGCAGCAGTCAGCCAAAGAGGCCGGGCTCAAGCTCGACGTCAACCGCCTGCCGAGCGACGGCTACTGGTCCAACCATTGGGCGAAGCACCCGCTGAGTTTCGGCAACATCAACCCGCGGCCCAATGCCGACATGCTTTTCTCGCAGTTCTTCCAGTCGACAGCACCCTGGAACGAGTCCGGTTGGAAAAACGATCAGTTCGACCAGCTGTTGGTACAAGCCCGAGGCGAAACCGACGAAGCCAAGCGCGGCAAGATGTACGCAGACATGCAAACCCTGGTGCATGAGCACAGCGGTATCGGCGTACCGGTGTTCATCAGCAACATCGATGGTGCCGATCAGCGAGTCAAAGGCTACGGCACCAACCCTCTGGGCGGTTTCATGGGCTACATGTTTGCCGAGCAGATCTGGCTGGACGCTTGATGAAAGTCGGGTTTTTGCTGCAGCGATATTGCATGAGGATAGGGTGATGAATAGCAACACACTGTGGTTGATCGGCCGGCGCCTGGGCGCGGCGATCGTGACCTTGTTGATTGTGTCCATGGTGGTCTTCGCCATCACGGCGGTGCTGCCGGGAGACGCGGCGCAACAGTCTCTGGGGCAGTTCGCCACGCCGGAACAAGTGGCCGCCTTGCGCCTGAAAATGGGGCTGGATCAGCCTGGTGTGTTGCGTTACCTGCACTGGTTGATAAGCCTGCTCAGCGGCGACATGGGGGTGTCGGTGTCCAATGCCATGCCGGTCAGCGACTTGATGGCCGGGCGGCTGCCCAACACCCTGATGCTGGCGGCCGCCACGGCGCTGGTATCGGTGCCGGTGGCGTTGATTCTGGGCATCGGTTCGGCCATGGGCCGGGGCGGACGTATCGACAGCTTCCTCAGCTTTTGCACCTTGACCATGGTGGCGGTGCCGGAGTTTCTGGTCGCGACCCTGGCGGTGCTGATTTTCGCGGTGAACCTGGGCTGGTTGTCGGCGTTGTCCTACGCCAGTGACATCACTTCACCTTGGCAATTCATGCGCACTTACGCGTTGCCGGTGATGACGCTGTGCTGCGTAATCGTCGCGCAAATGGCGCGCATGACCCGGGCGGCGGTGATCGATCAGCTCGACAGTCCTTACGTGGAAATGGCCCGACTCAAAGGTGTGAGCAAGATGCGGATCGTCCTGCGCCATGCCTTGCCCAATGCCATCGGCCCCATCGCCAATGCTATTGCCTTAAGCCTTTCCTACCTGTTGGGCGGGGTGGTGATCGTTGAAACGATCTTCAACTACCCCGGCATCGCCAGCCTGATGGTCGATGCCGTGACCAATCGCGACATGGCCTTGGTTCAAGCCTGCACCATGTTGTTTTGTACGGCGTATCTGACGTTGGTGCTGATTGCCGACCTGTGCGCGATTCTTTCCAATCCGAGGCTGAGAAATCAATGAACAATCTCATTGTGAAATCGCCGGCTACTACCAAGTTAGCGCTGGGCAAGGTTTCCCACGGATCGTCCTGGCTCGGCCTGATCGGCGCCGCGATGTGTGTGATCTGGTTGCTGGTGGCCATCTTCGGCCCGTGGCTGGCGCCACATCCGGTGGGGGAAGTGGTCTCTGATAATGTTTTCGACAACCTGAGCGCTGCTTACCCGTTCGGCACCGATTACCTGGGCCGCGACATGCTTAGCCGGATCCTCGTCGGCGCACGATTCACCGTCGGCCTGGCGTTGGTGGCCGCGGTAATGGCCAGCGGTCTGGGGACCAGCTTTGCGTTGCTGTCGGTGGTTTCACCAAAGTGGCTGGATGAGTTGATCAGTCGCCTGATGGACGCCTTCATTTCGATCCCCAGCAAGATGCTGGCGTTGATCATGGTCTCGGCCTTCGGCTCCTCGGTCACCTTGCTGATCTGCACGGCGGTATTGAGTTTCACCCCGGGCGCATTTCGCATCGCCCGCAGCATGGCGGTGAATATCGAAGCGCTGGAATACGTGCAAGTGGCCCGTACTCGCGGCGAGCGTCGGCTGTACATCGCCTGCGTGGAAATCCTGCCGAACATGCTCAACCCGGTGCTGACGGACCTGGGCTTGCGCTTCGGCTTCATCGTCCTGCTGCTCAGCGGCATGAGCTTTCTGGGCCTGGGTGTGCAACCGCCGGATGCCGACCTCGGCTCCCTGGTGCGCGAGAACATCGGTGGCCTCAATCAGGGAGCACCGGCCATCGTGATTCCGGCCCTGGCCATCGGTACGCTGACCATCGGTGTGAATCTGTTTATCGACCGGCTGTCGTCGCGACGTAGTCGACGTTCGGGAGGCCATTGAAATGAGCGAATTAATTCGAGTCCAGGACCTGCGAGTGGTCGCCTGTGGCGAGCTCGGTGAGGTGGAAATCGTCAAGGGCGTGAGCTTCTCCCTGCAAAAAGGTGAAGTGCTGGCGTTGATCGGTGAGTCTGGCTCCGGCAAGACCACCATCGCCTTGGCGTTGCTCGGTTATGCCCGGCGTGGTTGTCGGCTGGCGGGTGGCGTGGTGCAAATCGGCGAACACGACATGCTGGCGTTGAGCGAAAGCGAGCTGCAAGGCCTGCGCGGCAATCGGGTGTCGTACATCGCGCAAAGCGCTGCGGCGGCGTTCAACCCGGCGAAAAAACTCATCGACCAAGTGGTGGAGGGCGCGTTGATTCATGGTCTGGGCAACCGGGCTGTGCTTGAGGCCAAGGCCATCGAGTTGTTCCGCGATCTGGCCCTGCCTGATCCCGATAACATTGGCCAACGTTACCCCCATCAAGTCTCCGGCGGGCAACTGCAACGGGTGATGGCGGCCATGGCGCTGATCAGCGATCCGCTGCTGGTGGTGCTCGACGAACCGACGACGGCACTTGATGTGACGACCCAGATCGATGTGCTGCGTGCCTTCAAACGGGTGGTGCGCGAACGCGGCGCGACGGCGGTCTACGTCTCCCACGACCTAGCCGTGGTCGCGCAAATGGCTGACCAGATCGTGGTGCTCAATGGCGGCGAGATCTTCGAACAGAGCGCCACCGGACCTTTGCTCAACGGCCCGGCCCATGAGTACACCCGCAGCCTGTTGGCGGCGGCGCGGCCGGACACGACGATTCGTCCGCCTTGCGGCATCGCCGAAGAGACGCCGCTGCTGACCATCCAGGGCCTGACCGCCGGTTACGGCCACAAGAATGCGCAAGGCATGCCGGCCATTCGCGTGCTGGAAGACATCGACCTGACGGTTCGCAGAGGCCAGGCCATCGGCGTTATCGGTGAGTCGGGTTCTGGCAAGTCGACCCTGGCACGGGTGGTGGCCGGATTGTTGGAGCCCGCTCTCGGCGGTCTGACTTTCGATGGCCAACCCTTGGGTGGCAGCCTGTCGTCGCGCACCGACGAGCAGTTCCGACGCATTCAAATGGTCTTCCAGAATGCCGACACCGCACTCAACCCGATGCACAGCGTCAGCACCATTCTGAGCCGTCCGCTGAAGATGTATTTCGGCCTTAAGGGGGCCGCGCTGCGCGAACGTATCGGCGAGCTACTGGATCTGGTGCGCTTGCCGCGAACCATGGCCGAACGCCGCCCGAACGAACTCTCCGGGGGGCAAAAACAACGGGTCAATCTGGCCCGGGCCCTGGCCGCCAAGCCGGACCTGATTCTGTGCGATGAAGTGACCTCGGCACTGGATACCGTGGTGGGGGCAGCGATTCTCGAACTGCTGCGCGATCTGCGTCAGGAGCTGGGCGTTTCCTATCTGTTCATCAGCCATGACATCTCCACCGTGCGAGCGCTGTGCGACGACATTGTGGTGATGTACAGCGGCCACAAGGTTCAGTCCGGCAGTCGCCAGTCGTACGCTGAGGCGCCGTTCCATCCTTACACAGACCTGTTGATCCATTCGGTGCCGGAGTTGCGCCAGGGCTGGCTGGAAGGCTGCGGAACAACGACCTGCGGCACGCTGCCGCCCATTGGTGCCAAAGCCAATGTGCCTGGGCTGTGCACGTTCCTCAATCGTTGCCCGGTGCGGGTTGATGGCCTGTGCAATTGCGTCCCGCCGGACCGCAGGATGATTGTTGGCGGCAGTGAAGTCCTTTGTCATCACGACAGTGCCGAGTTGCTGAAAACCCAGAAGGATTCAAACAGCATGACTGCGGGAGCCTATGCATGAACGGGCGTTTCGTAAGGCTGGCCGAACAGGGCCGGCCCATCATCAAACTGCAGGTAGACGGCAAGCCTATCGAGGCGCTGAAGGGCGATACGCTGATGGTCGCGTTGCTGACTCAGGGCTCGGCGTTGCGCCAATCAGAATTCGATTCGGGTCGCCGCGCCGGTTTCTGCCTGATGGGCGCGTGTCAGGACTGTTGGGTCTGGACCCGCAGTGGCGAACGTCTACGCGCCTGCTCCAATGAGGTCCGTGAAGGCCTGGATATTGTCACCACACAACCGGAGGCGATATGGCCACTGCGCGGATAGTCATTGTCGGTGCCGGGCCGGCCGGCACACGTTGTGCCGAAACCCTGGTTGCCGCTGGTTTCAAGCCCATTCTGATCGATGAGAATCGCCGGGATGGCGGGCAGATCTACCGTCGCCAACCCGAAGGGTTTACCCGCGATTACACCACGCTGTATGGCACCGAAGCCGCCAAGGCCAACGACCTGCACCAGAGCTTCGACCGCTTGCGCGGGCAGATCGACTACCGTCCGGACACGCTGGTGTGGAACCTGACACCGGGGCAACTGTGCTGCGTCAGCCAGGGCAAACACTCGACGGTGGATTACGACGCGTTGATCCTGTGCACCGGCGCCACCGACCGTTTGATGCCGATCGAAGGCTGGCAGTTGGCGGGCACCTATAGCCTGGGCGGAGCGCAGATTGCGCTCAAATCCCAAGCGGTTTCCATCGGCCACCGCGTGGTGTTCATCGGCAGCGGGCCGTTGCTGTATCTGGTCGCCAGCCAATACGTCAAGGCTGGCGCCAAGGTCGCGGCGGTGCTCGATACCTCGCCGCTGAGCAAACGCATCCTCGCCATGCCGAAACTGCTGGCGCGCCCTGGCCTGTTGTTCACCGGGATGAAACTGCTGGCGCAGCTGTACCGGGCGAAGATCCCGGTGCATCTGGGAATTTCGCCGCTTCAAGTGGTGGGCGATGCGGTCAGTGGTGTCAGTGGTGTACGGGTGCGGACCGCTGGCGGGAAGACCCTGGTGGTGGATTGCGATGCTGTGGCGCTGGGTTATCACCTGCGCCCGGAAACTCAGTTGGCGGACCTGGCCGGTTGTCTTCTGCGCTTCGATGAAGCGTCGAACCAATGGTTGCTGGCCACGGATGAAGACGGTCGGACCTCGATCAGTGATGTGTATGCCGCCGGTGACGGTTCGAAGATTCGCGGTGCCGATGCCGCCGAGTGCGCCGGACGCCTGGCCGCACTGGCGCTGCTGGAGGACCTGCAGCAGCCGGTGGATGCCGGACAGGTCGCCGAACAGCGCCAAGCCCTGGAAGTGATGGATGAATTTCGCCTCGGCCTGGCTCAGGCGTTTCCCTGGCCATCTGCGCAAGCCAAAGCCTTGCCGGACGAGGCGATCGTCTGCCGCTGCGAAATGATCACGGCCGGCGAGTTGCGCCGTACTGTCAGTGAGAAAGGTGCCTGTGAAGTCAATCGCGCCAAGGCTTTCAGCCGGGTTGGCATGGGCCGTTGTCAGGGACGTTATTGCTCCCAGGCTGGCGCCGAAGTGATCGCCGCTGCGGCGGGTGTTGCCGTGCAACAGGTCGGCCGGCAGCGGGGGCAGGCACCGGTCAAACCCCTATCGATGCTCACCGAGGAGGTGTCGCCATGACGGTACAGAAAGCCGATGTCGTGATTGTCGGCGGCGGCCTGATGGGCGCCGCGGCAGCCTTTTTCCTGCGCCAGCGCGGGCAGTCGGTGATCCTGCTGGAGCGCGACCAGATCGGTCAGTACGCCAGCGGCGTGAACTTCGGCAATGTGCGACGCCAGGGGCGTTACCTCGGGCAGCTGGAATTGGCCAACCGCTCCTGGGCGCTTTGGAAGCGTCTGCCGGAACTGATTGACGATGACCTCGAATTCATCGCCAGCGGGCATATGCGGGTGTGTTACCGCGAAGACGAGATCGCCGAGCTGCAAGCTTATGCCGACGCTCCCGAGGCGGAGCAACTGGAGCTGAAAATCTTTCGTGGCGCCGAGCTGCACAAGCGTTTTCCGTTCCTCGGCCCGGATGTAAAGGGCGGCTCCTATGCCCCCCATGATGGTCACGCCAACCCGCGTCTGGCGGCCCCGGCGTTTGCCCGGGCGGCACGCCGCCTCGGTGCGCGGATCGAAGAGCGGACCGAAGTGGCCGAGGTGCAGAAGGTGGGTGGTGAGTTCAGCATCAGCACCACCGACGGCCGTCAGTTCAGCGCCGAGCGTCTGCTGATTACCGCTGGCGCCTGGGGCCAAAAACTTTCGGCGCAGTTCGGCGAACCGGTGCCGCTGGACACCCATGGCCCGCAAATGGCCGTGACTGAGCCGGTGCCTTACGCCTTGCCGACGGTGATCGGCGTCTATACCAAGATTCCCGAAGAATTGATTTATTTCCGCCAGATCCCCCGCGGCAACATCGTCATTGGTGGCGGCTACCGCAGCAAGCCGGACATGCTCACCCGTCGGGCTCAGGTCGAGCCGCGCAGCATCCTCAATCAGCTCGAGCAAATGCGCCGTCTGCTGCCGGGTGTCGGCAACCTGAATATCATTCGGGTCTGGAGTGGTATCGAAGGTTACCTGCCTGATTCTCTGCCCGTGATGGGGCCAAGCGGCACGGTTGATGGCTTGTTCTATGCCTTCGGCTTCTCCGGCCATGGTTTCCAGCTCGGTCCGGGCGTGGGCGACGTGATGGCCGAACTGATCAGCACCGGCAGCACCAGCACTTCGATTTCGCCGTTTTCCATCAACCGGTTCGCTTCTTCAGCCGAGCAACGGAGCAAGGCCTCATGAAACCCCGCGTACTGGAGATTCTCAAGCGTCTGATGGCCTTTGACACCGTCTCTTCGGAGTCGAACATGGCTTTGATCGAGTACGTGCGCGATCTGCTGCTGACCAAGGGCATCGAGTCGTTGATCGTCAAGGATGAAAGCGGCAAAAAGGCCAACCTGTTCGCCAGTACCGGTCCACGGGAAGTGCCGGGGATTTTGCTGTCCGGGCACACCGATGTGGTTCCCGCAGCGGGACAGGCCTGGACCTTCCCGGCGTTTCAGGCGACGGTGCAGGACGGACGGATTTATGGGCGTGGCAGTTGCGATATGAAGGGCTTTATCGCGCTGGCTATCGACGCCATGCTCGATGCCGCTGACCATTCCTTGAACCGGCCATTGCAACTGGCGCTGTCCCATGACGAAGAGATCGGCTGCGTCGGCGTGCGACGTTTGCTCGACGTGCTGCACCTGGCGCCGGTGCGGCCGTTTTTGTGCGTGATTGGTGAGCCGACCAATATGCGGTTCGTGCTCGGGCACAAGGGCAAGGGTTCTTACCGCACTTACTGTCGCGGCCTGGAAGCGCATTCCTCGCTGGCGCCACGTTCGGTCAATGCGATTCACGTGGCTTGCGATTTCATCGCGGCACTGCGTCAGAGCCAGCAGCAACTGCAAGAGCAGGGCGCGCAGGATGCAGATTACGACGTGCCTTACAGCACCGTGCATGTCGGGCAGATTGTCGGCGGCAAGGCGCTGAACATCGTGCCGAACCTGTGCACCCTGGACTTCGAAGTGCGTAACTTGCCGGCGGACGATCTGGATCAATTCCTGGAGCAGATGCGCGAGCGTGCCGAAGTGATCGTGCGCGAAGCCAAAAAGCTGTCCAGCGCGGCAGATATCGAAATTGAAACCCTGAACGTCTATCCCGGCCTCGATACCCATCCGAGTGTCGAAGCGGTGCGCTTTGTGAAAAACTTCGCCGCACCGGATACCGGCACCGCCAAGGTCTCCTTCGGCACCGAGGGCGGGTTGTTCCAACAACGCCTGGATGTGCCGGTGGTGGTCTGTGGCCCGGGTTCGATAGAGCAGGCGCACAAGCCTGACGAGTTCATCGAGATCAGCCAAATGGAGGCTGGCGAGCACTTCCTGCAAGGGTTGTTGGGCTCGATGCGGGTTTAGAGTTCCGTTTGCCTACGCCGAACACTTGCTCACACACGCTTGTGTCCCGGTTATGGCGTGACGCCCGAGCTTGAGTTCACCCCTTCAACGTTCTGACAGTGTGGGAAGTGCTGAGAAAGACTTCCCAGGCTTGACTGCGCCTATTCAGAAAACCGCTAGCCACTCGCAACCCTTCCGGAGTTCCCCCATGAAAGTGCTTGAGCGCCTGTCATTCTCTGGCAAGTTCGTCTTGCTCGGCTTGCTAGCCGTGACCCTGATTGCCATTCCAACCAGCCTTTACGTATTGGGTGCGTACCAGAATAGCCGCCAGACAAATCTTGAACTGCGCGGCATACAGCCGGTGCAGGCATTGCTCCAGCTGATCCACTTGACGCAGCAGCATCGCGATTTGTCATCCGTCGTGCTGGGCGGCAACCGGACTTTCCACGAGGCTCGTTTGAACAAGCAGGCCGAGGTGGATCAAGCCTTCGAGGCAACCGAGCGCGTATTGCAGGAGGTCAAGGTCAGCCCCGACATCCTGGCTGCCTGGGGGCGGGCGCAGCAACAATGGCGCGAGCTGGCCGGCGAAGTTGGCCAGGCAACAGTCAAAGGCCCGCAGAGTCTGGCCCGGCATAGCCAGTTGATCACAGCCTGCCTGCTGATCGAGGATGCAATGCTCGATCACTTCAAATTGTCACTGGACCCGGTTTTAGAGACTTACTCGCTGATGGCGGGTGCCTTGATCGAGTTGCCGCAAGCCAGCGAGTTGTTAGGTCAGTTGCGCGGTGCCGGCGGCCTGTATCTGGCGCAGGGCCGGATCCTGCCCGAGCAACAAGGTGCACTGCGTGGCTTGGCCACCCAGGCGCTGAGCAGCGTTGACAAGACGGCGCGTGCCTTGACCAAGGCGAGTGCCGCCGAGCCCGAACTCAAGACTCTGCTGGACGCGCCGCTAACGGCACTAGGTCCGCAAATCCATCAGGCGCTTGAACTCAGCAATGCGCGATTGGTATCGGCCGTCGAAATGGACATGGATTTCGCGCCCAGTGCAAACCCCACCGGGAATAACGAGTCTACCGATGCTCTGTACGCGCTTAAGCTGAATTACCCGGTCGGCGACTATCTCACGGCTTACAACAAACCTGTTGACGCCTTGTATGCCCTTGGCGATTCAGCGCTGACGGCACTCGATGAGGCGCTGGTGAAACGCCGCGACAGTGCCCGGCAGAGCCTCATCCTGATGTCCTCAGGTTTGCTGGCGCTGCTGTTAGCTGGCGGCACCTTGGCCACCTTGATCGTGTTGCGTCTGCTTAAACAGTTGGCGATTGCCATGGCGGCAGCCGAGCGTATCGCCAAGGGTGACCTGACCCAACCACTGGATATCGTTGGCATGGATGAAGCGTCGCGCCTGCTGCAGGCGCTTGAGCGCATGCAGATGAATCTGCGCAGTACCGTCAGGCAGGTATTGAGTTCTTCCGAGCGACTGGCCACGACCTCCGCCCAGTTGAGCGCAGTGACCGATGAGGCCACCCGTGGCGTGCAACGCCAGAGCGCTGAACTCGACCAGGCGGCCACTGCGGTCACCGAAATGACTGGCGCGATCGAAGACGTGGCGCGCAATGCTGCCTGGGCTTCGGAGGTTTCCCTGGCCGCAGATCAACGCTCGCGTCAGGGCCAGGAGAGCGTCAGCCGTACAGTCGGTGCCATCGAATCGTTGACCGAGGATATCGAGGATACGGCAGGGGCCCTGCAAGCCCTGGCAGGCCAGATAGGTGATATCGGCTCGGTGTTGGATGTGATTCGCGGCGTTGCCGAGCAAACGAATCTGCTCGCCTTGAATGCGGCGATCGAGGCGGCTCGCGCGGGCGAAAGCGGACGCGGTTTCGCCGTGGTGGCCGACGAGGTCCGGGCCTTGGCGCAACGAACCCAGGAATCGACCAAACAGATCGAGAGCATCATCGGCTCGGTGCAGAAAGGCAGTCAGGTTACGCTGCGGGCGATGCAAAGCAGCAATGGTAAAACCCGCGATGCCCTGGAGGTCGCCCGTGCGGCAGGTACGGCACTGAATGCCATCGTCGCCGACATCGCCCAGATCAACGAACGCAATCTATGCATTGCCAGTGCCACCGAAGAGCAGTCCCATGTTGCCCGTGATGTGGACCGCAACCTGCTCAATATCCGTGATGTTTCCCAACAGGCCTCGGCCGGGGCCAATCAGAGCCAGACCTCTAGTCGGGAGCTCGCCGGCTTGGCCAGCGAGCTGAATGGCATGGTCAAGCACTTTATCGTTTGACCGAGGCTCGTGGTGTTGAGCGGCTGCGCCTCGGCACCGGGGCCTCCCGACGATAGCGATCTCAAACCAACAGTAGAGCCTGCCGTCGAATGCTGATTTTCAGCATTCGACGGCTGCAGGGGCGGCGCTTTCAGCATCCTCGTCTGTGACGACGCAATAGACTGAAGGCTGTCTCGGAACAGGACTCGACCATGCTCAAGAATCGCCTGAAAGACCCCAGCCTGCTGGTAGAACTCGCTTACATCGACGGTCAGTGGATCAGCGCCGACAACGCTGCCATCCTGGACGTCATCGATCCGGCCAGCGGCCAGTTGCTCGCCCGCGTGCCCGCGATGCAAGGCAGCGAAACCCGACGTGCCATTGAAGCCGCCGACCGCGCCTGGCCTGCATGGCGCGCACGCCCGGCGGCAGAGCGGGCGGCGCTGCTGGAGCGCTGGTATCAGGCCATGGTCGACAACCTCGACGACCTGGCGCTGATCATGACCTGCGAACAGGGCAAACCGCTGAATGAAGCCAAGGGTGAAATTCGCTACGGTGCCGGCTTCGTCAAATGGTTCGCCGAAGAAGCCCGTCGGGTCTACGGCGAAACCATACCGGCACCCAGCGGCGACCGCCGCTTGCTCACGCTCAAGCAACCGGTTGGTGTCTGCGCCGCGATCACCCCATGGAACTTCCCCAACGCGATGATCACCCGCAAGTGCGCGCCGGCCCTGGCCGCCGGGTGCACGATCATTGTCAAACCCTCGGACCTGACGCCGCTGTCGGCCCTGGCGCTGGCAGTACTCGCCGAACGGGTCGGCATTCCGGCCGGGGTGTTCAACGTCGTGACCGGCATGCCCGCCGGCATTGGCGAAGAACTGACCGGCAACCCGACGGTGCGCAAAATTTCCTTCACCGGTTCCACCGCTGTCGGTCGGCTGCTGATGCGCCAGAGCGCCGAGCACATCAAGCGCTTGAGCCTGGAGTTGGGCGGTAACGCACCGTTCATTGTGTTCGACGACGCTGACCTTGAGCAGGCAGTGGCCGGCATCATGCTCAGCAAGTTCCGCAACGCTGGCCAGACCTGTGTTTGCGCCAACCGGATTCTGGTGCAGGACGGTATCTACGAACGCTTCGCCCAGCGCCTGGTGGAGGAGGTGGGCAAGCTCAAGGTCGGCAATGGCCTGGACTTTGAGGTGACCATCGGCCCACTGATCAATGCAGCGGCGGTGAGCAAGGTCGCTCGACATATCGACGAGGCTTTGAGTCAGGGCGCCCGTCTGCTCTGTGGCGGAATCCCTGAGGGCGACAGCCAGTTCGTCCAGCCGACGGTGCTCGGTGAGGCCCATGCCGGGATGTTGCTGGCCAACGAAGAAACCTTCGGCCCGGTTGCACCGCTGATGCGCTTTACCACTGAGGAAGAGGCGCTGGCCCTGGCCAATGCCACACCTTATGGCTTGGGCGCCTATTTCTTCACCCAGGACTTGCGCCGTTCATGGCGGTTCGGCGAGGCGCTGGAGTTCGGCATGATCGGTCTTAACACCGGGCTCATTTCCATGGAAGTCGCCCCATTCGGCGGTATCAAGCAATCGGGCCTGGGTCGCGAAGGCAGCAAGTACGGCCTGGATGAATACCTTGAAGTCAAAGCCTTCCACATCGGCGGGCTGTGATCCGGTCATCGTTTGAACAGACATTGAGGAGCCACGATTGATGAGCAAACCATTCAGAATCGCCGCGATTGCCGGCGATGGCATCGGCAAGGAAGTCTTGCCGGAAGGGCTGCGGGTACTGGAGCAGGCCGCGAAAAAATGGCAGCTGGATTTGAGCATTGAGGTGCTCGACTGGGCTCACTGCGATTACTACCTGGAACACGGGCAGATGATGCCCGCCGACTGGTTCGAACAACTCAAGGGCTTCGACGCAATTTACTTTGGCGCCGTGGGCTGGCCGGACAAGGTGCCGGATCACATTTCCCTGTGGGGTTCGTTGCTCAAGTTCCGCCGCGACTTCGATCAATACGTGAACATCCGTCCGGTGCGGCTGTTTCCCGGTGTGCCGTGTCCGCTGGCCGGGCGCGAAGCCGGGGACATCGATTTCGTAGTGATTCGCGAGAACACCGAAGGCGAGTATTCGTCGGTCGGCGGCAAGATGTTCGAGGGCACCGAGCATGAGTTCGTGCTGCAAGAGTCGGTGTTCACCCGGCGCGGCGTGGACCGGATTCTCAAGTTCGCCTTCGACCTGGCCCAGACCCGGCCGCGCAAGCGTCTGACGGCGGCGACCAAGTCCAACGGGATTTCCATCAGCATGCCGTATTGGGACGAGCGCACTGCATTGATGGCTGCGAAGTACCCGGACGTCACCTGGGACAAGCAACACATCGACATTCTGTGCGCGCGGTTTGTGCTGCAACCGGACCGCTTCGATGTGGTGGTGGCGTCGAATTTGTTCGGCGACATTCTGTCCGACCTGGGACCGGCCTGCGCCGGTACCATCGGTATCGCTCCTTCGGCCAACCTTGATCCAGAGCGACGCTTCCCTTCGCTGTTCGAGCCGGTGCATGGGTCAGCGCCGGACATCTATGGGCAGAACATCGCCAACCCGATTGCGATGATCTGGTCCGGGGCCTTGATGCTCGATTTCCTCGGCAATGGTGATGAACGTTATCGCGCGGCCCATGACGGTATTCTCAAGGCCATCGAGCAGATCATTTCCGAGGGGCCGATCACCCCCGATCTGGGCGGGCAGGGCTCGACTCAGGATGTCGGCAAGGCAATCGCCGCGGCGCTTTGAGCTGAGGTAACGACAGGTCGGCTGGAAAGCTCTATTCATTCTTGTGCGTCACCCTTTTAGCCCGTTCACACTGCGGGCTTTTTTTTTGGTTTGTCGCGTCCAGACACCGCTCCCGCAGACACTGCCCAGGTCTGCCGGCGCAAGCGTTGTGAAACTGTTCTAACACCCCTTTCCTTTACTGTTGCGAAGGAGCAGGAAAGAGGGATCAACGGAAGGAAATCCTGCATGCGGATGTTGCTGGTTGTTTTACTGGGGGGCGTGCTACACGCCAAGAGTTGGGCGAGCGCCCCCGTAGACGTGGTCATTCTCTGTGACGCCGGCTACCCACCCTACAGCTACGCCGAGGGGGATGAGGCCAAGGGGCTTTACACCGATATTTTGCGTACTGCCTTTAAGCGCATGCCAGACTATCGCGTGCATATTCGTCCCGTACCCTGGGCGCGCGGTCTGGCGGAAGTGGCTAGCGGCCGAGCCTTTGCCCTGTATCCACCCTACTACCGGCCCATCGAGCGCCCTTGGATGGATTATTCGCGGCCTATATTGAAAGAGAAGGTAGTCGTCTTCGTGCGCGCCGAAGTGGCGCGAAAACGTCCGATCGAGCGCTTTCCGCTCGGCTATGGCGGCCTTCACATTGGCATGAATAGAGGGTTCATGAGCATTGACGATAAAGACTACCAAGTCATGCTGGCCTCAGATGCACTGAAGCAGAGTTATGCCAACGACAACCGTACCAACCTGGAGAGGCTCTATCACGGACGAATAGATGTCTATATCAATGACCGTCGTTCGATCCACTGGGAGCTTGACCAGATGCAACACGAGGGCGTCTTCGCCCAGAGTGATCTCAGTTGGCTAGTCGAAGGACCTTGGCTCTCCGGTGAGGCGGGGTACCTTGGTTATACCCGGCTCAATGCTACGGCTTACCCTTACAAGCCCAAATTCATGCAGCGTCTCGATAAGATTCTGGCGGAGTTGGAACGTGATGGCAGCATCGAGCGCCTGGTAAAAAGTTACGACTTGGTTAACCCCTTGTACTCCCCGGGTGATGGCATCTAGCTGCGGTGGGGGGGACACGCCCGGCCCACCTTTCAGGGGGCACTGCCTCCGCGGGTCTCAAGTGTACCCCCTGGCCCACCGGCCTATCTGCTTGCAACCACCTGCTTTAGCGCCTCGACAAAGCGGCACAAATTGCTCTTCTGCGTGTAGAGGCTCGGCGATACCCGAAGGCCGCTGATATGTCTGATCTGGCGAAACTTGACATGCACCCCGTGGGTTGTTCGAAGCGCCTGTTCAATCCATCGAGCATCGCATTGATCAATAGAGAACAGACTGACTGCGCCCAGCTCGACGGTATCAAGTGGCGTGTGAAGCCTGAAACCGGGAATGTCTTTGGCGAGGTCAACCCAGTAGCGGGTCAGCTCCTGTAGACGAGCGTGAATGACTCGCGTGCCGATTTCCGTATGGAAACGGATAGCGGGGGCAATGCCTGCCTGTATCGCCGAGTTATAGGTGCCGAGATTCCAGTGGTCGAACTTGTCGATCTGCAGCGGCGGCGGGTCGAAAGGTCCCAGCAACGGCCAGGTGCTGTCGATTCGGTCGCGCCTGACAATGAGCATGCCATTGCCGACCGGCGCGCCCAGCCATTTGTGCAGGCTGGTGACAAAGTAGTCGCAATCCAGTTCGCGGAAGCTGAGCGGTATCTGCGCAAACGTCTGGGCACCGTCCACCACCGTGATAATCGCCCGCGCCCGGGCTAGCGCACAGATGCGCTTGACCGGTAGGACCCGCCCGGTCCAGTGCAGCATGTGGGTCAGCTGGATCACCCGGGTACGCGGGGTAATGGCCTGCGCATACGCTTGCACGATGACATTCTCATCGTCCATCAGGTCGAAGTCGACGGTCACCACTTCGATGCCTTCGCGTTGCTGACGCTGCAACCATCCAGCTATTACGCTCGGATAGTCCCACAGTGAGACCAGCACTTGGTCGCCGGCCTTCAATGGAATGCCGAAGATGGCCGTCGACAAGCCTTCGGATGAGTTACGGTTCAGGGCGATCTCATCGGGATTGCAATCGGCCATGTCAGCCAGCTGTTGCTTGATCGTAGGGAGTTCGGCGTCGAGCTTGCTCCACATATTGACGTCCGGGTTCTGGCTGATCAGCCGATAGGCATCGATCATGGCCTGCTCTACCACCAGCGGCGGTGGGCTCACGGCCGCGTTGTTCAGGTTCAATAGGGGGCGCTGCTCCGGATAGGCTGTGCGCACACGCTCCCAGAATGCTTCCCCACCGACAGGCTTGTCGGGCATCGACTGCACTTCCATCTCTACTTCTCACCTCGGTTTGAATGGTTGACTGGGGCTTGGGCACTCGAGTCTTCGAGCGTGCGCGCCTGAGCGTCAATAGGCGGGGCGCTGGGCTCGTCAGTGACTGGCTTATCGCCGCCCATGGATTTGCGGAACCCCCTGATCGTGTCGCCGAGGTCCGACCCCAAGCCTTTCAGGCGCCTGGTTCCGAACAGCATGACCACGATCAACAGGATGATCAGGAGTTTTCCGGTACTGAGGCCACCCAATCCCATTGTCTGTACTCCGCAAGTGATTGATCGGTTTTGTGGTGCGGCCGGCGGAGGAAAATTCATCTGCCGGCGCTAACGTTGTTCGAGTTATTTGACGACGTAGAACTTGCGCACATAGACGCTGCTCTTCCAGGCGCAGGGGGCACCTCGGGGCACGAACACCGTATCGCCGGTGTTGACCGTCAGATGGGTCCCGTCTGCCACCTGGAGGGTGACGCTGCCTTCGAGCAGGTGCATCAGTTCATGCAGCAGGTGCGGCCTCGCCCCGCGGGTATAGGGAGTCGAGTCCCAGACGCCGATGCGTAGATTGGTCGGTTCTTCGACAAACAAATTGTGCGAGCGGCATTGCGGTGCGGGGCTTAGCAGAATTTCTGCACCCGGTGCCGCCGAGGGAGAGAGCAGGGTTAGCGGGGGGAGCACCGTGAGCCCGGGATGGCGCTCTGTAACGAGCTGGGTATCCGCGCAGAATGCCCAGAGAGAGTCGGGTTGCGCCTCGATCTGGAGCGACGTACCGCGGGCGATCACGGCGCTGTCACCGGGATTTAGTTGGAGCGTGCAATCCTGGCTCCGCAGGGTGACGTGTCCTGTGTGAACCACGATCATTTCGCTGTAGGGATAGTCATCGATGCTCAATTGTCCGCTCGCCTGGACCACGCCGGCAGCGATGTCGTCCTGCCCGACATAAGCAATGTGTCGGTCGAAAGGATCGTTGGCTCCCAACGAACCGGGGGTGAATGTTGTTGGAACGGGACTGCCGTCGGCGTGTGCCAACAGCACTGCAGTGGGCTCTAGCATGAAGGTGTTTCTCCAGGAAAATGCATCGTGTTGCGTTGGATGTACTGAGGGGTTTGTCAGCCGATGGCCTGAGTCACCAGAGCAAACTGACGCATCGCGCCGACAGCCTGCGGTGGGGTACCACGAGCCATTTGTGCGACGGTATCGACATGCTTCAGCCCGGCCTCTTCCAGCCAAGGGGCCAGACCGCTGTCGGACGGTATATCCATGCGCACGAAGGCGTCCGGCACTTGGGCCAACAACACCGCGATCAAGTGCTTGGCCTGCTCTGGGTTTTCGGCGATGACCGGGCCGATACAGCGGCCACGGCCGAATGGACGCAGCATGGCGAAGGCGCGCAGCTGACCATCGCGCTTGATACCGACCGAGTGTTCAACGACATCGAACAGATCATTGAGCACGGCGTGTCTGTCCAGGCCGCTGCCGGCGTTGGCCAGTTCAATCTGGCTGCTCCGATCGGCATCGGTCAGCGGGCGGCAGCGCTCACCGGCTGCCAGGTCATTGGGTGCAGGAACCCGCGCGAGCCCCTGATGTTGTTGAATATGGCCAAAGTCAATGAACCCCTGGCTGGCATAAAGCGGGGCACCGGCCAGCGTCGCATTGAGCATGGCGGTACGCGATCCGCAGGCCTCAAGTGCCAGTTCCATCAGCTTGCGACCTATACCCTGGCCTTGGTACTCATCACTGACGATCACCAGGCCGATGGTGGCGTAATCTCCCTGCGGACAAGTGAACGCGGTACCGATCAGGCGGCCTTGGTCTTCTACGACAAAACCCTGCGCGACACGCTGCAACATGGCCCATTCCTCCAGGCGGTGGGGCCATTTCAACTGTACGGACAAGTCATGGGCTGACGCTACATCAGCAGAGGTCATGGGACGATAGAGATACGCAGGGCGTTGCGAGATGGACATGACAGATCTCCATTGATGGGGAGCGTAATCGGTCGGATTTCTCCGCTGAAAGTCTTTGTATCTCACCTGCGACGAGGCCTGACAAGAGGCCCCGATTGATTCGGCAGATTCCGTCAGCGGCGGCTTTGCAAGCCACAGTTACTGCTCAAACAGGAAGCTGGATCGGCAGCAAATACCGGGTCGGCTTTCATGATGCAGGTCGAAGCGAAAGACACTCCTGAGGGGTACATTGCAAAAAAAAAGCGCCCGAATGAGCGCCTCAAGGCAAAGGGAGCGAGGAGGAGGCCTTCAAGAAAGCCGGCCGGCCCACGCGCTAAACCGACCGGGAACAACCCTTACAGAATGCTCAGCGGGTACTCGATGATCAGGCGGACTTCGTCGATGTCGCTGTCGAACGAGCTGGAGCGATGGGTGGCTTGGCGCAGGCGGAAGGACAGGTCCTTGGTCGCACCTTCCTGGATCACGTATTTGGCTTCCAGATCGCGTTCCCAGTGCTTCTGGTCGTCACCCACCTTGTTGGCGTAGGCACCGTTCGGATCGGCCTTGGTGCCATCGATCTGATCGCCTTTGACATAGCGGGTCATAAAACTCAGCCCCGGTATGCCGTAGGCGGCCATGTTCAGGTCATAGCGAGCCTGGACGGAGCGCTCGTTAGGGGCGTTGAAGTCGGAGTACTGAACCGAGTTGGCCAACCAGATCGAGTCCACACCGATGTAGTCGAAATACTCGTCGCCATCGATCTTCTGGTAGGCCAGGGTGAGCTTGTGGGCGCCGAAGGACCAGGCCGCTTTGGCCGACCAGCTAGTGGTGTCCAGTTTACCGGCACGCGCTTCGCCCTGGTCACTGGTCTTATAGGCTGTCAGACCGAAATTGAGCGACTGCTTGTCAGCCAGTGGAATCGTATAGGAGGCACTGCCGAAGTGCTGACGCCAGACATTGACGGCCTCGCTGGTGTACGCCTTCAGGATGAGGTTTTCGTTGATTTTGTAGGTGCCGCCGACAAAGTCGACGCTGTCAGCTTCAGTCCCTCCGTAGGTGGTGAACAGGCCGTCATCGGAGTTGGTCGAATTGCGATTATTGAAGGCGGTGAAGTGACCACCCTCCAGGGATAAGGCATCGAACTCGTTGCTGGTCAGTTGAAAGCCGGTCGCTGTTTCCGGCAGCAAGCGGTTGTCGCCGGTGGCGAATACCGGAGCGGTCGGGCGTTGTTCGCCGTACTTCAGCACGGTAGAGGAAATGCGCATCTTCACAGCGCCGCCAATCTCGCCATAGGCGTCCGGCACGTCGGCTTCGGCGGTGCGGTTGTTGCTGATCGGCAGCAGGCCGTTGCCGGCTCGGCCGCGGCCGGTGTCCAGCTTGACCCCACCGTAGGCGAAGGCATCGGTGCCAAATCCGATGGTGCCCTGGGTGAAACCGGAAGCGAAGTTGAGCATGGCACCGTGTGCCCACTCCTCGCGATAGCCGTTGCGCTCGCTGGACGGCAAGGAGCCGTTGATACCCTGGCTGTTGCTGCCGCCATTGCGAAAGTCGCGGTTCATATAGAAATTACGGTTGAGCAGCACCAGGCTGCTGTCTTCAATGAAGCCCTTGGCTTGCTGTTGCTGATCCGCTATTGCCAGTTGCGCGGTGGCGGCAATGACCGCCAAGGAGAGAGCGCTTTGTTTTGCGATGTTCATCGCTTACCTCATTTGATCTTATTAGTATTCGTTGCCTGCACGGCAGGCAACGTTCTGCTCAGGTGAACACTGCGAAGCAAACCGGGAGAACCCTGGATCTTGTCGATCACTGCACGGCCGGACTGCACGCAGCGGTGGCTGTATCGCAGCTACGGCGAGGCCTGGCAATGGGCTGCAGTCAATTCGGTAGATTGCATAAGTTGCGACTTCACAGGCCGCAGTTATTGCTCAAACGAGGGGTAAGGCCAGCAGTTAATAACTTCGCTCGCGGTCAACCTGGCCAAGCATTGATTCACCGCGTTGATGCCGACGGATGTTCTCCAGCAACACGCTAAATGCGCTTTCTGGCTGAGTCATCGCCGCGATATGCGGTGTCAGCAATATCTGCGGATGCTGCCAGAAGGGATGATCCGGCGCTGCCGGTTCCTGTTCCAGTACATCGAGCACCGCCGCGCTGAGTTGGCCGCTGGCCAGAGCCTCCAGCAGATCCTCTTCTACCAGATGCCCACCGCGGCCCATGTTGACCAAGGCAGCACCTTTGGGCAGGTGCTGGAACACCTGACGGTTGAGAATCCCTTTCGTCTGCTCGGTCAATGGCAAGACACACAGCACGATGTCGCACTGGCCGAGGAAGGCCGGAAGTTGCTCTGCACCGGCAAAGCAGTCCACCCCGGCGATGCGATGCTCGCTGCGTGCCCATCCCGACAAAGCGAAACCAAAGGTCTGCAAGGTGGCCAGAATCTGTTGGGCCTGCGTGCCGAGCCCCATCACGCCCACCCGACGTTTGGCGGCCGGTTGCAGCAGGTGAGCCTGCCAGCACCGGGCCATTTGTTGCTGGCGATAACGGAGCATGTCCCGGTGCAGGCTCAGCACCGCAAAACTGGCGTATTCGCACATGCCCCGGGTGATGCCCGGGTCGAGTAAACGTACCACCGGCAGGTTTGTGGGCAAGCGGTCAAGGTCAAGCTGATCGACCCCGGCCGACAGGGCGAACAGTACTTGCAGGTTGGGCAACAAGGTGTCGAGATCGTCCGGCGTCTGCCAGGCCGCAAGGTAGCGAATATCCTTCGGATCGCCGATGTCCGGCCAGGCACGCCATTCGATATCCGGAGCGTGCTCAGCGAATAGACGCTTCCATTGTTCGCCGCGCACCGGGTCAGCTTTATAGAACAGGGCCATGGGTAATTTCTCGCATTAAATAGGGAGCCTCAAGCATGCCCGAGTGACAAAGCAGGATATGTCGAAAGGCTCTGCGTAAACACACGACGCTGCGTTGTAGGGGGCACCTATCGGCAGATTCCATGGGGGCTGGCCGCCGCTGAAGGATTCTGCTGTTTGCCGGGGTGAAAACAGTCGATCCCGATTTCTCAGAGGCCAAGTTCGGCTTAGACAATTGCGTCGAAAGCTTAACCTGTGAAACACGTCGCAGCCGCTTCCCGGTTGCCAGGCCCACTATGAGAGATGCCAATGAACAGTAAAGTCGAAGAAACCCCGAGTTTGCTCCGTCAACGCGATCAATTCGTGCCACGGGGTTTGGTCACCGCACACCCGCTGGTTATCGATCGCGCCCAGGGTTGCGAGGTGTGGGACGTGGATGGGACGCGCTACCTGGACTTCGTCGGTGGCATCGGCGTTTTGAACATCGGCCACAATCATCCGAAGGTGGTTGCGGCGGTGCAAGCCCAATTGCAAAAGGTCAGCCATGCTTGCTTCCAGGTGGTGGCTTACAAACCCTATCTGGACCTGGTACAGCGTTTGTGCGAGTTGGTCGGTGGTCGCGAAGCCTATAAGGCGGCGCTGTTTACCTCCGGTGCAGAGGCTGTGGAAAACGCGGTGAAGATCGCCCGCGCGCATACCAATCGCCCGGCAGTCATCTCCTTTCGTGGCGGTTTCCATGGGCGCACGTTGCTCGGTACGACCTTGACCGGCATGAGCCAACCCTACAAACAGAACTTCGGGCCTTTCGCTCCCGAAGTCTTCCATACTCCGTACCCTAACGCCTATCGCGGTTTCAGCAGCGAGATGGCCCTGCAAGCCCTGAACGAATTGCTGGCGACCCAAGTCCCTGCGGACCGGGTAGCGGCGATCATCATCGAGCCAGTGCAGGGCGACGGAGGCTTCCTTTCCGCGCCACCGGAGTTTCTCCAGGCGCTGCGAGCTCTGACTGAGCAACATGGCATCGTGCTCATTCTCGATGAAATTCAGACCGGCTTCGGCCGCACCGGCAAATGGTTCGGTTTCCAGCACGCAGGCATTCAGCCGGATCTGGTCACCGTCGCCAAGAGCCTGGCCGGTGGTTTGCCGATTTCGGGCGTGGTGGGGCGTGCGCACATCATGGACGCGCCATTACCCGGTGGCCTTGGCGGTACTTATGGTGGTAACGCCCTGGCTTGCGCGGCGGCGTTGGCGGTGATCGAAGCCTACGAACAGGAGCAGTTGCTCACGCGCGGTGATGCATTGGGCGACCGGTTGCGTCAGGGCCTGCTGCGCTTGCAGGCACGTCATCCGCGTATTGGTGATGTACGCGGTACTGGCTTCATGCTGGCGATTGAACTGATCAAAGACGACGAGGCCCGCAGCCCCGATGCCGAACTCACCCAGCAACTGATCGATCAGGCCAGGATTGGCGGGCTGTTGGTGATCAAATGCGGCGTACACCGGAATGTGCTGCGCTTCCTTGCGCCTCTGGTGACCGACGACGATCAGATCGACGAAGCGCTGGCGATTCTTGAGGCAGCATTGTTACGCGTGTTGAATTAACCTCAGACTTCGGTTGGCGCAGTGTCGCTGCGTCAACCGGGGCATTTGGAACGCATGGATTGATGAAACGCATCATGGGAGGCTACACACCATGTACCTGACTGATTATCGTGCACTGTTGATCGATTGCGATGAAGTTCTGGTCGATCGGGATTCGGGTATCTGGACGGCCCTGCAACCGTTGCTCGAAAACCATCCGGGCGTGCTGAGCAGGGAAGAGATATTGGCTGAGTTTGACGAGGCGGTGCGCACGCTCTATCCACGCTTTGCCGAGCTGGGTTTCAGTGGCTTGTTGTGCTTCGCCCATCGTCAGTTGGCAGAGCGTTTTGGGCTCAAGGCCAGTTGGGAGGAGGGGATGAGTTTCGCCCGATCGGTGGGCAACTGGTCGCTGTTCGAGGATGCGCCCGGTGCCATGTTGTATCTGCGCAAATTCTATCGGCTGCTGGTGTGTTGCGATCGTGATGCCGAGGATCGCGAACAGCTCTGTGAGCGTTTGGGGATTACGCCCGAAGACTTGCTGTCTCGAGCCAGCAAACCGTTAGAGGACCGCGACTGGTTGCAAGCCAACAATCTGGAACCTAAAGATATCCTGCAGGTTTCCAGGCCTCCTGCCGAACCGCAAAAATCGGCTGGTTTGTGCCTGATTTGTCGTGGCCATGGGAACGATACCCCGCAATGCCCTGCAGATTTTTGCATCAATAGCATGGCCGATCTGGTCGCTCAGCATCAGCAATCCTTGCATCGCTGATTTTGCTATAACCTCTGTACATCCGAACGGCATCAAGAGGTACGCGATGGAAGGTTTGATCAAACTGGACCGCATTGATATCAGTATCCTGGTTGAGCTGCAAAAAGACGGCCGAATGACTAACGTCAGCCTCGCCGATGCGGTGGGTCTGTCGTCCAGCCCTTGCTTGCAACGGGTCAAGCGGCTTGAGTCGGCCGGTTATATTTCCGGGTATAGAGCCCATCTCAATCTCGCCAAGATTACCGACTCGGTCACGGTATTTACCGAGATCACGCTCAGCGACCACAAACGGGAGGACTTCGCCAAGTTCGAGTCCAATATCCGTTTGGTCGATGAGGTGCTCGAGTGCCACTTGATCAGCGGTGGTTACGATTACCTGGTGCGTTTCATGACCTGCAGCATCCAGCATTATCAGGAAGTGATGGAAGGCCTGTTGGACAAGAACATCGGTATATCCAAGTACTTCAGTTACATCGTCATCAAATCGCCGGTCCTCAAAGATGGGGTTCCGTTGCGCAGGCTATTGCGTCACTGAGGCCCGGCCATGAGCGCAATTAATTTTGCTCTCGCCCCTGTTTTACCGAGATAAAACGTATCAGCAGAGAATGGGAATTGATATTATTCGTCATCAATTCTCGCCGAGCTCCTGATGTGCCCGGCATCTTCCCAAGGTTGTCTGTCGATGCGTCGAACTCTCGTTTCTCTGTGTGTGATCCAAGCCATTTCCCAGACCACCTGGGCTGACCAGGCACCGACTGATCCTGCGTCAATAGAGTTACAAGCGATCGACATCAACGGCACATTCGAAGAGCCGGCCCAAGGCCCGGTTCAAGGGTATCGAGCAACCCGTTCGGCCAGTGCGACGCGCACAGACACTCCAATTCATGAAACCCCACAATCCATCAGCGTTGTCACCAAGGATGTCGTGGAAGACCTCGGCGCCACTCGCCTGCAGGACGCTCTCGATTACGCCGGTGGCGTGGGCCGTGCGAACAATTTCGGCGGCCAGGGCCTGACCACGTTCACCGTGCGTGGCTTTACCACCGGTGAGTTCTACCGCAACGGTTTCCCGATCAACCGCGGTTATCCGAACATGCCTGATGCCAATACCATCGAGCGCCTGGAGGTCCTGCGCGGGCCAGCCACAACACTCTATGGCCGTGGCGACCCGGGCGGCACCTTCAACGTGGTGTCCAAACAACCCCTGGCCGAGCGCACCGTCACCTTGGGCAGTCAGCTCAACGATCAGGGCATGCGTCGCGGAACGCTGGATGCCTCAGGGCCGCTGGATGATGAAGGGCGACTGGCCTATCGGCTGAACGTGATAGGCGAGGGTGGCGATACCTTCCGTGATCACGTCGAAAACGAGCGTTACGGTGTGGCGCCGGTGCTCGGTTGGCAGGTCAACGACACCACCCGTATCACCTTCGAAGGCGATTTCATGCGCAACAACGCGCCGCTCGATCGGGGTGTGACCCACTATCGCAATCAGATCGGCGTCGCGTCGCGGGATACTTTTTTCGGTGAAAAGGATATCGGCAAGCTGCACAACGACAACAACATGGCGCAGGTGCGTTTCGAGCATTTCCTGAACGACGACTGGACCTTGGGCGGCGGCGGCCAGTGGCTCGACGGCAGCATGCAAGGCAATGCCATCGAAGGCAATGGTGTCGCTGCCGACGGCCGCACGCTGGGACGCAACTTCAACTACCGCAAGCTGGAGTGGCGCGACCGGGATGTGCAGTTGAACCTGACCGGGCATTTTTCCACGGCCGGATTCGACCACACGTTGCTGACGGGCATCGAATATGAGGATTACGACTACAAGTCGATCATCCGTCGCTCCAGTGGGGCGGTGAGTGCCTACCCCATCGATATTTTCAATCCGGTCTACGGCCAGCCGCGTCCGGCGCTGACTCGCACCACCACCCACGATCAGGAAAACCTCAAGACCTACGCCGCTTTCGTGCAAGACCAGGTCACCTTGACCGAGGGATTGAAAGCCTTGGCAGGCGTGCGTTTCGAACGCTTCGAACAGGATTACGACAGTTACCTCGTCAACGGTACGAGCTGGACCAACAGCGACAACGCGGTCACCCCGCGCCTGGGGCTGATCTACGACTTGACCCCGACCGTGGCGATTTATGCCGATACGGCGCGGTCCTTCAAGCCCAACAGCGGTGCCAGTCGAACGGGCGGTGGCTTCAAACCTGAAGAAGGCAAATCTTACGAGGTGGGTGTCAAGTGGGAAGCCTTCGATCGCCAGTTGAGCGTGGATGCCGCGGTGTATCAGATCGAAAAACGCAACGTCCTGACGACAGACCCGGTGGACTCGACCTTCAGCGTGGCGGCGGGTGAAGTTCGTAGTCGTGGCTTCGATCTGAATGTGGCCGGCAACCTCACGCCGCAGTGGCGCATGATCGGTGGCTACGCCTATGTGGATGCCGAAGTCACCCAGGACAACGTGCTGAAGTCAGGCACGCGCCTGGTGAACATTCCGCGCAACAGTCTCAGCCTGCTGAACGTCTATGAGTTTCAGGACGGCGGCCTCAAAGGGCTGGGCCTGGGACTGGGCGCCAAGTATGTCGACGAGCGCGCCGGTCAGACCGCGGCCAATGCCTTCTCCATGGATAGCTACACGGTGGTCGACCTGCTCAGCTATTACAAAGTCAACGAACACCTGCGGCTGAATCTTGACCTGAAGAACCTGTTCGACAGCCACTATGATGAAGGCGCCTTTGGCAATGTCTACGCCTATCCGGGGGCGCCGAGAACCGTGCAGGCGGGAATTTCATACACCTTGTAGAGAGGAAATTCCTGGGGCGCGGGTGCATGGCGTGAGTGCGCAGGAGGCTCAAGACCAGGGCATGTAAGGAGAACGCGTCGGTGGCGACCGCCGACCGTCTGCCGTGCTGCCCGTCGGGCAGGTATTAATCGGGGAACATTGAGTATGGTCAAGTTAGGCATGGCACAACGTATCGTCATCGGCTTTTGATTGCGCCGTTGCACTGTTCATCAAGCGGGCTTGCTCGCGAAAACGGTGTATCAGTCAACATCAAAGCTGAATGACACACCGAATTCGCGAGCAAGCCCGCTCCCAGGTGGACTGCGCCAGGTTGTGTTTTTCAGAGCTGTACCCGTCGCAGTCTGCCGCTCAACGGGACGACGTTGTTGTCTGGCGTGGGCAGTGGCCGGCCGGCCAGTCCCATGCCTTCACTCACCAGTACCGCATCCTCCACCAGGCACAGATTGGAAGGGGTATCCAGGCCGCAGGCGAGCACGGCGACCTGGGCGGTTTGCAGGTTGCAGCTCAGCAGTCGACCGGTGAAACGGGTGAAACCGCCATGCAGCGGTTCGCCGTTCCAGTCCGGTGGCAAGGGTTGCTGCAGGCGGTCGCAGAGCTCCAGGACCAGCACATTGCCCTGCGGACACAATGCTAGTCCGGTGGGCAGTTGCAAGCCATGAATCAGCACCTCGATCTGCCCGCTGTCGGGCCAGACCCGAATCACTCGGCCTGCCTTATCGGCAAAGTCGATGCCCTTGCGCGCAGGGTCGCCTTGCAGCTCTCCGGAGAACAGGCTGATCAGCACGGCGTCTGTCGCCGGTTCGTACACCAGGGTGACGGGGACGGCTTCCTGGCCTTGACCCAGTTCGGGCAACTGGACCAATACGCGCTCGCCCTGTTCGCCGGTGAATTCCACCAACTGATTGGTATCGGGTTTGACCGCCAGCCAGCTGCGGCGGGTCGGGTGGTAACACAGCGCATTCAGATTGCCACGGCTGTGAAACACCGGCTCGGGCGGGGTGTATTGCAGGTCCAGCAGTTTGGAGCCCTCGACATAATCGGTCTGGCTGGCCAGGCAGCGCCCGTCACCGCAGGCGATGTCCGACAGCCCCATGATTTCATCGCGCAGCATGCGGGCCTGCATGTTCATGGCGCGAAAGCCTTGCGCCAGTGTTTCGCGAGGCAGGTAGGCGCCGGGGCTGTGCGGATCCGGTCGTAGCCGACTGATACGGCCGCTGAAGGTCTGGTCCGGCAGGCCCGAGCCGGCTTCGGTCAGCAGCAGGCTGCCATCGGCCTGCACACAAAGGCCCCGAGGGTTCAGCAGACCCTCGGCGATGATCGTACTCGGGCGCAGGGTTTCGCTGGGTCGCGCCGGGATATAAAAGGGAACGGGCATAAGGGTTCTCTCCATGAACAAGGGGTGGACGCGACTACTGTGGCGCCTGCCACGGTTCACCGGTGAGATAGGCCCTCAGCAGTGCCCGCTGGCAGGGCGACATCGAGCGCACCACAGGCATGAACAGGGTGGTGCCTTTGTAGGCGTCCGAGGTGCGGGCGAGAATGGGGTTCTTGGCGCCCATGACCGCGTCGGGCTGATTGAGCGGGATGTAGCGCGACATGGCGGGGAAGGCCAGGTAGTGAAAACGCAAGACGTTCGGGTACATCAGCTCCCAGGTGATGGTGGTGCCCGCGGGGATGCCGAAGTCGGTCTGTGCGTATTTGCGAAAGCTGGTGAAGTAGCCACTGCTTGGAAGGCCATTGGCCGTGCAGGTCAAGGCGACAAAACCCGCCTGGGCGGCGCTACCCGGTTTGACGGTGACGGGGAAACTGATTGCGAGCTGGCCGGTGTTGACGGTCAGCGAGACAGGAAAGTCGAGGAAATCCCAGTATTGCGGTTCATCGTACACAGCAGGAGCCGCGGCCTGCAGGTCGATTTCGGTGGCGCTGGGGACCGGACCGCCCAGGTACCTGACCTGCAGGGTGACCGACAGGCCATTGGGGTAGTCCTCCAGGTAGACATTGCGCTGATCGGCATAGATTCGATAGGTCGATTCGGTTGCTTGAAGCGAGGTTCCAGCGACCTTGTTGGGTGCGTTGATTGCCAGCGCAGTGGTCCGCACCGCCTGTTGCTGGCTGGCGGTCATGGGCAGGTCGACGATGCCGCCATACACGTAGTAATCGAATAAAGGGCGGGTGGTCGGGTCCAGGGTGGCCAGTGTGGTGGTGCCGGCGCTGATGGTCACGGTCCCGTAGTTCGCGTTGGGTCCGATAGGGCTGGTGATGTCGTCCCTGACGGCCCTGAAGGTTTCCTTCGGAATGACGTTCACCATGTCGATGCTCAGGTAGCCGTTGTTTTCGCTCAGATCGGCATAGCCGGCATTCCCTGTATTCTGGTTGACCAGTTGTCGGCCCGGCTGGCAGTTCAGCGGCTCGTCGGCGAAGGCCGGGGCCAGTGTACCGATGACCCGGCCGATGCTCGGGTTGGGCGTGTACCTGCCGGCGGCGTAGTCGGCATCCAGTTGTTCGGTGGTCATCGTGGGGCACATTTCGAACATGACGAAACGCAGGACGATGCCTGTCGCACCCGGCGCGTTGATGATTGAGCGCAGGCCATTGCTGTTCTGGTTCCAGCTGACGATGCTGCTCAAAGGGAAGGTCAGTTGAAACGTACCGCTGGCGTGGAAAGATCCCGGAGCATCCATTTTCGCGGGCAGCAGCACACGTCCCGCCACGTCGAAACTGCTGCACACGGTATTACTGCGAATCAGCAGTTGGATGTCGCTGTTACCGCCAATTTGCAGACCACCGACGAATATCTGAGTGGTCGTTGAGGAGGTGGGGTCCAGGTCCACCATCATCGGGCCGGAAACAGGGCCCTGTCCGGTCACCGGGTCCACCGAGCCGAGCAGATAGACCGGCTGGCCCACCATATCGCCGGTGGTGTTGATGCTGCCCGGAATACCCTGGGAACTGATCAAGGCGTTCTGCATGTCGACGACATGCTGCCCGTAGTGATTCCAGCCGCCGGCGGTGTAGTAGGTGCCGTCGGGCGCGTTGATCATGTTGTTCAGTTGATCGTCGGTGTAAGACTGGGCACCCGGTGCCAGGGTCGAGGTGGTCAGGTCGAAGAGCGGCCATTCGTCATTGCCGTCGTAAGGGATGGTGGGGGAGTTGTTCGGCAGGCTGACGTCCGTGCGGATGCCGCCCCAGAAATTCAGCCGTGGTCCATTGAGAATGCTCATGATCTATTCCTCGTCCTTGGTGGTTTTGCCGACAGGTGCATTGGCGAATTTGAACAGGTAGGAGTAATCGGATTTGTAGGGGCTCTTGACCGGTGTCGCCATGGAGTGGCAATTCATGCAGCTGCTGTTGGGCTGGATGTAGCTCTCCATGGTCACGTTGGCCGACAGGGAGGGTGTCGGCTGGCCCAGTGGGTTACTGGGGTTGTCCGGCATCAGCGGGCGCTGGGTGGTGATGAGCTGGTAGTACTTCAGCACGCTTCTTTGCAGGTCCGGGTCGCTGCGGTATTGGGTGTTGACTCCGTTGGTGACCTCGGCAATCGGGGTGACCCGGTTCAGCGGGTTCGGAGTCTGGAACGTGGTGCCGGGTTTAGGCACGCAGACCAAATGTGCGCCCTGTGTCTGCCAGTCGCACGGCGACTGGTTGAGGCTGGCGGCAGGAGCGGCGGAGTTGAAGTAGGAATAGGCCGTGCCGGATGTCGGCTGGTCGACCCACTTGTCGTTCACCAGCGCCTTGGACGGAACGTTGTCGATCTGCTCGAAGGTCGACCAGATCCACTGCGGATAGCCGTTCGCCTTGGTGATAATGTGCAGGCCCACCAAACCCAGGTAAGCCTCGGTGACACCGGTGCGCTGGCCTTGGTCGTTGAACGTGGCCACGCGCGCGAGCATGGTCAGGTAGTGACTGGCGTTGTCAGCGGTCGTGAGGATGCGCCAGCTCGATTTGACCTCGATGACCCCATAGGGAAAGTTGATGTTGTTGGCTTTGGAAACGACATTAGCGTTATAGAAACTATTGGTGACGATGTAGTTGTAAGAGGTCTCGTTGGCCGAGATGTCGTAGTAGGTCGGGTTGCCGGCCTGGTCGATCAGCCAGCCACCGACGGCCTGGTCGACAGCATTCACCTGAGTGCTGTTCTTCAGTGCGGCGATGTTGATGATACCCAGGCTTTTTGCGGTCTGCGGGGTATTCCACGGGCCAGGGTTGGCCCCTTGCGGCAGAAAGATTTCCTCCACGGTCTTGTAGGTCTGCCAGACGGTATAGCCGGGATCCCCAGGCTGTTTGTTGCAGTCGGGATCACCTCGCTGCCCGTCCTGCGCGGGCCAGTTCAAGGCGATGAACATCTGCCAGCTGTATTGATCGAACAGGTCTTGACTGGCCGAGGCGGCCGGTGCGGTGCTGGGAGGCTGGCAGCTCAGGCTGGTGGCCTGCGTCGATGGCATGGCCTGTTCCCGAGCCAGGGCTGGCAGGCTGGCCAGACCGAGTAACACCATGGTGAGACGGAGTGAAGTTTTCATGGCGATCCTTCGTCATTGATCAGGGTTTGCGTTGCATGAGCTTGTCCCACTGCGCTCGCTTGCCATTACCCAGAGAGGGCGGCGGATCGAACAGTTGGCACTGCGGTGGATTCGCCGGGCACATCGCGGCCACTTGCGCCCAGGTCTGGGCCGGGTCCGGTTTGGCGATGCGGAAGTTGGTGTAGTTCTGGCTGACGATGGGCGCATTGGCGACGCTGGTGTCACCGGAGAAAAAGAATGACTGGGGATGCCGGTAGGGCGGTTGTCCTGACAGTTGTTTGAAAAAGGCGTAGCCGAACAGGATCGGACCTTGCGGTGACTCGAGGTCCAGGGCGTAGGCCTGCACGCTGCCATCGAGGTTTTTGCTGCGCTCGGCACTGTAGGGCAGGTGTTGGATGAAGTCTTGGCGCGGCGGGTGATTCATCGGTGAAAACATGCAGCAGGCCGGCATGTCCTTGGGGCGGTCTTGCGGGTACGTCAGGAAGTACGCCTTGTTGCCCAGGGACACAAAGGAGCAGGTGTAGTTGTTGTTCTTGATCGGGAAGATCGGCAGACAGTATTTCTCGTAGTGCTCCATCATGGCGCCGAAGCCGTCGCCATCCGGTGGGATGTAGGTCGTGTCGTAATAGCTGGTGCCTCGGGAGACGGTGTAGTCCGCCGGGGTCAGGGTCGTGGGTGGATTACTGTAGGGCGGCGGGTTTTTTTCGTAGTTGTGCATCACCCGGTACATGGTCCAGTCGCTGATCCAGAACGCCGGAAAAAACGGATCGGAAGGGTCGCCCGGTGCTCGAGTGGCGATGCAGTTGCCGTTCTTTTCATTGCACCCCTCGGTGTTGTGCACCCCCATGGTGAAGTAGACGGCGCCGCTGTCCGCCTGGGCGAATAGAGTCGGGCTGAGCAGCAGGGTCAGCAGCAACAATCGGTTCAAGATGCTGGCTTTCATATGACACTCCTGTGAAGTGCCGGGTGACAGGCTCGTCACCCGGTGGTCCCGTGTGAAACGTTGGTGTTTTAGCCTTGTTCGTAGTCGCTCATGCTGAGCGGGACGGGTGGGTAATTGCGTTTCACCAGCGACTGCGCCCAGAGCTCCAGCACAGCGCGTCGGCTTTGTGACATGTCGCGGGTGATAGGCATGGCGAGGGTGCTTTCCTCCTGATACTCCTTGCTGATCAACACAATGAGCTGGTCGACGGCACCCTCTATCCGTTCCAGCGAATTGAGTGGCATGTATTTGCTCATGATCGGGTACAGGTAGTAGAAGGGCTGCAGGATGCGTGGGTAGATGAAGCTTTCCCAGATCAGCACCCGGGCCTCGGGTTTCGTGTAGATCTGGTTCCATTCATTGACGAAGTCCTCCTGCAGTTTCGGTTCCAGCGGCAGCACACGCAAAGGCGCCATGAAGTCGGTATAGGCGTCGGTGTAGTTGAAACTGAAAGGGATCTCGGGAGGCTGTTCACCCTCCTGCACGAAGAAGCGCAGGGTCGGAAAGCCAGGAGCCCGACCTTTGACGGTCAGTCGTGCGATGCCCTTGGCGTCGGTCTGTATCTGCGTTACGCAATAGTTCACGGTACTGTTCTGGAGATCCTGCAGTTTGCCTTCCATGGCAATGGGATTGCTGAAGCCCAGGCTGGGGGCCAGGGAGACCGAAGCGGGAGTCGACAGGTATTGTTGATAGGTGACAGGGATCGGCACCTCGAAGGGAGCCTCGGCGTGCAGCGCCATGAGCCGGCGGCCACTGCCCGTGCTTGCCTGGCTGTGTTCGCTGGGGGTATCGATAAATTGCGGCAGATTGGATTTGTTGTTTTGGCGGTTCAACGGATAGTCGTAGAACAACGTGAAGTCGACCTTGTTGCTGAACGCCAGGTAATAGTTGCTGGTACTCAGCATGAAGGCGTTGTCGTACTCCGCCACCCAGAGCACGGTGCCGGCCGGCGCCGGAAGGCCGTCGTATTGCACCATGATCTGCAGTGTTCTGCTGTCTCCCACATCGATGAAACTGGCGCTTTCCACCACCTCGGCGGTCCACATCTGCTGGGTAGCAGCCTGCGTCGGTGTTGTGCCCTGCAGTTGCAGTTCCAGCGATCCGGTTTGCAGCTTTTTCCTGGCGCCGGGGTTGAGCGTCAAATCCAGGATGCCGGAGCGTTTGTCGAAGGCTGCCTGTCGATACTGTTCGAAGCCGAAACTGGCCAGGGGGCTGAATTGGCCTGCGTCGTTTATCCCCAGTACGTAATTGCCTGCCTGGAATTTCTCCGCCACCGGAATGTCCGCCTTGCTGTCGAGCGGATAGAACGGGAAGGCAGTCGAGAGATCCAGCGACAGGGTATCGCTGTCGGGTTGGAGCTGGGTCGAGATCACTCCCAGCTGTATTTCCACACCCGGAGGAAGGGGGGTATCGCCCGGCGTTTTTTGGTAGATGCTGATGGCGGAGGCGGGGACCAGGCGTCGTCCTGCCGGCGCGGTCGGGAACTCATCCTCAAACCACAAACCCAGGGTGCCGGCGGTGCGGCTGTAGGCCGGGTTGAAGAAAATGTCGGCAACGTTATCCAGGCCTTTTTGATACATCGCCTGCACGTTCGCCTGTATCTCGGGGTCTGTGGAGTGGGTGTTGATGGGAGGGTAGTTGTTGAAAATACCATTTTTGTCGTAGCAGGTCAGGTAGGTGGAGAACCTGAACATCAGCCCCTTGGCGTGTTGTTGGTCCATCTGTTCCTGGAGGTCTTTGAGCAGTTGCGAGTCGCCAATTACCCACTGCAGGTTCTCTTTGGGAAAGCAGGTCTGCCACGTCGTGGTGACATAGATCAGGCCACCCAACGCCCCCCAGTTGAAGTTCAGAAAGCGATCGAGCATCCGGTGTTGACGCTTGAGCGTCACGCCGCACTGATCGTCACCCAGCACCAGCTTGTCGAAGTACAGCGCGGTGAAGGTGTTCTGCCAGGGGCTGACGTCGACGAATCGGGCAGGGGTGGGATTCGTGCTGCCAAGGGGGTTGCCGAACAGTTGGTAAGCCTTGTCGATCAGCGGATCCTGGTCGACGTAACCACCGCCAGGAAGCTCGCCGCCAATGATCACGGAGCGGGTCTGGTCATAGCTGACAGTGCCGCAGGCGTTGTCACCGAACAGGTCCCATTCGGCGGGAATCATCGGGTAGTTACCCGGATTGGCATTACCCGGTACTTGCTGGGCATAGGCAGGTACGTCGCTTAGCGGCAAGGGCGCGATGGTCCAGGGCATCAAGGTGCTGGCGGCATTCTCGGGATCGATGCCGTATTCAGCGAGAAACCGCCAGTTCATCTGCATCTTGACCGCGTCGTAGAGCGGCAGCACATCGTTGTTGTTGGCCGTCGGCGGGTTCCAGAACATATGGCCGTTGAGGTAGATACGGGGAAAATTCAATACGCTCATGTCATGCTCCTTAGCGTTGCCACTGGGCGCGTTTGAGCGACCAGACAAAGTCCAGTTTGTTGTAACCGACGAAGGCCGACTCCGGCAGGAGGGCGGTGGGGTAGACGATGCCGCCCTGTTCTTTCATGGCGAAGTTGAAATAGCCCTTTTTCGCCGAATACGCGGCGGTGTCGTGGCAGGCAAAGCACGACGACTGGCTCTGAAAGGCTGACTCCAGCTGAGAGTTGGCCAGCAAGGTCGGGTTGGTCCTGGACTGGACTGCGATCAGTTCGTACTGCGACAACCCTGGATATTGGGCCTGGAACTGGCTATTGACGGGCTTGGCAGCGGCTATCGGCCCGGTACTGTTGGTCATCGGGGTGGGCGGGATGGCGTTGGTGACGGTGTATTTGCTGTTGTTAATGTTTTCGAAAGTGGTCCAGACCCAGCCGGGATTCAGTTTGTTGATGATGTGCAAGCCGCTCAGCGCTGCATAGCCGACCTGGTAGTTGCCGTCTTGCAGGTAATAGGCCTGGGCGATGTAGTAACCGTCGTTTTCCAGTGTCTGTTTGTAGGTCGCGTCGGAGCCGATCCACAACCAGGCGGACTTCAATTCCCAGGCGATGGACGGGAATTCCAGGTTGCTGGTCAAGTCGGCTTGACCATTCATGTTGTAGACCTGGCGTTGAACGACGTAATCGAAAGTGCCTTCGCCCATCAGCAGCTGAAAGCGCACGGGTTTGCCGGTTTCCGGCGCCGGCACCGCACCGCCCATTTCCAGAATCATGCCATCGACCTGTTGCGTGGCATTGAGGTTATGGAAGATTCGGGAGAGGTCCATTCCCTGCGCCTTGGCTTGCGTAAGCACCGCGCCCGGGGGCGGCACGGGCGTGCCATAAGGGGCGGGTTTGGCGCCATTGGGCAGGTAGACCTGGTCGGAGGGCTTCATGGATTCCCACTCGCGGTTGGGACTCCCCGCGGCGGCAGGCTGGTTCAAGCAGACGAACCAGTTCCAGGCCAGGGTTTCGGGGCTCTGGACAAACGCGGTCCGGGTCTTGTTGACGTCTCCTCCAAACTGCAGAAAATTGTTGCAGTCGAAGGTGTTCGGGCTCTGAGCCTGGGCCAAACCGGCCAAGGCACTCAGAACTGTTATAGAAATGGCGCGCCGCATGGAAGCTCCTTGGCATTGGCCAGGTCGGTGTGTGGGTGCCCCAGGAAATGCTGTAGGAGCAGTTGTTTCACCGCCGTGGCCGCAAGGTGCTGCGGCAACGGCAGATCGCAATTGGTGATGAGCAGCGGGCCGGTCTTCTCGCTGACGGGCAGGCGGCCATGGCTGCCGCGGACCAGTCCTGTATCCAGCGGAATCAGGTCCATGTAGTAGCGAAAGCCGAGCTTTTTCTGCAGCAGGCGGCGCGCCACTTTCAGTTTGGGGAAGCGAATGGCCGGGTCAATGAACAGCTCAAGCGGGTCGTAGCCGGGCTTGCGATGGATGTCCACGGTGCGGGCAAAGTCGGGTGCCTGACGATCGTCAAACCAATAGTAGTAATCGAACCAGTAACCCGGCGCGGCCACGGTCACCAGCTCGCCGCTGCGGGGATGATCCAGCTGCCAGGCGCGTTGTTCGGCTTTATCCAGCACCTGCTCAATGCCGGGTTGGCGCTGCAACAACGCTTTGACGCGAGGTATGTCTTGCGCCTGCTTCACGTAGACATGCGCGATCTGATGATCGGCCACGGCAAACGCAGCGCTGGCGCCAGGGTCGAGCAATTCCCAGGTCAGCGATTGGCGCACCTGCAACAAGCCTTCCGAGCGCAACAGCCGGTTGATGGAGACCGATTGCTGTACCGCTTCGATGCCGTATTCGGACAGCAGCATCACCGCCGCGCCTTGTTCCTGGGCAAAGTCCAGCAAACGACCCACTTCACTGTCGATGGCACGCACCTCGTCGGCAATCGATGGATGATCGGGGCCCAGGCGCTGCAGGCTGTAATCCAGATGGGGCAGGTAGACCAATTGCAGGTCGGGTCGGTCGAGCTGGAATTCGGCGATGGCGCAGTCGACGATCCAGCGGCTCGACGCGATGCCGGCCGCCGGGCCCCAGAAACTCGGAAACGGGAATTCGCCAATCTGCTGCTCGATGCGCTCGTGCAACGAGGCCGGTGATGAATACAGACCGAACATTTTGCGGCCGTCGGCCGGGTAGTGAGGGCGTGGGGTGATGGCGGCGTCCACGTCCGCATACATGTTGTACCACCAGAACAGCTGGCTGCAGCGAAACCCGGGGATCTCACGCTTGAGCTGCTGCCAGACCTTTTCCCCCTGGATCAATGCGTTGGGTTGCAGCCAGAAACGCACTTCGGCCTGATCGCGAAAATACCAGCCATTGCCGACGATACCGTGCTCCGACGGCGGCAGACCGGTGAGGATCGAGGCCTGCACCGTAGACGTGACGGCTGGAAACACCGGTTGCAGGCTGGCCATTTTTGCCGTTTTCAACAGGGCATTGATGTGAGGCGTCGCCGCCCCCAGCAGCACCGGGGTCAGCCCCACCACGTTGATCAGCAGCAACGGTTGACGCGGGTGATCAGAGGGCATCGGCGTACGCCTCCCACGCTTGGGTTTGCAGCAATTTTCGCTGGCGCAGTTGGTCTTCGACCCAGTGCAGTTCGGCGGCGATCCCCTGGAGTTGGGCGTGCTCGGTAGTGGGCCGCAACTGGGCGGGCAGGACGCCCCAACTATAGGTTTCCACTTCCAGCACCGGACGAAAATCCGCATGGTCTGCCAGAAAGTCGAAGGTCTGCGACAGGGCAATCTGACTGCCGCTGAGCTCGGGCAGCAGCAAGTGTTCGCTGAACAGTGGAATGTGGAAATGAATCCTCAGTTCGGGGTATTGCCCCGGACTTTTTGCGCAATCGTCGAGGGCGGCGGGAAGGTCTGCCCAAGCCAGTAACCGGCCCTGCGCATCGCGAGCTTTCACTTGATGCAGGTAGGTGGTTTCGGCAAAGTCGCTCAAGGTCTTGAGTACGTGTTCGCGCCGGTTGTCGTCTTCAGGGGGCAGGTGACAAATCAGGGCGTTGGACAGCTGGATCTTGCCGATGGGCACCCGGGCTTGACGCAGCTTTTCCAGCGATTGATAGCAGTGTTCGAAGACCACGGCCTGGTGGCAGACATCAAAACACAGCGCCAAATAGTCATGGTACGGGTCCGTGGCTTGGTAGCGATGGAAGAAGGCGATGGCCTGGTCGGTGTTTTCCAGCACGCAATCCGGCTCCATTTCCAGGCAGAACACGATCTTCTTGCCCGTCTCCAGATGCAGCCTGGCCAGTGCGGCCGTGAGTTGGC
This sequence comes from Pseudomonas sp. PME37.24/025, assembly GCF_055556615.1. Taxonomy (NCBI): domain Bacteria; kingdom Pseudomonadati; phylum Pseudomonadota; class Gammaproteobacteria; order Pseudomonadales; family Pseudomonadaceae; genus Pseudomonas; species Pseudomonas sp. PME37.24/025. The sequence goes on from NZ_JBVHNK010000014.1 coordinate 72,192, forward strand.
GCAGCAGATGCTCGGCACGCTGCTGTAAGGCCGGGTTCCAGCTAGCGGCATAGCCCAGCGGCACGGTGGAAATCACCCCCTGTTTACAGGCCGGGGGCAGGGCATCCGCGAGGATCCGCGCCAGATTCAGGCTGTACGCCAGCCGTTCCGGATCGGCCCAACTGGGCAAATACACCTCGGCTTTCACCGCGCCCTGATGAAATTGGCCGTAAGGAAAGCCGTTAAGCGAAGTCAGGCGTAGCCCGCTGCGTTGCAGCAGGCTCAGGAAGTCCGCGCGAGCCGATGCCTGTTGTAATTCGGACGCGGCGAGGGCGCTGATCCACAATCCACTGTCCTGCTCGTTCAACCCGCGCAGGGTTCGCACGCCCTGAAAATGCTGTTCGATGGAGGACCGTAGCCCAGCCAGGTCACGGGTCGGGTGCACATTGCTGCAATAACCGACCTGCGCGGCAGCCCAACCCGTGCCGGCACTCATTTGATCACCGGTTCCTGGCCCCGCAGGGCGGAGTTGTCCTGCCACTGCCGACGCTGATCGATGGGCAGTGGGGTGCTGACCAGGGCTTTGTCCAGTTGGCCGCTTTGGGCAAAAAAGTCCACCGGGTTGTGGAACAGCACCTGTTCGACCTGGGCCTCGGTGAAGCCGGCAGTCAGCATCGCCTCGCCCGTTTTGGGCACCTTGAGCGGGTCGCTGATCCCCCAGTCGGCGGCGCTGTTGACCACCATTTTCTCGGTGCCGTATTCCTTCAACAGGGCGACCATGCGCTGTTCCGACATCTTGGTATTGGGGTAGATCGAATGACCGCGCCAACAGTCGCTGTCCAGCACCAGAGGGAGGGTCAGTTCGTTGAGGTGGTCGATGATCACCAGGTGCTCGGCAATGCCCACTTCGCGAATCACCGCCAGGGTTCGTTTGGTGCCACCGATCTTGTCGCGGTGCGGGGTGTGCACCAGCACCGGCAAGTTGAACTGTTTGGCCAGTTCCAGCTGAGCGGCGAGAAAGCGATCCTCCTCGGGGGTGATGTCGTCGTAGCCGATTTCGCCCACCGCCACGACGCCGTCTTTCACCAGGTAGCGCGGCAGTATCTCCAGCACTTCATTGGCCACCGACAGGTCATTGGCTTCCTTGGGGTTGAGGCCGATGGTGCAGAAGTGATGGATGCCGAACATGCTGGCGCGAAAGCGCTCCCAGCCCAACAGGGTGTCGAAGTAGTCGATGAAGCTGCCGACACTGGTCCTGGCCTGGCCCTGCCAGAAGGCCGGCTCGATCACTCCGGTGATGCCGGCAGCGGCCATGTTCTGGTAGTCATCGGTGGTACGGCTGACCATATGAATATGCGGGTCGAAGTACTTGAGCATGGTGAATCCTCGTCAAGGGGAGGGGAGCCGTTGAGTATCAGTTCAGTGGGGTATCGGCCAAGTGCTCACGCCATTCGGGCGGCAAGCGATGCTGCTGACTCAGGCCGACCAGACGCTGGCGTTGCGCCGGGCTGAGCAGGTCGAAGGCAATCACCCGGGGTAGCCCGGCGGACACCGTTCGTTCGGCAGCGAGCTGTTCGTCCAGCAGGTCGAGGGCCAGTTGGTTGAGGGTGACGCTGTGTCGTTGCGTCAGGCCGATCAGGCGTCGTACGTCGAGCCCCATGCCCAGTGCCTTCAGCACCAGTTGATGGAAGGCCCGTTCGCTGTAGTGACGCGACGGGTAGAGGGTGTCCAGGGCGAGGGCGGCAAACACCTGGCTGTTGCTGGTACGCCCGGCCTGCAGCGCCAACTCGACGCATAGCCCACGGCTATCGAGCCAGTCGAGGGCTTTCAAGGTGGCGATCTTTTCCTGATCGTCCCCCCACATAAACAGCTGGCGCAGCAAGGGCAATTGCCCGGCGAGGGGTTGTTGCTCCAGTACCTGAGACAGCAACAACGCCCGCGCCATCTGGACGTTGCTCCAGCCGCAATTGTCGGGCAGCGCATGCTCCTTGAGGCTGCGCTTGCATTGGCTACTCAAGAGCGCAGCAGTGTTGGCGTCCGGGCGTTGGTCAAGCCGCTCCTGCGCCTGGCGCCACCACTGCAACTCAGTATCATCGAGCTGCTGGGTGAGGGCCTGGCGTTGTTCGGCAAGGCAGTCGTGGCGCATTTCGAGGGCCGCCGATGGCGGTGCAGTGACGTCCATGTTCATGTCGGCTTGATCCAGCGCTGGAAGTGTGGAAGCAGGAAAAACACCAGAACACATAACAGGCTGCCCAGTGGCTGGTTGGCCACCGCCAGCACCAGGGCATCGAACAGCGGCAGGGCCGCCAGGCCGGCGCCGATAAAGGCGCGGACTTGCCGTTGCTGCGGGTTGGCCAGGTGGCGCCAGTAGTGCCAGCCCAGCCAGCCAAGCCAGAGCAGCAGCACCGGCCAAAACCAGACGTTGTCGGAATAGAACGCCAGGGCCAGCGGGCTCATCATCAGGATCAGGGGGAGGCGGCTGAGTAACTGGTTGCGGTGTTCCTGGCGGGCCAGGTAGGTCAGGCCACTGATGTAGACGCCCAACAAAATGGCGCAGAGCCAGATCGGCTCCGGTGGCACCGCGAGGCTGGCCGCCGCAGTGAGGTAGAGGGCCGAGCGGCAGGCCCCCATCAGCCAGACGCTGTGGGCGTATTTCTTGTGCAGCAGGTTGTAGCCGAGGATGCAGCCCACCAGCAGGGTGGCGCTGCCCAGCAACCAGTGCGGTTGGTCGATCAGTCGGCTCAGGCCCAGTACCGAAGCTGCGGCCAGCATCAGCAACAGCGCAGTGGCCAGGCCCACTTGCTGTCGACTGACCAGACCCAAAGTGATAGGGCGGGGATTATGGTGCTGTTGGTCCCAGTCGGCGTCGAGCAGGTCGTTCAACAACATGCCGGCCAGATACAACAGCGACAGTGCGGCCAGCAGCAGGATCCACACCAGGGACGACGGCGGCGCCAGCGCTCCGGCGCTACTGGCCAGCAGGGCGGCGGCCAGAGTGTTGGTCCACACGGTGGGCAGGTTGGACACCCGACCCAGGGTCATCCAGGTCTTCAGGTTCAGCGGTGTCTGGCTCATTGTGCGCAGCCCTCGCCAAAGGTGAGCGCCGGGCCGATGTAGGTGGACAGTCGCTGCAACGCTTGCTCCATCCGCGCGGCATCGATTTCATGCAGGTCCACCGACTCGCCGATCCGGCTGAGCATGGGGATGGAGAGTTGCCCACCCAAGTGCTGGCGGAATTCCTCCAGCCCGAGCAAAACCTGTGAGCGCCCCTGTGGATCTTTCAAGGTCAGTTCCGGTGGGCACAAGCTGAAGCCGAGCTTGAGCAGCAGGGACAGAACACGTTCGGTGTCAGCATCGTTCAACAGCCCGAGGGCATTGGCATAGAGTCCATCCAGGGCCATGCCCACGGCCACGGCTTCGCCATGGCGCAGCCGGTGGTGGCTGAGATTTTCCAGTTTGTGCGCGGCCCAGTGCCCGTAATCCAGTGGCCGCCCATTACCGCGTTCGAAGGGGTCGCCAGCACCGGTGATGTGCGCCAGGTGCAGTTCGGCGCAGCGGCGGATGGCATAGCGGCTGGCCGGGTGATCGAAGTGGGCGAGGGCGTCGGCCTGTTGCTCCATCCATTGGAAAAACGCCTGGTCCTTGATCAGCGCCACCTTTACCGCCTCGGCCAGCCCGGCGATCTGGTCGCGGCGGGTCAGGCTGGTCAGCAGCTGGAAGTCGTTGATCACCGCGGTGGCGGGGTAGAAGGTTCCCAGCAGGTTCTTCTGGCCGAAAGCATTGATGCCGTTTTTCACACCGATGCCGGCATCGTTCTGGGCCAGCACCGTACTCGGGATACGAATCAGGCGAATGCCGCGATGGAAGGTGGCGCTGGCGTAGCCCACCGCATCCAGCACCGCGCCACCCCCCAGGGCCAGGACATAGCAATGTCGGTCCAGCCCATGTTGCAGCATGTCGCTGTACAGCTGCTGCAACACCTGTGAATCCTTGCTCAGCTCGCCGGCCGGAACCGCAATCGGCGCGGCTTGCAAATGCAGATCCGTCGCATGGGCGCCAAAGTAGGCATCGATCTGTTCCAGCAGGTGCGGGGCGCTGCGCAACAGATTTTCATCTGCGAACACCAGCACCGCCACTGGGCCTATGTGCTGTGGGGTGAGTCGTGCAGTGAGCTGGCGGTGCAGGCAGGGGTTGGACGGATCGAACAGGTGATCGGTAAACACCACCGGGTAGTCGTAACTGACCTCGAATCGCCCGTGCAGTGGTTGCTCCGCGCTGTGTCTGTGCAAGGTCTTGAACAGGCTGTACCCGGCGATAAACAGCCCGGGCAACACCATGCTGGCGAGAAGGGTCACCAGCAGCGCGTTCTGCTCGACGAGGAAGGTGCCGATGGCGCTGTAGGCCAGTGCCAGGCCGGCATTGGCCAGGGTGGTGACCAGCACAAAAGCGCGCAGTGGATAACGCTGCATACCGGCGGCGACCACTGAGGTTTCCGCCAATACCGGCACGCCGCGCAGGCAGATCAACGACAGCGTGCCCAACCGGTACGCCAGCTGCCCCGGCTGGCGCTGATGCAGACCCAGGCGACCGGACAGCAGACGAAAATAGCCCGCCCCCAACGCATAACCCAGCCCGGCACCCAGGCACAGGCCAATGAAAATCACCAGGTAGCCACCGAGACTGCCGAGCATGGCCACGGCCAGCAGCGCCACCATGCTCGAAGGCACCGGCAGCACCACGTCCAGCGCCAGCAGGGCGATCAGCAGCAGCGCCAGGTTGAGTTTCTGGGAAGGTGTCGAGGGCAGGTACAGGTTGAGATGGGTCAGGAAGTCCTGGATTTGTTGTTCGAACAACAGAAAGCTGGCGATCACCAAGCCTGAGAAGCAAAGCAATGAAATCCAGAAATGTCCGGCAGGCCCTCTTTTCGAGAGCGCACGATACCAACAGCTGCGCTTCATCAAGCATCCCTCTTAATTTTTATGACTGATTCCGTGTCAGTAATTAAAAGCAGCGTCTGGTTTTTTTTAGGTAAATAGACTCTCTCGCCTGAGGGGCTGGTTAGGTGCGGTTGATTGCGCTTGTAGAGCTAGTTGTGAACTTAGACGGTCGTGGTGTTTTTGCAAGCTCGCCTGATGGCAATTTGATTTTTCAACGACGCCTTCTGAAAACACCCTTTTCCAGCCGAATGGGTGCATTGGCAAGACGTCAATGTGCCCCATTGAGTCAATGCATCTGAGCGGCACGTCAGTGCAGTGTTAAAAAATGTTATTTTAAAAAAACACTTCACATAATCCGTTCATTGGGGGATTATCTGCTCAACCTGTATGACAACCTGATAACAAGACAAAAACAGGATGGCTACGATGTTCGACAAGGTCCCGACTCATGTGCTGAGTGACAGCGTCGCTCAGCAGCTGCTGGACAAGATTGAGAACGGTGTGTTCGCCACCGGTAGCAAATTGCCCAGTGAAGCCATGCTCTCAGAAGCCTTCGGTGTCAGTCGCACTGTGGTCCGCGAAGCCATTTCCCGCCTCAAGAACGAAGGCGTGCTGCAGCCCCAACAAGGGCGCGGCATCTTCGTCACCGCCAACGCCAATATCCGCCCGCTGCGTATCGATTACACCGAAGCCAATCTGCCCGGCAGTGTCTTTCACCTGTTGGCATTGCGGCGTGCCATCGAGGCGGAAATCGCCAGCGAGGCGGCGCTCAATCGCAGCGAGGCGGATCTGGTGCAGATTGACGAGGCACTGGCACGCATTGATGAAGAGGTCGATGAAGGGCAGGACGGTGTTCGCGCCGATGTGGCTTTTCACCGCGCCATCGCTCAAGCCACAGGCAATCCCTACTTTCTCAAGACCCTGGAATTCGTCAGTCAGTACCTGGAGGCCGCCACCCGCATCACTCGCACCAACGAGGCGGGCAGGGCGGATTTCTCCCGTCAGGTGCATGAAGAACATCAAGCGATCGTGGCGGCCATTCGGCTGCGCGATCCACTCGCCGCCGGGCATGCCGCCCGTGCCCATATCTACAACGCGGCCCGCCGCCTGCGCCTTGCTGGCGTGGAATAGGCCGCCGCTTTTCTCATAAGCAGCTATCTCGGGAGTGCCCCATGAATAACAAGAATGTCGGTGTCGTCGGTCTGGGCGCGATGGGCCTGGGCATTGCACGCTCACTGTTGCGCAGTGGCTTTAATGTGCATGCCTGTGATGTGCGTGCCGCGGTGACGGAACAGTTTGCCAGCGAGGGCGGCGTGGCGTGCGCTTCACCCGCGCACATGGCCGCAGAATGCGACGTGATCATTACCGTGGTGGTGAATGCCGAGCAGACCGAAACCGTATTGTTTGGCGAGGGTGGTGCCGTCGCTGCGTTGCGCCCGGGCAGTCTGGTGATCGGTTGCGCCACCGTGGCGCCGACCTATGCCGTGGATCTGGGGCAGCGCCTGACCGCGCAAGGCTTGCGGTATCTGGATGCCCCGATTTCCGGTGGCGCAGCCAAGGCGGCTGCCGGTGAAATGACCATGATGACGTCTGGCCCGGCCGACGCTTATGCCAAGGCCGACGCGGTTCTTGCAGGCATGGCCGGCAAAGTCTATCGCCTGGGTGACACCCATGGCCTGGGCTCGAAGGTCAAGATCATCAACCAGCTGCTCGCCGGGGTACACATTGCTGCCTCCGCCGAAGCCATGGCGCTGGGCCTGCGTGAAGGGGTCGATGCCGATGCGCTTTACGAAGTGATCACCCACAGCGCCGGTAATTCCTGGATGTTCGAAAACCGCGTGCCGCACATTCTCAAGGCCGATTACACGCCGTTGTCCGCGGTGGATATTTTCGTCAAGGACCTGGGCCTGGTGCTGGATACCGCACGGGCCAGCAAATTCCCGCTGCCGCTGTCGGCCACCGCTCACCAGATGTTCATGCAGGCATCCAGTGCAGGTTTCGGTCGTGAAGACGATTCGGCGGTGATCAAGATTTTCCCCGGCATCGAATTGCCAACTGCCAAGACTGAGCCGGTTTGAGGAACGCCCAATGAACACAACCACTGCACGCCCATTACTGGGTTGCATCGCCGACGATTTCACCGGTGCCACGGACCTTGCCAACATGCTGGTTCGCGGCGGTATGCGCACCGTGCAAAGCATCGGCATTCCGAGCAGCGAAGTGGCGGCGGGGCTTGATGCCGATGCGATTGTCATCGCACTGAAGTCACGCACGATTCCCGTCGCCGAAGCGGTCGAACAGTCTCTTGCCGCGCTGGCCTGGCTGCGCGAGCAAGGCTGCGAGCAGATTTTCTTCAAGTACTGCTCGACGTTTGACTCCACCGCGGCCGGCAATATCGGCCAGGTCAGCGAAGCGCTGCTGGCGGCGCTGGGCAGTGACTTCACCCTGGCGTGCCCGGCGTTCCCGGAGAATGGCCGGACGATCTTTCGCGGCCACTTGTTTGTGCAGGATCAACTGCTCAGCGAATCGGGCATGCAGCATCACCCGCTGACGCCGATGACCGATGCCAATCTGGTTCGGGTGCTGCAATCGCAGACTGCCCTGAACGTCGGCCTATTGCGCTACGACACCATTGCCCAAGGGGCCGAGCCGGTGCGTCAGCGAATCAAAGAGTTGCGGGCTCAAGGTGTCGGCATGGCGATTGCCGATGCCTTGTCGGACCGCGATCTGTACACCCTCGGCACCGCCTGCGCCGATTTGCCGCTGCTGACCGGCGGTTCGGGGCTGGCCCTGGGCTTGCCGGAAAACTTCCGTCGCGCAGGCAAATTGCGTGATCTCGATGCCTCGAAACTTCCGGCAGTATCGGGCGGTGAAGTGGTGTTGGCCGGCAGCGCTTCGATCGCCACCAATGGCCAAGTCGCGGCCTGGCTCGAAGCCGGTCGGCCGGCGCTACGGATTGATCCATTGGCCCTGGCGGCCGGTGAACCGGTGGTTGCCCAGGCCCTGGCCTTCGCCAAGAACAATGAACACACCGTATTGATCTACGCCACCAGCGCACCGGACGAGGTTAAGGCGGTGCAACAGCAGCTCGGCGTCGAGCAAGCTGGCAGTCTGGTGGAAAACGCTTTTGGCGAAATTGCCGAGGGCCTGCGCCAGAGCGGCGTACGACGCTTCGTGATTGCTGGCGGTGAAACCTCGGGCGCGGTGGTTCAGGCACTGGGTGTGCAATTGCTGCAGATCGGCGCACAGATCGATCCGGGTGTACCGGCGACGGTCAGCAGCACGGATGAACCTCTGGCCCTGGCGCTCAAATCGGGCAACTTCGGTGGTCGGGATTTCTTCAGCAAAGCCTTGAAGCAACTGGCCGGGGATGTGCAATGAACGGTGCAGTGAGTAATGAAAACGCCCTGCGCGAAGAAATCTGCCAAGTCGGTCGCAGCCTTTATGAGCGCGGTTACACCGTCGGCAGCGCCGGCAATATCAGTGCGCGCCTGGATGACGGTTGGCTGATCACACCGACCGATGTCTGCCTCGGCCGCCTCGATCCGGCGACCATCGCCAAGGTCAATCTGGCCGGCGAATGGGTCTCTGGTGACAAGCCTTCGAAGACCCTGGCGTTGCATCGCCAGGTCTACGACCGCAACCCGAGTGTCGGTGGCGTGGTGCATACCCATTCCACTCATCTGGTGGCGTTGACGCTCGCAGGTGTCTGGCAGCCGGACAACATCCTGCCGCCGCTGACGCCCTATCAGGTGATGAAAGTCGGGCCTGTCCCGTTGATTGGTTACCAGCGGCCCGGTTCACCGAAGGTGGCCGAACAGGTCGCGCAATTGGCCAACAGCGTTCGCGGCGTGATGCTCGAACGGCTGGGGCCGGTGGTCTGGGAGAGTTCAGTCTCCAGGGCCAGCTACGCCCTGGAAGAACTCGAGGAAACCGCGCGGCTGTGGCTGATGAGCAATCCCAAGCCCGAGCCGCTCGATCAGGCAGCGCTGGACGAGCTGCGAGTGACCTTCGGCGCGCACTGGTAGAGCTGTGATTTTTTAACACGAACACGACAGACCGATAACGCAGGCCCTGTTCGGGAGACGCGCAGCGACTTCCCACGACCCCGGCTTGCCTGAAAAATACAATAACAAGAGGACATCCAGGCATGACTCACGTTCACTGCGACATTTTCAGAACAACCCTTTCGTTCAGCCGATGTGGAGGGCTTCTGAAATGAGCCCGTTAATCCTGATGGTTACCGCGGGGCTAGGGATCGCTCTGTTGTTGTTTCTGGTGCTCAAGTACAAGTTCCAGCCCTTCGTGGCGTTGATGCTGGTGAGCATTCTGGTGGCGCTGGTGGCTGGGGTGAAGCCGGCCGATCTGGTCGCCACCATCGAAGGCGGCATGGGCAAGACCCTGGGCCATATCGCGATCATCATTGCCCTGGGCGCGATGATCGGGCGGATCATCGAACTCTCCGGCGGTGCCGAGGCGCTGGCCAAGACGCTGATTAGCCGTTTCGGCAACCGCCGCACGCCACTGGCGCTGACGATTGCCGGATTCATGGTCGGGGTGCCGGTGTTCTTCGAGGTCGGCGTGATTATTCTGATGCCGTTGGCCTATGGCGTCGCTCGCAGTGCTCGCAAGCCGTTGTTGGTATTTGCGCTGCCGATGTGCGCTGCGTTGCTGACCGTACACGCCTTCCTGCCGCCACACCCGGGGGCGGTGGCTGCTGCCAGCCAGTTGGGTGCAGACCTCGGCCGCGTGCTGATGTTCGGCCTGCCGCTGACTGCGTTCCTTTGCTATGTCGGCTATCGCGTGGCCGGGCGCATGACCCGTCGGGTGTACCCGATGACCGATGATATTCGTGCCGAGGTCTATGGCCCGCATGTCACCAACGAGGACTTGGCCGCTTGGTCCAATGGCCACGACAATAGCACTGAACGAGCGGCTGTGGCCGTGTCGCACATGGGCCTGGAAGAGTCCACCAGCAGCATCGTTTCCAAGTTGCCGCCGGCACCAGCGCCGGGTTTTGGTTTGATCGTCAGCCTGATTGTGTTGCCGATCATTCTGATTCTGCTGGGAACGCTGTCCACCTCGTTGCTGCCTGCCGACTCGATCCTGCGCGGCATCATGACCGTGCTCGGTGCGCCGCTGGTGGCGCTGCTGATCGATACTTTGCTGTGTGCCTGGTTGCTGGGTTCGCGTCGGGGCTGGAGTCGTACTCAGGTGTCTGACGTGATCGGTTCGGCCTTGCCTGGCGTGGCCATGGTGATCCTGATTGCCGGCGCCGGCGGTGTGTTCGGCAAGGTGTTGGTGGATACCGGAATCGGCGCTGTGGTCTCCGATATGCTGCGCACCACCGGTCTGCCGGTACTCGCGCTGGGCTTTCTGCTGACCATGCTGCTGCGTGCGGTTCAGGGGTCGACCACGGTGGCACTGGTGACCACCGCCGGCATTATCAGCCCGCTGATCGCTACCCTCGATCTCACGGCAAACCACATGGCACTGTTGTGCCTGGCCATGGGTGGTGGCGGGTTGGCCATGTCCCATATCAATGATGCCGGTTACTGGATCTTCACCAAATTGTCCGGGCTGAACGTGGCCGACGGCTTGCGCACCTGGACGGTGTTGACCACCTTGCTCGGCACGTTGGGTTTCGGTATTACCTTGCTGATCTGGCCGTTTGTCTAACGCACTGTCGACTTGTAGGAGCCAGCGGTGCGGCGATCCGACTTGCCGCACCGCTGGCTCCTACAAAAAACATACATAGGAGCTACCATGCCTCGTTTTGCCGCCAACCTCAGCATGCTCTATCCAGAACATGAGTTTCTGGACCGCTTCGCCGCCGCTGCCGCCGATGGCTTCGAAGCCGTGGAATACCTGTTTCCCTACGACTACAGCGCTCAGGAACTCAAACAGCGCTTGAGCGACAACGGCCTGGTGCAGGCATTGTTCAACGCACCGCCCGGCGATTGGGCGGCGGGCGAGCGCGGCACGGTGTCGTTGCCGGGGCGGGAGAGTGAATTTCGTAGCGGCTTCGATCGCGCGCTGGAATATGCCGCGGTGCTGGGCAACTCGCGTATCCATGTGATGGCCGGGCTGCTGCCGTCGGAAAGCGATCGCCCGCGCCATCACGGCGTGTACCTGGAGAACCTGGCTTACGCCACCGCGCAGGCCACCAAGGCGGGTATCACGGTGTTGCTGGAACCGATCAATACGCGGGACATGCCGGGCTTTTTCCTCAACCGCCAGGATCAGGCCCAGGCCATCTGCAAGGAAGTGGGCGCGAGTAACCTGAAGGTTCAGTTCGACTGCTACCACTGCCAGATCGTCGAAGGCGACCTGGCGACTAAACTGCGTCGGGACTTCGACGGCATCGGTCATATCCAGATCGCCGGCGTGCCGGATCGACATGAGCCGGACCTGGGAGAAGTCAATTACCCTTATCTGTTCGAGTTGATCGATCAGTTGGGTTATGACGGCTGGGTAGGGTGCGAATATCGGCCGCGTGGTAACACATCGGCCGGTTTGCAATGGCTGCGTGACTGGAAGGCGCGCTAACGCCTTACACGTTGTTATCGGAAGGCAACAGCAGTTCGACACCCTGCTTGCGGATGCTATCGGCTGCGGCAGGGGTCAGCGCGTCGTCGCTGAGGATGATGTCGAACTGCTCGAGTCCGGCGATCCGGTACATGCTGAACGTGCCGTACTTTGAACTGCTGGCCACCAGCACCACTTGCGAGGCCGATTGCATCGCGACTTGCTTGACTTCCACCTTCAGCGCCGAAGGCGTGGTAAGGCCGCGACGCAAATCCCAGGAACTGGTGGAGATGAACGCGATATCGGTGACGACCTGGCGCAAGGTGGCCACCGCCAGACCGCCCACGCACGATTGATTGGAATGATCCAGCTGCCCGCCAGTGTGAATCACTGTGACATGGGGCGCATCGATCAGCGCCTGGACAATCCCGAAGTCGTTGGTCACCACGGTCATGCCCGACAGCGCCTTGATGTACGGGACAATCTCCAGCGTGCTCGTCCCCGCGTCCAGATAAATCGTCATATCGGCATGCAGTAGCCGGGCGGCCAGCTTGGCCATCGCCTGCTTTTGCGGCAACTCGACCACCGCCTTGATCTGATGGCTGGGTTCGCTATGGAGCTGGCTGGCGATTCGCACGCCACCGGTGACCGAATAAGCCCGGCCTTCCTGTTCAAGCAGCGCGATATCGCGGCGAATGGTCATGTGCGAACATTCGAACATTTCCATCAACTGATGAACGCTCAGCACCTGATGCTTGCGCAATTGACGCAGCATCAATTCACGGCGCTGTTCAGGGATCATCGGTGCGCCGCTGTCGGCGGCGATGTCCTTTTGACTAGGCATTCGGGCTCCAGAATGAAGAAATCCGCCAACGGGGAAAGCGGGGCAAACATAGTAGCGAATCTATGGTGAAGGGACGAGTTGTTGCGGATCGTCATGGCGATAAATAGCTCTGCTGTATACGCGCCAAAGTGCCGTCAGCACGAAGCGTTTCAACCGCCTTGCGCAAGTCTTGCACCAGTTGAGCGGAGCAAAGCCTGGAGCAAGCCAGATAGAGCTCCGCTCTGCTCATGACGGGGCTCATGAACAGCTTGCGTTCAGACACCTTCGGCCAGATGTATTGACTCTCGGGAACACCATTGAACCAGGCATCAATGCGACCTTTCAAAAGCATCTGCGCAGGGTTGTCGCCAATGGTCAGCGGGTAGATCTGCTCGTCGCTGAAGCCTTGTGCACGCAGGATTTCCTCCTGAGCGCTGCCCAGGCCGACACCGATCACCCGGTAGGTTTTTTTCGCTTGGGCGAAGCTGCTCACCGGCCGGTCGAGGCTGAAAAAAGCGCGCTCCATGGGCATGATTGACGTGATCCAGGTGAAGCGATCTTCGCGTTCCGGCGTGCGCGACAAGGGGGCTATCAAAATATCCTGCTTCTCGCTGACGTACTTCTGCGATCTGGCCCAGGGAAGCACCTGGACATGAGCGACATAGCCGGCGTTGGCAATGGCCGTCAGAACGGCTTCTCCGACCATTCCGTGACCCTTGGCATCATCGACAAACGTCAGGGGCGGCGCGTCCGGGATATACAACTCAAGCGGTGATGGCGCGCCAGATGCGTTACCAGCAATAAGCAACGATACCGACAGACAAAACCTGCAAAGCGCTTTTGTATTGGTAATTAATACCCATGAGCTCTCGCTCATGGTTGATAGTTCAGGCATTGAACGTGGAAGGGCGCCACAAATCACCAGTTGATCACAGGGAGGATGAGTCTACCGGCCGTTGTTTATTAGTGGATACGGTATCGACCCGCATTCTACGCAAACTTGAAGTCAGGACATATCTTCCCCCAGGTGCCGAAGAAGGAAAGTGCTGATCTGGTCCAGTGCTCGGCGGGCTTCTTCGAGTTGATCGCTCATGGTCTGGAAGACATGGATCATTCCCGGCCAGACGTCCAGGTATACCGCCACTTCAGCGCTGGCCAGGCGGCTGGCGAGCCGGGTTGAATCGTCCAGCAGGCATTCCCGACTGCCTACCTGGATCAGCACTGGCGGTAGACTCCGAAGGTCACCGTATAAGGGGGAGGCCAGCGGATTCCGTGGCTCGGCGCCCTGCAAATAGGTGTCGGCCATAATGGTCTTGCCAGCAAGCGGGCCGAGCAATGGATCTCGAGCCTTCTGCAAATTCCAGGACTCTGCGGTCTGAGCCATGTCTACCCAAGGCGACATCACTACCGCAGCCGCGGGCAACGGCAAACCAGCGGCCTTGGCAGCCAGCATCAGGGCCATGCACAGACCGCCACCGGCACTGTCGCCGGCCAGCACCAGGTGCTCGACGTTCACACCGTTTTCGAGGAGTGCGCGGTAGACATCCAGAGCGTCCTCTACGGCGGCCGGGAAAGGGTGTTCCGGGGCCAGGCGGTAATCGATGCAAAGGGTACGAATCCCGCTGCGGGCTGCCAGTTGGCTGACGAGCGGGCGATAGGCCTGGGCGCTGCCGAATGAGTAGCCTCCGCCATGCAGATACAGCAACACGAAGTCTGGCCGGGCATCTGTGGGAATGGCCCAAAGTCCGCTGACGCTGGCCAGGTTGGCGACCTCAAAGGTCACGCCCTCGGCACAGGAGCCGGCGCCGAAGAGTTGTTCGGCCTGTTGACGCTGTTGATCGACAGTCAGCGAGCTGAGGGGGGGCAGTTTGCTGAGCTGTTCAATGATGCCGTCGATGCTGTTGAGGGGCATGTGGACTCCGGGCGCGTGTTATGGGGTAAACAAGTTAACTTCAATCATAGTTAATTAGCATAACTATATTGGCAAGATAATTTCGTTTCACCCTCATCTGTGTCGGGTAGCCGTTGCTCCGCCAACCTCCGTGCTTCAACAAGAGCGGGGCTGCTCCTACCGAGGTGGGCTTGCATTGACTCAGCCTGAGTCAAGCCGATGCCTGTCGGTACTTTTTCAGTCGGTAGGCAAACTGCGCACGACTCAATCCCAGCAACCGAGCGGCGGCGGCCAGGTTGCCTTCGCTCTTTTGCAGCGCTTCGTCGATCAGACGCGACTCCAGACCTTCAATGGAGAAGCCGTGTTCCAGACGAGCCAGGGTTTCCAGCAAGGCTGGACGAGGCTGCGTGCTGGCGGGGCTCGGGTCAGTGGCTGCGAGGCTGCCATTGCCGTCCAGAGAGTACGCCTCCTGCGGCATGGGTTCGTTGCGAAACAGGTGGACCAGATCGATGGCTTGACCGTCTTCGCTGGCGATCAGGCCGCGCTCGACCAGGTTCTGCAATTCCCGCACGTTGCCAGGAAAGTCATAGCGCAACAACACCTTGAGCGCGCGCATGGTCAACCCGGCGGGCTTGCGGGCGTAGGCTGTACAGAAGCGTCGCAGGAACGCGTTGACCAGCAACGGAATGTCGTCACGGCGTTCGCGCAATGGCGGCAACGTGATGGGGTAGACGTTCAGGCGGTAGAACAGGTCTTCGCGAAAGTCTCCGGCCGCCACGGCTTTGCGCAAGTCGACATTGGTTGCCGCCACCACTCGGACATCGACCTTGATCGGCTGACTTGCACCGATGCGCTCGATCTCACGCTCTTGCAATGCACGCAGCAGCTTGCCTTGGCCCGGCAGGCTGAGGCTGGCGATTTCATCGAGAAACAGCGTGCCGCCGTGAGCCCGTTCGAAGCGTCCAGGGCGCGAATGGGTCGCGCCGGTATAGGCGCCGCGTTCGACACCGAACAGTTCGGCCTCGATCAGATTGTCCGGGATCGCGGCGCAGTTGAGGGCCACGAAAGGTGCTTGATGGCGTGGGCTGAACTGATGCAACTGACGGGCGAACAATTCCTTGCCGACCCCGGACTCGCCACTGAACAGCACCGTGGCCGGCGTCGGCGCAACCCGCTGCAAGGCGAGGGTCGCGGCGTTGAAGGCGGCGCTGGCCCCAATGGGTATTGGTCCGCCGGGCATTTCGCTGTCGTCGCCCTGGGGCGCGGGCGCCGGGGCTGGACGCTGCTTCGGGGCGATGCTGGATGGCGAGGCGGTGAGATAACTCAGGTCCTGTTCGACATCGCCCCATTGCTCGGCGGTCTTGCCGATCACCCGGCAGTTCTCATGGCCCATGCCCCGGCACTCGGTTTCACGGAAGATCACCAGGCGGCCGAACAGTCCGCTGACATAACCGATGGCATAGCCCAGTTCGGTCCAGCACACCGGATCCTGGCCGATCCCGTAGGCGGCGATATGTTCGTCGGCCTCACAGGAGTGGTGCCAGAGGAATTCACCTTCGTAGAAGCCTGAGTCGGCGTCGAATTTGAAGTGCAGGGGTTCGACCTTGGTCATGCCTTCGAGTGTGTGCAGGCGAGTGCCGGCCGAGAAAACCGCCGCGGCGTCGGCGTCTGGCCAGCGCTCGCGGATCAATCGCGCATCGCGTGCACCGGACAAATAACCGGTGCGGGTAAACAGGCCGCGGGTCTGTTCCAGTCCCTGGCGCTCGATAATCTCCCGCCGCAGCGCGCCGAAGGATGAACTGTGCAATAGCAGCATGCGCTGGTCGTTGAGCCAGATACGTCCGTCAACCGGGGAAAAGAACAGGCATTCGGCTAACTCGGCCAGGGTCGGTGAGTTGCCCTCGGTCAGTTGAGTGCTGTCTCCCCGTGGCGAGAAATGTTCCTCCTGCACCGCGAGATGAGGAAGCAGCGAATGGGGATTATTCATTGTTATATGCCCCTGAGCGAGTCGACTGATCGAAATGATCAATTAGCAAAACAGTTATTAAACATAACTTTATCATTTGGACAAGTGGCCGGGTGTCGACCGAACGCCAAACGCCTTGCCTTATTCATAAGTCCCCCTCTCAAGCCCGCAGGCCAGAGCCTTCGCCACCTAAAACGCGAGGCGACGGAGGAAGTCGGCACAGCCCTTGCTCTAGTGCTTTCACGACGCTGCATCCTTTTAGCAAGGCGCGTCAGGCAATTACAAACACAAGAGCCGGGAGACCGAAATGTCGGTAAGTGAACCATCTGATTTTCTGCGGGACGCACTGTGGTGCGAACGCATCTTCAATGGCGACTGGATACGTCCATTGGGCGGCGTCAACAGAGTCATCGAGCCTGCCACCGGCGAGGTACTGACCGTCACAGGATTAGCCGATGCGGCGGACATCGCGTTTGCCAGCCTGATCGCTGCCCGTGTTCAACCGGCCTGGGCGGCATTGGGGCCACGGGAACGCGCAGAGATCTTTCGCAAAGCCGCCGCCCTGGCCCAGCAACACTTTGCCGAACTGGCGCTTTACATCGCCCGGGAAAGTGGCGGCAGTCTGTTCAAGGGTGAACATGAGGTTCGCGAGGCGATCGTCTTGTTGCATCAGGCTGCCGGTCTGCTGTCGCAACCCCATGGTCTGGTCCTCCCAAGCGAAGCGGGGCGTTTGTCCTATGCGCGCCGGTTGCCCCATGGCGTGGTCGGGGTGATCTCGCCGTTCAACTTTCCCCTGGTGCTCTCCCTGCGTTCGGTGGCACCGGCGCTGGCGGCCGGTAATGCGGTGGTGCTCAAGCCCGATCCACAGACCCCGGTCAGTGGCGGCTTCATCATTGCCCGGTTGTTCGAGGCGGCCGGTTTGCCAAAAGGGTTGCTGCAGGTTTTGCCGGGCGCAGCAGTGGCCGGTGAGGCCCTGTGCCGCGACCCGAATGTCCGGATGATCGCGTTCACCGGTTCTACCGCAGCCGGGCGCAAGGTCGCGGAGGTGGCTGGGCGTCATCTGAAAAAAGTCGCTCTGGAACTGGGCGGCAAGAACTCGTTGATCGTGCTCGAAGATGCTGATCTTGAGTTGGCGGCGAGCAATGCCGCTTGGGGTGCCTGGCTGCATCAGGGGCAAATCTGCATGGCCACCGGACGCATCCTGGCCCATGAATCGATCGCTGAAGAACTGGTCCGCCGGCTGGCAGAGAAAGCCCGGGCGATCACGGTCGGCAATGCCGCTCGCGGCGAGGCGGTATTGGGGCCTTTGATCAACAAACGACAGTTGCAACGCGTGCATGAAATCGTCACGGAGAGTGTGACTGCCGGGGCAACACTGAACGCCGGCGGCGAGTTTGAACGGCTGTTCTACCAACCTACGGTGCTTTCCGGCGTGCGTCCGGGCATGCGCGCATTTGATGAGGAGATCTTCGGTCCGGTCGCCACAGTGGTGAGTTTTGCCAGCGACGATGAGGCCATCGATCTGGCCAACCGCACCGAATATGGCTTGTCCGCTGGGATCATTTCGTCTTCGGTAGGGCAAGCGATGGCGATTGGCGAGCAACTCAATTGCGGTCTGCTGCACATCAACGATCAGACGGTGGCCGACGAGTGCATCAACCCGTTCGGTGGGCGCGGCAGCTCGGGCAATGGCGGCAGTGTTGGCGGCCCGGCCGACTGGGACGAATACACCCAATGGCAGTGGGTAACGGTCAAGGATAAGGCGCCACGTTATCCGTTCTGACGGACAGGACCAGACCGACGAGGTCGGGCGAGTACACAAAAATAATAAGAGGACTCAACATGAAACTCGACAACAAGATTGTGCTGGTGACCGGGGTCTCCTCGGGTATCGGCGCCGCTACTGCAAGCCTGCTGCGCGCCCACGGCGCCCACGTGATTGGTGTCGATCTGAAGGCCCCGCACATGACCCTGGACGGTTTTGTGCAGGGTGATCTGAGCAGTGCCGAGAACATCGACCGGCTGCTGCCGCAGTTACCGGCACGGATCGACAGCCTGTGCAATATCGCCGGGGTGCCGGGCACCGCAAATCCGCAATTGCTGGCGCAGGTTAATTACCTGGGACTGCGTCACCTGAGCCACGCATTGCTGCCGCGAATCGCCGCTGGCGGCAGCATTGTCAATATCGCTTCGATCCTCGGCGCCGAGTGGCCGTTACGCCTGGAACAGCACAAGGCGCTGGCGCGCATCGAAGGCTTCACCGCCGCGCAAGCCTGGCTGGCCGAGCACCCGGTACCGGACGCGACCTGCTACCAGTATTTCAAGGAAGCCTTGATCGTCTGGAATTACCTGCAGGCCCAGCCCTGGTTCCTCGAACACTCAGTGCGCATGAACAGCGTAGCGCCGGGCCCGGTCTTCACGCCCATCCTCGGCGACTTCGTGAGCATGCTCGGTGAAGCACGAACCCAGGCTGATGCCCATCGCATGAAACGTCCAGGTTATGCCGATGAGGTGGCGGCGGTGATCGCTTTCCTGTGTGCCGACGAGTCGCGCTGGATCAACGGCGTCAACCTGGCAGTCGATGGCGGGTTGGCCTCCACCTACATCTGAAACGCACACACCTAGACAGCTGCGCAAGCCGCTAACTGTGGCGAGGGAGCTTGCTCCCGTTCGGCTGCGAAGCAGTCGTAAACCGGCACACAAGTTCTACTTTAGAGAACGCGTTGCCCGATTTTAGGGTCCGCTGCGCGCCCCAGCGGGGGCAAGCCCCCTCGCCACAAGTGCAAAGCCATGCCAAAAATAAAAATAATGAGGAGCGTCCATGGACAACGTTAAACGTTGCTTTCGTTTCAAGCATTGCGCCCTGTTTCTGGCGTTATGCAGTGCAGGTGTGATGGTCGAAAGGGCCGAGGCCATGCAAATGGACCTGGGTGATTCGGACTGGAAACTGCGTTGGGACAACACCATCAAATACAGCCAGGCCTGGCGTCTGCAAGGTCAGGACAGCCGATTGGTCAACGCACCGACCGCCAATGGCCTGTACCCCTCGATCCAGAGTCAGGGCGATAAAAACTTCAGCAGCGGCCTGGTCTCCAACCGTCTGGATCTGTTTTCTGAAATGGACCTCAGCCGGCAAAACTATGGGCTGCGTGTGAGCGGCGCGGCCTGGTACGACGATATCTACAATCAGGACACCGACGACAGCGAGCAACCGCATTTCCTCAGCGAAACCCGCAAGCTCCACGGTCGCGACGCTGAAATTCTCGACGCCTTCGTGTTTCTGCGTGGTGACCTCGGCGAAGACTCCCAGGGCGTGGCGCGTTTGGGGCGGCACAGCCTGATTTACGGTGAAAGCCTGTTCTACGGTGGCAACGGCATTGCCAATGCCCAGGGCCCGACCGATGTGGTCAAGTTGCTCAGCGTGCCGGGAACTCAGTTCAAGGAGATCCTGCGTCCGGTCAACCAGATCTCCGGGCAGTTGCAGATCAACCCGCAGTTGTCGGTGGGCGCTTACTACCAGTTCGAGTGGGAACGTTCCAATCTGCCCGGTGCCGGCAGCTACCTGAGCGATGTCGATGCCATCGGTTACGGCAGCGGGTCCCTGCGCGAAGTGTTCGGCAACGACACGGTGAATGGCGGCGATCTGAAACCGCGAAATTCGGGGCAGGGCGGCATGCAGATTCGCTTCAAACCGACCGGGACCGAACTGGAGCTGGGTTTCTACGCCGCGCAGTATCACGACAAAGCCCCGATCGGTCTGTACGCCTACCTTGATGGCGCAGACGCGGCGGCCACCGGGCTGCCGATCCTCAGTTCCTATCGTCAGGTCTACGCCGAAGACATCAAGACGGCCGGCGTCAGCTTTTCCACTGCCTATGGCCCGTTCAACTTTGCCGGTGAAACTTCCGTGCGCTGGAATGCGCCGCTGGTGAGCAACCTGCAAGTGGTGACCCCAGGCATGGAAGCCGATGGCGGCGATGACTCACTGTTTGCCCGGGGCAAAACCGCTCACGCCAACCTGTCGGCGATTTACCTGTTGTCGCCTACCGCGTTTTGGGATGGCGGCTCGGCACTGGCCGAACTGGCGTGGAACCGCACCCTGAGCGTCACCGAGAACGCCGCCGCGCTGGATTCCAACACCACCCGCGATGCCACTGCGTTGCGGGTATTGGTGGAGCCCGCGTACTTCCAGATTGTCGACGGGATCGACCTGACCGTGCCGATCGGCATGGGCGTGGTGCTCGATGGGCGTTCTTCGGCCGTCAACAAGTCGGGCTTCGGCAATACCCATTCCGGCGACTGGAGTGTCGGGCTCAAAGCCACGTATCTGCAGCGCTGGGATGTTGGCCTCAACTACGTGAACTTCTTCGGGGCCCCGAAAGCCGGCCTGCGCGAGGACGGCAATTTCAGTTACGGGCAGTCGCTGGCCGACCGCGATTTCGTCTCGCTCTACGTGAAAACCTCATTCTAATAAGGTGGATTCGCCATGCAGAACAACGCTTTCCTGAACACTTGCGTCCTTACCCTGGCCCTGGCCGGCATCAGCCTGGCGCAGGCAGCAGTGTCGCCTGAGCAGGCTGCACGTTTGAAATCTGAACTAACGCCTCTTGGCGGCGTGCGCGCCGGCAATGCCGATGGCAGCATCCCGGCTTGGGACGGCGGTTACACCAAGGTCGCGCCGGGCTACAAACCGGGTGACAAACGTGCCGATCCATTCGCCGGCGAGAAGCCGCTGTATTCGATCAAGGCCTCGAACATGGAGCAGTACGCCAGCGAACTGGCCGAAGGCACCAAGCTCCTGTTGAAGAAATACCCGGACTATCGCCTGGACGTCTACCCGACCCATCGCTCGGCAGCAGCCCCGCAATGGGTGTATGACAACACCGGCAAGAATGCCACCCGTGCCACGCTGGAAGTCGAGAGCGAGAAAGTCGCCGGTGCTTACGGCGGCATCCCGTTCCCGATTCCGGATAACGGCGCGCAAGTGTTGTGGAATTACCGGTTGTCCTGGCAGGGCGGCGACACCATCAGCTCGCCGTTCGACACCTGGCTGATGACCGCCGGCGGCAAGAAAGTCCAGGCGACCCGAGCCCTGTTCACCTACCAGTTTCCCTACTACGTCGAAAGCGGCAGCCTGGAAAATTATTCCGGCAAGTACCTGATTGGCAAACTTCTGACCGAACTGCCGTCGTCCAAGGCCGGTGAAGGCCTGATGACCCATTGGGACATGGACCCGGCCAACCGTGCGGCCTGGCAGTATCTGGTCGGTCAGCGTCGGGTGCGTCGGGCGCCGAACATCGCCTACGACACCCCGGATTTCGTGACCTCTGGTGTCGGTCTGTTCGACGAAGCGTTCATGCTGTTCGGGCCTACCGATCGCTATGACCTCAAGCTGACGGGCAAGAAAGAACTGATCGTTGCCTACAACAATAACCGCGCCGGCCTGGCCAGCAGCGACGATCTGGTCAAACAGAATTTCCTCAATCCCGATCTGGTGCGTTGGGAGAAACATCGGGTCTGGGTGGTCGAGGCCACGCTCAAACCCGGCAAGCGCCACGTGGTACCACGTCGGACTTACTACGTCGACGAGGACTCCTGGCAGATCCTGATGGCCGACGGGTATGACGCGCAGGGCAAACTGGGACGGCAGCAGTATTCGCTGACACTGCTGGCGCCGGACCTGCCGGCGCTCACTGCGCAGGTCATGTGGGGCAGTTACAACCTCGACACCGGCGCCTACTTCCTGAACTCATCGAGCAACGATCTGACGGTCCAATACCAGAAAGTCGCGAAACCGTCGGCTTCCTATTTCACGCCGGATGCCATGGCCAACGAAAACATGCGTTGAACCATGGGGGCCGTGGCGGGCGAGAGGCTCGTCGCGGTCGCCAGCGATTTTACAGCCGGGGTAAAGACATGAACGTTGAAAAAATCTTTGCGAGTTTTGGTCTGCGATTGAGCGCCCGCGCCCTGGTGTTGTGCCTGTTGGCGAGCACATCAATGGCTGCGCAGGCCGCGACGTTCGCGGTACTGCAGCAGCCGGCACTGCCGACCGCCAAGGCCGCGCGTGCGGTATTGCTTGGGTTGGCCCGGGCTGGCGAGCGTCTGGTGGCGGTCGGCGAGCGCGGCATCGTGCTGCTGTCGGATGACTCTGGAATGAGTTGGCGCCAGGCCCGTGTGCCGGTCAGCGTCAGCCTGACCGCGGTGCAATTCGTCGATGCCGAGCAGGGCTGGGCGGTCGGTCATCTGGGTGTGGTGTTGCACACCGAGGACGGTGGTGAAACCTGGCACAAGCAACTCGACGGTGAACGTGCCGCCGCGCTGGCGGTGCAGGCCGCGGAGCGCAACGCCGATCAGCCGGGTGGCGCCAGCAACCTTGCGCAGGCACGGCAGATGCTCGACGACGGGCCGGATAAACCGTTTCTCGACCTGTACTTCCGTGACCGCCTGCATGGCTACATCGTTGGCGCCTACAACCAGATCTATCGCACCGACGACGGCGGACGAAGCTGGCGGCCGTGGATGCAGCATGTGAACAATCCGCAGGGCCTGAACCTGTATGGGATCCGCGCTTCGGGTAACGACCTGCTGCTGGTGGGCGAGCGCGGTTTGCTGTTGCGTTCGACCGATGCCGGGCATTCGTTCCAGCCTCTGAAATCACCTTATGAAGGTAGCTTCTTCGGTCTGCTCGGTACCCGCGGCGGAGCGTTGATTGCCTACGGATTGCGCGGTAACGCCTGGTGGTCCGAAGACCGTGGCAGCAGTTGGCGACGCCTCGACACCGGCATCGAATCAACACTGGCGACAGCCATCGAGCTGCGTGACGGCAGCCTGCTGTTGGCCAGCCAGAGCGGTGAACTTTTGTTCAGCCATGACCAGGGGCGCAGTTTCGACAAGCGCCAGAGCCGCAGCGGCGGGACGGTCGCTGCCGTGCAACAGACAGCCGACGGCAGTCTGGCCAGCGTCGGTTTGAGTGGCGTGGCCACTGACCAGGATCCGCGGGCCTCCGCCAAACCTTGAAACTTCACGGTGTAGCGCTATCGGGCCATAGCCCGTGCAACAGGAGTCAGACTTGAAAGACGACAAAACCCAAACCGTGATCGGCCGCCTGGAAGACTTCGACCAGGCGTCGGGTAATTTCGCCGAGCGAATGATATTCAACCATCGACCGCTGGTGATCCTGCTGTGTCTGCTGGTGACGCTGGTGCTCGGCTGGCAAGCCACGCGCATCGGTATCAACGCCAGCTATGAAAAGACCATCCCTACGGGGCACCCCTATGTCGCCAACTTCCTGGAGAATCGCAGCGAGTTGAGCGGTCTGGGCAACTCGTTGCGGATCGCCGTGGAGGTCAAGCAGGGCAGCATCTTCACCAAGGATTACCTCGACACCCTGGCCAGGCTCAACGATGAGCTTTATCTGCTGCCGGGTGTCGACCGTCCTTACATGAAGTCGTTATGGACCCCGACCACGCGCTGGACCGCAGTAACCGAGGAGGGGCTCGATGGCGGTACCGTGATCCCCGACGATTACGATGGCTCGGCGACCAGTATCGAGCAGGTGCGAACCAACGTCGGCCGTTCCGGTGAGGTCGGCCAACTGGTCGCCGGCAACTTCAAGTCCAGCGTGATCTTCGTGCCGTTGCTCGAAGTCAGTCCGCAGACCGGCAAAGCCCTGGACTACGGTGAGTTCTCCCGGCAGTTGGAGGCGCTGCGGGACAAGTACCAGACCGATGACCTGCGAATCCACATCACCGGTTTCACCAAAATCGTCGGCGATCTGATCGAGGGGCTGACCCAGGTCTTGTTGTTCTTCGTGATGGCGGTGTTGGTGACCGTGGTGGTGCTTTACGGTTACACCCGCTGCGCGCGCAGCACCCTGGTGGTGGTGACCTGTTCGTTGGTGGCCGTGCTCTGGCAGATGGGGCTGCTCGCGATATTTGGGTATGAGCTGGACCCGTACTCGGCGCTGGTGCCGTTTCTGGTGTTCGCCATCGGCATGAGCCATGGCGCGCAGAAGATGAACGGCATCATGCAAGACGTCGGTCGCGGCACCCACCGGGTAGTGGCCGCGCGTTATACCTTTCGCCGACTGTTCGCCGCCGGCATGACCGCTTTGCTCTGCGATGCGGTGGGCTTCGCCGTGTTGCTGCTGATTAATATCCGGGTGATTCAGGACCTGGCGATCACCGCCAGCCTCGGCGTGGCGGTGCTGATTTTCACCAACCTGATTCTGCTGCCGATTCTGCTCAGCTATATCGGCGTCAGCCCGGCAGCGGCGCAACGCAGCCTGAGTTCCGAAACCGCCGAGCTGCAAGCACAAACCAAGCATCCCTTGTGGCGTGTACTCGATCTATTCACCCAGCGGCGCTGGGCCATTGGCGCGATGCTGGGCGGCCTGCTGCTGGCAGCGTTCGGTTTTGCCGTGAGCCTGAACCTGAAGATCGGTGATCTCGATCCCGGAGCTCCGGAGTTGCGCGCCGACTCGCGCTACAACCGCGACGCACTGTTCATGACCCAAAACTATGCGACCAGTTCGGATATTTTCGTGGTCATGATCAAGACGCCGGAAGATCAGTGCACGCGCTACGCCAGCCTGTCTGCGGTGGACGCGTTGGCCTGGCAACTGGAGCAATTGCCTGGCGTGGAGTCGACCACTTCAATGGCGGCGCTGAGCAAGATCGCCACGGCCGGTTACAACGAAGGCAACTTCAAGTGGTATGAGCTGATCCCCAACGACGGTGCGCTGGGCGCAGTGCAGACACGTGCACCGCGGGAACTGTTCAATCAGGGCTGTTCGATGCTGTCGCTGTACGTTTACCTGTCCGATCACAAGGCCGATACCTTGAATCGGGTGGTGGAGGCGAGCGAGGCCTTCATCGCTGCGCATCAGGTGCCCGAGGTCAAGTTCATGCTGGCCGCCGGCAGCGCCGGAATCGAAGCCGCGACCAATATCGTGGTGAAAAAATCCATGCACGAGATGCTGTTCTGGGTCTACGGCGCGGTCAGCCTGCTATGCCTGCTGACCTTCCGTAGCTGGCGTGCAACCCTTTGCGCGATGCTGCCGCTGATGCTCACCTCGATTCTTTGTGAGGCGCTGATGGTGGGGCTGGGCATGGGGGTGAAAGTCGCGACACTGCCAGTGATCGCACTGGGCGTGGGCATCGGCATCGACTACGCGCTCTATGTATTGAGCGTGATCCTGGCTCGAATGCGTGCCGGTGACACCTTGGCTCAGGCGTATTACCAGGCGCTGTTGTTCACCGGCAAAGTGGTTCTGCTGACCGGCATGACACTGGCGGTCGCAGTCTCGACCTGGGCCTTCTCGCCGATCAAATTCCAGGCCGACATGGGCATCCTGCTGGCCTTCATGTTCCTGGTGAACATGCTAGGCGCCTTGATCCTGCTGCCGGCTCTGGCCTGGCTGCTGCTGCCGCAGAAGGTCTTCGCAAAAAAGCCTGAGGAGAGCGTGCTTGTGCAGTGGGTCAAGGAGGGCTGAAGGGCTCGGTAAAGAGCAAGGGCCGGGCGAAGTGTGGGGTGCTACCGGCACGCCGGACCCTGTGGGAGCGGGCT
Source organism: Pseudomonas sp. PME37.24/025 (assembly GCF_055556615.1). Classification (NCBI taxonomy): domain Bacteria; kingdom Pseudomonadati; phylum Pseudomonadota; class Gammaproteobacteria; order Pseudomonadales; family Pseudomonadaceae; genus Pseudomonas; species Pseudomonas sp. PME37.24/025. The sequence continues at coordinate 97,886 of NZ_JBVHNK010000014.1, forward strand.
TGCCCGCGAAGACGGCGGCACAGGCAACATTGATGTCGTCTGACACTCCGTCTTCGCGAGCAAGCCCGCTCCCACAGGTCTCGCGTTTTAACTGACGGGCATCAGGCCTTGGCCTTTTCCATCGATACAGTCAGTGGGGCTGAACGGGCAATCACGCTGATGATGGTCAGTGCTGCAATCACCAACCCGGGGGAGGTCGCCAGCAATACCCCGGTGGTGCCGGCTCCGGCTGCCAGAATCTGCCCCGCGGCCAAGGGCCCGGCGACTGACCCCAGACGACCGATGGCCACAGCCGCGCCGACGCCGGTGGCACGCACCGAAGTCGGGTATGACGGCGGTGCCAGGGCGTAAAGCACCAGTTGCGCAGCCATCACAAACAACCCCGCAGCAAACCCGGCGATGCCCATAGGAACAATGCCCACCGACAGGCCGACCCCGGCCAGCGCCGCCAGCAACCCGGCATAGACAAACAGCACAACCTTGATGCCGTTGCAGCGATCCAGCAGCAGTCCGCCGAGCAGGGAGCCGAGGGCGCCGCCGATATTGAACAGCATCTGCACCAGGCCAGCCTGGGGTTTACTGAAACCCTGTTCCAGCAGCAGTGACGGCAGCCAGTTGAGCAACATGTACATCACGGTCAGGGTGAAGAAATAGCTCAGCCACAGCGCCAGGGTGACGCGAGCCCGGCCTTCGCCGAACAGTGCCTGACCGGTTGAAGCGCGCGCCACATTGACAGTCCCTTGCTGCTGGCGAAAGGCGCTGGACTCGGGCAGCAACAGGATCATCAGCGGCACCACCAGCAACGGCGCGAGTCCGCCGATGATGAAGGTCGCCTGCCAATGATCGGTGAACAGCATGGCGACCACCGCCGCCAGTGCTCCACCCAACGGCACGCCGGCATACATGATGCTGATGGCAGTACCTCGGCGTTGCTCACCCACGGCTTCGGCACACAAGGCGATCAGGTTGGGCAGGGCGGCGCCCAGGCCCAGGCCGGTCATGAAGCGCGCCAACAACAGGCTGGAGAAAGTGCTGACGTAGGCAGTGCTGAGCGAGAACACGCCGAACAGCAACACGGCGCCGATGAGGATTTTCTTGCGACCGATGCGATCGGCAATCCTGCCGCCGAAGAAGGCGCCCGGCAGCAAGCCGATGATGCCGGCGCTGAACACCCAACCCATCATTTTCGGGTCCAGGGCAAAGGTCTGGCGCAGGCCCGAGGCGGCAGTGCCGGCAGCTTGCAGGTCGAAGCCTTCAATCAGTGCAACGATAAAACACAGGGCGATGGTCAGCGTCGTACGACGTGATGGGATGTCCATGGCGAACCTCATTATTGTTTTTGTGGGTGTGCTGACGGGTGAGCGCGAGTCTGCTCGCCTCAAGCGATGACAGGCTGAAATTAAGATTAACAAAGATAACTAAAAAATGAACAGCCAAGGTTTTTGGCCAAAAAAATGGCATTAATCTCATTAAATCAATGTCATGACGCATTGAGTAAGATGGATCTAAAAAATAGATAATAATATTAATGTTCGGTTATCGGTCATTATGGATTGACGCCACCCCTCGGCTGTTTCCATTCTCTGGCCTGAGATCCCTGGAACAACCCTGGCGATCCCGTTCAAAAAACAACAACAATAAGTGGACATCGAACATGCCAAAGCTCCCTTGGAAGGCCCTTGCGGCGACTTCCGCCTTACCTGTTCGCGCACCTTGCCTGGTCCTGTTGGGCTTGAGTGTGATTGCCACCCCGGCGCTGGCCGAAGGCTTTATCGACGACAGCCACGGCACCTTGACCTTGCGCAATTACTACCTGGATCGCGACTACAAGGATGAAGGGGCGAAAACCGCGGCCAGGGAATGGGCTCAGGGTTTCATCATGAATGTGGAGTCGGGCTTCACCACGGGGACTGTTGGCTTCGGCCTGGATGCCCGCGGGCTGATGGGGGTGAAGCTGGACTCGTCGCCGGACCGTAGCGGCACCGAGTTGCTGCCGGTGTCCAGCAGCGACAAGCGCGCGGCGGACGAATATTCGCGCCTGGCCATGACCGCCAAGATGCGTTTTGCCCAGACCACGGTGAAGAGCGGCGACGTGTCGATCTTCCTGCCATTTGCTTTCGCCAGCCCGTCACGGCTGCTGCCGCAGACGTTTCGCGGCACCACCCTCAGTTCCAAGGACATCGACGGGTTGACCTTCAACACCGGCTACATCGATCGCATCAACAAGCGTGATTCCACCGACTACCAGCCGATGAGCATCGCCTCGCCGAACCGGCGTTTCAATGGCGCGGCCACCTCATCGCACATGGCCTATGTCGGCGGCGATTATCAGGTGAACAAAGACCTCAGTCTGCGTGCCTATCACGCCGAAGTGGCGGACCTGTACCAGCAGAACACCCTGGCCTTGCTGCACAATCTGCAGGTGGGCGAGGGCACGCTGACCACCGATCTGCGCAGTTTTTTCAGCGACGAAGATGGCAGCGCCAAGGCCGGCAAGGTGGACAACCGCAACCTGTCGGCGCTGTTTGGCTATCGCTTTGGCGGCCATCGCCTGAGCCTGGGCTATATGCACGCCAGTGGCGACACGGCGACGCCCTATGTGTCGGGCACCGAGTTGATGGGCATGAGTGAGCTGACCATGAGTTCGGACTTCCTCAATGCCAAGGAGCGGACCTGGCAAGCGATGTACGACTATGACTTCGCCGCCGCCGGGGTGCCCGGGCTGAAAAGCCGGCTGCGTTATGTGCGCGGTGACCATATCGAGCTGACGGCGCTGAATGCCGACGACCGCAAGGAGCGAGAATTCCAGATGGAGCTGGGCTATGTGATCCAGAGTGGCCCGCTGAAGAACGTCGGGCTGATGGCGCGCAAGTCGATCTATCGCAATGACTTCCCCGCCGGCGCGGCGTTTCGAGATGAAAACCAGACCCGGTTTCTGGTGCTCTACACCGTGCCGATCTGGTAAGTCGTTTTTACCTGCATGCGCATGCGTTTCTTGATTTTTATGGTGTGCATATCCGTTTCTGCGGCAACGGCTGCTATTGGTTTCGCTTTTACAGCGAGTCACTTTGGAAAAGCCCCAAAGTAACCAAAGGGCTTCTGCCCCTGTCGTTCGGTGCCTCGCTTAGGCTCGGCATGCCCTCGCTCCGGTCCTGCTCCGTGGGCCCGCCGCGATCGGCCATCCCTGGCCGTGCGCGGCTAACCCGGCATCCATGCCGGGTTGCCCACTGCGCAGAACCTCCTCTCGGCCTCTCGAGGGGGCGGTGCGTCAAGATCAACAGCTGCAGGCGAGCTAACGCTCGGCCTGTTGAGTGGTGAGAAGCGTTGTCGTACGCCGATCTATTGTGGGAGCTGGCTTGTCGGGTCGCCGCTTCGCTGCGATGGCGACCTGACAGCCGACCAACCTCTTGCAGATGCACATCATCCCTGTGGGAGCTGGCTTGCCTGCGATGGGGACCTGTCAGCCGACCAATTTCCCCGGGATGTACCCAGTCCAATTGTGGGAGCGAGCCTGCTCGCGATGCTGTTGATCTTGCCGTTGCCGTTGCCGTTGCCGTTGCTTTGGCTTTTGATCTTGATCTGCCGCCCCTTTCCCAGAGGCCGAACGCAGGCGTTGCGCAGGGGGCACCGCGGCAAGGATGCCGCGGTAGCCGCCCCCGGCCATGGATGGCCGATGGCGGCGGGCCCCCGGAGCAATGCCGGAGTGAGGGCATGCCGAGCCTAAGCGAGGCACCGAATGGCGGGGCAAAAGCGCTTTGGTTACTTTCGCGCTTTTCGAAAGTGACTCGCTGTAAAAGCGAAACCGTCAGCGGCCGTTACCGCAGAAACGGATATGTACTCCAAAACACCAAGCCCCAACAACAAATCTCTAGCTCAAGAGATGTGTAGATACCCATGCTGCCATGAGGCCTGCCGTTCCCCAGGAACGCCGGCATCGGCGTTTCAGGCCTGATAGACCTTTTTCAGCAACCTGAGCAGTTCTTCGCGCTCCTGGCTGTCGAGGTTGGACGTTGCATCCATGTCGCTCTCGGCAGCGATCTGCTTCAATTCCTTGAGCAGCGTCTCGCCGGTCTTGCTGAGAAAAATCCCATAGGAGCGCTTGTCTGGCTTGCAACGCACCCGCACCGCCAGCGCCCGTTCTTCCAGTTTGTTCAGCAGCGGTACTACCTGCGGTGGCTCGATGGTCAAGGCCTTGGCCAGGTCGGTCTGCATCAGCCCTGGGTTCTGGTCGATGATCGCCAGGGCCGAGAACTGCGCCGGTCGCAAGTCATGGGCCGAGAGCCGACCAATGAGATTCTGGAACAGTTTCAGCTGCGCCCGGCGCATGGCGTAACCGATCAGATCGTCCAGGGCGGAATCCAGCGGCGCCTGGGTTTCGGCGCTGTCGGCAGGGGCCTCGGGGGCGGCGGCAATCTTGGAAGACTTGGCCATTGCAGGGTGAATCCTCAGCTGGCGGTTAAGAAGACTATCTAGTTTGCCGAGATTGGCCGGGGATAGCCATGGCCTCTTTCAGATCTCTGGGCGTTGCGCCTGTTTTCGGGACAAAAAATATTCGGTTAATTTCATTAATAGTTAATTGACATAACTAATATTGGGGTTTAGTTTTTACCCATCGTCAAGCCAAGAACAAGAGAGCATCACCATGAGCAATTACGAAGGTCGCTGGACAACGGTCAAAGTGGAAATCGAGGAAGGCATCGCGTGGGTCATCCTCAACCGCCCGGAAAAACGCAACGCCATGAGCCCGACATTGAACCGCGAGATGATCGACGTTCTGGAAACCCTGGAGCAGGATCCAGACGCCGGTGTACTGGTGCTGACCGGTGCGGGCGAAGCCTGGACCGCCGGCATGGACCTCAAGGAATACTTCCGCGAAGTGGATGCCGGCCCGGAAATCCTTCAGGAAAAAATCCGCCGTGAAGCCTCGCAATGGCAATGGAAACTGCTGCGCATGTATGCCAAGCCAACCATCGCCATGGTCAACGGCTGGTGCTTCGGTGGTGGTTTCAGCCCGCTGGTGGCCTGCGACCTGGCGATCTGCGCCGATGAAGCGACCTTCGGCCTGTCGGAAATCAACTGGGGCATCCCGCCGGGCAACCTGGTGAGCAAAGCCATGGCCGACACCGTGGGCCATCGGCAGTCGCTGTACTACATCATGACCGGCAAGACCTTTGATGGGAAAAAAGCCGCCGAGATGGGCCTGGTCAACGAGAGCGTACCCCTGGCGCAACTGCGTGAAGTGACGATCGAGCTGGCGCGTAACCTGCTGGAGAAAAACCCGGTGGTGCTGCGGGCGGCCAAGCACGGCTTCAAGCGTTGCCGCGAACTGACTTGGGAGCAGAACGAAGATTACCTGTACGCCAAGCTCGATCAGTCGCGTCTGCTGGACACCGAAGGTGGTCGCGAGCAAGGCATGAAGCAGTTCCTCGACGACAAGAGCATCAAGCCCGGTTTGCAGACTTACAAACGCTGAAACCCGGCATTGAATCAGGGCGAGTTGGCTGGGCGATCGAGCGTCCGCCAGCTGTTCGCCCCGGCGCCTTGGCGCTACTGTGAGCCCCTCGAACGTATTCCCGAAAAAGACAATAAAGAGGAATCACCATGCTGGACGTGCCCCTGCTGATCGGCGGCCAGTCGTGCCCCGCCCGAGACGGTCGAACCTTCGAACGACGTAATCCGGTGACCGGCGAAGTCGTGTCGCGGGTTGCCGCCGCCACCCTGGACGATGCCGACGCCGCCGTGGCCGCGGCCAAAGCGGCATTCCCGACCTGGGCGGCCCTGGCCCCCAATGAACGACGTACCCGGCTGCTGCGCGCGGCCGAACAGTTGCAGGCCCGCAGTGCGGAATTCATCGCGGCGGCCGGTGAGACTGGCGCGATGGCTAACTGGTACGGTTTCAATGTGCATCTGGCGTCCAACATGCTGCGCGAAGCCGCGTGCATGACTACTCAGATCACCGGCGAAATCATTCCCTCCGATGTGCCCGGCAGCTTCGCCATGGCCTTGCGTCAACCCTGCGGCGTGGTGCTGGGCATCGCGCCCTGGAACGCCCCGGTGATCCTCGCCACCCGCGCCATCGCCATGCCGTTGGCCTGCGGCAACACCGTGGTGCTCAAGGCGTCGGAACTGAGCCCGGCGGTGCACCGACTGATCGGCCAGGTGTTGCAGGACGCAGGCCTCGGCGATGGCGTGGTCAACGTCATCAGCAACGCACCCCAGGATGCCGCGGAGATTGTCGAGCGGCTGATCGCCAACCCGGCGGTGCGTCGGGTCAACTTCACCGGCTCGACCCATGTCGGGCGCATCGTCGGTGAACTGTCGGCGCGTCATCTCAAACCGGCGTTGCTGGAACTGGGAGGCAAGGCGTCGTTCCTGGTGTTGGAGGATGCCGACCTGGATGCAGCGGTGGAGGCTGCAGCCTTCGGCGCTTTCTTCAACCAGGGACAGATCTGTATGTCCACCGAGCGCCTGATCGTCGATGCCAAAGTGGCCGATGCCTTTGTCGCCAAGCTCGCGGCGAAGATCGCCACCTTGCCCGCCGGCAACCCCAACGCCGAAGGTTCGGTGCTCGGTTCCCTGGTGGACAGCAGCGCTGGTGAACGGATCAAACTGATGATCGACGATGCCCTCGACAAGGGTGCGACTCTGGTCTCGGGTGGCCAACTTGAGGGCAGCATTTTGCAGCCGACCTTGCTCGACGGCGTCACCGATGCCATGCGCCTGTACCGCGAAGAGTCCTTCGGCCCGGTGGCGGTGGTGTTGCGCGGCGAGGGCGATGAAGCCCTGTTGCGCCTGGCCAACGATTCCGAGTTCGGTCTGTCGGCGGCGATTTTCAGCCGCGACACCGGCCGCGCGCTGGCCCTGGCCCAGCGAGTCGAGTCGGGCATCTGCCATATCAACGGCCCGACCGTGCACGATGAGGCGCAGATGCCCTTCGGCGGGGTCAAGTCCAGCGGCTATGGCAGTTTTGGCGGCAAGGCGTCCATCGAGCATTTCACCCAGTTACGCTGGGTGACCTTGCAGAACGGCCCGCGGCACTACCCGATCTGAGCATCCGCCGCACCGTCGGGCGAGCGAACGCTTGAGAGCAATCGCTGCCCGCGTGCAGGCAGACATAACAATAAAGAGGCTGCTGCCATGCCCTGGTTGAACGCATTTCTGCGAGCCGGTGGCGTGCCTTGATGGAGAACAAGCACGTGAGTTCCGAATTCAGATCGCCACCCCAGACCGAAGCCAACGCGCCGCGCTATCGCCAGGTGTCCATCGGTCATCCTGCGGTCGAGGTCAGCGAAGAGCAGGGCATCCTGCACATGCGCTCCCTGGAGCCTTTGGCCAAGTTGCCTGTACGTTTGCTGGATCGCCTGGTGCATTGGGCCCATGTGCGCCCGCAACAGACCTTTATCGCTGCTCGCCAGGACGGCGGCGACTGGCGTCGAGTGAGTTACGCCGAGATGCTGACCAGCGTCCGCGCCATTGCCCAAAGCCTGCTGAGTCATGGGCTTTCGGCCGAACGACCGCTGGCGATCCTCTCGGGCAACGACATCGAGCATTTACAGATTGCCTTGGGCGCGATGTATGCCGGGATTCCTTATTGCCCGGTTTCTCCTGCCTATTCATTGTTGTCCCAGGATTTCGCCAAGCTGCGGCATGTCTGCAACCTGCTGCAACCTGGCCTGGTGTTCGTCAGCGACGCCGCGGCTTATCAGCGGGCGATCGATGCGGTGCTGCCGGCCGAAACGCCGCTGATCACCGTGCGCGGTCAAATTCCTGGCCGCAATCAGGCGAGCTTTGCCAGTCTGCTGGAACAACCCGGCAGTGCCGAGGCCGATTGTGCTTTCACGGCTACCGGGCCGGACAGCATCGCCAAGTTCCTGTTTACCTCAGGTTCCACCAAGTTGCCCAAGGCAGTGATCACCACCCAGCGCATGCTCTGCGCCAACCAGCAGATGCTATTGCAGACCTTTCCGGTGTTCGGCGAAGAACCACCGGTGCTGGTGGATTGGCTGCCGTGGAATCACACCTTCGGCGGTAGCCACAACGTCGGCATCGTGCTGTACAACGGCGGCACCTTTTATCTGGACGACGGCAAGCCGACCGCCCTGGGTTTTGCTGAAACACTGCGCAACCTCAAGGAAATATCGCCCACCGCGTACCTCACCGTGCCCAAGGGCTGGGAAGAACTGGTCAACGCGCTGGAGCAGGACGGCGAGTTGCGCGAATGTTTCTTCTCGCGCATGAAGCTGTTCTTTTTCGCCGCCGCCGGTTTGTCCCAACGCGTTTGGGATCGTCTGGACCGGGTCGCCGAACAGCATTGCGGCGAACGTATTCGCATGATGGCCGGGCTCGGCATGACCGAGGCGGCACCGTCCTGCACGTTCACCACTGGGCCATTGTCCATGGCCGGCTACATCGGTCTGCCGGCCCCCGGTTGCGAAGTCCGGCTTGTGCCGGTGGACGGCAAGCTGGAGGGGCGTTTTCGCGGGCCGCACATCATGCCGGGTTACTGGCGTGCGCCGCAGCAGACCGCGGAAGTGTTCGACGAGCAGGGCTTTTACTGCTCCGGCGACGCGTTGAAACTGGCCGACGCCCGCGATCCGCAACTGGGGCTGATGTTCGACGGGCGCATCGCCGAGGACTTCAAACTGAGCTCCGGCGTGTTTGTCAGCGTCGGCCCGTTGCGCAATCGCGCGGTGCTCGAAGGTTCGCCCTATGTTCAGGACTTGGTGGTGGCCGCGCCGGACCGCGAGTGCCTGGGGGCGCTGGTCTTTCCCCGGTTGTACGAATGCCGACGTCTGGCCGGTTTGAGTGCTCACGCCAGCGATGCCGAGGTCCTGGCCAGCGCGCCGGTGCGTCAGTGGTTCGGCGATTGGCTGCAACGGCTCAATCGCGACGCCACCGGGAATGCCAGCCGCCTGGAATGGATCGCGCTGCTCGACGAACCCGCGTCCATCGACCGCGGTGAAATCACCGACAAAGGCTCGATCAACCAGCGCGCGGTGTTGCAGTGGCGCGCCGACAAGGTCGAGGCGCTGTATCGCGGCGAAGAACCTTCCATCTTGCGTGCCGGACCTCTGCCGTGAGCGGTACGGGGCAGTATTCGAGCTTTGGCGATGTAGCCATTTTCGAAGCGCTGCGCACACCTTGGGTCGATCTCGGCGGGGCCTTGGCCCAGGTTTCGCCGATCGACCTGGGGATCAAGGTCGGGCGCGAGGTGCTTGCCCGCGCCGCTATCGATCCATCCGCGGTCGATAGCGTGCTCGCCGGCTCCATGGCTCAGGCCAGTTTCGATGCTTACCTGCTGCCTCGGCATATCGGCCTCTACAGTGGCGTGCCGCAAGAGACTCCGGCACTGGGTGTGCAGCGCATCTGCGCCACCGGTTTCGAACTCTTGCGGCAGGCCGCCAGGCAGCTGGATGACGGCGTGCAGTTGGCCCTGTGCGTAGCGGCCGAGTCCATGTCGCGCAATCCGATTGCCGCCTACACCCACCGAGGTGGTTTCCGGCTCGGTGCGGGCGTGGAATTCAAGGACTTTCTCTGGGAGGCCCTCTACGACCCGGCCCCGGGCGTAGACATGATCACCACAGCCGACAACCTGGCCCGGCGGCATGGCCTGAGCCGCGAAGAGGTGGATCGCTTCGCCCTCGACAGCCATCAACTGGCGCTGCAGGCCCAGGCCGAGGGCTGGTTTGAACCGGAGCTGGTGGCGCTCGGCAATGAGCGCTTTGAACTGACTGGCTATCAGCCACGCAGTATCCAGTTGCCACGGGGCGTAGACCGCGTGACTCGCGACAGTCATCCGCGACCCACCGATCTGGACGCCTTGGGCCGGTTGCGAGCGGTGCATGCCGGCGGTGTGCAAACGGCCGGCAACAGTTGCGCGGTGGTTGATGGCGCGGCGGCCGCGCTGGTGGGGCGAGCATCTACCGCCCGGCGTCCGGTATTGGCCCATTTGCTGGCCAGTGCCGTGGTAGGCGTGGCACCAGAATTGATGGGGATCGGGCCGGCGCCAGCCATCCAGTTGCTTCTGCAACGCAGTGGTTTGGCCCTTGGCGACATCGGCTTACTGGAAATCAATGAGGCCCAGGCCGCTCAGGTATTGGCTGTGGCCCAGGCGCTTGAACTGGACGGTGACCGGCTCAACCGGCGGGGCGGCTCGATTGCTTTGGGACATCCTCTGGCCGCCACGGGTTTGCGCCTGGTGCTGACCCTGGCCAGGCAACTGCGCGAGGGCAATCTACGTTATGGCATTGCCGCCGCGTGTGTCGGTGGCGGGCAGGGCATGGCGCTGCTGATCGAAAACCCGGCGTATCAAGGCTGAAGTAGATCTGCAGTCAGCCCAATCCTTGCGTCACTGTCTTGCGTTACTATGCAGCCCCACCTTTCTGGAAGTTGCCTGGATGAGTAAGCCCGGTCAAACGGTGCTGGTCGCGTTGCGCAAGATGATCGCCTCGGGCGAGCTGGCGGCTGGCGAGCGCTTGATGGAAGTTCCCACAGCGGAGTTGTTCGGTGTTTCGCGAATGCCGGTGCGCATGGCGTTCCGCACGCTGGAGCAGGAAGGCTTGCTGGTGCGCTTTGGCGGGCGTGGATTTCAGGTGCGTTCGGTCAGCCCCGATGACATTGCCGGTGCGGTTGAAGTGCGAGGTGTACTCGAAGGCCTGGCGGCGCGTCAGACCGCCGAGCGCGGGCTATCGGACGAGGCCCGCGCGACCCTTGAACAGTGCCTGATGCAAGGTGATCAGCTGTTCGACAAGGGGTTTGTGACCATCGAGGACCTGGAGGTCTATCACGATCTCAACATGCGTTTTCACGAAGTGATTGTCGAAGGCAGCCACAACCCGGCGATCGCCGACGCACTGGCGCGCAACGATCACTTGCCCTTCGCTTCGGTAACAGCCCTGGCAGTGGACCGCAACGACATGGTCCGGGAATACCGACGCTTCAATTACGCCCACATGCAACATCATTCGGTGTTCGATGCCCTGGTCAACCGCCAGGGTGCGCGTGCCGAAGCGATCATGCGCGAGCACGCCAACGCCACGTTACGCTATGCCGAGATCTTCGGCTCGGCGACAGCCGAAGAGCGGATGAAGGTCATTCTCCGCTCGGAATAGGCACGATATCTTTCAGATATCCAGCACCAGCAGCGGCGTTTTCGAGCGCGAGCAGCAAGGAGTGAACTGGTCGTTGCAGGCCTGTTCATCCTCGGTGAGGAACAGGTCACGGTGTTCCGGCACGCCCTCCAGAACCCGAGTCAGGCAGGTGCCACAAATGCCCTGTTCGCAGGAGATGGCGATTTCGATGCCCTGGTTTTGCAGTACCTGCACCACGTTCTTGTCGGCCGGCACCTCGAAGACCTGGCCGCTGCTGGCGACCTTGATCGAGAAACTGCCATCGGCGCCAGTGTCGACGGGGTTGGCGGCGAAGTACTCGCGATGCAGGCATTGCTCCTGCCAGCCTTTGGCCTTGGCCGTGTCCAGCACATGCTGCATAAAACCGCCGGGGCCACACACATATAAATGAACGTCATTGTGTGGCGTGGCCAGGACCCTGGCCGCGTCCAGCGCAGTGTCGGGTTCCTGATCGAAGTGCAGGAATACCCGGTGGGCAAAAGGCGAGTGTTGCAGGCGTTCGACAAAGGCCGCGCGCTCTCGCGAACGGGCGCAGTAGTGCAGCTCGAAATCCGCGCCGCTATGGGCCAGTCGTTCCGCCATGCAGAGGATTGGGGTGATGCCTATACCGCCAGCGAAGAGCAGGCTGCGCCGGGCCTCATGCGCCAACGGAAACAGATTGCGCGGCTCACTGATAGACAGCCGCATGCCAGCGTGGATTTGCTCGTGCATGGCCAGTGAACCACCACGAGAGGTCGGGTCCTTGAGCACGCCGATCAGGTAGCGATGGCGTTCCTCAGGGTGGTTGCACAAAGAGTATTGCCGGATCAAGCCGCCAGGCAGATGCACGTCGATATGCGCGCCGGCGCTGAAGGTCGGTAGCGGTCGATCATCGACACTGGCCAGCTCGTAGCTGCAGATGTCCTGGGCTTCGTTGTTGCGGGATACCACCAGCACTTCGATCATGCCATTGACTCCTGCGGTGTTTTTTCCCGGGCGAGAAGGCGCTCCAGAACACGGCGCGACTGCACGCCACCGGCGTCGATATTGAGCTTGAGCAAGTTGCGCTGGGGATGGCTGAGCAGGTTCTGTTGCTGGCGTTCGAGCATTTCCAGGTCCTCGCTGAAAATCTTCCCCTGACCCTCGCGAATGCTCGCGGTCAAGGCTTCATCCTGCGGGTTGAAGTTGCGCGCCATGCCCCAGAAGTACCAGATCGAGGTTTCGGTTTCCGGGGTGATGAAGTCGACGACGATGCTCGACGCCTTGAACTGTTGGGGAGCGTGATAACCACCTTTGCCGGCATGGGCCACACCGACTTCGATCAGCACATGACTGGGCGGGGTGAAGCGGCAGATCTGCCAGCGATCCACTGGCACATCGTCGGCCAGGTTGTTGCCGCGCAGAGCCATGCGCCAGAAGGGCGGGGCCATGATGTTTTCCATGTGGCGGGCGGTGACCACCTCGTCGCCATCGACTGTGGTCACCGGAGGTGCTTCGTCGATTTCCTTCTGGCCGATGCTGGACGCGTGAACGTAGGTTTCGTGCGTCAGGTCCATCAGGTTGTCGATCATCAGGCGGTAGTCGCACTGGATGTGGAACAGGCCGCCGCCATAGGCCCACTCGTCGCTGACCGCCCATTCCAGATGATGGATCAGCGCTGCGTCGGCCAATGCCTGATCGCCAGGCCAGACCCAGATAAATCCGTAGCGCTCGACCACGGCGAACGTCTTGTTGCAGGGAAAACCGCGAACCCGTTGCCCGGGCATTTCCACGGTCTTGCCGTCGCACCCCATTACCAGGCCGTGATAGCCGCACACCAGATTGCCATTTTCCACGTAGCCCAATGACAGCGGTGCGCCGCGATGCGGGCAGAAGTCCTCGACAGCGGCCACCTTGCCTTCGTGACCGCGATAAAAAACCATCTTTTCACCACAGATCTGACGGCCTAGCGGCTTGTCGGCGAGTTCATCGGGCGTACAGGCGACGTACCAGGTGTTCTTGGGGTACATGGAGATTCTCCAAGGCTGTTTGTTGTTATTTAGTGGATCCATTAATGGTGATTTGTAGGGTGTTTGTCAAACTGATTCTGTTTGTTAACGATTGTATGGATCCATTGGTGAGGTTTTAGCCCTCGGTCGGGCCAGCCGGATCCGCAGTGGATCATCACGGATGTCAGCTTCGGAATCGGTCGATTCTTGTGCCGCGTATTAATGCTCTTTGGCTTTCCTGATTCTGATCAAAATAAACAGCAGGACGCAGAGCGCGAGCGGGGTCATGGCCAGCATGGCGTCTCTCGCGGAAATGTCCGCGCCCATGACGTGCAGCCCCGAGTAGAACAGCTTGAACAGGCTCAACAAGTAATAGGTGATGGCGATAATCGACAAGCCTTCGACCGCGCGCTGGATTTTGATTTGAGTGTCGGCACGGGCGTTCAGGCTTTTCAGAATTTCCGAGTTCTGCTCTTCCATTTCGACCTGCACACGGGCCTGCAACAAGTCCCCGAGGTTGGCCACGCTTTCGGCCAGTTGCTCCAGGCGTTGTTCGGTGACGGCGCAGTATCTGACCGTGGGTTTAAAGCGTCTTTCGATGAAGATACCCAGTCGCTGGCAATCACCCACATGACTTTCGCGCAGTTCGCCCAGGCGTTCGAAAACCAACTGTGCATAGGCCTGAGTGGCGCTGAAGCGGTGTCGGGTTTTTGCGCTGCTGCTGACCACTTGTGCCGACAGGTTGGCAATGTCGGTCAGCAACGCTTTCGCATTTCCGGTATCCGGGCCGGCGTTACGTTCCGAGAGGTTTACCAGGGTCTTGTCGAAGACGTTGAGCTGAGTGCTCAAGGCTTTCGCGGTGATGAGTGAAAGCGAAGCCATCATTCGGTAGGTTTCGATTTCCAGCAGGCGGCGGATCATCCGTCCCAGCCGATACGCATTCAGGCGTTTATTAATGAACAGGAAACGGTTGGTGCCATCGGCGCTCAGGCGAAAATCGCTCCAGACCGTCGCATCGCCACCGCCGATGCAAGAGCCGCTAGGATCTTTGAATCCATAAACAGACAGATCACCAGAAAAGGACGTATCAGTGCGCACCACAATCTGCACAGCGTTGATCATGTGCTGCATGAAGGGCTCGACCCGCTCCATCAAGGCTTTGGGTGGCGGGCTCCAGCATGGCTCGTGACTGGAGGAGGGCACCACCAGCGTCAGCGTCAGGAATTCCGCGTGCCGCTCCCACTTCAAGGCATGGCCCTCCAGCTCGGTGATGCCCTGCGCCGCATCCGGGTCGACCGGGCCGGGGCAGCAGCGACTCAGCAGGGTGTCGCACTGCCCGTCATTCGCCAGAAACGCCAGATGAAACACGTGGGCGGGCTCATCGAAATACAGAGAAGGACGCGCGTGCAACTCGTTGTGCAGGATCAGTCTTTGCGGGTGCATGCTGTTTGGGCCATGTTGGAGTTGTTTGTTGTTGGGACTGGATGACGAATACCCGAGTCACAAACCAAACCTGGTGATTGCCCAATACCAATCAGCCAACCACGGAACCTGTGGGAGCGGGCTTGCCCGCGAAGGCGGAGTATCAGGCAACATTAATGTCGACTGACACTCCCTCATCGCGGGCAAGCCCGCTCCCACAGGGAATGCGTTTAACTGACTGGGTTCACGTACTCCTTAACGCAGCGCTGTACAGAACGCGCGGATGGCTTCGCAGGCCTGGCGCAATGAAGCGTCGTCGAGGGCATAGGCAATGCGAATATAGGGGCCAAGGCCGAACGCACTGCCATGCACCACCGCCACATCGGCTTCGTCGAGCAGCGCATGGGCGACATCTTCGTCGGTGTGCAGCACTCGACCGGCGGGCGAGGTGCGGCCGATCAGGCCCGCACAGGAGGCGAATGCGTAGAACGCGCCCGCCGGGCTCACGCATTCCAGTCCCGGTGTGTCGTTCAGCAGCGCCACCATCAAATCGCGACGCTCCTGGAAAGCGGCACGGCTTTCGCGGATGAAGTCTTTCGGCCCCTCTAGCGCGGCGAGTGCGGCTTGTTGCGAGACAGAACTCGCGCCAGAAGTCTGCTGGCCCTGCAATTTTCCCATGGCCTCCAGCAACCAGCGCGGCCCGGTGGCAAAGCCGATGCGCCAGCCGGTCATGGCGTAGGCCTTGGAGACACCGTTCATGGTCAGGGTTCTTGGCGCCAGTCGCGGCTCCACCTGGGCCAGGGTGTAGAACGCTTGATCGTCGAAGATCAGGTGTTCATAGATGTCATCGGCCAGAATCAGCACGTGGGGATGATCCAGCAGCACGGCCGCCAGGGCACGAAGTTCCGTCTCGCTGTACACCGCACCGGTCGGATTGGACGGTGAGTTGAGGATCAACCAACGGGTCTGCGGGGTGATCGCGGCAGCCAGTGCCGCAGGCGTCAGTTTGAAACCGGTACCGGCATCGCACGTGACGATCCGCGCTTCACCGCCGCACAGTTGCACCATTTCCGGGTAACTGACCCAGTACGGCGCCGGCACGATGACCTGATCGCCCTCGTTGAGGGTCGCGGCCAGCGCGTTGTAGATCACCTGTTTGCCACCGTTGCAAACCAGCGTGTCTTGCCAGTTCACGTCCAGACCGTTTTCGCGGCGGAACTTGGCCGCCACCGCTTCTCGCAACGAGCGCACACCGGCGACCTGGGTGTAGCGAGTGTGGCCATGCTCGATGGCGTGAGTGGCTGCTTCACGCACATGTTTGGGAGTATCGAAATCGGGTTCGCCGGCACACAGCGAAATGATCTTCGCCCCTTGTGCCCGGCGCTCCGCCACCCGGTCCATGATCCGATAAGTCGCCGAGGGTTGTGCGCTGGCCAGGCGTTGGTTGAGGCGCTGAATGTCGGTGCTCATGCCCGGGTTCTCCAGTCTGTCAGGTTCATCAGTTCCAGCGTGGAGCGGCCTTCGGTCAGCGCCTGCATCATTTGCGCTTCCTTGTTCGCGCGCGATTCGCCTTCTGCGAGGGTACGTGCCGCATCGGCCTTGGGGATGATGATCACGCCGTCATCGTCAGCCACCACCAGATCGCCCGGCGCTACGAAAGCACCATTGAAATTGAACGGTTGTCCTACCGAGGGGGCGCTGGCCTTGACCGTGCCTTTGACCGAGATACCACGGGCAAATACCGGGAATTGGCGTTTCTTCAAGGCAGCGATATCGCGTACGCCCCCATCGATCACCAGACCCACCACGCCAGCCGCTTCCGCCGCCACGGTGAGCACCTCGCCCCAATAACCGGCGATGAAGCCCCCCGTGCCCACGACCAGTACGCTGCCACGGGGCACCCGTTCCATCGCCAGATGCAGGGCCAGGTTGTCGCCCGGCGAACACTCCAGAGGGTAGGCGGGGGCGGCGATGAAGGCGCCGTCCCAGATCGGCCGGATCGCACTGTCGACTGCGCAGGGCAGATGGGACGCTTCGTACAGTGTCGAACTGCCCAGTACTTTTGCCCGCGCGCGAAAATCCTGGGGGAAGGGGAGCGTGGTCATCAGACTTTCCTCTGCAGGTTGTGGTAACCCAGGGCGGCCCGGGCTTCTTTAAGGGTTTTGCCTTGGGTGATCAGGGCGCGAATGTCGGCTTCGACCGATTCGATCTGACGGGCACATGCCGCCACTTCAGCGGCACGGGCGCGAGGCACGATCACCACGCCGTTGGCATCGGCGACCACGATGTCACGGGAACAGACCCGCGCCGTGCCGATAGACACCGGCTGGTTGACCGACTGCACTTGCACGCGGTCTTTGCCGGTACGCATGAAGCGACCCTTGCTGAAGATCGGGTAGCCATCGCCCAACGCTTTGTTCACGTCACGGCACACCCCGTCGATGACCGTGGCGGCGATCTGTCGGGTGCCGGCGTACTGGGTCATGATGTCGCCCCAAACGGTGCAGTCGGTGCGGCCGCCGTTGTCGATTACCACCACGTCGCCGGGTGCGACGTCTTCGATGAAATCGCCCACCGTGCCCGGCGGGACGCTGGCCGAGACGTACTGCACGGTGAACGCCGGTCCGACGATGACCTTGCGGTAATTGTCCAGTGGCGCCACACCGAGGCATTGCCCGGGCAGGCCGAGCTTGTCCAGGGCATCGGAGACGCCAGGAGTGTCGAGGCCTTCAAACAAGGCGACCAGTTCTTTATCTTCAAGATTCATCAGGCGTGCTCCACGCGGATCGCTTCGAATTGGGTGTCGTGCATTACCTCGGCCACCGAACGACCGCTGCGAACGGCCTCGACCATGCCGTCCTGGCGACGGGCGATGCGCTCACCGAGATCGATGACCTTTTCGATATCGGTTTGGGGGACGAATACGGTGCCGCAGGTATCGGCAATGACATAGTCATCCTCGCTGACATCAACACCGGCCACCTTGATCGTCACCGCCGCATCGATCTGCACCACCCGATTGCGCGCACTGATCATGGTGACCCCACGACCATAAACCGGGTAACCAATCGCCTCGCTGCCGTCGATGTCGCGGCTGAAACCGTCGATCACCGTGCCGCGCACCTGCTTGCCGGCCGCCGCGTTGGCGAGGATGTCGCCCCAGCAGGAGATACCTTCGATGCCACCGGCGATCACCAGCACACGATCGTCGCTGTCGATTTGTTCAACTACCGGAGTAATCAGGTGCACGGTCGGTAGGGTGTCGGACTTGGGCGCCAGCAACACGGTACTGGCGCGGCCGACGATCTTCGGGCAGTTCCACAGCGGGCGTAGCCCCACGGTGGCGCCCGGCAGGCCGAGGAAGTCGAGTGCGTCGGAAACCGTGTTGGTGTCCAGCGCCGCCAAGCGATCCAGCAAACTCTTATTGATCATGGGAAAGTCCCAGTGGTGACGGAGGCGCCCAGTGTCAGCGAGACAATTTGATAGGTATATTACTAATCACAGAAGCGTTACATACGTTAAACCTATGGATTAACCATGATCAATTTCCGCTTGATTCGTCACCTCTGGTTGTTCCTGGCCGTTGCCGAAGAACAGAATTTCGGCCGCGCCGCCAAACGCCTGGGAATGTCCCAGCCGCCGCTGAGCGAGCAGATTCAAGTGCTGGAGCAGGCGCTCAAGGTCAAACTGTTCGACCGCTCGCGGCGAGGGGCGAAGCTGACTCCGGTGGGGGCAGCGATCCTGCCGGCGGTGCGCAAATTCGCCGAGCAACTGGAGCGCCTGGAACTGGCCGTGGAAGAGGCGGTGGCGGGGCAGTCGGGGATGTTGACCGTCGGCGCGATTTCCACGGCGATGTTCGATGTGTTGCCCGGGTTGATCGAGCAACTGAAGATCGATTACCCGCACCTCACCGTGTCCGTGCGGGAAATCGACAGCGTCGAAGCCGTGCCTGCGCTGGAAGCCGGGGACATCGACCTGGCCTTCGCCCGTCTGGACGGTGATCTGGGGGCCTCGATCAAGTCTCTGCCGCTGACCGAGGATCGCCTGGTCGTGGCTTTGCCCAGCGATCACCCATTGGCTTCGCGCAAGCGCATCAGCCTGTCGAGCCTGGCCACCGAGCCCTTGGTGATGTTTTCCCGAAAGGTCAGCCCGGTGTACTTCGACAATCTGATCGCGACCTGCCGCGCCAGTGGTTTTTCCCCGCGCGTGCTGCATGAGGTGCGCTCCGTCGCTTCGCAAATCGCTTTCGTCAGTTGTGGGCAAGGCATCGCCCTGGTGCCGGCGTCGCTGAAAAAACTCGCCCCCGATAATGTGGTACTGCGACCGCTGAGCCAGCCGCTCAATGTGGTGACCACCGCAGTGGCCTGGAATGCCGATCGGCCCAATCCGCTGGTGGAGGAGGTGGTTGCCCGGCTCCAAAAAACAGTTTGATAGGTTTGACCTATGACGGTATTCCCGAATGAGGAATTTACAGAAGGTCCGATCCCCGCGAAATTGACGGCCTGCCGGCGCAACCTGTGGCGAGCGAGCTTGCTCGCGCTGGGCTGCGTAGCGGCCCCAGAAATCGGACAAACATTGCCTATTTTTGTGAGTGCTGCTCACTCAAGCGCGAGCAAGCTCGCTCGCCACAGTGAACAGCATTTGCGGCCCGGCGGTCACCCTTTTCGCTCAAGGAATCCATCACGTGTCCACACCCGAAACCTTCACTCAAGCGCACATCCCTCTGACGGTGGAGGGCGTCCAGCTGAACATCGCCACTCTTCACCGCGACGGTGTCCTGGCGCCGATTGTGTTCCTGCATGGGTTTGGCTCGACCAAGGAAGACTATGCCGACATCGTGCAGCAAGCCGCGTTCGCCGGTCATCCTTTCATCGCTTATGACGCACCGGGTTGCGGCGAAAGTCAGTGCGACGACCTTTCGCGGATTTCCATCCCTTTTCAGCTGAAAACCGCGTTGCAGGTGCTGGAGCATTTCGGTATCGAACGCTTTCATCTGGTCGGCCATTCCATGGGCGGACTGACCGCACTGATGCTGGCTCATCAATACCCGGGCCGGGTACTCAGCTTCGTCGACATCGAGGGCAATATCGCCCCGGAGGACTGTTTCCTCAGCCGGCAGATCGTCGATTACCCGGTGGACGATCCTGAGGTATTTTTCGCCGCCTTCATCGAACGCGCCCGGCACGCGCCGGCTTATGCCAGTGCACTTTATGCCGCCAGTTTGCGGCACAAGGTTCGTGCCGGTGCGGTGCGCGGGATTTTCGAGTCGATGGTTGATCTCTCCGACAACGCCGACTTGATGGGCAAGTTCCTCGGCCTGCAATGCCCGCGCATGTTCATGTACGGCGAGCAGAACGCTTCATTGTCCTATCTGCCGCATATCCAGGCCCAGGGCGTGCGGTTGGCGCCGATTGCGCAGTGCGGGCATTTCCCCATGTATTCCAACCCGATCGCGATGTGGCAGCAGATCGCCGATTTTCAGGCGAACGGCCATCGCGGATGAGTCCGGCACGAGTTGCACAGCACCGTTGTGAACTATTCTTTTCAAGTGGCCCCTGCAATGCCTCATTCAAGGAATTGATATAAATCAACGCCTAAGAGGCTTTAAGGGCGGAGTCTGGGCCTGATGCTGGATTCTCGAGCCGGCGTCGAGGATCAACCTGTCTGGAGTCAGATCATGAGCCAGTATCAACGGTTATTACTGATCATCAACCCGCTGCTGCGCCATTCTCCTGCGATAAACCATGGCGCCGCCCTGGCCAAGGCCAGCGGGGCGAGCTTGCACATTGCCGGCCTGATTCCCTCGTTGGACATTCTGTCGCTGCTCGAAGAAGGCGACCGCAAAATGGCCCGGGCGACCTACCTGCAGGAGCACCGCGACTGGCTCGATGAGCAGGCGGTAAAGATGCAAGGCCGGGGAATCGAGGTGACAACCGAAGTCGCATGGGCCGATAACATGCGTCAGGACATCCTTGACCATGTCACGCAAATGCAGCCCGATCTGTTGATCAAGCAAGTGCAGCATGAACCCGTGCTCAAGCGCGCATTCTTCACGCCGCTGGATTGGCGTTTGTTGCGCCATTGTCCGGTCCCGGTTTATCTGGTGGGGGGTGAGTGCCATGCCTTGCCGCAGAAGGTGGTGGCCGCGGTTGACGTGTCAGACACCGAGCCTTCGAACAGTGAACTCAATGACCGGATCATCTTGCAGGCTTCCAGCCTGGCGTTGCAGTGCAATGCCGAGCTGCACCTGCTGTACGCGTGTGACATTTCGGCAGCTTTTCTGGCGGATATGGACGGCGGTCTGACGCTCTCGGAGCTGACCAAGGAGTTGCGCAACGACCTGGAAAAAGCTTTTCTCAAGCTGGCCGCTCGGTTCGGTGTACCCCCTGAGTGTCGGCATTTCATCATGGGACAACCGGTCCCGGTGCTGAGTGAGTTCGCCCACGTGCATCAAGTGGATGTGGTCGTGATGGGCAGAGCTCAATACCACGGCCTGGAGCGGCTGCTCGGTAGCACCACCGAACATATTCTGTATCAGGTGCCTTGCAGCATTCTGGCGGTCTAGGGGCGGGCATCCTTACCGGGTTCCCGCCCCAGGGAGGTTTTCAAATGACTAGTCCTTCATTGCAAACCATCTTGCATGACCGGGTTGATGCCGGCCGAGGCCTGGTGGAGCCGTTGCTTAAATACGCTAAAAGAGCCGATGTCATCGTCCTTGCCTTGCCCCGTGGCGGCGTTCCGGTCGCCTATGAAGTGGCCACGGCCCTGGAGGTTCGCCTGGACCTGATGCTGGTGCGCAAGTTGGGAGTACCGACCCACCAGGAGTTCGCCATGGGCGCGATTGCCAGTGGCGGCATACAAATTGTCAATGACGATGCGCTACGGGCTAACGGTATTGATCAACGTACGCTCGATGGCGTGGTTGCAAAGGAAACGCAGGAGTTGTTGCGTCGCGAGCGGGTATACCGGGCATCCCGTGCACCTGTGGCACTCAAGGATCAGGTGGTGATCCTGATCGATGACGGCCTGGCGACAGGTGCCACGATGATGGCCGCGATACAGGCTGTGCGCCTGCAAACGCCGTCTCGCATCGTCGTTGCCGTGCCGGTGGCACCGCTTGAGACGGCAGAGGCGTTGCGCGATGAAGTGGACGAGCTGATTTGCCCACTGATCCCCGATTGGCTGATTTCGATCGGACATTGGTACACGGATTTTTCGCAGACATCGGATGAAGAAGTCATCGATCTTTTGCACCGGGCCTGGCAGAGAGAGTCCGGTTCGGGCGACTCATTTCAGAACGGATCCGGTATTTGAGCCGTTGCCTGGCGTGGAATAAACCACGTCAGGCCTTCAAGTAATCCTGACGTTCAAAACCGTCCACTGACGGGAATGAGGCGAACTGCTGGCCCCCCGATGTCCGTTTCGTTGTCAAACTTGCTTTCTTTTCAGAAGGTTAGGCGTTGGCGATATGCGGACTTTGGTATGGATGGCTGCGACGTTTGTCCTGGTGACTCTTTCGCTTGAGGTTCAGGCAAAGGAACTGAGCAATAACAGTCGTTTCGTCTGCAGCTGGGGCTCGGACATAGCCGCAGACGCGCAAGCGTCGAAGCTTTCCGGATTCACGCTTTACGGGGCACGCAAGAAACTGCAATCGCGAAAATTCCCCCGGCCGTGGATGCGCATGACGGCCATGGGGATTACCGAACAAACCTATAACAGTCCCTCGCGCCTCAAGCCTGCCGGTATCAAGCAAACGTATTACGAACAATGCGTCCGGCATGAATTGGCGCGACGCTAGGGGCTGGACTCCTCAACTGAAACGATCAGCGCGCACGATCAGAAGTTGATCGAGGCGCTCAGCCGGGCGGTCAGTGGGGCGCCCTGGAACACGTAGCCATCGCCCATGTATTCACCGGCGTCACGCCAGTAGCGTTTATCGAACAGGTTGTCCACGGTCAGGCGGAACACGGTGTCGTAACCGTCGATGCGCGTGCTGTAGCGGCTGCCGATGTTGAAGATGGTGTAGGCACCGGTCTGCACCTCACCTTGGCGGTTGGCGTACTTGCTGGCGCTGTACTGCACTGCGCCGAGCAGCGCCAGGCCGTCGAACCAGGGCAGGGCGTAGTCGCCGTAGAGGCTGGCACGCAGGGTCGGAACGTTGATTGCCTGGTGGCCCTCATAAGCTGGCGTGCCGCTGTCGGTGACTCGCGCGCGGATCGCCGCGACACTGGCGGAGATCTGCATGCGTTGTGTGGCCCAGCCATTGGCCGAGAGCTCCAACCCGGTGTTTTTCTGTTCGCCCTGTTGGGTGAACGTGAATGTGCCGTCGTCATTCGGTCGCGAGTACTGGTAGGCCTGGCGAATCTGGAACAGCGCCGCGGCCAGACTGATGCGCTGCCAGTCGTATTTGATACCGGCCTCGATTTGTCGCGATACGGTGGGCGCGAGTATTTCATAGGCATTGGTGGTGAACCACGCCGCTTCGCCGCCCAGGGACAGGCCCTTGCTGTAGCGGGTGTACAGCGACAGGTTTTGCACCGGCTTGTAGATCAGCGCGGCTTGGGGCAGGAACACATAGCGTTGAGTGTGCCGGGTGGTGTCGCCCTGGCTGTCAAAGGTCTCTTCATCCAGGCGCACTTCGCGCCCGCCAAGCACTGCCTGCCATTGCTCGTTGAAGCTGATCCGGTCATTGAAGAACAGCCCGTATTGGCGGCTGTCCAGGCGTCGGTAGGCGTCGTTGAGCGGCCCTTCGTAGCGGGCAAAATCAGCCGGCTCGCTGTTGATGTTGGCACTGCCGATCATCTGGTTGATGGCATCACGTTTGTCCACCACGCGGCGGAACGCGCTAGTCCCCACGCTCAGTTCGTGACCCAGACCGCCAGTTTCGAAGCGGCCACTAAGGGCAGCCTGCACCTCGTCGTTGCGGCGGGTATCGTCGGGGCTGCGGAAATCGTAAATGTCGTAGTCGCCCTCGGGGCTGAAGTAATTTGGCACTGCAGCGCTGGCGCAACTGGCGGAGCCGTAGCAACCCCAGGCGAACGAGCTGTAGTCATCGATCACCACGCGGCTGCGCGAGGCGCTGAAGCTGCCTTTCCACTGGTCGCTGAAGCGGTATTCGAAGTTGCCATTGAGGTTCAGCGCATCGGTGGTGACCGGCTTCGAACCACTCTGGTGTGCCAGCAGCTTCTTCGGCGAGGCGTGGTGCGGCAGGCTGGAACCGCCGAGCAGTTGATAGCCCGGTGCCGAGCGCTGTTCCTTGGTCTGGTACTCGGCGTCCAATTGCAGCAGCGCATCGGGGCTGATGTTCCAGTCAAAGGCCAGCGAGGCGAAATCGCGTTGGCCATTGGTGTGTTCGACGTAGGAATGGAGGTCTTCGTGGGCAAGGTTGGCGCGCAGGCCGAACTGCTGCTCACTGCCGAACCATCCACCGACGTCAGTGGCCAGGTAACCACTGCCGCGATCATCGGTGGAGACGGTGACCGAACGCACATCGGCAGGCCGCTTGGTCACATAGTTGACTAGCCCGCCGGGCTCGCTGACGCCGCTTTGCAGGCCGGAAAGGCCCTTGAGCAACTCCACCTGCTGTTTGTTCTCCAGCCCGACATTCTGCTCGCCGGTGATGGTGCGGCCGTTGATCTTGTAGCTGCTGGCGGAGTTGAGGGAGAAGCCACGTACGACGAAGTTTTCGTAGTAGCCGACCGGCGCGTAGCTTTCACCCACCGAAGCATCGTTGCGCAGTACTTCGCTGAGCAGGCGGGCTTGCTGATCCTTGATCAAGGCTTCATTGACCACCGAAATCGAGGCCGGCGTATCAAGCAATGGCGCCGCCTCGAAACCACCGACCGAAGCGCTGTCGGCCTGATAACCGGAGGTGTCTTCGCCGGTAACGGTCACCGCCGGTAGTTCGGTCGCGGCGGCCCAGACCGAAGGCACGGCGCTGGACAGCAGCAGGCCCAAGCCCAGGTTCAGGGAATTGAGCGCGAACCGCGGGGCGGCCACTCCCTGGCGGGAGGTCCGGTAAAGCCTATTCATGAAAAATCCTCGACGACTGCGGGCCTGGGTTTGGCGGGTTTTAGCCTGGGGCTCACGCTGAAGCGGGGCATCATACAAGAGGAGCGATCACAACCCCCCAAGCCATCTCTCACAGCCTTTCGAATCCCTTCCAGCAACATCGCAAACGCCGTGCCATCAAACGCGAAGGCAGTTAAAGCCACTCATGCGTTATCCGGCGCCAGAAACCGTTGCTCGATGGCATCCGCAAACGGGTACAACGAAAACCAGGGCCTGGCTTCGTCGATCACCCGCTGAAATGACGGTCTCTGTACCAACCTGTCGAAATAGGCGCTCAAGTGGCCGTAGTCATCGGGGAATGGCACGAGCGTGCTGGCATAGAAAAGTGCCGGGGCGGCGGCGCAATCGGCCATGCTGAACTCCGGGCTGGCCACCCAGATTCTGGACGCCATCCGGCGATCGAGCATGCCGTACGCGGTTTCCAGCGTGGATCGCTCTCTGCTCAAATCGCCGTTGGTCGCGTGTAGTCGATCACTGACAATCTGTTGCATCGGCACTTGTACATAATGGTCGAAGAAACGATCCCATAACCGGACCTCCAGCGCGCTATCCCAATCGTCTGGAACCAGTCTGTGTTTGCCTGGATACCGTCGATCCAGGTACTCGATGATGATGCTGGACTCGGGCAGATTCCGCTGGTGAACATGGTCGCGAATAATCGGAAACTTTCCGATTGGCCACAATGCCTGAAGTTCTGCGCGGTCGGCAGCGTCCCCGAGATCGATGATTCTTCTCTCGAATTCGGTGCCGTTTTCGTAGAGCGCAATGAGTACTTTGTGACAGAACGACGCCAGCGGATGGTAGTAAAGCGTCAGCGACATCTTTCAACTCCTCATTTGAGGTGAGGGGGCGAGAGCCCTGGAACTGATGAAGGTGGGTCAATAAACAATCATAGGCGGATGTTGGCGATGCGTCAGCGCCGCCACTTTCAAGCTTGCGTACTTGCAGACGGAAGAATCCCTGCTTAACTGTGAGCCACTGGTCGGTTTGTGACTTGTTGGTCATGGTGTTCATCTCAGCGCCCTTGTACCGTTGTCGCTGGTTCGTGCTGTCAGGCTTGCCCGGAGGAAGCCGGATAGTCATTCACGCTGGGTGTTGATCCAATTTTGTTCAAGGAAGAGAGTGACATGATGCTGAAAACTGCGATCGTCGAGATTGGTAAGAAGTACAAGGTTTATACCGAGCATTATCTCAACGCCACCGCCGACAAGACCATTATTCTGGTCAATGGCTCGCTGGCAACGACCGCATCTTTTGCCCAGACGGTGCGTTACCTGCGGCCACGCTTCAACGTAGTCCTCTACGATCAGCCCTACGCCGGTCAATCGAAACAGCACAACCAGCATGACCAACCGATCCGCAAGGAAGACGAGGCCGCCATCCTGTTGGAGTTGATCGAACACTTTCGCGCGCAGCATGTGATGTCCTTTTCCTGGGGTGGGGCGGCGACTTTGCTGGCGCTGGCTCAGCGGCCGCGCCTGATCGAAAAGGCGGTGATCAGTTCATTCGCCGCACGGATCAACACGCCGATGCGCGATTATCTGGAAAGCGGTCGGCATTTTCTCCAGGCCTGCGATCGGCGCAATGTCGGGCGCTTGATCAACAGCACCATCGGCAAGCACCTGCCGTCGTTGTTCAAGCGTTTCAATGAGCGCCATGTCAGCAGCCTGGACGAACACGAATACCGGCAGATGCATTTTCACGTCAATGAGGTGCTGACCCAGGACACGCACTGCTACGTTTCCTGTGCCGATGCCATCGACGTCCCGCTGCTGTTTATCAACGGTGATTGGGATGAATACACGTCGGTGGAAGATGCCCGTCTGTTTGCGACCCATACCCGTCAGGCTCAGTTTCAGACCATCAAGAACACCGGGCACTTCCTCGACATGGAACACCCGACAGCCTGGCATGACACCCAGCAGGCCTTGCTGGGCTTTCTGCAGCCGGTCGCCAAAATACCGAACCAGCCTCGTGACCTTACTTTCAGTAGCAAAGCGTCGGTGATTCCGCCCCTTCAGTCAGCTAACTGGGTGCGGCTTTAACTGGCGCAGCAACTCGATCTGATCTGCCGGGATCAGGGTGCGCAGGGCTTTATACAGCGCGCGGGTTTCAAGCAGGTTCCAGACGCGCAGCATGGTTTCCAGGGCATCCAGTGGCTTGCTGATGAAGTCTTTGGCACCCAGGGCCAGCGCGCGCAGGCGGGTATCGCGGGTGGCGTCGGCGGTGAGCACGAGGATCGGCAGGTATTCGCCGGCCGGGATGCGCCGGTTGAGCTGTTCCAGTACGGCAAAGCCGTCGAACTCCGGCATGTGCAGGTCGAGAATCACCAGGTCAGGCTCGAAGCTGTTGAACAGGTCCAGGGTTCGCAGCGGCTGGGTGCTGCTCAATACATTGGTCAGCCCTTCGCGGACAAGCAGCTGCTCCATCAAATCGAGGTTAGGCCGTTGGTCGTCAATGATCAGAATGCGCAGGTCAGTGTTCACACGGGCTCCGGTAGATGCTGGTCAAGATGGGCGAGGAATGAAGGGATGTGAATCGGCTTGGTCAGCACCGCCGTCGCTCCCGCTTCCAGCAATGCCAGATGAGTGAGGTCGCTGGCATCGGCGGTGATCATCAGCACTGGAATGGCGCGGGTGATGGAAGACTGGCGCAAGCGTTGCAGAACATTGAAACCATCAAGATCCGGCAGCACCACGTCGAGCAAAATCAGTTGCGGCGCATGTTGACGAGCCAGGTCCAGACCCATTTGCCCCTGCATGCTTGAGAGCAACTGGATGTGCGGTCGTCGTTGCAGCAGGGTTTCAATCAGGGCCAGGCTCGAGAGATTGTCTTCGATACACAGCACTTTGCCCTGATAATCGGGAGCGGTGAGGGCGGCTGTGACCGTTGGGTGGTTGATGCGTGCAGCAAGCGATTTGATGGCTGGTTGCAGGCGCACGAAGGGCAGTTCCAGGGTGAAACTGGAACCCGCGCCGGGCTGGCTTTTGACAGTCAGGCTGCCGTTCATCATTTCCAACAGACTCTTGCTCAAGGCCAGGCCCAGGCCGGTACCTTCCACGTTCGGATCGGTCTCCAGGCGCTCGAACGGCTTGAACAGTTGCTCCAGTCGATCGGCCGCAATGCCCTTGCCGGTATCGCAGACCGCCACGGCAATTCGCTGTTGAAGAATCCTGACCTCAATGTGCACCTTGCCTTCGGGCCGGTTGTATTTGATCGCGTTGGATAACAAGTTGAGCAGCACCTGAACCAGACGTTGCCGATCGGCGACGATTCCGCTGTCGGCGGCCAGCATCGGCAGTTCAACCAGCTGAATGCCGGCGTCGCAGGCCATCGGGGAAACCAGTGCCAAGGCTTCTTGCAGCACCACCGCCAAGGGCACGGCTTCAACGTTGAGAGGCAGGCGCCCGGCCTCGATTTTGGCGATGTCCAGCACCTCGTTGATCAGAGTCAACAGGTGTTGCCCGGCCCGCAAAATGTGACCGATCTGCGCCCGTTGTCCCTTGGGCGAGTCCATGTCCAGCAGTTGTGCGAAGCCAAGAATGGAGTTGAGCGGGGTACGCAGTTCGTGGCTCATGCGCGACAGGAATTCACTTTTGGCGCGGCTGGCGCGTTCGGCTTCTTCCCGTGCGGTGCTCAGCGCGATCTCGGCGGCACGGCGATCGGTGATGTCGCGGGTGATCTTGGAAAAACCGCGCAGGGCGCCACTGCTGTCGTATTGCGCGGTAATCACCACGCTGGCCCAGAAGCGGCTGCCATCCTTGCGACAACGCCAGGCCTCTTCCATGTAATGACCGTCGCGAGTGGCCTCGCGTAGCGCCATGTCGGGATGCTGCGGGCATTCTTGCGACAGATAAAACACCGAGAAATGCTGGCCGACGATTTCTTGCTCCGTGTAGCCCTTGATCCGTTCGGCGCCGGCATTCCAACTGGTGACGAAGCCCTGTGTGTCGAGGGCGAAAATACCGTAGTCCTTCACCCCGTCGATGATCAGCCGCAAGCGCTCTTCGTTATCGCGCAAGGCCCGTTCACGTTCGGCCAGCAACAGCCCGGCTTCGACCAGACGTGTGCCCAATTGACCGATCTCATCGTTCTCCGGCGGTTGCGGCAACAACGGCTGACCGAGTGCCAGGCGTTGTGCGTTGCCCTGGACCTGTTTGACCCGGGCGACGATGCCCTTGGACAGGAACAGCACCGCCACAATGGCGCCAAACAACCCGCACGCAGCGGCCAGCAGGGTGGAGAACAACAACCGCTGTCGAGTGGAGGCGGCGGCCGCCGTGCGCTCGGCCAGCAGCGTGTCTTCAAGGGTGCGCATGGCGCTGATGCGTTCGCGCAATTCGTCGAGGATGTGCTTGTTGTTGATCAGAATCGTGGTGACCGACTCGGGTGTAGCGTTGCGATCATCGAGCAGTTCAACCAGGCCCTCGACCTTGGTCTCGATCAACGGAGTAATCGCCTCCAGATGTTTGCGCACCCGCACGTCGCGAACGTTGCTGTCGAGCCGTCGCAGTGCGGATTCGATCAAGGGCTTGGCTTGCCGATAACCCGGCAGGAAATCCTCGCGGCGAGTCAGCAAATAACCGCGCACGCTGGCGGCAGCCTCGGCGAGCAGCGTATGTACGGCCTGAATGTCACCTTGCACCAGCAGCACACGGCGCACGTCCTCTTCCGCGCGTGCGGTCTGGCGCTCGGTGGTATAGATCAGCACCAGCGACAGCAACAGGATCACCAACGGTAGGGAAATCACCACGAGGGCTTTGCCACGTAACGGCAGATCGGCCCAGCGTCGAGCGTTTGAAGCCTTCATGACTGGGTCACCAGACCCAAGGCGATGCCACGGACCGCCGCCTGGGTTCGGTCGGCGGCGCCGAGTTTACCAATGACCCGTTCCACGTGGGCCTTGGCCGTGCCCGTAGTGATGCCGAGTTCTTCGCCGATTTCACGATTGCTGAAACCGCCGGCCACCAGCCCGAGGACCTGGCGTTCGCGGGCAGTCAGGGTTTCGGCAGGCGCGGCGCCACTGGTGTTGCGCTCGGTCATGCGCCGTAGCAGACGGGCGCTGACCGCGCTATTGAGGGCTTCCTCACCCGCGGCGACGCGTTGCAGGGCGTTGATCACTTCATCGCGGCTGGCGTCTTTGAGCAGGTAGCCCACGGCACCGGCATTCATCGCCGCTTCCAGGTGATCCGGGCTGTCGTCCATGGTGAAGATCACCACTTTCAGGGTTGGCAGGCGCTGCTGAAGAATCCGCGCCGCGCCCAACCCGTTGAGCACGGGCATGCGAATGTCGAGGATCACGATGTCGGGCAGCAGACGTTCGCACGCGTCTACCGCTTCCTGGCCATCGCGGGCCTGGCCGACCACTTCGAATTGCGGATGGCCCGCCAGCAGCGCGACGAAGCCGGTCCGGGTGACCTCATGATCGTCCGCCAGAACCAGACGTAAAACTTCAGTCATTGAGCTGTTCCATTGAGGTCGGAGGGCACGGTGGCGCGCAGTTGCGTTCCGTCATGTGCATGGCTGACACAGGTGAAATCACCGCCCAGCAGGCTCGCGCGTTCCTGCATCGCCGCGAGCCCCAGGTGCCGGGCACCGCAGGTGTCGAGGCGTTGTTCCATGGCAAAACCTTTGCCGTTATCGTCCACCCGCAGCGAGGCTTGCTCTTCGTGCAGTTCCAGCGCCAGGACGACGTGGCTGGCCTGTGCATGTTTGAGAATATTGTTGATGCCTTCCTGGGCAATCCGGAACAGGGCGATTTCCACCTGGCTGGGCAAGCGTGCTTCGCAACGCGTGCTCCAGTTCACTTTGATCCCGGCGTCACGTAGGCGATCCGCTTCTTTGTCGACCGCCTTCAGCAAGCCAAAGTCGTCGAGCACTGTCGGGCGCAGGCCACTGATCAGTTGCCGGCCTTCACCGACACAATGCTGGGCCAATGCAAGAATCGTCTGTAAGTCCGCACCGAGTTCGTCGGGCAGTGGTGGGCAGCGACCGGCAAAACCTTGCAGGCGCTGATGCAGCCCGGCGAGGGTTTGCGCCAGGCCGTCGTGCAGGTCGTAGGCCATGCGTTTGCGTTCGTCTTCCTGGGCCCTGAACAGCCGATGCACCAGATCGGACATGGTGCGCTCGCGCGCGACCAGTGCATCCAGCAGACGCTGGTTTTCCAGGTGCGCGGCCAGCAGGGTGGCGAGCAATTGCAGGGATTCGATGTCCTCGGTGTCCGGCGCACTGATGCTGACACTGTTGGCCAGCACCAACGCACCAAAGGCCGCGCCATCGCCACCGCGCAAAGGCACCCGCAGCACGTTGGGCAGGACGGCGCTAGGCTGCTCCTGCCATTGCGGAGTGCGCATCGCGGTATCGGCGAGGTGTTCGAGGCTGTTTAAACGATCACGACTACCGTGACTGGCGGTGGTCCTGACTTGCGCATCCTCGTCCCATTCCAGCAATAGCGCGTGGTCCATCGCGAGGAAGGCACAGGCCCGTTGCAGCACGCGTTGGCGCATCGCTTCGGGGGCCAGTTGCGTCAGTTCCTGGCCGGTATCCACCAGCAACCGCAGCCGCGCGGCGCGACTTTGCGATTGCCGATACTGGGTGCGAATGGCCAGGGCGCTACCGGGGTCATGATCAGGAATTTGCATGGGCGGGTTCCGGCGCAGGCACGCCCGTTCGGGCAGGGGCGTCATTAAACCGTGTTAACGGGGCAGGGCGCTATCTGCCGAATGGCATAGGCAAATGACTCCGGTTGGCCGATGGCGGGTGGCGTTTCGAGCGGCACAGTGTCGCCATCGACCACCATTGGAATAGTGCAATGAAACTCAAGACCTTAACCATCGCCCTGTTGTTCGCCCTGACCGCCCCGTTGGCCCAAGCTCTGGAGGCAGTGCCTTACGTTTACAGCAGCGTGGCCGAACAGCCCGCTAACGTGAAGGATCGCGAAATCGCCGCACTGTTTGATCAATGGAATAGCGCGTTGAAGAGCGGCAATGTTCAAAGCGTGGTCGACTTGTACGCGCCGAACGCCGTGCTGCAGCCGACGGTTTCCAATAAAGTGCGCACCACGCCAGCGCAGATCAAGGACTACTTCGATCACTTCATGGCGCTCAAGCCGGTGGGGCAGATCAACTACCGTGAGATCCGTCCATTGGGCGCCAACGTGGCGATGGACAGCGGCGTCTACACCTTTTTCCTGACCGAGGCCGATGGCAAGACCCGTCAGGTGCAGGCGCGTTACACCTTCGTCTACGAGCAAGTAGGCGGTCAGTGGAAGATTCTCAACCATCACTCTTCGGCGATGCCGCAAGCGCAGGTGCTGCACGCCGGGAAGTAATCGCGTCTTCGACGGCCAATCGCAGAAAATGTGCAAGACACAGCCCAATGTCAGTCAAGCACAATCCCTGTGGGAGCGGGCTTGCCCGCGATAGCGGTGTATCAGTCAACATTGATATTGACTGACTCGCCCTCATCGCGGGCAAGCCCGCTCCCACAGGGTCTGTGTCTTAACTGACTGATTGTGTGCTCAGTTCAACGCCAGGTCGTCCACCGGCTGCTGCCCGCGGGCCAGCGCGGCGCGTTGCAACTGGCTGGCGATCAGGGTGTTTTTCAGCAGAAAGGCAATGGTCATCGGCCCGACGCCACCGGGCACCGGGGTGATCGCACGGGCGACGGTGCGGGCGCTGGCGTAATCGACATCGCCCACCAGACGGTCGCCGGACTCGGTGGCGATACGGTTGATGCCAACATCGATCACCACCGCACCGGGCTTGAGCCAACTGGCGTCGATCAATTCTGGCCGGCCCACCGCAGCGACCACGATATCCGCCAACCGGCACAACGCCGGGGCATCGACGCTGCGCGAATGCACCACGCTGACCGAGCAGTTGGCCTGCAACAGCAAGGTCGCCATCGGTTTGCCGACAATGTTCGAACGGCCGATAACCACGGCGTGCAAGCCGCTCAAGTCATCACCGCAGGTCTCGCGCAGCAGGCGCATGCAGCCGCTGGGCGTGCACGGGGTCAGAACCTCGAAGCCTTGCACCAGCCCACCGACGTTTTCCCGATGAAAACCATCCACGTCCTTGATCGGGTCGATGGCATGAATCACTGCTTGTTCATCGATAGCATCCGGCAAGGGCAGTTGCACCAGGATGCCATTCACCGTGGGATCGGCATTGAGTTGTGCAATCAGTTCCAGGACCTGGGCCTGACTGGCGGTTTCCGGCAGACGGTATTCAAGGGAGCGGATGCCGACTTCCTTGGCGCGCAGCAGTTTATTGCGCACATAAACGTGGCTGGCCGGGTCGTCGCCGACCAACAGGACCGCCAGGGCGGGATAGATTTGCTGGCCGGCCAGGGCCAGAACCTCTTCCCGGACCTCGTCGAGAACCTGGGCAGAAATGGCTTTGCCGTCGATATCGCGGGCAAATGCGGAGGTGCTGCTGATCAAGAGAGTCACCGTTGTCTTGATTGAAAGGGATGAAGTGACCATCGAGGCGTCTTCGCGCGACGGTGATCCATCAGAGACATGCAGGCAAGGGCGCTCAGGCTACCAGTTGAGGGCAGGCGAACACCACCGCAACACCGGAAGATTAGACGGGCAGGTATCGAGGAAAAAACAGGCGACGCTTAGCGAGAAACCTGTGGCGAGGGAGCTTGCTCCCGCTGGGGCGCGCAGCGGCCCCAAAAAAGGAGCCACTGCACAACCCTGCGTCAGTCACTCACCACGGCAGACCGCACCTACTCAGGCGGATTCATTTGATCCAGCACCCGGTTCGCGGTGATCTCCGCCACCATGATGCTGTTTGAAATGCCCAGCAGGGCATGACGAGACTCACCCTCTAGATGATCGACCAACTGATGGACCATCACATCGACCGAGGCCAGCGTCTCGACCAAAAAAACCGCCAGGGTTTCGGTCGTCGCCTCTGGGTCCACGGCAAACAGCTTGCTGGGTTTACGCGCGGTGGCTTTGATGTCGGCATTCGACGGGAAGTGGAAGTCGAGGGCCCGCTCGGCGGCCTCGTTGAGTTTCTTTGAATCGGGTTCGTAGGGGGAGACCGGATCGGTGTCCGGTGGGTTTGGCGTTACCTTGAACATTGGCTCTATCACTCATAGGAGTGAGGCTACAACCCGTTCGCTGCTAAACGAGAGGGAGGCAGCTGTGCGCAGGTTAGCAGACCGATGAGCCAAGAAATCGGCGCGCCGAAGCGCCCTGCGCACAGCCACCATCAAATGCAGGCTGGGATACCTGATTGATAGGGACATCGTGCGTCTTGACATCAACGGGCTGCTAAACCCGATCACTGATGGGCAGTGACGGGAACCAAGTTACCGAGCAGCCCCCAGGCGCACAAGCCGGCGGATTCTGGCGTAAGCGTAGGCAATGGCGCAAGATCTTGTAGCTTGCAGGAAGTAACCTTGATAGCGCTTAAACAGATGCCTTCAACCGATGTTTAATGATCTGGCGCGCACTTCCTATAAACGGTGAAAGCCTCGAAAAAACCGCTACATGCACTTTTATAAAGCGCGATGCCATAAAAACGTGCACCCACCGTGAGCGGTGCACCGGGTTTTATCCTCTGCCAGTGCCCCCAGCGATCCGCGCAACCACTTCTGAAAGACCGTCCTCCCCCCGCCAGAACAGGCCTATCCCACGGTCGCCAAGTTGTTCCGCGGTTAGGTTTCAGCACGGGTGAAGTGTCAAGCCGCTGGCTGGCACAAAGGCTGCATTGATCCCCTCAGGTCCATCGAAAACAGATGGGCAGCCCACTCGATCAACGAAGATCGACCGGCCGAGCAGGTCGTGGGCAACATCGGTGGATCCGGCGAAGGCGCCAGGTCGAACACCGCGAAGAACAGGCAAAGACGCCTGAAACCGAGAGGTTTCAGGCGTTTTTTTTTGCTTTTTTAACCGTGATTGGCTTTGGCTGGGTGCTTACTATGAATTCCAATGTTGCCGCGTTGAACAAACTGCAAACACTGATCGTGATCGGCAATGGCATGGTCGGACATCATTGTGTCGAGCAGCTCATCGAGCGCGGCGCCCTCGACCATTACCGCCTGCATGTCTTCAGCGAAGAGCCGATGCGTGCCTACGACCGTGTGCATCTGTCCGAATACTTCGGCGGTCGCGATGCCGAGTCGCTGGCCCTGGGCGAAGCCTCTCTGTACCAGACGCCGGGCGTTACCCTGCATCTGGGCGTACCGGTTCTGGAAATCGACCGGGCGCGACGCCAGGTGATCACCGCACAAGGTTGCGTCGCTTACGACAAACTGGTTCTGGCCACCGGCTCTTATCCGTTTGTGCCGCCTATTGAAGGTGCTGAAGGTGACTCGCGCCTGGTCTATCGCACCCTTGAAGACCTCGACGCGATTCGTGCCGCCGCGGCCGATGCCCGGCGCGGCGTGGTGGTCGGCGGTGGCCTGCTCGGTCTGGAAGCGGCCAACGCTCTGAAAAGCCTGGGTCTGGAAGCGCATGTGGTGGAATTTGCCCCGCGCCTGATGCCGGTGCAACTGGACGAGCAGGGTGGCTTGGCGCTGAAGGCGCAAATCGAGCGTCTCGGCGTGGGTGTGCATCTGTCCCGTGGCACGCAGTCGATCAGTGCCGGCGAGCAGTACCGCTACCGGATGAATTTTGCCAATGACGAATTCCTCGAAGCCGACCTGATCGTGTTCTCCGCCGGGATCCGCGCGCAAGATGCGCTGGCCCGGCAATGTGCGCTGGACATCGGTCCGCGTGGCGGCGTGGTGATTGACGATCAGTGCCTGACCAGCGATCCGAATATCTACGCCATCGGCGAGTGTGCCGCGTGGAACGGCAGCCTCTTCGGTCTGGTCGCCCCCGGTTATCAAATGGCTCGTGGCGTTGCGACGCTGCTGTGCAATCAAGTGGCGGAGCCGTTCCAGGGCGCCGACATGTCGACCAAGCTCAAACTGCTCGGCGTCGATGTCGGTTCCATCGGCGATGCCCACGCCCAGACACCGGGTGCGCGCAGTTATCAGTTCATCGATGAAGCCACGGCCAGCTATCGCCGGTTGGTGGTGGATGCTGACAGCAAACGCGTTCTCGGCGCAGTACTGGTCGGCGACAACAGCTATTACGACACCTTGCTGCAATACATGCAGAACGGCATTGCCTTGCCGCCGGAACCGGCCAGCCTGATTCTGCCATCGTCCACCGGCGCGCCAACCCTGGGCCCGGGCGCGCTGCCTGAGGCGGCGACGGTGTGTTCGTGCCATAACGTCACCAAGGGCTCGATCTGCTCGGCCATCGACGGTGGCTGCACCGACCTCGGCCTGCTCAAGTCGCAGACCAAGGCTTGCACCGGTTGCGGCGGTTGCGCGGGGCTGCTCAAGCAAGTGTTCGAGCATGAATTGATTGCTCGCGGCGTCAGTGTCGACAAGAGCCTGTGCGAACACTTCGCCTACACCCGTCAGGAGCTTTACGCACTGGTGCGGGTAGAAGGGGTGATCACCTTCGAAGAACTGCTGGCCAAGCACGGTCGCGGCCACACCGGTTGCGACGTATGCAAACCGGCGGTGGGCTCGATCCTCGCCTCGTGCTGGAACCAGCCAATCATGGACGCCTCGCTGGTGCCGTTGCAGGACACCAATGACACCTTCATGGCCAACATGCAGAAAAACGGCACCTATTCGGTGGTGCCGCGCATCGCTGGCGGTGAGATCACCGCCGACAAGCTGATCGCGATCGGCGTGGTGGCGAAGAAATACGACCTCTACACCAAAATCACCGGCGGCCAGCGGATCGACCTGTTCGGCGCGCAGTTGCATCAGTTGCCGGACATCTGGTCCGAGCTGATTGAGGCCGGTTTCGAAACCGGGCACGCCTATGGCAAATCGACCCGCACGGTGAAGTCTTGCGTTGGCAGCACCTGGTGCCGTTACGGCGTGCAGGACAGCGTGAAAATGGCCCTGACCCTCGAGGATCGCTACAAAGGCCTGCGCTCGCCGCACAAGCTCAAATTCGCGGTTTCCGGCTGCACCCGTGAATGTGCCGAGGCACAAAGCAAGGACGTGGGCGTGATCGCCACCGAGAACGGCTGGAACCTCTACGTGGCCGGTAACGGCGGTATGCGTCCGCGTCATGCCGAGCTGTTCGCCACCGACCTCGACGATGAAACCCTGATCCGTTACATCGACCGGTTCCTGATGTTCTACATCCGCACCGCCGACAAGTTGCAGCGCACCTCGGTCTGGCGCGAAAGCCTGGAGGGCGGCCTGGATTACCTCAAGGACGTGGTCATCAACGACAGCCTGGGACTTGGCGCGGAACTCGAGTCGCAGATGCAACTGGTGGTCAACCGCTACGAATGCGAATGGGCCAATGCCCTCAAAGACCCGGAAAAACTCAAGCGCTTCCGCACCTTCGTCAACGATCAACGCCCGGATCCGGACATCCATTTTGTTCAGGAACGCGGTCAACGCCGGCCGATCATGGCCGCCGAACTCAACCTTATCCCTGTCACCGAGGAGAATGCCTGATGAGCCAGTCCAATACCCAGCGTGTCAACGCCCTTGCCACGGCCGCCAATGCTCAAGCCTGGCAGGCGGTGTGCAGCCAACAGGATCTGGTCAGCAACTCCGGCGTCGTCGTCTGGCTCGACGGCGCGCAGGTGGCGCTGTTCTACCTGCCGCAGGCCGAAGGTCGCACCCTCTACGCCATCGACAACCATGATCCGCAATCCGGCGCGAACGTCATCGGCCGCGGACTGATCGGCAGCCTCAAGGGTGATCTGGTGGTGGCGTCGCCGATCTACAAACAGCATTTCCGTCTTGAAGACGGCAGTTGCCTGGAGTACCCGGAACAGCGCCTGCGCGTATGGCCGGTGCGCCTGAACGCCGGCGTCGTGGAAGTCGCGGCGGCTTGATTGCTGCCCTGAACCGTATCGGAGAACGTTGATGAAGACAGCCGCACAGTTGCTGAAACTGAAAGTCGTGCAAAACCAGCAGGTGCACAGCATTGCGCCGGATCAGATGGTCCTCGACGCCCTGAAAATGATGGCCGAGAAAAACGTCGGCGCGTTGCCCGTCATCGAAGACGGGCAGGTGGTCGGCGTCATCAGCGAGCGTGACTATGCGCGCAAGGTGGTTCTACAAGGGCGATCTTCGGTCGGTACGCCGGTGCGCGAGATCATGAGTGCGCCGGTGGTGACCGCCGACAGTCAGCAGAGCATCGAGCGCTGCATGGCGGTCATGACCGACAGTCATTTGCGCCATCTGCCGGTGCTGGAGAGCGGCGCACTGATCGGGCTGTTGTCGATCGGCGATCTGGTCAAGGAAGCCATCGTCGAGCAGGCCGATTTGATCCGGCAACTGGAGCACTACATTCGCGGGCACTGAGAACTTTGCGTTGCCGACTCACAAGATCAAAACGCGATAAGGCATACCGCAGGTCGATTAAAACGGCTTGAGTGGAAATAGGCCTAATTAACCGGTGGGAACAGTCGATAACCCCAGGAGCAAAGCACGTTAGCCGAGCATGCAGATGCCGTCAGGGGAATCATCAAATGTCCATAAAATTGCGTTTGTTTTTGTTGATCGGCACCAGTTTGCTCGCCGCCCTGATCGTGAGCCTGGTCAGCTATCTGGGCAATACCCGGATGGCTGAAGCGGTGAGTGACAACGAGGTCAGCATGACCGCGCTGCGCAACCACCTCGAAGCCGACATGATGCACGATGCGCTGCGCGCGGATGTGCTGTCGGCAATGCTGGTCGGGCTGGGTAAAAGCGACAGTAGCAAAGCAGAAGTGCGCAGCTCCCTCGATGAGCATGCAGGGCATTTTCGGGAGATGCTTGGCGACAACCTCAAGCTGCCGGTCAACGACACCCTCAAGGCAGCGCTGGGCAAGATCAAGCCCAGCCTGGATTCATACATCGGTGCCGCCGAACGCATTGTCGCGCTGGCGCTGGAAAATCCGGATACCGCACAGCAGCAACTCGGCACGTTCAATACCGCGTTCAGCCAACTGGAAGACCAGATGGGCGCTCTCAGCGAGCTGATCGAAACCAACACCCAACAGACCAGTGCGGGCACTCAGCAAGCTATCAGCAATGCCAATTTCACTCTCGGCACGGTCCTCATCGCCAGTTTGTTATTGCTGCTTGCCCAAGGGCGTTGGGTCATCCTGAGCATTATGGGGCCGTTGCAGATCGCCAGCCGGATTGCCGACAGCATCGCCCATGGCAACCTGAGCGAGCCTATCGTCGAGCCCACCCGCAAGGACGAAGCCAGCACCTTGATTCGCAGCCTGGCGACCATGCAACGCGACCTGCGGGGCATGATCGAAGTGGTTCGCAGCAACGCCCATGGCGTGAGCGGCATGAGCCAGCAATTGAGCAGTGGCTGCCATCAGGTCGCGGGCAGCAGTCAGCAGCAAAGCGTCGCCGCCAGCACCATGGCCGCAGCCGCCAGTGAGATGACCGCGAGCATCGAGGAAATCACCCGGCATGCCGAGCGCGCACTGGACATGGCCAACCAGGCCGAGGAACTGGCCAAGGACGGCGGTCGGGTGATTCATCAGGTGGTCAGCGACATGGACGGTATTGCGCGTTCGGCGCAGCAATCGGCTCAGGTGATCCGCACCCTGGACAAGGAGTCCGAGGGGATTTTCAGCATCATTCAGGTGATCAAGGGCATTGCCGATCAAACCAACTTGCTGGCGCTAAACGCCGCCATCGAAGCCGCCCGCGCCGGTGAACAGGGCCGAGGTTTTGCCGTGGTGGCCGATGAGGTGCGCAGCCTGGCGGGCCGCACCAGCGCCTCCACCCAGGAAATCGCCGCCATGGTCGCACGCATCCAGCAAAGCACCCGCGAGGCAGTCACTAGCATGGAGGCGGGCGTCGCGCAGGTCGACAAAGGCATGGCAGTGACCTCCGACGTCGAGCGCGCTATTCGTGAAATCCTCCAGGCCACGCTCAGCACCACTGAACTGGTCAATGACATCAGCCGCACGATCGGTGAACAGAGCCTGGCCAGTAACGAAATCGCTCATCAGGTGGAAATGATTGCCGGCATGTCCGAAGGCAACAGCAAAGTCATCAACCAGACGGCCTCGACCACCGATGAGCTGTCCACTTTGGTGGGTCAGCTCTCGCAGTCAGTGGACCGGTTTCGCCTTTGAGGCATGGGCTGGCCCTGGATTGATTGATGTGCAAGGCGGCGTAAGAAGGCCATGTCTACCGTGCAGTAGACATGGCCTGTTCGGTACGGGCTTCAAGTCGGGTTCAATGCGAGTCAGCTCATCCAGTTGCCACCATCGACGTTGTAAGTCTGCGCCACAATGTAATCGCTCTCGGCCGATGCCAGGAAGATCGCCATACCGACAAGATCGTCTGCCGTACCCATACGTCCGTAGGGAACTTCCTGGCCCGCCAGCTTTTTCTTTTCCCCAAGCGGCCGGTTTTCATATTTGGCGAACAGCGCGTCGACGCCATCCCAATGCTCACCGTCCACCACGCCCGGTGCGATGGCATTCACATTGATCTTATGGGGAATGAGATTGAGGCCGGCCGATTGCGTGAGGCTGATCACCGCCGCTTTGGTCGCGCAATACACCGCAACAAGCGCTTCACCGCGTCGACCGGCCTGACTGGCCATATTGATGATCTTGCCGCCGTGGCCCTGGCGGATCATCTGCTTGGCCGCGGCCTGCAGCGTGAACAGGGTGCCGGACACGTTGATCGAGAACAGCCGTTCGTAGCTCTCGCGAGAAATCTCCGTAATCGGCGCGAGATCAAACAGTGCCGCGTTGTTGATCAGGATATCGAGCTTGCCTGCGGTAGCGATGACCGCCGCGATGGCGCCGTCGATTGATTGCTGATCGGTCACGTCCATCTCGACCGCATAGGCATTCGGCCCTAGCTCGGCCGCGGTGGCTTGCGCACGCTCAAGGTTGATGTCTGCGATCGCGACCGTAGCGCCTTCGCGGATATAGGCTTGCGCGAACGTTCTTCCGATGCCTCTGGCAGAACCGGTGATAAGGGCGCTTTTTCCTTCCAGACGTTTCATTTTTTCCATCCAATCGTTAGAGCTAAAGAGACGCCCCCGTTGAGGGCATTAAAAGCAGTCGTGAGTCTGCGAAGAACCCTTGTAGGAGCGGGCTTGTGTGGCGAGGGGGCTTGCCCCCGTTCGGCTGCGAAGCAGTCGTAAACCAGACAACGCGTTGCTGACTAAAGATCGCGGTGACTGGTTTCAGGGTCGCTTTGCGACCCGACGGGGCAAGCCCCTCGCCACACAAGCCCGCTCCCACAGAAATTGCCCCAAGCCGTTGCTACTTGGGATAACCAGCGCGCTTCATTTCGCGTTCGGTGGTTTGCTGGGCCGAGGCCAAAGCCTGCTCAACCGGCATCTGCCCGGTGAGCGCCGCAGACAGTAGCTTGCCGACCGACGTGCCGATGGCCTGGAACTCAGGAATGGTCACGTACTGGATACCGACATAGGGCACGGGTTGGACTGACGGGTGCGCAGGGTCGGCGTGCTGCATCATTTTCAGCGTGACACTGGCGAAGGGCGCGGCCTGCAAGTAAGCATCGTTATAGGTAGACATCCGTGTGCCCGGCGGTACGTTGGTGATGCCATCCTTCTCGGCGACCAGTTGGATGTATTCCTTGGAGGTCGCCCATGTCACAAAGGCTTTGGCGGCTTCTTTGTGTTTGGACGTCGCAGGGATGGCGAGCGACCAGGCATAGAGCCAGGACGAGCCCTTGTCGGTGACTTGCGTGGGCGCCGCAACGAAGCCGACGTGGTCAGCCACTTTGCTTTGGGTTTTGTCGGTGATGAAGGAACCGGCGACGCTGGCATCGACCCAGATCGCGCATTTGCCGCTGTTGAACAGGGCCAGCGTCTCGTTGAAACCATTACTCGAAACACCCGGCGGGCCGTACTGCTTGAGGGTGTTGACGTAGAAGTTGGCCGCAGCGGTCCATTGCGGCCCGGTGAGTTGCGGCTGCCATTGCTCGTCGAACCAGCGCGCACCAAAAG
This sequence comes from Pseudomonas sp. PME37.24/025, assembly GCF_055556615.1. Taxonomy (NCBI): domain Bacteria; kingdom Pseudomonadati; phylum Pseudomonadota; class Gammaproteobacteria; order Pseudomonadales; family Pseudomonadaceae; genus Pseudomonas; species Pseudomonas sp. PME37.24/025. Next base: position 139,474 of record NZ_JBVHNK010000014.1, read on the forward strand.
CGTTGGACATGGTGGTCAGCAGGGCCATGTTTTCACCCCAACCGGCCTTGCCGCGCAGGCACATTCCATACTGCTCTTTATCCGGCTGGTGCAGCTTGCCGGCGAACTCGCCGAGCTGCGTCCAGGTCGGGTGCTCGGGCATACTCAGGCCAGCGTCCTTGAACAGGTCGGTTCGATAATAGGTGATGGTGCTTTCGCCATAGAACGGCAGGGCGTAGAGGGTGTTGTTGACCGACAGTCCCTGACGAACCGAGGGGAAAATATCCTCGAGGTCATAGCTGGCGGGCAGGTCTTTCAACGGTTCCAGCCAATGCTTGGCGCCCCACAATGGTGTTTCGTAGGTGCCGATGGTCAGCACATCGAATTGACCGCCCTGAGTGGCAATGTCAGTGGTCAGGCGCTGACGCAACACGTTCTCTTCGAGTACCACCCAGTTGAGCGTCACGTCCGGGTGCAGCTGTTCGAATGTTTTGGACAGCCGCTGCATGCGGATCATGTCGCTGTTGTTCACGGTGGCGATGGTCACCGTTTCGGCAGCCTGGCAGAGCAGGGCAGAGGACAGGCCGGCGGACAGAAAAAACGCATTTGGAATGATCTTCATCGTGTTCTCCGCTCTGCGCCTTGGGGGCAGAGGCTCTTATTGTTGTTGTAGTCCACGGTGCGAGTCATAGCCGCAACGGGATGACCACAGGATTACAGCAACCCAAGCGGTGAACAAATGAACGGCATACGCGGCACTGATACTTTTTTAACCACGCAGGACCATGGAAAAAAAGTATCAGTGGCCGCCATGCAGCGCGCTAGGCTTGCTGCCTGTTTAGGGTGAATCTGATAACAGCGCCGTGGAGTTTCGGATCAGCTTCGACTCGTCCCGGGCTTCGCGGTAGCCTTGATAAAACCAACAAAAATGGAATCGCCAGGGTGATGAACCATCACGTAACAGCAGACAAGCCGCCAGCGCTTGAAGTCATTCTGAACGAGCCCCAGCACAGCTTTCGTTGGTATGAGCATGACTATCCCTTCGACCTTGCCCGCTGGAACCATCATCCGGAATTCGAGATCCACCTGATCCGCGAAGGCAGCGGACGGCTGTTGGCCGGTGACTACATCGGCCTGTTCGAGGCCGGCCATGTCGCCCTGATCGGCCCTGGCCTGCCACACGACTGGATCAGCGATCTGGGCAAAGGGGAGGTGATTGCCGGCCGCGACGTCGTGTTGCAATTCGATGGTCAGATGCTGATGCAACTGCGCGACAAGGTCCCTGAACTCAGCGAATTGCAAAGCCTGTTTCGCCAAGCGGCCCAGGGCATCGAATTTCACGGCGTTACCCGCAAGAAAGCGGCCCGACTGCTGGAAGACATGGGCCAGTGCGAAGGATTGCAGCGGTTGTGCCTGTTCCTGTCGTTACTGCAATTACTGGCGTCAGCCCCCGACAGCGAGCGACAGACGCTCGCCAGCCTGCAATATGCGCCGATGCTCGACGCATTGACGGCCCAGCGCATGAGTATTGTCTTCGATTACATCCTCAACGACCTCGCGGATGAGTTGCGCATGTCCGTCATCGCCCAGCGCCTGGACATGAACGAACCGGCCTTCTCCAAATTCTTCAAGCGCGCCACGGGCCATACCTTCGTCGACCTGACGCGCAAACTGCGAGTCCAGCGCGCCTGCCGGTTGCTGGCGCAAAGCAGTTTCAGCGTTGCAGATATCTGCTTTGAAGTGGGGTATGCCAACCTGTCGAACTTCAATCGACACTTCCGACATGAAATGCAGGAGACGCCCAGTCAGTATCGACAGCGGCTGCAGCGGGTGGTGGCGGTCAGTCATTGAAGAGGGAAAACACAAGCAAGATCAAAAGCCGACACTCATCTTGCGATAGGTAGCGTTTTCTGTGGCGCTGAAGTGTTAGGCTCGAAAGCGACCGGGTATTGGCGATCGCGCATCTCGAATTATTTTCCTCCGCTTCTTGACATGCCTTTCGAACCAGTCCAGAATTGCGTCCATTCCTGCTTAGGGAACACGAAAACCCCTTAGATTTCAAAGGGTTGGAAGCTAGATTAGTATCTTGTTTCCAGATACGAGTTTACACGTTTGATGTTGTGTTATTGACGTCAGATGTTTGAGGCCGAATAGCAAAATGGTTATGCAGTGGATTGCAAATCCACCTACGCCGGTTCGATTCCGACTTCGGCCTCCACTATTAAAAACCCCGTAACTCAATGAGTTACGGGGTTTTTTTATGTCGCAAGGAAAGTGAAGTGTTCCGCAATTTTTGTCGGGTGTTCCGCAATTATTGAAATTATGATCACCGTCCAATGTCGAACCTGTATCTCATCTGATTCCCCTCTTAGACATCTAGTACACCGCTAGTGTCTGCGCTCTTATTTTCAAGAAAATGCGCGATAGTTGTTATTCCAAAATATTACTTTCGTTGTTGACTTTGGCCTAAATTTCATCGTCTAGACTCCTTTTGGCTAGTAGAATTACTGAAGTAATAATTAATAATCAGCCAGCACAGGACTAATATCATGATACCTCAAGGGTTTCAGCCGAATCTGAACACCGAGGAAATGAATAAATTCATAACTGATCAGCAACAAGGAGCGGGAAGTATCTATTACGAAAGTCCGCCTAAGCAAAGTGGCTTTAGACTTTCTTCCGTGCAGGGGCGTTTTGCTGGATCATTTGATAAATTGATGGATGATAGCGGTGTGTCGTCTCCAGTGGTAATGTTTTGGACGTTGTTAGAGCATTACATGGTTACGGAGGGCGATCGTCCTGATATGACGGTGATCTCTGATCTGCAAGTTGCTGTGCCTCAAGAACAGAAACTTAAAATATCTGTGTGGGCTTATCTTTACTTCAAAGAAATGGGAGAGGTGCCTACCGAAAATATGATTAGTGCGGTGGAGTCTGCGTTTAATGGTTATAGCTATGCTGTGCATGGTCCTGTCGATGAATACGCGGAAAAAAAACTGGCGGATGTGCCTGGCTTAAAAAGAAATATGTTTGTTATTGCATATGTATTTTCGGCTGAAAAAATTGGTGATGGGAAGTCTTATGATACTGTTCGGGATGCCGCACTGGCTATGTACTATAATAGTGCAAATGGAAAAGTTTATCCGAACCCTCGTGATCGATCCGATGAAGGCGAGCGAATTGGTGATAACGCCGGTGGTTGGCTCGCGCAGAAACACTTTGTAGTGACGCGTATTCGGTCTGAGGTAGTTGCCGGATTTCCAGATACCAAAAAAGACACGCTCCATGAGCGGGAGCTCAGTCCGGGAGCAGATCCAGAAGAGGCGTTAGAAGGCATATCAAAGCAAGAGGCAGAAAAACTAGATTGCGGTGGAACATTCAAGCAGCATAATTATAAAATACTGACTTTATTTGAGTATCCTGAGTTTATGTTGGTATGGCGCGAGAAGAGGCTTGTTCTTTATCGCGACGATTGCGGTAATGAAATATCGATCAGGATACAGGTTCCAGTCATTCAGATACGGTTTTCGCAACTCAATCTTTGGGCGTATATGAGGCACCCAGATAATACAGATGAAGTTAATGATGTGATTATGAAGGTGTTGGAGACATGTGCGATTCGTGCAGCACTTTCTGGTGCGGTTGTAGGTGTTGCGCTTCTGAATTTCTCCGCTGCGGTAGCAGCTTTTAAAGCTGTTTTTCAGCGGTGTGTTGATGATCATTTAAATACAGTGATTCAGTGCATGATACCCGGACTGTCTACTTTGACAGAGGTAAAAAGTCCAGGGTGGAAAGACTTTATTGCGCCTTGATTTGGTGTCTCATCTGGAGAGTGAAAATGGCAGCGGCAAAGTTTATTAAGAAGGAAGCGTCAGGTCCATTGGGGAATTTTAAATACACATATGAATGTACTTGTAGCGATAGTTCAAAAAAAACAATAACAGTTCAGGCTGCAAATGATAATGAGGCTAAAACCTTGGCGGATCTTGAGTGTAAAGATAAGTGTAAAGAGTCTTAGTTGGAGCATATGTTGATTGCTTTAAGGATTTTAAATGGTGGATATGAAGCCAAGGCACAGACCTTGGCTTCATATTTTGTGCGAGTTACTTGGTGTAAGATCAGTGTTTAGTGTTAGAGCGTCTTAAGCTTGTTGGCTTTTGTTAAAGGCTTACTTTGTAGGGTTCACAATTTCACCAACTCGACGATAAATTTTTTTAGTTATCTCTTGTGTTGAATGTCCTAGCAAACGGCTGGCTTGCTCAATATTGTCGATTTCACTGGCCGCCTTTGGTCGTATATCGCGGAACTGAAACTGGCGTACCGCGGAAGCTAACGTTGAGTCACCCTCGCTCATTGCTTTTGTCGCAGCCTTGTCCCTCGCTTCATCCCAGCGATTTCTCAGCATCGCATAGCTCATGCGTAGTCCATTCTGGTTGGTTATTAAGTTTGAGCTTTTGATGCCAGCGATGGCTTTGCGCTCTAGTAATGCATCCAGGAAGGTGCTGAGGTCGGAGGCGGCGGCACCATCATGTAAGCGGATCCGTAGTCGTTTCTGGGTTTTGCCTTGGCCAACCATTAAGAACCCGTTGTTGATGTCTGCCTCCGATGCTTTCAACACGTCAGCCGGCCGTTGCCCTGTCAAATAAGCCAGGTCCATGGCGTCCTTAAGTTCGAGCGGGGCTTGTGCGTACACCGCATCCCACACTATTTTTCCAGCGTAAAAGTCCCGCGGCGTCTCTTTGTTTCGGCGCATGCCAATGCAAGGATTTGCCTTATCGGTAAGACCCCATTCTCGAGCGAAGGTGAACATTGTGGACAGCAGGGCGATTTCCCGATTCGCCCGAACCTTGGCCGATCTGGCATCGCGATATTGTGCAATCACTTGCGGGGTCATGGACTCAAGTGGGGCAGACTCAAAAGCGTTGCGTAACTGCCTCAAGCCTTTTCTATAGTCATCCTGGGTGCCAGAGGTTAGCCGAGGCATTACCTTCGACTCGTAATCGTCGAACAGACGGCCCATCAAATGGGCCGGCTTAGGGACAGCTTTGCGATCGAGGCGCGCCCATTCGATCTTGGCTTCGTCCAGATCGCCGCCCAGCGGGATCTCGACACGCTTACCGTCGGCGTCCCTGCCGTTGTAGTAATAGCCAGTCCATTCGGTGCCGCCTTTTCTTTTGCGGGTACGCCGGATCATCCGTGGCGGCAGGTCGCGGTTTGCTGTTTTTTTCTGTCGCATCGTCAGCCCACACGCGAAAGGTCGAGAGTCCAGGTCTTGGCTACGGCGTTGTTTGCCGTGGGTTTGACGCCGGCCAGTTTTAGTCTGGCATAAATCCTGCCGACGACTGGGCGTTGGGCGCCGGTCAGCGCGAACTCCCAGTGATTGCTACTCAGCCACTGACGCTGGCAGGATGGGATTTTGTAGCCCGTTATTGCTGCCAGTTCGTCCTCGGTCAGGGTTTCACTGGTTAGCTGGGACGCGGTTTCTCTATTTTCAAATACGGTCATGTGCTGTGTACCTCAGTAGAGCCCGCCGCCGGGATTCTTGGTGAGAGGCCGGCGGCGGGGTGTTGCATGGTGGTTAACCGAGGTTGAAGCTGCCGATGGTCAGGTTCGCGCCGCCGCCAACTTCCTGTTGCACGACATCCTTGAACTCTTGGGCCAAGTCTTCGCGCAGTTGCTCTTCGCCAATCCAGCGCAGACGGAGTAGTGGCTTGTCACCACCGGTGAGAACGGCAACACGAAGACGGATGATCTGGACCTTCAGTCCTTCGTATGGCTCGACGGTGAACAGGAATTCTGCGGGCAGGCCTTCCGAGGACTTGGCTTCGATCTGGTCCATCGCTGAACGGGATGCACTCAGGTCACCGACGACGTGCTCGCTCTTACGTGCTTGCTCGATGCTGATAGAGCGGATGGCGCTCGCGGCTTTGCGCAAATCAATGTGGCTGTCATCGGCTGCAAGGGTCTGGAGGTTCGACGCCCAATCCTCGATCCAGTCGCTCAGGTCTTTCTGCGCGAATTGGATGGAGGCAGCACGCTCCAGCGCTCGGAACGCAGCGGTTTTTCTCAGGTTTAGGGTGGCAGTGAAGTCGCCGTGCCCTGGTGCTTTGGTGTCGCCCAGGTTGAAAATCACGGTGCATGACATGGATTCTGCATCGACAAAACCAGAAGCAACGATCTCGGCGCTTTGCTCCATAACGTAGTTGCCGAAATCCAGCAATGAGTGGGTGGTCAGCGCGCCACGGAACCGACTGCGAGTGGCTTGGAATTTCTCGATGCTGTGAATCTTCTGGTCAGACGGCAGTACCAGCGTAGGGGTGAAGGTGTTGAGCTGCTTGGCGTAGGCGAGAACGGCGGTGTCTTGAATCAACTGAATTGCTTTGGCTTCCATCGGATCGATTTCCTTTTGGCGAGAGGTATGGAGCTGGGTAGCTTAGGACTTGGCGTGAATCGGTGCGTTGGCTCGGTTGAACAGCTGGCCCGCCCGGGGTGCTTCAGCAAATAGCGTCAGGCGCCCGCCCTCGTTGACGTGCATAGGTGTGTCGAGCGTGGTGTCTTCGCTGCGGCTGCCGCGTTTCGTTGGCACTTTGTAGGCGAGCTTATGGTTGATGGTGACCTGGTGGCTGTCGGCGATCTGCTTCAGGGTGAAAGTCAGGGTGACTGACCCGACTTTGCCGTTATCGACAACGCCCGTTGCCACTTCGGAAAGCGCGTGGCCGATCTGATTTGCGAAGACGCCTGCGTTGAGTTCACCGATGAATTCGGCGGTGTCTGTTGGTTTCATGTGCTCTGCCTAATTGAGTGCATGTTGTTTGTCCCTGGACGGCAGGGGCCACCGTTGAATCAGGCTGCTGCTTTCGTCGCTTGGGCGTCGAGGTAAGCGGCCAGGTTGTGCAGGTACACCACCGGTTTTGCCCGCACCGAACAGTGCAGGCGCGTCACGACCAGCGCGATGCGGCCGGCCTTGATCTCGCCCAGTAGGTGGCGGTCGGTGCGGATGTGCGTGAAGTACTGTTCCCGCACTGCGGTCAGGGACGGGCAGGGCGTGGCGAACTGTTTGCGGAGTTGATCGAGGGTGTCGCTCACGCTGCGTCCTCCCCGAACCCCTCCGTTGGGGACACCAGCTTAAGGCGGATCAGTTCGGCGAGGCTTTCTTTGCTTTTGCCCATGCCGGCGGCGCAGACGTTGCCCTTTGCGTCAGCGACCACCGCGCCGAATGGATATTCGGGCGAGTTGGTCGGGGTAACGTAGGCGATCTGGCCTTCGTGGATCACGTTGTTGACGCAACGGAACACTTCTGCGAGTTCGGTACTGAGCGCCGGCATGTTGTCCAGCAACTGGACCGCTTCGGTCGAGGCGCCCAGCAGCGTTGCGCGACTGATGACGCCGGGGCAGTTGAGGTAGATCGGGATCAGCTTCAAGGCGCCAAGCGCCTGGGTGTAGGCGTTGAGTTGATTGGTTTTCATGCGGCGGCGTCCTTCTTGGTGATGGTGATTCCCAGCTTCTTAGCCAACCAACTGACCCCATCTTCTTTCACCATCACTACGGTGTAATGGCGGCATTTGTTGATCGACGGAATCAAGGTGCTGCGCGGGTCCGAGTACAGGTAGCCCCGGTCGCGGTGCTGGCTGGCAAGGTCGCCGCTGCTGTTCAAGATGCCCAGCTCCCGCAACCTGGTGCGGAAAGCGCGGGGCTTGATGCCGAGCACTGCGGCGGTTTCGTCCAGGGTGCGGTTCATGGCGCTGTCCTCAGACCACTGCTGCGCGGGTGTGCAGGGTGTCCACAAGCTTGTTGAGGTTGGTTTGAAGGTCTTCGATGGTCCCGTCATTTGGCAGGAACCAGTCGCCCTGTGCGCCCCAGATACCGCGTTCGCTGCGGTGCGGCACCACGGCTTTGACTGAAGTGCGCTGGATGTGAATCACTACGCCACCACGCCGGCGGATGAATTCCGCTTCGTTCTCAAACCGCAGATCGCTGACCACGAACCCGCGAACTGTGTCGTGAGTGCGGGCCAACAGGTCGAGGTTCTGCGCGGCCAGCAGCAGCCACAGTTCGGGATGCACGGTGTCCCGCCCCCACTCGGTGCCCAGGGTCTGCATCAGGTAGCGTGGAGAGCGGCCTAGCCACGGCAGGATGCTTTCCTTTTGCTCGCCTTCGAAGTCGCAAGGACTCAAGTTGAGGATGTGCATCAAACCATCGCGAAGTGGGTCGGCGAACGCGTAAGACTGGAATCCGTGTTGGTTCACCAGGTGCTGCGCGGCGGTGTCTTTGCCGGAGCGGGCGACGCCCGCGAGGCCGAACAGAAGTGTCTTCATGCTGCATCACCCCCTAATGGGCGTGACTCGGAGCCGACAACGTTGATCTTTGCGGACGCTAGGCGACAACAGGCTGTGACAATCACCAGCAAACCGGTGTTTTTTTGGATGGTGTCAACGGCTTGTGGGTTGGTGCAGGCTGCCGGGTGCAGGTACACCGTGCAGCGAGGGGATTTGTGCTGTGCAGTGGGCATCGCTCGTACTCTTGGTGAGAGGTGTACGAGCAGATTAGGTTGGCGGGTTTAAAAAATCAACCGTAGGTTTAAATATTAGTATTTTTTGAACTTGCCTATGACCACGCCGCAGATAGTCCAGCTGTCGTCCAAGCGTACTACGGGTTCCGGCCAGTCTCTGTTCTGCGCTTTCAGATATAGATTATCTCCCTCTTGCAGCAGCTTTTTGAGCGAAGCCTCACGATGCAGCGCAAGTTTTGCGACAACAAAGTCACCTGATTTCGGAGGTCGAGCCGGGTCTACAAAAATGATCTCATTTTCGAAAAACTCGTTCTCCATACTGCTTCCACGCACGGGGAGAGCATAAGTAGAAGCACTGCAAGGATATGGCCAAGCCAGCCAATCCTCTGCGTCGGCAGGTGCAATTTGTTCGTTCGGGTCAAGCAGCGTTGCTGCTTGGGCGTAACTGAGCAAGGGGTGAAGCTCAACGGATTCCTTCATAGGGCGAACACCTGGCATCTGAAGCATCAGGCTTTCGGGGTCATGAGGACGCCAACTTCTTTCGTTTGTATCGAGAAACCAATCGATGCGAAGCCCTGTGATATCTGCGAGTTTTTGAAGGTTCGCTTTTTCGATCTTGCCGGTTTTGATCCACTTGTAAACGGATTGAGGCGTAACGCCTATGCGCTGCGCGGCTGCCGTTTGGGACAGAGAAGCGCGCTTGAGTGCGTAGCGAATTTTTTCGTTCAAATCATTCATTTGTGGATCATCTTCAATCTTTGGTTGACGGTCTACAACGCACTGGCTCATTATTTAAACCATAGGGTTAAATCAGGGGTTGCCAATGGATATCTTTGAGATGCTCCGACAGCAGGTTCGCAGCCAGTCAGCTCTCGCTCGTGAGCTGGGGATTTCCCCCCAAGCTCTAGATGGCTGGCGAAAGCGCAAACAGGTTCCTGCCGAGCGTGTTCTCGACATCGAGAGAATTACTGAGTTGAGAGTCACTCGGTACATGCTGCGGCCTGATATTTTCGGTGCAGCACCAGAATCCATTCAATGAAAGCACACGGTTGCAATGACCGCAGAAAAGTTTCCCGCTAATCATTGAAATGGTTGCTCTGTTGTTTAAGTGATTTCGCCACAGAGCGCTTGTAAGGGTGCCGGGCTGGGACCTCTCACCAAAGAATCCCCCAGCCCAGCTACGACGATACACAACACATGCACATCGGTCGTGGTCGTAGGATAGGGCGTGCCCTATCTTATGGCTAGGCCGTAAATGGGGTATTTACGGTTATGAGTCGCACAGATCTTTTGCCGGACGCTGGTCCGGTTCTTCCCCTGCGCCAGGCGATTTATCGCGCTGGTCGTGACTACAAGGGCGGAATCACCGCCCTTGCCTTTGACATGGTTTTAGATAACGACACCCTCCAGAAGAAACTCAAGCTCGATGAAGAACGGCGTTGGCTGAACCCTGATGAGCTTGAAGAGCTGATCCGGCTCACCGGTGATTCTCGTTTACTAGATGCGCTGATGCGCCCGGCAGGGGCGGTCTGGTATCGCCCGGTGCCAGTGCCAGCAACACGCGATGCCTTGAAAGCCGTTGGCAAGTTGCTCGGTGAGACTGGCGAGTTCGTGGCCGCAATGCACGATGGCGCTGCCGACAACGTCTGGGAGCTTCACGAAGTCTTGGACTTGGAAAGGCAGGGGATGGACGTGATCCGCGAAGTCCTCGGGATCATGGCGGGTGCCCGTCAGGCGATGGAGGACTCGGAATGAATCCTCCATCCTCTAATTCAGTTTGGAGAGGTGCCGACCGGTCAAGTGTTTGCGGGAGGCTGCCGCCGGCTGGCGATCAGAGCTGGAAGCGTAAATATATAAGTCAAAAATGCTTCGGTAAACGTAACGATATCTTCTGCATCTTTCGCGGTGAATTCTTCATCATCGTGGATTGCCGTGTTCCGATCTATGCGTATTTCTTCAGCCCAGTCGGCCATAGCAGCGGTGATTTTGCCATCGGTAGCAAGCTTTTTGAGGCGCTTGTCCAATTTCCAAGCTGGGTCCATATCCTTTGTAGCCAGATCCAGAGCTTTTCCGCAAAGCAACACCGCAGTTTCAAACTTCTGTCGATGAAGGTTATCGAGTGCTTCTTCGTAGGTATTACCTATCTTTTCCGGAACAGCATCAGGTACCTCTCGTTTCATTACTTTCGGATATTGAAGCCCCGTTCGCCTGAAGTAGCTGTTTTCATTGTCAAGATTAAACACCACGGAATCCAGGAAATTGGTTTTCTCGTATTGCATCGTCGATTGGCCGCCGACTATGACCATTTCATGGCAGTGGGGGCAGATCAGGGGGATCCTGTACGCCCCGCCGGTACTGATGGCCACTTCAGATCTCATGCCTGCTTTGGTAGTTTTACAGTGTGGGCAGTCAAGACTCGCAACGTATGCCGGCATAGTTCATTCCTTTTGAAGGCGTTGGGAATCAGCATCATTGATTGCTTCACACCTATCTCGCAAGATGGGGAAAGCAAGAATGCTTAAGGGAGCAGTGATATCGAAGTGGGCAAAGCATTACGTCGAATCTCTCAACCTAGCACTCGTACCGATTGAGCCTGGCGAAAAGGCCCCGAAAGGCAGGGGGTGGAACAAACCCGGCGGCTACATGACTGATGCTGCCGCGGCTGAAGTGTTCTGGCAACGAAACCCTAACCACAACCTTGGCGTCGTGCTCGGGCCAAGCCGTGTCTGTTCGTTGGATGTCGACGACGTTCAATGGACGCGGCATGTGCTGTATGAGCTGCTGGGCCTCGATCTGGATGCGATGGCCGTGGTGTATCCGACGATTGTCGGTAACCCGCTGCGGTTCCGCGTGATGTTCAAGTTGCCGGACGGTATCGAGCTGACCCGGCATTCGCTTTCGTGGCCGAATCAAAATGACCCGGACGGTTCGATTTTCAAGGCGCTGGGAGAGAAAGCAAAGGCGGCGAAAGAGCTGGGCGATGCAGCGGGTGAAGCGACAGCACAGGCAGAAGCCGAGGATTACAAGCGCTTCACTGTGTTCGAGCTGCGTGCTGGCCTGGTGCAGGACGTGTTCCCGCCGTCGATCCATCCGGGCACTGGCAAGCCGTACTCCTGGCGCACGCCGCCGAATGCCACAGATGGTTTGCCCACGCTGACCACTGAACTGTTGGCCATCTGGCAAAACTGGGACATTTTCAAACGCGACGGTGAAGCGGCCTGCCCGTGGGCGCCCAAGCCGAAAAAAACGGTGGCCAAGGTCATCAAGCGAGCACCGCCCGCGGCGGGTAAACCCTCGGTTATCGATGAGTTCAATCGCAGCCACGACGTTGAAGAGCTGCTGCGATCGCATGATTACATCAAGCGCGGCAGTAAGTGGCTGTATCCACACAGCAGTACGGGGGTGCCGGGTGTGACGATCAGTGACGGCAAGGTGTATTCGCACCATGGCGCCGATCCGCTTGCGAACGGTCATCAGAATGATGCGTTCGAGGTGTTCTGTTTGTTGCAGCACGGCGGTGATCAGTCGCGCGCCGTCAAGGACGCGGCGCTGTTGCTGGGTATGCAGCATTCTTCTCGACCGGATCCGCGTAATCTTCCCCCGACCCCATCTGGTGACCTGAGCGAGCCGAACTGTGCGCTTGGCGGCGGCAGTGAGGCCGCTCCGGCTTCTGACGGGGGCGCGGGGGAGGTGCTGACGCTTGAACAGATTCTCCGACGGTATGCGCTGGTGGAAGGAACCACTCACGTGTGGGACTTCGACCAGTCACGGGTGATGAAGAAGTCGGCGTTTGAAGCGCGTGTCGGCAAGCCGCTGGCGAAACAATGGACGGAAGATACCGAGCACCGCAAGCTGATATCAGATGACCATGTGCGCGACATCGAGCAGTCGCGGCGGATGGCGGGCAAGAAGGGCGGGGCGTTCGGTATGCCGCCGACCGAGCGTTACGTGTACATCGATGGCACGAAGGACGTTTGGGATCGAGAGAAGAAACGCCGCGTTGCCGAAGGCGCCGTGAAAATGGCGCTGGGCGACACGTACCCGTTGTGGTTGAACAGCAGCGAACGGCGGGTGGTCGATGTCGACCACATTGTCTTTGACCCGACGATGACCAAGGACCCGAGTGTCTTCATCAATACGTTTGATGGCTTGCCGCTTGAGCCAGTCAGGGACGATGACGCCTGCGCGAACCTACGGTGGTTGATTTCGTTCCTGTGCAACCACGATGAAGACGCGGCGCGGTGGTTAACCCGGTGGATGGCGTACCCGCTTCAGCACCTGGGTGCGAAGATGGACACGGCGGTTCTGATGCATTCCATCATGGAGGGCTCGGGCAAAAGCCTGTTGTTCGCCGATGCACTGGGGATGCTCTACGGCCAGTACGCCGCGACAGTCGGGCAGACGCAGTTGGAAAGCAACTTCAATGCCTGGCAAAGCCGCAAGCTGTGGTCGGTGTTTGAAGAAGTTGTTAGCCGCGATCAGCGATACAACCAGGTGGGCAAGATCAAGCATTTGATCACCGGCAAAACGGTGCGCATGGAATCTAAGTTCATAAATGGCTGGGAAGAAGCTAACCATATGAACGCGGTGTTCCTGAGCAACGAGATCATGCCGTGGCCGATCAGCGAAAGTGATCGGCGGATGCTGGTGATGTGGCCCGAGCAGACCCTACCCGAAGTTCGCCAGAAGGCTATCGGCCAAGAGCTGAAAAACGGCGGGGTGGCGGCGCTATATGGCTGGCTACTGTCGATTGACCTGGGCGACTTCGACGAGCGCACCCGGCCGCCGAATACGGACGCGCGTGAACGCTTGGTGGCGTTGAGTCGGGCCGGTTGGCAAACATTTCTCAACCTTTGGAAGTACGGCGATCTGGGGCGCGATTTGTGGGGCGTGTGCCTCTCGACTGACCTCTACTCGCTGTTCCTTGAGTGGTGCCACCGCAACAAAGAGCATGTGATGAGCCAGACGAAGTTTTCGCTGTTCATTGGCTCGGAGGTGGATAAAACCCGGTCCATTCCCTGGACTGAAGGCAGTAACCGGCGCTTTGGTGCGTTCTTCTTTCCCAATGATCCCGGCGCTTCCCAGCCCCCATCACTGAAGGCGGCAGACCTGGGCAAGACGGTCAGCGACTGGCGTGCCCAGGCGAAGCTGGCAGGGTGGAACGTTGACAACTGGGAACACGTGAAGGCGGCTGCGGCATGAGTGCGCTTAAAAGTGTGTTGGGTGTGTCGGGTGTGTGTTGGGTTGGTTTTGGCTATCCAACACAGCTTCGAGGCTTTGATTACGCGGGTTTGCGGGCAGTGTGTTGGGTGTGTTGGGTTTGGCGTCGCGTGCGCGCATGCGTGATGTTATTTGCAGCGAAAACAGAAGACAGAAATTTTTCTTATGCGAAGGCAGAAAAACCCAACAAACCCAACACACTCAACACAGATAGATTGAAAGCATTGATTTTGAAGGGAATTATTTGTGTTGGGTTTGTGTTGGGTTGCAGCTTTTCTGTGTTGGGTTCGGTTTTTCAGGGGGAAGGGCAATGATCGGGGCAATGGAAGAGCTTTTGAAGCACTGGGGCGAGCAATGCCGGCTGAACGGCGAAAGCGGCGGCATGGGCAGCCCGATGGCGACCATTATGGAGTGGGGTGGGTCGGCGCCTCGCGGCACACCGGGATCGCGGATCATCCTCGGTGCAGGGGCTGGGCCTGATGCGGTCGCCCAGCAAGTCGCGGCAGCTCTGTCGGAGATTGGGCGGCAGGATGAGCAGGGTGATCGATTGATGCGGCTGGCCGGTTTGCGTTACGGCGATGATCCGGCACCGACCTGGTTGATGCAGCTGCATTTGTTAGGGTTCGAGTCGAGGGCGAAACAGACTTACTACGACCAGGTGCATCGCCTGCATGAGCGGCTGCTGGTGGTGCTGGCCGAGCGTGCCGATGCCCGTCAGTGGCTGACCGCTGGTCGGGGCGTTTTACCTCAAAGTCTCCTCAAAGTTGCGTCAAAGTTGTGTCGAGTTGGATAACCGAAAATGCCCCCTTTTCGGTTCCGTACTCGGAGGGTAAAAAGTCACCACGATATGAAATTTGCGCCTTGGCGCTGACCTCGCACGTGCTGTGCAGCTTCAACCGGCCTCCCTGAACCGGTCACTTAACCCCGCTTCGGCGGGGTTTTTATTTTCGGACAGATGCGGGAGCTTTTCCTAAAACAATATACGTTTCAACGTATTAGGAGGGTGTATCGGTCTTGAAAATGCGGTGGGAAACCCCCAATCATTTGTTTGCCGCTGGTGTAAGGGCTTAACGCAGAGAGAGGGCAGGGAATGACTGACGATATGAGTTCTAAACTTGATGAGTTTTTCAACGCTCGATCTGAGAAAAAAGCTGAAGTTGATCGGGAGAACCGTGAACGCGAGGCTGTTCGGCAGGAAAACCTTCAAGCGTTTCTGGCGCTGATAGAGTCGCTAATCCGGCCAGCTCTCGAGTCTTTTGCTGGCATGCTTAGGGATAAAGGCAAACAGACCAGCATTTATGAATACAAAGATGGGGAATGGGTAGGCAGTGGCCCACGCCCGCAGACGATAGGTATTCGCTTTTTGGTAAGAGGTACGCAAGCTTTTGGCTTTCCGGATCCCTATTTTGCAGTGTCAGTCGACAAAAACATTCGACGAGTGAATATCTTCAGTAGCAGTGCACCTCGAGGATCGTCTACACCTAGTTTCGAAGATTCTATGGTTTTTGAAGAGTTAACCGTAGAACTGATCAATGAAAAGCTTTTCACGGTTGTTACCGACGCTTACAAATAGGCTTTTTTGTTTGCCCCCCAACCCCGCTTCGGCGGGGTTTTTATTTTCGGCCCGATGGGTGCCTGCAAGGAGAATCAGCATGAGCGAGCCGGCAACTGTTGTCGTGGCCGGTGGTGTGGGACTGGCAGCTACCGGTCTGCTGGCGGGCGTAGACATGCTCGCGGTGATCGGTGCTCTGGCTGGTTCCCTGGTGTTCTTCACCACCACTGAGGAATTGCCGGTCTGGAAGCGGGTTTTGTTCCTGCTGGTGTCTTTCGTGATGGGTTACATGTTCGCCCCTGGCATGGCCGAGGTTGAGTTGTTCGGTGCTAGGCCTTTCAAGTTCACCGGGCCGGCGGCGTTCGGTGCTTCGGTTGAGCAACGAGACGCCGCAGACAAATACTTCAGTTGACGATCGCGTCACCGCCTTTGCCCATGCCGTACTGGCCGGCGAAATTGTCGCCGGTCCCAACGTTCGCAACGCCTCTAAACGTCATCTGCGTGACCTCGAACACGGACCAGCCCGCGGTTTGGTTTGGGATCTGGAAAAAGCCAATCGTGCGATCGGCTTTTTCGAGGATGTGCTTTGCCTCAACGGAGGTGATTACGAAGGCATGCCTTTCCTGCTCGCTCCCTGGCAGGCATTTGTGGTCGGAAGTTTGTTTGGCTGGATGACTGTTGACGGTTATCGGCGTTTTCGACTGGGCTACATCGAGACTGGCAAGGGCTCTGGTAAAAGCCCACTGGTTGGTGGGATCGGCCTTTACGGGTTGGTTGCCGACGGTGAACAGCGCGCTGAAATTTATGCGGCGGCCACCAAGCGCGATCAGGCGATGATCTTGTTTCGCGATGCCGTGTCGATGGTGGACATGTCGGAAAAACTTCGCTCCCGGCTCGTGCAGTCGGGGCGCGACGAAAAAGTCTGGAACCTGTTCTATCCGAGTACCAATTCCTTCTTCAGGCCGATCAGCGCCGATGAAGGCAAGTCCGGCCCACGGCCCCACATTGGGCTACTCGATGAGGTGCATGAGCACAAGAGCGCGGCCACTGTGAACATGATGCGCGCCGGTACCAAGAACCGCCGCAAAGCCATGGTGGTGATGATCACCAACAGCGGTTCCGACAAGAAGACGGTCTGCGGTCAGTACCACGATCTGGGCGTACGGATCTGCGCGGCCATTGAAGATGACGACAGTTTCTTCGCCTTCATCTGCTCCCTGGATGAGGGTGATGACCCATTCAAGGACGAAGCCTGCTGGCCCAAGGTCAACCCCTCGCTGGACTATATCGCCGAAGGGCAAAGCGATGGCATCCCCGGTCGTAAGTATTTGCGTGAGCAGGTCCAGTCGGCTCGAGGGTTGCCGGCTCAGGAGTCGGTAGTGCGCCGTCTCAACTTCTGCGAGTGGACGCAAGCCGATGCCCCGTGGATTTCTTGGGGGGTTTGGAAGCAGGCCGAAGAACGTGTGCCAATGCGACTACTGCGCAACCGCCGATGCGTTGGCGGGCTCGATCTTGCCAGCACCACGGACTTGACCGCATTTGTCCTGATCTTTTGGCCCGCCCCACACGATCCGCACTGGCGGCTGCTGCCGTACTTCTGGATCCCGGACGACGACCTGCAAGGGCGCGAAGATCGCGACAAGGTGCCCTACGCCATGTGGGTTAAAGATAGTCACCTTGAAACGACTCCAGGCCGGGCCATCAGCAAGCTGCATGTGCTGCGGCGGCTGGTCACAATCTGTGCGTACTTCGATGTCGAGCGCATTGCCTATGACCGGTGGCGCATCGAAGACCTGTTGCAGCTGATGTCCGAATACGACATCTCGCTGCCGGAAATGGTGGGCTTCGGCCAAGGCTACAAGGACATGGGGCCGGCGGTAGATGAGTTTGAGCGCCGCCTGCTGGGGTTGGCCCTTGAGCAGGAGGTAATCGATCTTGATCCCGCTGACTGGGAGGTCATCGAAAGCGAGACAGTTGAAACCCTGCGTCACGACGGCAACCCGGTAATGACCTGGTGCGCCGGCAACGCGGTGATCGTTTCCGATCCAGCCAATAACCGAAAGGCCGACAAGGCCAAGGCGACCGGTCGGATCGACGGCATCGTCGCATCCATCATGGCCGTCGGAATCAGCAGCAAGGCTGCGGGGCCGAGTGGCAAATCCATCTACGACGAAGGGGCGGGTATATGAAATTGGTCATCCTTTCATGGCTGGCCGGTCTGCTGGGCTTCGGTCTGCTGGTGTACGGCGTAGCAATGATCAGCACGCCGGCTGCCTGCATCGTCGCAGGCCTCGGCTTGATGGCCTGGTCATTCCTTGCCGATCGAGCATCCGCTGCACTGAAAGCCAAAACCAAATCCCAAGGAGATTGAGCATGTTCTTTTCAAGCGTGCTCGGCGAGGGGCGCGGAAATCTGACAGAAACGGGCGGCGGCTTTTGGCGTGGTCTTCTTGGTGGTGGCCGCAACAGCTCGGGCGTGAAGGTCACACCCGAGTCGGCGCTTGGACTGCCGATCCTACAAAACTGCGTCACGCTCCTAGCAGAGACAATGGGGCAACTGCCTTGCGAGATGTACCGCCGGCTGGATAAAGGTCAGCGTGAAGCCGCCATTAACCATCCTGCGTATGACGTCCTTCGGTACCAGCCGAACGGATTTCAGACGCCGTATGAGTACCGGGAGTGCACGCAAGGTGCCGCCGGCTTGCGTGGCAACGCTTACAGCTTCATTGATCGTCGGGACGACGGAAACGTCACCGCGCTCTGGCCGTTGTGCAACGACAAGGTGCAGGTGCTGAAGGGCGGCGACATGCTGCCGTATTACCGGATCAGCGGCGGTGAAGCCCTGCCGATGCGCATGATTCACCACGTGCGGTGGTTCAGCACCAACCATTACGTGGGGCTGTCGCCGATCGAGGTTCATGCCGAATCGCTGGGCTTGGCTCAGGCGGTGCGGCAATACACGGGCAAAAGCTTCGCCAACGGTGTGACTGTTTCAGGTGTGATCGAGCGCCCGCGCGAAGCCCCGGCGATCAAGGATCAAGGCAGCATCGACAAGATCGTCGATCAGTGGGGGCAGAAGTTCGGCGGCATGGACAACGCCAAGAAGGTCGCGCTGCTGCAAGAGGGAATGACCTTCAAGCCGGTCTCCATGAACAACGTCGATGCCGAAGTGTTGGGGATTCTCAAAACCACCGGTACCGACATTGCGCGGATCTACAAGATCCCGCTCCCCATGGTCAACGACCTGGAGAAGTCGAACTACAACACCCTCGAACAACTGATGATCCAGTTCGTGGTATTCGCGCTGCTGCCCTGGGTCAAGCGTCACGAACAGTCGATGATGCGCGACTTTCTGTTACCCGCTGACCGGCGCGAGTACTTCATCGAATTCAACTTGTCCGGCCTGTTGCGCGGTGATCAGAAGAGTCGTTATGAGGCCTATGCCATTGGACGCCAGTGGGGATGGCTCAGCGTCAACGACATCCGCCGGTTGGAGAACATGCCTCCGGTACCGGGCGGTGATATCTACCTGCAACCGCTGAACATGGTGGACGCAGGCAAGGGCGCCCCTGACTTGACCAACCCCAACGTGCGAGCGCAGCTCGAACTGCAGCACGCTGAAATAGAGAGGATTCTCGCGCAATGAAAAACTACCTGCGAGCCTCCAGCCTGCTGTTCAATCAGCCGCTGTTGGTGACGCCTGACATGTTGGACCTCGGCGTTCGCTGGGCCAACCAGGCAATGAGCTTGAACATCGTCAACATCGGTGGTCAGGGAGTTGCCAACCTGTGGTCGGATGACGGCATGGACCGAATCGCTCAGCGTGAAGAAGAGCGTCGGACGGCAATCGCGCGCACCGGTATCGAGGTGATTCCGGTCAGCGGTGTGCTGGTCAGTCGCGGCAGCCACGTCAGCATGTGCGAGACGATGACCAGCTATGAAACGCTGCGGGCTCAGATTCGCAACGCTGTTGCGGACCCGATGGTCGAGCGCATCGTGTTGGACATCGACAGCCCAGGCGGTTCTGCCGTCGGTGCGTTCGAGCTGGCAGCCGACATTCGCGCCATGGCCCAACAGAAACCCATCACCGGCATCGTCAATTTCATGGCCTACAGTGGCGGTTACCTGATCGGAGCCGCTTGTAGTGAACTGGTGGTGAGCCAGACCAGTGGTGTCGGATCGATCGGCGTCATCGCCAGCCACATGGATCGTTCCAAGATGGAAGAGGGCATGGGCGTTAAGGTGACCACTGTGTTTGCCGGCGCTCACAAAAATGACCTCAGCCCTCACGAACCGTTGAGCGACCAGTCGCTCAAGTACCTGAACGACGTTGTGCAGGAGAGTTATCAGCTCTTCGTCAATGCGATTGCCGACTACCGCGGGCTCTCAGTGCAGCAGGTCATTGCCACGGAGGCGGGCCTGTATCGAGGGCAGGCTGGTATCGCAGCGGGCCTCGCCGATCGCATACAGAGCCCGCAACAAGCCGTCGATGATTTATCCAACTCGGTGGCATTGAGCCGAGCCAACCGGCAGCAAGGCCGCCTTTCGGTCCGTGCAGCTGCACTGCATTTTCAAACCCAGATCTGACCGCGTTCGCGGCAGTCGTCGAAGCCCGCCTTGTGCGGGTTTTTTTATGCCCAGGAGGCACCATGTCCCTTGTACTTCAATTGCGTAGCGAACGCGCCAAGATCAACGACACGCTCCAGGCGCTGGCTAAGCTCGAAGCCGGCGGTGAAGCGCTGTCTGCTGAGCAGCTGGCTCAATTCACCAGTCTGGAAGCTGAGTTCAATGCGTTGACTGACAAGATCAGTCGGGCGGAGAAGGCCGAGCGAATGGCGGCCGCCAATGCGGTTCCGGTGAGTGAGTCGGCGCAAGGCCGCACTGGTCCACCACCAGGTTACATTTCCGGGTCGGGTCCAGCTGACGCGCCTGGGGTGCGTATGGCGCAGATGGTCCGTTTGCTTGCCGCCGCGGGAGGCAATCAACATCAGGCTGCTCAAATGGCGGAGCAAGGTGGTTTCTCCACTGATGTTGCCATGGCCTTGAGCACGGTAACGCCCGGTGCCGGTGGCGTGTTGGTACCGCAAAACTTCGCCACCGAAATCATCGAGGCTCTGCGCCCGATGTCGGTGGTGCGCAAGATGGGGGCTCGCAGTCTTCCGTTGAACAATGGCAACCTGACTCAGCCTCGTATCACCGGCAACACCATCGTCACCTACATTGGGACCGAAACCGATATCCCACTGACCGGTATGACCTTTGCGGACACCAAGCTGTCGGCGAAAAAAGCCGCCGCGATCGTCCCGATCTCCAATGATCTGATTGCCAACGCTGGTACCAGCCCTCGAATTGATGATCTCGTCGTGGCCGACCTAGCGGTGTCGATGGGGCTTTCGGAAGACCTGCACTTCATTCGTGCCGATGGTAGCGGCACGCTGCCCAAGGGCATGCGCTATTGGGCACAAGCGTTCAACGTGTTGCCGGCTCCGGACACTACGGACATCACACTGGAAAAAATTGACCTGTTCTGCGGCGGCATGATGCTCCGTATCGAAACCGCAAACGTGATGATGAAAAGCTGTGGTTGGCTGATGCATCCCCGTGTTTTCCGCTGGTTGCAGTCGTTGCGTGATGGCAACGGCAACAAGGCCTATCCGGAAATTGAACAGGGTCTGTTCAAGGGCTACCCGGTTGGCTTGAGCAACCAGATCCCGGTGAACCTCGGTGCGGGTGGCAACGAGACGGAATTCTACTTCGTCAACTTCGCCGACATGATGATCGGCGAAGATATGGACCTGACAATCTCGTTCAGCAATGAGGCCGCGTACAGGGATGCTGAAGGCAACATGGTCAGCGCCTTCCAGCGTGACCAGACCCTGGTCAAGGTGATCGCCAAGCACGACTTCGGTCCACGCCATGTGGAGTGCATCGTGGTCGCCGTCGCCGTGAAGTGGGGCGCCGGGATGTAATCCTTTTGCCCCGCTTCGGTGGGGCTTTGCATATCTGAGGTCGAAGCGATGAGCGATAAAGTTGTGGTGCGTTTTCTGAAAGCCTGGCGTGGTTACTCGGCAGACGAGTTGGCCGGGTTTGATCCAGACGTTGTTGAAGGCTTGAAATCCAAGGGCTTCGCTGAAGTCTACGAAAAGCCAAAAGCCGGTAAGACTGCAGCGGCGAAAACCAGTAGTGCAAAAAATGCTGGTGAAGCGGGCGCGGTAAGTTCGCCCGCTGAGACGCCAGGCGCAACGTCAAATGGTGCTGATGGCGGCGAAGGTAATACGGGTACCGATGACGACGCGAAGCCGTAAGCCATGGCCCGTCGTATCGAGTACTTCGGCGACCCGGTCCTGACACTGGAACAGGTGGCTTACCAGTGTCGGGTTGAGCCGGAGGACATGGAGCCGGCGCTGATTGAACAGATCATCATTCCCGGCGTGACCACTCAGTGCGAATCGAAAACAGGTGCTTCGATTCGCGGTGCCGTTTACGAAGAAGAATGGCCAGCCGATCGGCAGAGCGGGCATGCCTTGGATGTTGGGCAGGCCAATGAGATTGTCTCAATTTTGTCGCAGCAGCCAGACGGAACATGGACTGAGCAAGCCGGACCATTCGAGTTGCGGCAGGAACAGCGGGAAAGCTTTCTGTACTTCCCCGCAGCTCGTCCGGGTGGCCGGCTTCGCATTCGCTACAAAGCCGAGCTCAATCTTGAGCTTAACCCTGGTGTCCGTAACTGGTTGTTGATGGCGGCGGCGACGATCTTCCGGCATCCGGAAATGTTCCTGGTGGGCCAGACGTTGGTCGAGCTACCGTCGGCGTTCCTTGATCACCTGGTGGCTGATATCACCGTTCCGCCGAGGTTCTGAATATGGCCATGCGCGAACCGAGTGCTGGTGAGTTGGACCGGCGTATTGCGTTGCGATTGAGGACGGACATCCCGGCGCTGGATCAGGGGCTTGATTCGTTGTTCACCGATCAGAAAAGACGCTGGGCAAAGATTGAGCCGGTCGGTACCGCTGTTTACGCGAACGGTGTCCAGACCGATGTGAAGATCACCCATCGGGTGACTTTTTACTTTCTGAAGGGCATGAGCGAGTCGCACGAAGTTGTGCACGGTGCCACGATTTATCGAGTACGTCGGGTCGCGGACATGAACGGAAATCGTCGGTTTACCCTGCTTGAGGTCGAGGAGCTAGGGCCGGAGCAAGCCGGGGGAGGGATCTATGGCTAACTCAGCATCTATTGACGGCTACTTGCATTTCGAGGGCTACGACAACCTGCCGCGAGATATCTTCGACAAGAAGAAAATTCGTGCAGGCATGCGCAAAGCTGGGCGGCTGGTGATGCAAAAGGCTCAGATGAACCTGGCTCTTGCACGTGGTGAGGAAGGCTACCCGGTCAATCGCACCGGGGCGACTTTGGAGTCGATCACTTTCAAGGTGTCGCGATCGGGTTTCCTGGTCAAGGTTGCTCCGCGCAAGACAAGTGCCATGCCAGAGTTTTATCCAGCCTACTTGCACTACGGCGTGAAGAAAGGCCGTCGCCCTGGAAAGCTGGCACCCGGTAAGGGCAAGGGGCGGAAGAATCGTCGCGCCGCTGGTGCCCGCGCTCGACTCGTTGCTGAACGGGCTGCCGGTGAGTGGCGCATCAAGCCCCGCGACAACTACATGGCCGATGCATTGCAGGACTCCAAAACGGACGTTCAAGCCATTCTCTCTGCGGCGTTCGCTGCGGCTTTGAGCTGATCGCAGTCAGCGCCTGCTGGCACTTCTAACCCTGGAACAAATGATGAAAATCAGTCTGATCGTCGCGCACCTGCGTGCGTACTGTCCTGCCTTTTCCGGTCGTGTGTCGGCTGGCATCGATTGGGACGCCGTGGCTACCAGCGCCAAGTTGAGCCATCCCTCGGCATACGTGATTGCCGCTGGTGATGACGCTGGCCAAAACGACCTGCAGAACGCCATTCGCCAAGACATTACCGACTTGTTCGACGTGATCCTGGTGCTCGACAGCGCCGATGAGCGCGGCCAAGAGGCAGCAGATCTGCTGCACGATCTGCGCGCTGGTTTATGGAAGGCCTTGGTGGGCTGGAAGCCCGGCACCGAGTACGACCCGATCGAGTACGGCGGTGGCAGTTTGGTCTTTATCAACCGGGCTCGTGTTGTGTACCGCTTCAGCTTTGAAGCTGCGTTTCAGCTGGGCAGAAATCGGGCATCTGATCCTGCCGAAACTTGGGAGGAGTTCGAACTCGATGGTCTGCCGGTACTTGAGGGTATCGATTTCAACGTCGACTTCATTGATCCCGCTGATCCCAATCTTAAAGCACCTGGTCCGGATGGACGGATCGAGGTGCGTTTCTCTGCAGAACTTCCCCAACCCCAAGAGGATGCCCCATGACCCGCATCACTGTTTACCCGGCTGAGGGCCGGAAGACCCCGGATCCGGAGGCCGGTGATTATTTGCCGCCGGAAGGACGCGACGTTCCTCGTAACGCCTACTGGTTGCGGCGCCTGAGTGACGAAGATGTCACCGACCAGGCGCCGAAGAAAGCCAAGGGCACCACTCAACCTGCTGCCGATGCTGGGTCGACGAAAACCGGGAGTGCTGAGCAATGAGCGCAGTCAGTTTCAACAACATCCCCAGCGACATCCGGGTGCCGCTTTTCTACGCCGAGGTGGATAACAGCCAGGCGAACAACGCATCCTCCAGTATGGCGCGGTTGATCGTCGCCCAGGTCAACGATGATTCGGTCGCCGAGGAGGTCGGCCAGTTGACCCTGGTGTCCAGCCTCGGGCTGGCCAAGAGTATCGGCGGCGTCGGTTCGATGCTGGCTCAGATGTACGAAACGTGGCGTGCCAGTGACCCTGCTGGCGAGGTCTGGTGCTTGCCGCTCAAAGGCGTGGGCACCAAGGCAACCGGTACGGTCACCATCACCGGTGCCGTAACCGCCGGAGGGCTGATCAACCTGTACATCGGCGGTACCCGGGTGCGTGCGAGGGTGGCCACCGGCGCTACCCCTGCGGCTGTAGCTGCAGCGCTGGCGACGGCGATCAACTCCGCGGGTCTGGCGGTCACTGCTCTGGCTGCGGCCGGCGTGGTGACACTGACGTGTAAATGGTCTGGTGAGAGCGGCAACGATATTGCGCTGCAGCTCAATCGCCTGGGGCGCAATAATGGCGAAACCACACCCGAGGGTTTGACGGTGGTGCTCGTGGCGATGGCTGGAGGTGCCGGTTCGCCCGATGTGGCAGCTGCTCAGGCAAGCCTGGGCGATGAGCCGTTCGAGTTCATTTGTGCGCCTTGGTCGGACGCCACTTCGCTGGATGCCTGGAAAGAGTTTATGGGTGATTCCAGTGGGCGGTGGAGCTGGGCCAAACAACTCTACGGTCATGTGTACAGCGCCAAGCGCGGCACGCTCGGAACGTTGGTCGCCTTCGGCTCGGTGCGTAACGATCAGCACGTAACGGTCCACGGCTTTGAGGCGCCCGGTCCTGATCCGTTCTGGAAGGTGGCAGCGGGCTACGCGGCTCGGCAGGCGGTGTTTATCTCTGCAGACCCGGCGCGGCCAACTCAGACCGGTGAGTTGACGGGTATCAACCCGGCGCCGGCTGGTGATCGCTTTACGCTGACAGAGCGTCAGTCGCTGCTGTCCCATGGCGTTGCAACGGCCTATTACGGTGGCGGTGCAGTGCGGATTGAACGTGCGATCACCACCTATCAGCTCAATGCCTTTGACCAGGCGGATGACTCGTACCTGGACAGCGAGACGCTGCACCAGTCGGCGTATGTCATCAACTTCCTGAAAACCCGGGTGACCAGTAAGTACGGGCGTCACAAGCTGGCCGATGACGGTACCCGCTTTGGTGCCGGACAGGCGATCGTGACCCCGAACGTGATCCGGGCCGAGATGGTCGCAGGGTACTTCGCGCTCGAGCTGCTGGGCATCGTTGAAAACGCTGAGGCCTTTGCGGAAAACCTGATTGTGGTGCGGTCGCCGACCAACCCAAACCGGGTCGACGTGCTGTATCCGCCGGACCTGGTGAACCAGTTGCGCATCTTCGCGCTGCAGTATCAGTTCCGCCTGCAATACGCGGCCTGACGGATCGAACAACCACAGCCCGCCTTGCGGGCTTTTTTGTAGGAGTAAGGCCATGGGCCAGAAAGTCGCCGGTACCGTCTACATCAAGGCGGACGGCATCCAGTTCACGACCACGGGTGGTGTGGAATGTCCGCTCAGTGACGTCAAGCGCGAGTCCGTAGCGCCGGGTTTCTTCAAGGAAGAAGACCTGGTGCCCTACGTGAAAGCCACGGTCATCCATTCACCTGATCTGCCCATCAAGCAGATCACAACGGCCACTGACCAGACCATTACGGTCGAGTTCAAGAACGGTGGCGTCTACGTTTTGTCCGGCGCCTACATCATCGGTGAGCCTGCGTCGAAGGGCGATGACGGCACCATCGACATTCAGTGGGACGGCTCCAAGGGAGTATGGCAATGAGTGAAGTCGTGAAGCTGTCAGCGCCTATCGAGGCGCATGGTCAGGAGGTGAGCGAACTGACCATGCGCCGGCCTACCCCACAGGAGGCCAGAGCTATCAAGGCCTTGCCCTACAAGATCGACAAGGATGAGTCCGTATCGATCGACCTCGATGTCGCTGCGAAGTACATCGTGGTGTGTGCGGGTATCCCGTCGTCCTCGGTTAACCAGCTGGATCTGGCCGACCTCAACAGCCTCAGTTGGCAGATCGCCGGTTTTTTCATGACGCCGGCATCAGCGATCTTGACGGCCTGATTGCCGCTGCCTATGACCTGGCCTACTTCTGGAAGACCGACCCAGAGCTGGTCATGGCCAGGTCACTGGACATCGTCCTCGAGTCTATAGCGCACGCCCAGCGCATCAATAATGTGCTGCAGGGGGAGTGATGGCAGATAAGTTTCAGCTCAAGGCGTTGATCACCGGCGTCGACAAGCTCTCGCCTATGTTGGCCGGCGCCCGCAAGAACGTCGCGATGTTCCGAAAGGGGCTGGAGAAAACCGGCCTCGGTAAGATTGGATTCAGCGATGTGGTGACTGGTGGTGTGCTGGCCGCGCCTTTTGTGGCCGGGGCCAAAGCGGCGATCGACTTCGAATCGCAGATGGCGGACGTGAAGAAGGTCGTCAACTTCGACGCGCCGCAACAGTTCAAGGAGATGGGCGACGATATTGGCCGGATGTCGGATCGGTTGCCGATGGCCGCTGGCGACATTGCCAAGATTGTCGCCGCGGGGGGCCAGGCCGGTATCGCGCGCGGCGAGCTGCTGGGGTTCGCTGAAGCTGCTGTGAAGATGGGTGTTGCATTTGACCAGAGCGCCGAAGACAGCGGTGACATGATGGCCAAGTGGCGGACCTCGTTCAAAATGACCCAGACTGATGTGGAGGGGTTGGCCGATAAGATCAACTACCTGGGCAACACGGGGCCGGCGAACACCAGACAAATCTCCGACATCGTCACCCGCATCGGGCCGTTGGGTGCCATTGCCGGTTTGGCGTCGGGACAGATCGCAGCGCTGGGCGCCACCATGGCCGGCGTCGGAGTTGGCGAGGAGGAGGCCGCCACCGGCATCAAGAACTTCATGCTGGCCATGACCAAGGGCGCATCCGCGACCAAGGCTCAGTCTCAAGCCTTCAAATCGCTGCGGCTTGATTCCAAGCAGGTTTCCCAAGCGATGCAGAAAGATGCGCAAGGGGCGGTGCTCGACATCCTGCAGCGGGTCAAAGCCGTTGATCCTGCGGCTCAGGCAGGGCTACTCACCAACCTGTTCGGTTCGGAGTCAGTCGCGGCTATTGCGCCGCTGCTAACGAACTTGGACCTGCTGAAGGGCAACCTGCAAAAGGTGGGGGATACCACCAAATATGCCGGCTCCATGGAGAAAGAGTACCAGTCGAGAGCCGCCACGACGGCGAACAACATGCAGCTGTTGCGCAACACCGTCGCAGGTCTGGCGCGAGCCTTTGGTAATGCATTGCTGCCGGGTATCAACTCGGTGGTGGATGTCATGCGGCCAATGATCACCCAGGCGGCGGCCCTCATTCAGGCTAATCCCCAGTTGGTCAAAGGCCTGGCCGCCGCTGGCATTGCGTTCACTGCGATTCGTGCGGCTGTCTTTGCCGCGACAGTGGCCGTTCGGGTGCTCGGTGTTGCCTTCGCCGCGACGCCGGTGGGGATTATTGCGGTGGCGATCGCGGCAGCAGCGGGGTTGATTATCGCCAATTGGGAGACAGTGGGTCCGTTCTTCACAGCCCTCTGGGAGCTGGTGAAAGCGGTATCGACGCCAATCGTGGAGTTTTTCAAAACGATCTTCGACTGGTCACCCATGGGGATGATCATCAAGAACTGGTCGCCGATCACGGCTTTTTTCAAAAAGCTATGGGACGGCATTAAGCCCTATGTTCAGCCGATCCTGAAGCTCTTCGGGATGGATGAGGACGGAGCCGGGTTGACCGCGAAGATGCAGCAAGTGGCCGAGGCGCAGCGTATTCGCAATGCTGGGGTCGGCGGTGGCACCGGCGCTTTGCTGCTGGCCAATGCGCCGCAGACTCTGCGCAATCAACAGGCCGAGCGTAACGCGACCCAGACGGGGCTTGATCCCAATCAGTTGCTGCGTCCGCCGGGCTTGCCGGCGCCTGGCTCGTTGCTCCAGCAGACGGCGGCAGCGAACAAGACACAGCTCAATGGCGAGTTGGTGGTGCGCTTTCCGAATGCGCCGGCGGGATTGCGGGCCGACCCGGCTAAAACCAGCCAGCCCGGACTTTCCATCACGCCGAAGGTTGGCTATCGATCTTTATCGGGGGATGCACCATGAGTGAATGGCGTGACCGCAAACAGGACGCATCCTTTCGTGGGATCCCGTTTTGGGTTGATACCGATACTGTCCCGGTAGGCCGGCGCACGCAGGTCCACGAGTACCCCAAGCGTGACCGGCCTTACACCGAAGACATGGGGCGCCAGACACGCAAATACCGGTTTGCTGGATTTGTCGTCGGTGATGATTGTCTGGCGCAGCGTGACCGCTTGCTGGCCGCGCTGGATAAGCCGGGAAGCGGTGAGCTGGTGCACCCCTGGTTTGGTCGGCTGACGGTCACGGCAGGGGAATGCGAAGTCTCGCATGCACGGGATGAAGGGGGCATGGTCCGTTTCGGCCTGGAGTTCATCGATGGCACCTTGGAGTTTCCTGTCCAGTCGCCGAACACCCGGCAGCAATTGGTGAGGCAGCAAGAATCTCTGCTGGATTCTATCCAGAGCCGTTTCAGAAGTGCGATGGCTCCAGTTAACTTGGCGGGGCAGCGTGCTCGAGCCTTGCGTACCGCGCTGTCGAGCGTTTATGCCTTCGGCATCAACTTCTTGAAGCCTCTGACATCGCTGGCCTCGGACCTGGACGCCTTTGTGGATGCCCTGATAAACGCTCCCGATGCGTTCTCAGCCAGCTTGTTGAGTGACCAGATCAGTTTGGAGCGAACCTTTGACGGCTACGGAGCAGGCAGTCAGGTGAAGAGCAGTCAAGCCATGGCGGAGGCGATGCCGACGTTAACGACAGAGGTGCCGGCCACGGCAACCGCAAACGAAGCGGTGATCCAGGCGGCGGTCATTGCGCTGATTCAGGACGTCGCCATTCTGGGGCTGGTGCTGGATATGGCGCAGGTGCCCATTGCCGCGGTGGCCAGCCCGGCTCAAGCCGCAGGGCTGGATGCGCAACTGGCCGAGCAGGGGCTGACAACCTCGGCCGGTGATGCCGCATTGACCAGTGTCCCGGTCGCCGATGACATCCTAGAGTTACGTGACTCGATCAGCGAAGCCATTTGGTCCGTTGCCGCAAACAGTGCTCCCGATCACTTCGGTGTGCTCAGTGATGCGCGATTGCATCTTGATCGCCATCTAACCGAAGTCGCCCGCAGCGGTGTGTGGTTGCACGCCTATTCCCCGCGGGAAACAGTTTCGTCGCTCGTCCTGGCCTACAGCCTTTATGGCGATGCACTGCGGGGAGTCGAGATTGTTTCGCGCAACCGCATCCGTCATCCCGGCTTTGTGCCGGCCACCGAGCTACAAGTCGCCAAGAGCTAATTATGGACCCATTGAATA
The DNA here is from genome assembly GCF_055556615.1 of Pseudomonas sp. PME37.24/025. Lineage (NCBI taxonomy): Bacteria > Pseudomonadati > Pseudomonadota > Gammaproteobacteria > Pseudomonadales > Pseudomonadaceae > Pseudomonas > Pseudomonas sp. PME37.24/025. Next base: position 168,843 of record NZ_JBVHNK010000014.1, read on the forward strand.
CCGTCACCCTGAGCGTTGGCGGGTACGACTACGCCGGTTGGAAGTCAGTGCGGATCAGTGCCGGCCTGGAACGTCAGGCACGTGACTTTGAGTTGGCCATCACCTGGAGCTGGCCGGGGGGTGGTGATGTGCCAGTGCGCATCCGGGCGGGTGAGGCGGTCGAAGTACGCATCGGTACCGAGCTGATCCTGACGGGGTATGTGTCAGCGACCCCCATTCAATACGACGGTCGCAACGTCAATCTGTCGATCGCTGGAAAGTCTCGGACGGGCGACCTGGTCGATTGTGCCGCGATCAATACTCCCGGCCAATGGCGCGCCCAGAGCGTGCAGAGCATCGTTGCGGCACTCGCCGGCGAGTACGGCATCACCGTGGTCGATGATTCCGGCCTGGCGCAGGCGATCGATGATCATTCGATTGAGCCAGGCGAAACAGCGTTCGAGAGCATTGACCGATTACTGACCTTGTCTCGCCTGTTCAGTACCGACGATGGCCGGGGTCGTTTGGTCATCGCCTCGCCGGGGAGTGCTGGTCGTTCAGCCGACCGGTTGATGCTCGGGGAGAACATCCTGACCGGGGATGCGCAGTTGGACTTCTCCAATGTGTTCTCCGAATACATCAGTAAGGGGCAGCGCAGCGGTACCGACAACAGCTTTGGAGTCTCCGCAACTGAGGTCGAGGCCAGGATCACGGATGATCGAATCGGGCGCAGGCGGGTGAAGGTTATCCAGCAATCCGGTCAGTTATCTCCGGCGATCGCCCGGGCGCGAGTCGAATGGGAGCGTGGCAACGCCATCAGCAAGGCACTGGCTGCGTCCTATAAGTTTCAGGGCTGGCGGCAGAGCAATGGCGAGCTGTGGCGGCACAACATGATTGTGCGCGTTGTGGATCCGGTGATCGGTTTTGATCGGGACATGCTGATCACCGAGATCAGTTACGAACTAGGCGAGCAGGGCACCTTGGCGACGCTCAGCGTTGCACCTCCCGATGGGTTCCTGCCTGAACCGAACGACTCCTATGAGAAGCGCAAGCTGCGCAAAGGCAAGAAGACCGACAACTTCGAATACCTCATACCTGCGGACTACAAACCATCATGAGCGCACTGACGAACTTTCTGGCTCGTGGCGTCGTTGCCCTGAGCAATTCGGCCAGCAAGCTGCAGAGCCTGCAGCTGCGTTTGCTGGCCGGCGAAGTGAAGGATCAGGTTGAACACCTGGAGCCCTATGGCTTTACGGCTCGCCCACTTGACGGTGCGGAAGCGCTGGCTGGATTCATTGGTGGCGATCGCAGCCATGGGGTGGTGATCGTCGTCTCGGATCGTCGCTATCGCCTGCAAGGACTGAAGTCCGGAGAGGTGGCCATCTATACCGATGAAGGCGACAAGATCCACCTCAAACGTGGACGGATCATCGATATCGAAACCCAGACCCTCAACATCAAAGCCACCGCCAGCGTGAACTTTGATACGCCGGAAATCACTCAGACTGGTCGGTTCGTTAGCCAAGGCGATCAGGTGGCCGGCGGCATCAGCCAGATCGATCACCCACACGGTGGTGTCCAGGCGGGTAATGGCCAGAGCGGTCCGCCCATTGGAGGTGCTGAATGACCCGTGAGCAACTCTTGCGCCGCGCGGTGACCATTAGTCTGTTCTCCTGGCGACGCGCGAATGATGACGATGAGTTGGACGACAGCGATCGCCAGGGTTGGTGGGGCGACAGCGTGCCCACGGTGGCAGGTGACCAGATGGGGTCGCGCCTGTGGCTGCTGCGCCGGCGAACACTGATCCCAGACACCTTCAAGGATGCAAAGGCGTATGCCGATGAGGCGTTGGCCTGGATGGTCACTGACCTGATCGTAGCGGCTGTCACGGTGACGGTCGATCGGCTGGGCGTTGATCGGATGAACATGCGGGTGCTGCTTATCGAACAAAGCGGCGAAACCCTGGAACTTGCTTTCGAAGACACCTGGAGTCTGATCAATGCCGTATGAAATCCCGACATTGCCAGCGCTGATCAAGCGCACAGAGTCAGACTTCGAGCGTAACGCACCGGATGCACTGCGCCGATCAGACGCAAAAGCTGCCGCCCGGGCCCACAGTGGTACCGCTTTCGAGTTGTATGGTTACCAGCAATGGATTGCCCGCCAGGCTCACCCAGCAACGTGTGACGAGGAGAATCTGCTGAACTGGGCCGACTGGCGCCTCACTGAGGGGCGGACACCTGCGGTGGCCGCATCTGGCTTCATCGCGGTGACCGGCACTTCTGGCGCTCTGGTCGACGTCGATCTGATATTTCAATCCACTGACGGCCGTCGCTACCTGGTGGCCCAGACGGCCACCCTGGTCAACGGCGCCGCGAGTGTTTCGGTTCGATCTGAAATCGTCGGTACCGCAGGAAACATCGAAGGCGGCAATCTTTCGGCAATCTCGCCAATCGTGGGCGTCAACCCTACCGCGGTGATCGGGGGCGACGGGATTACCGGCGGTACCGAACAGGAAAGCGTCGATGCACTCCGGGCTCGCGTTCGGACCGCTTTTAAGAATCCGAGCAAGGTCGGCAGTGGCGCAGACTTTGTCGAATGGGCGCTTGAGGTTCCGGGCGTCACACGAGCGTGGGCACTGCCTCGTTGGATGGGGCCGGGGACGTTTGGCCTCACCTTTGTGCGGGATGGCGATATCGACATTTTCCCCACGGCCGCGCAGGTGGCGGAAGTTCAGGCGCATCTGGATGCAAGGCGCCCGGTGACTGCTGAGGTATACACCTTCGCGCCAATCCCTAAAACGATAAACCTGACATTGAAGTTGGTACCGGATAGCACGGCATTGCGAGATGCCGTGAGTGCCGAGCTGGTGATCCTGATCAGGGACGAAGCCGGGCCGGACGATACGCTCCTTATTTCGCATCTGGATGGAGCCATCACCAATACCCCGGGCGAGACGGACCACACTCTACTGTCACCGAGTGCGAATGTGGACATCGCCAAAAACGAGGTGGGCAGGTTAGGGGTGATCACATGGCAATGACTGAACAGGATTACCGGCAGCAGTTGCAACAGCTGCTGCCGCCCGGTCCTGCCTTTGATCCGGAACTACAGCCGGACATTGGCGAGATGGTTGCCGGGCTTGCGCCTGAGTTTGCCAGGGTCGACACCGCGCTCGACAGCCTGCAGCTCGAATTGAATCCGGCCACTGTCATCCAGTTGCTAACGGATTGGGAGGACTATTTAGGGTTGCCGGACGGTTGTACGTTTCCGGGTTCGCAAACACTGGAGGAAAGACAGCTTGCCGTCATTAACAAGATGGCGGCTACCGGTGCGCCTCAACTCACCTACTACCTGAAACTAGGCACGCAGGTCGGACTCTCTACCAGCATCGAAGAATTCCGGCCCGCTCGGATAGGTTCGGCAAACGTCGGCGACTTCCTTTTTGGGGATGGGTGGCCTTGGTCCTGGCTCGCATCGGTTCCAGCGTCCGCGTATGGCACCGAGCCAGCCGCGACTCTGGACTGCCGCCTGCAACGGGAAGCCCCCGAATACACCGATGTGGTGCTGGGCTTTGGCAAAGAGGTTGTTGCAGACGTCTTCAGCAAAGCGGATCAACTATTCAACACCGTTCATTACGTCATGCCTGTCGCTGTTAATGGCGCTGAGGAATAAGTATGCAAAAAATTTCAGAATGGACGGATCTCGTAACGCCGGCGGGCGAGTTTCGTTACGGCAGCCTCACTGGCGGCGAACCACCTACGCCTCTAAAGGCTGAGTGGTTAAACCAGGTCCAGGCTGAGTTGGCTAACTTCATTCTGGCGTCACTGCCAACACTGGATGCAGCAGATAGTTTTCAGTTACTGAAAGCCGCTCAGAAGATGATTTCGAACTTGGCGGTTCAAGCAACGACGCTGGCGGGATACGGGATCACGGACGCCTATACCAAGGCGCAGGCCGATTTGATTATTTCCGGTAAAGCAAACTGGGCGATAACCTTAGCGGGTTACGGCATTAATGATGCTTATACAAAGTCGACCATTGATGCCTACTTGCAGAATAAGGCCGACAAAGTAACGGTTGATCAGCAGCTAATGCTGAAGCAAGACAAAAGTACAGCGTTGATGGCTGTTAATGGGTGGCACCTAGACAAAGCCACGGGGCGCCTGGAGCAGTGGGGGAGTGGTGTGGTCGCACCCGATTCGGTAAGCCAGGCGTTTGATTTTCCGACCCCGTTTGCTGAGGTTTATAACTGCTTTGGCAATAAGGTAACTCCAAACAGTCAAGACGATGATGCCAACTCGGCCGGTGCCTTTTTCATTAGTCCAACTCAATATAAGTTGTTCAACGACACGGTTCATTTCGCGGCAACGGTTCACTGGCGCGCGATTGGTCGAGCACCAGGTTATTAAGTTTTAACTTCTATTTTTGCGCGACCCACTTCGGTGGTTTTTTTTGTGCCTGGAGAAACCGAATGACTGATATTTCAGCGCTGGAAGCCTACGCTGGCCAGCTCTCTGAAGCGGCTCAGCGATCGACCGCGGCGGCCGCGCTGCAACACCAGTTCGTGAACGCAGATGAAAACACCGCTATTGAAACTGAATCTGGCCCGCTACCTTCGTTAGCAAAGTGGCGCAAAGACTTGGCGACATTGGAAACCCAATTAGCTGACCCCGACGTAGGCGCTGAAATTGTGGCCTGGAAGCGCACAGGCCTTTACTCCGCGATCAAGACGGCCAACCTCGCGCTCTCTGGGCTTGTGGTCAACATCTGGGAGTTTGCTGACCTTGCCATCGGTTACGATCCGACGGGTATTGTTCCTTACTGGCAATGGGACTGGACACCGGCCACGTCAGCAGCCAGCTATTACGTTAAGAACAAAGGCGGGGGTACGGTCCGCTACCCCTCAGGCGCCTATCCACATCGCATAATGACGAAGCTGCACTCGGTTGCTTGGGATGGTGACGGCCCAAGCTCGACATTCATTACTACTTTGCCTGTTGCTACCACCGGCCACTATGGCTTGATTGAAGTCGAAGCCGGTGCCGTTTCTGCGTCTCACATGAGCGACATGCATATCATGGGTAGTGCAACTCCAGGCTTCGACTTGCCACCCGTTAACTCGACTCAATGGGGGATGTACTTTAAAGCCAAGTGGGATGCTACCTACAAACACGGTGGCCTTTGGTATTCAAACTTCACGAATGTGCGGATTTCAAACTTCAATAAAGGTATCTGGACACGCGGTGGATACACCAACCTTCACTATCAGCTCCCAATTCAGTTCCTGAAGTTTTACCAGTTCTTCGTACAGGTTCCCAATGGTGGTGAGGCCATCAGGATGACTGGCCAGCATGGTCAGATTGATTTTATTGGTGGTTCCGGCGAAGGGCGAGACGGTGCTGTGGCGTTCAGGTGTGTGACGCTGGACTACGACCCCGATCCGGCAACAATGGCGGACAACAACAGCGGTCATGGTGAGAGTACCGCCCATGTGGCGGGCGTCGATCATGCTGTCCTAGCTCCCATCAATGTGACCTTCGGTGGCAAGTTTTCCTTTCAAAAGGCCCAAGAAGGTTTGTATGGGCGCAGCTGCCGGGCGATTGTGGTTGATCGATGCTGGGTAGAGGACATTGGGAAGTTCGTCACCTTGACGGGGAGCGGCCAGGCAGTTGTCACAAAAAACCATTTAGCCAATGCCGCTGACGGTTCTAAGTTTGGTTCGCTTGGGGCGGGCTATTTGTACAAGTGCAGCAGTGGTGCCGGCATTGATTTCGCCGAGGACAACGAGATTCAGGGTGTTGTCGATAACTATATGGACCCGTCGACAAACTACAACGATTGCCAGGGCTTGAATCTGAAAGGCATGTTGTCGGGTAGTCCTGCTGGGAAGTTTAAAGCGGCTGGCTTTAAAACGCTGACGCTCAATGGCGGCGTGGTAGATCTGCTGGCTCATAAATTTGCTACGGTAAACCCGTCGCTCAGCGATCCCTTACTGAAACTCAGCCACCTTGCTGCTACAGCAGCACCTGGTGAGACGGTCCGGCTGCGCCCGCTGATAGGCCCGATTACCGTGACCAACACCGGCAATATCTCTCTCAATAACCTCACCGAATTCACTGTCCCGCAGAACGGGGTGGTGACATTGCTGCGGATTCCTCAGGTCGTGGGAGCGGTGGAGTGGGTATTTGTCAGCTGTACACCGAGCATGGGCACAGCGGTCCCCGCTGACGGCTTCTATTACGCAGCGGGTTTCGAAAGAGAGCGAAGTAATCCGGCCGCCGGTGCGACCACGGGTTGGAAGTGCGTGACAGGGGGGATCGCGGGATCAACAGCAGTATTCAAGAACAAGTCGAACTTATCCGCGTAATGAGGAAATGAAATGGCCGTCACAGCAAGTTTAACCACGTCATACGGCGAGACGCGTGACCTCTATGTGCGCGTCAACAGCCTGTCGACTAGTAATCATGGGGTCAGCTCCAGTGCACTGTTTCGAGGCTATATCGGCCAAGAACAATTTCAGGCGGGTGGTGGCTACGTGTGGGAGTTTGAGATGGATTTCATGGTGGATGTCTCGGGGCCGATCTGGGGGCAGGTCTATGAGGCACTCAAGGCACTGCCCGAGTTCTTTGGCTGCACTGACTGTTAAGTGAGGGCTTTGAATGAAGTACTACGTAGTCAAATACACGGATGATTTACCGGATGGATTCGGTGGGGTCACCCAAGGCCCGGCCATCAAAATAAGGCCCAAGTATGAGGGCGACATGGGGTTGCTAGAGCATGAAAAGACCCACGTACGACAGTGGTATGTGTTGATGGTGCTGGGTCTGTTGATTGCAGTGGCGCTGATGTTGTTCGTCTCACTGGCACTTTGGCCCGCCATCATGATGACTCCCTATATTCATCCGTTGACCTACAAATACCTGCGGCCATACCGGCAGTGGTGCGAAGCACGTGCCTATCGCAAGCAGATTGCAGTGGGCGGCTACACCAATTCGGATTTTGCAGTGACCGCCTTGGTCGAGAAGTATCACTTCAGACTGAGCATCGCTGAGGCCAGGTCTCTGCTCAGCGGCTAAAAGCTGCGCCCCAATTCAACCCGCCATGAGCGGGTTTATTTTTGCCTGGAGAAAAGCAATGACCGGAACCGAGAAAGACCGCGACATCCTCGCGCGTACCTTGTGGGGTGAAGCCCGTGGCGAAAGTCTGGCCGGCCAAATCGCCGTAGCCTGGACCATTCGAAACCGTGTGGACGATGGTAAAGCCAAGTCTTGGTGGGGGGAGGGCTATGCTGGTGTTTGCCAGAAACCTTACCAGTTCAGCTGCTGGAACAAAAACGATCCAAATTTCATCTACCTGAGCGGTGCGAAATCCATACCGTTTCGCGAGTTTGCTCAAGCGCAGATCGCTGCTGACCAGGTGATGGCTGGCAATGTGCCGGACCCAACCGGCGGAGCCACGCACTACTACGCGACCACTATGCCAAAGGCGCCTGGTTGGACTCTGGGAGCGAAGCAGACTTTGAAGCTCGGAAACCACATATTCTTCAAGGATGTGCCATGAACCCCGTGGAGATGAAGGTGGCCTTGGCCGGGGTGCTGGCGTTGTTGCTGATCACCGCAGGCAGCGTATGGAAGGTACAGGATTGGCGCTATGGCAAGGAGCTCTCCGAGCAGGCTCGGCTACACGGAGGCACGCTGAACGAGCTGACCCTTGCCGCCGCGACCCAACAACGTAACGCACAGGACAAGCGACTCGAGCTCGAGCAGCGCTTGTCGGTCAGCGAGCACACCTACTACGAGGAACTGAGCGATGCTCAACGCAACCAGGCTCGTTTGCGCGATCGCCTTGCCACTTCTGATTTGCGGCTGTCAGTCCTTCTCGACAGCACAGATTCAGCCGGTGGTTGTTCAGTGCCAGCCAGTACCGAAGCCGGCGGCATGGTTCATGGAAGCGCGCGCGCCCAACTTGACCCAGCGCATGCTCAACGAATTGTCGAAATCACCGACAGCGGCGATCGAGGATTGATCGCACTAGCCGCCTGTCAGGCCTACGCCACAGAAGTCTCAACAATGAAGTAGAAAGATCGGCGGCAAGATACATTATTGTTTAGACTGGCCGCCGTTCCCTTCGGACTATTGTATGTTTGCATGGCTCAATTTTTTCCAGATCCAGCTTAGGGTGCCGATATAAGGGATTGTTGTTATATATAGGAGTAGGTAGTTTAGTTCTTTAGGCCATTTAATGTTAAAATCGTTTTGTATGCTCAGTAAGATTGGAGGTAAAAAAACACCAATTGTAAGGAGTAGTCCGATGATGCTTATGACTTTCATGGTCGTTTTTTTTATTTGAAAGTGGGAGTTAAATAGATTGTAGTTTCCCATCGCGGAGCGAAGTTCAATGAGGGTCCCATCCCTATATCTAACTATTCCCTCGAAGCCATCTCGAATTATGCTCTCGTAATCAGGTGTATGTCTTGGTTTGTTTTCATAGTATCTTGCCCAGATCGCGTCTCTCTCTTCTGGTAATATAGTTGGATTTTGTTCTATTTCTTTACGTTGAGCTTCGATTTGTGCTTTTTTTTCTTGTAGATTCGTTACTTTAGCTACGTTTAAAATATCGTCTTTGGATTGCTCCCATATTCGAGCAAAGCCTCTTATACGGAGCTCTATTTCGTCGAGCCTTTCATCGTCTACAAGGTTTGGAGTTGGTTTAAACATCTTTGGCGTATCTGGATTGGTGTTTGATTTTATGGAAAATGGAGGTGAGGAGTAAAGAAGTGTTAATAGTCTGCAAAGACTATCGCAGAGTTGTTTGTCTGGTTGATTTTTTATGGATGACCATGGTTGTCTGATTACAGATTTGCATGTTTCATATCCTAGGTCTCCATCTACTAATAATGGGTCGTTACTCATGAGAGAGTAAGTGTTTAAATGAAGCTCAATATTTGTCGCGTCTTTAGATATTTTTTCAAGTCTAATTCGAGCTTCTTGGATTTTCTGATAAGCATATATTGCATACGCAGAATAGAATGCGGCGCCTATGCCGATCAGTGTGGAGTGTATAGAAGGAAGGGCCGTTAAAATTGCTGAGTCCATTTCTTTGCCTTTTAAGGGTTCTCGGATAGCCTTATAGTGAAGTTGTTTTGGGCGTAATGGCAAATTTTATGCAGGTTTTTTCCGACAATAAATAACGGCTTGTACGACTAGGAAGCCGCGTTTGAGGACCGGCTCTTGGCATTGGAGTCAATGGTTCCGGTTAGTTAGCCATTGTCCTGGTAGTTCCCCCTGGCAACCTCAATGACGGGCTGAATTAGTGCTGGCCCCTGGTTTCTAACGTTGCCCACCGCACAGTCAACCTTGAACCACTCGAAGGCCTCAGTCGGTACTCCTTGCAACAGCACCATCTGCTCGGCGCGCTCCTTGGGCGTGGCCGGATCCAGCCATTCCCGGGCCAGATCGGGGTTCAGCGTCACCGGCTGCCGATCGTGAATATCCAACATGCCGCCCTTGCTATCGGCGGTGATGACCACGAAGCCGTCATATTCACTCGGGCCAAATTCAGCGCTTGGGTATTGGCCGATCGCGGCGCACAGGATTGGCGCTCGGTCTCTTCGGCGGATCAGGTAAGGCTGTTTCTTCGGTCCACCTTCATCGACCCATTCGAACCAGTTGTTGATCGCGATGATTGCCCGGTGTGGCCAGATCGCTTTGAAGAACGGACCATGGGCGACTTTTTCCACCCGAGCATTGATTGGCGCGGCGCGGTCCTTTGCCCAGTGCGGCCGCCATCCCCAGCGAACCATGTCGGCTCGCAGAAACTGGCCTTCCTGGTGAAAGAGGGCGAGCTGAGTGGACGGCGGGGCGTTGTAGAGCTCGAATGGCTGGTTGCCTGCATAGTTGATCAGGGCGTTGGGCATGCTCAGCGCCGCGACAAAGTCATGAATGCCGCTGTATTGGGAAAGACGTCCACACATGGCTACGCCCTCGGATTGCTGATTTCAGCTTAGTCGGTGAGGCGTCGACTGTGGGTAGGTGTACCCCGTCAGTTCCTTAAGTTTTTGCTGGTAACCGGCCAACTCCCGGTCCTTCATCATCAGGATGCTGTTTGAGGCATTGAGTAGGTCAGAGTGTTTCCGGCTTGTTTCGGCAAGCTCTGCTTCCACCTGCTTGAGCTCGTCGCGAAGTCGACGGCACTCCCCGGACGCGTCTGTATGCATTTGCACCAGGCCGAAAATATTTTCCCTGGCTACGCGTAGCTGCAGGTTCAATTCCTGGACTTCGTTTTCCAGCATGCGTGAATAGTGTTTGATGGTTTCCAGTTCGGTCGGGCATCCATGCCAGTCGCTGGTGTCTTCGATGTCGAGGGGATCCACGGGAGGTGCCTTTGTCGTTTACTGTTTATGTATACAGTAGTCGAGACGTAAGGATCAGTCGAGGGAGGGGCGACGAACCGTAACGGTGCGGAGAAAAACAGTTCCGCAACCTGAGAGACACCCCTTGAATGGTGTGGGTTGCAGAACCTTAAAAATCAGTAGCTTGCGGAACACTTATAGTGCTAACCTATTGAAATAGCTTGTTTTGTTGATGGATTGCAAATCCACCTACGCCGGTTCGATTCCGACTTCGGCCTCCACTTTAAACGAGCTCCGTAGATCCATGATCTACGGAGCTTTTTTATTTTCGCAGTCCTGCAAGATTTAGTCTTGAAAAGGATCTTTGCGAACTTGCTTCACCGGGGCGGGATGTATATATTTCCCCCTCTGTTGCATAAGCGTCAGAACTGCCAGATCGTTGTTGGTCAGTTTTCAGACTGCTTTACCGCGCTACCGCCCGAATGGCGAAACTGGTAGACGCATGGGACTTAAAATCCCCCGCTCGTAAGGGCGTGCCGGTTCGATTCCGGCTTCGGGCACCAATAGTATGATTTCAGATGTTCCCGTAAACACCTGAAACCTAGAGAAACCGGCCTTATAGCCGGTTTTTTTGTGTCTGAATATCCCCGTATGTTCCTGTACAGTCCCAAGATTTAGGTATACGTTTAGGTATATATCGGTTCGATATAGAGGCGTATACCTATGGCGCGCACCGTAACCCCCCTTACCGACCCCAAATGCGAGGCCGCCAAGCCCCGCGCAAAGGACTACACCCTGTTCGACGGGCAAGGGCTTTTTTTGCTTGTAAAGGCTACCGGCACCAAGGTCTGGCGCTTCAAGTATAAAAAGCCAAGCGGTAAGCCTGGTCTGGCAACGTTCGGCAACTACCCGGCTCTCGGTCTGAAAGCCGCCCGCGCGCGTCGAGCCGATGCACTCGAGTTGCTGGCGCACGGCCAAGACCCCATCGAGAGCGCTAAGCAAGCAAAGATCGAGGCGGCCAATGAGGCGGGGAACACCTTTGAGGCGCTGGCCCTGGAATGGCACGCCAGCATGGCCGGCAAATGGTCGAAGGATCACGCGGTCAGGGTGCTGAAAGAGATTGAGGTCGATCTTTTCCCCATGCTGGGCAAACGCCCCGTATCCGACCTGAAAACCTGCGACCTGCTGGCCTGTCTGAAGACGGTAGAGAAGCGCGGCGCGCTTGATGTGGTTGGGCGACTGCGTCAGCGCATCGCCGGAATCATGCGAATCGCCGTTCAGCGCAATTTCATCGAATACAACCCGGCGCTTGATCTGGTGGGGGGGACTGCCACCCGCAAGACCAAACACCGCCCGGCCTTGCCCCTTGAGCGGTTGCCGGAGTTGTTGCAACGCTGCGAGGCTGACACCGGACGACCGCTTACCTGTCTTGCTGTAAGCCTCGCTTTACTGGTGTTCATTCGTTCTAGTGAGCTGCGCTTTGCTCGCTGGTCGGAGTTCGACTTTACCCGGAGCATGTGGACGATTCCCGGCGAACGGGCACCAATCGAGGGCGTCAAGAGGTCGCACCGAGGAGCCAAGATGGGGACTCCGCACCTTGTCCCTCTGTCACGCCAGACGCTTGAAGTACTAGAGCAGATACGCCGGCTTAGCGGGCGTTTTGATCTGGTGTTGCCGGGCGATCACTACCACTGGCGGCCAATGTCGGAGAACACCGTAAACAAGTCACTGCGCCGCATGGGGTACGACACCAAGATAGAGATTTGCGGGCACGGTTTCCGCACTATGGCCTGTTCCGCGTTGGTCGAGTCCGGTCTGTGGTCGCGTGACGCGGTTGAACGGCAAATGAGTCACCAAGAGCGCAACGGCGTGCGCGCGGCCTATATCCACAAGGCTGAGCATCTGGAAGAGCGTCGACTGATGATGACGTGGTGGGCTGACTACTTGGACGCCAACCGGGAAAAGCACATCACGCCCTATGATTTTGCACATCGGGACATTGAAGAGGGCATTGTGATGGCGCGGGAGGGTGTAAATGGCTGAGTCAGGGACTGATCGCTGGAAGGCTGTGCCTGACGAAGATGATCCTCGGAAGCTTGTCTTGGCATGGGACCCTTCTGCAAACGATGATCTGGACGAGCTTTTCGCTCGGGTAAGGGGTAGGACTTCTTCGGAAGAGGATCACGCTTTTTTTGATTTTGCGATGCTCGATCGCTTCATTAGCCGGGTTTACAGGGGTGAACAAGTCGAGCCTTGGATTCTCGAGTGGATGGCGGATACCTGTTACAAAGTATTGATGGGCGGTGCCTGGGATGAGGAAATAATCAGCCCAGGAAAAGCGGATTTACCACCCAAAGAGAAACGATATCAGCGCGATCTGGCCATTTACTGTGACGCGACGAATCTGGCGAACGATGAGCATATTGCGATCACGGATGCCCTGCAGGTGGTTTCAGAGCGGCATTCGGTCTCATTCGAAACGGCGAGGGCCGCCTACTATCGATTCAAGAAGCAACTCGGGGATAGGGTTTCTAAAAAAGCGGAAAAACCCTAGAAAGATTTTACTTTCAGCGTGTGAATAATAAAGAGCGTCACCCATACGGAGGCGCTCAAATGCACCCAGCAACGACTCCCGCAAAAGCTCTAATCCGCCAGCCAGCGCTGTGTGGCTGGTTGGACCTATCCCGCTCAGGCTTGGACAAACTCCGCAAGAAAGACCCGACCTTCCCGAAGCCGATTAAAGATGGTGAGGCTCGTCAGGCTGCCGCCTATTACGTTGTGGCCGAGGTGGAAGCCTGGCTCCAGGCCAAGATCGCAGCGAGGGACGCAGCATGACGCCTGCACCATCGCATACGGACGTCTGGAAGGCCTGCGCCTTTGTCGTGCGCAACAATTTCACTTCGTCTGTCCGGCTGCCTTGCTACAACTTCGCAAGTGCTCTTGCAATTGCTGACCTAGGCAACGATGCCCGGTTCTACCGTAACCGTCGCAACGTCAAACAGCTCGAGGCATAACCCATGAAAAGTCAAAACGGCGCCAATGCGCCGACGGGATCGGCTTGGCTGAAATCCATGATTGGGCCCGTGGCGCTCTACCTTCTTGGCGAGCCAAATGCCGCAATGAGCAAGCCGACCGAGTTTCGATTCGGAGCGCACGGCTCGTTATCCGTCGATCTGGAAAAGGGGGTATGGCACTCGCACGAAGACGGGCGCGGTGGCGGCGTATTGGATTTGATTGCCTGGAAAATCGGCATCACAAGTCGGGCCGATCAAATGGGCTGGCTTGAGCAGCAAGGCTTAAAAGAAAAGCAGCCGGCGCCATATCCTGAAAGTCCTGATGTCCTACCGGCCAGCCGTCGCATCTCGGCTTGTTATGACTACACCGACGAAGACGGCAACGATCTGTTTCAAGTTGTCCGCTACGAACCAAAGGACTTTCGCCAGCGCCGCCCGGATGGAAAAGGCGGCTGGATGTGGTCAGTGAAGGGCGTGCGTCAGGTTCTCTACCGTCTGCCGCAATTGCTGGACACGCCGTGGGATACGCCAGTGTTTGTCGTGGAGGGCGAGAAGGACGTATTGCGCCTGGAGTCACTGGGGTTGGTCGCAACCTGCAACGCCGGCGGCGCTGGCAAGTGGCCTAATGCGCTCAATAAACATTTCGCGCGCCGCCACGTAGTGATTCTGGCGGATAACGACGAGCCGGGACGTCAACACGCCGACAAGGTTTGTCGGGCACTGAGTCAGGCCGAGGCAAAAGTTCGCGTACTGAGCCTTCCAGGGCTGCTGCCGAAGGGCGACGTATCCGACTGGCTGGACGCGGGCGGCACCGTCGAGCAACTGCTGCAAATGGTGGACGCTCCCGGCAAACAGCAGTTCGAAGACGATCAGCAGCCAGCCGAGGAACACTTCGAGCCCGGTGATGATGCTGACGAAAAGCAGAGCCAGGCGTCTCTACTGGTCAAGTTCGTGGAGCAACGCTTTGAGTTGTTCCACGATGAGAACAAGGACGTCTTCGCCCGGGATCGCGCTACGGGCGAGGTGCGTAATCTAGACACGCGCCAGTTCCGAGATGCACTGGTCGCCGGTTTTTACTCCGACAGCGGAAAAGCGCCCCGAGAACAATCGGTCCGGGAGGCGCTGAGCACCCTGGCCGGCCTCGGTCGATTCCATGGAGACTGTCAGGAGGTACACCGGCGCACTGCTGGTGCCGCTGGTGATTATTTTCTCGACTTGGCTGGACCAGGCAGTAGCCGAGCGGTTCGCATCCGGCCGGGTAAGTGGGAGATCGTCGAGTCACCCGAGGCCATGTTCGTTCGGCCTGAATCCATGCAGCCGATTCCGGCTCCAGTTCCAGGTGGATCGATCGAGCAACTTTGGCACGTGGCGAACATCCCGCGCGGCTCCCGTCTGCTGGCCCTGGCTTGGCTGATCGAATGCCTGCGTCCTGATACACCTTATCCAGTGCTGGAGCTGCTGGGCGAGCAGGGCAGCGCCAAGAGCACGACACAAACAGCGCTGCGCCAGCTTATTGATCCGAATTCCTGCCCATTACGCAGCGCACCGAAGTCGGCGGAGGACCTATTCATTTCTGCTCGTGTGTGTGCGGTAGTGAGCTTGGAGAACGTCTCGCACTTGCCCGCAGCAACTCAGGATGCCATGTGTGTATTGGCAACCGGAGGCGGCTTTGCCAAGCGCAAGCTGTACTCGGATGCCGAGGAAAGTGTTATCAGCGTGAAGCGCCCCGTCGTGCTGAATGGCATATCTGCGGCAGTCACGGCGCAAGATCTAGTGGACAGAACGATCACTATCGAGACGCCCGTTATCAGCGAGCGGCTGGAAGTGACAGACCTTTGGCGGGAGTACGAAGCCGAGCGTCCGTGTTTGCTGGGGGCGCTGCTGGATATTTTCGCCAAGGCGTTGGAGTTAGTGCCGCAGATGCACATCCCCGCTGACGAGCGTCCGCGGCTGGTTGAATTCGCTCGCCTCGGTATGGCTGTCGCCGCCGCAGCGGGACATGAGCCCAAGGATTTCCTGCAGGAGTTCATTTCCAGTCGGCAGGAAAGTCTGGCTCGCACCATTGACGCTAGCCCGGTAGCTGCCGCCGTAGTGGAACTGGTCGAGGCGCGTCCGCACGGAGTGACCGCCCCTGTAAAGGAGATTCTGCGTACCCTGGACCAGTACCGTCCAACCGGCTGCGATTCGTGGCCGCGTTCCGCGAAGGGGCTAGGGGACGCCCTGCGACGTGCCGCTCCAGCTCTTCGGCAGATAGGCATCGAGTGCAAACCCTTGGGTAAATCTGGGGGGACGGTGAAGTGGGGCATCGGGAGAAAGTTATCGAAGCAATGTCCTGCAAGTCCTGATGTCCTGCCAGACGATCACCTCGAGCAGGACATTGGGACTTGCAGGACTTCGAGTCGGCAACTATCCCCCGACACCACCAGTACTTCGCCGGACATGGCCTTCGATGAATCCGACGCGGAGGCCTTCTGATGGGAGTTATCGACTATCTCCATGATCGTGGGTTCAGTGCCGAGGTGGTGGGCAACCGCTTAAGCGTCTCACCATCCAGCAGGCTGACACAGGAGGAGCGCCTCTATATCAAGTTGCACCGTTTGGAGCTGATGGTCGAAGTTGTGGCCAACGATGGTGAAGCCCGCCGCAGTCACTGGACAGTGCACGTGACTGGGTACAGCCCCTTCACAATGATCGGCGAGCCGATGACTCATACCGAAGCCTTGGTTGAAGCCCGAATGCTGTGGCCTGGCGCGCAGGTCATGTAGTGCTGAGCCCGGACAACTACCGGGCTTTATTCTTTTACGCAGTTGATTGGTGATGATTTCGCCTGCATGGGTGTCCGGGAATACTTGACCAGTTCGGGTTGCCTCCAGACTACTTGATCACTGCTTTTGATTTGGCGTAGATTTGCTCTTGTCGTTCCCTTAAGGGGGCGATGTTGGGCCGGTTCGAGTGAGTCGACTGGTACCGTTTCTTGCCTTTAGGCGCAGCGGACTTCCTTTTTCATACAGGAGGCCGCCATGGCCCATAAATCAGTTATCAAACATCGTTTCGCTGCGTTCGATCGCCAAGGTGGCCGCTGCTATTACTGCGGCTTCCAGATGTGGCGCGATACTCCTGAGGCCTTCGCCCGCCGCCATGGCCTTTCCCTTCGGCAGGCTAGGCACTTCCAGTGCACAGCCGAGCATCTGGTTGCCAGGCAGGATGGCGGAAGAGATACCCAGTCCAATATTGCTGCCGCCTGCCAGCGGTGCAATCAGCGCCGTCATAAGCGTAAGGACGCGCCTGAGCCGCAGGAGTACAAGGCTCTAGTGGAGAAGCGGCTGAGCAAAGGTGGCTGGCACCCGCTCCCAGCAGATACCCATTTGTTCTGATCACCAAGGTGGCCTTGGCTGCCCTGGAACGCGTCTATCGGGAGCCGACCCGAAGCTGACGATGGCGGCATGCAAACATCGGCCAAAAGCTTTCTGTCGAGTGAGTCTATGAATTCAGGTGCGATTTGTTCCCCAAGCTCCGGCCTATCACAGACAGCGAAAACACGAAAACACAAGCATTGTTTTCGGTTGCTCTCATTTGATAGACGTTGCTCATGATTTGGCTAGCCATCGGTACCCAACGCCAACTTCATAATTTCCGGATTTTCAGTGGTGAGTGTCTGTAGTCGTAGGTTTACTGCATCACTCAGCGATGTAGAGGGAGGTAGCTTCCCGCAGATAACAGCAATAATATATTCGGAAAGAAGGCTAGCTTGGTTGATATCTTCCAAGGCTGGTAGCAATATTCCCAAAGTTTTCTCTTTTTCGATCACTCCAAATTCGATTGCAGATGCATTTCTAATCAGTGCGGCTCTAATAATTCCTTCTGAGTAATTCGAAAAATTAATAGCCCCCAGTACCTGAGTGTAAGGGAATCCTGGTGCGAGGCGTTTTGCTTCATCATCTGTGGTTCGCATTTGCTGAAGAGCGGATGCAACTGCAAGTACCACGCCGCAAATAGCCGTCTCTTGTGGTGCGAGGAAAGAATCAGCGCCCAGCATTAGATTTTCAGTGCTTTTGTCAATGTGAAATATGGCGTCAATCCCACGAACACCTTCATGCAAGTTTGAAAGTTTGGAAACTCTTTCATAAAATCGGCCCGAGCCCTTCAAGGCCGATTTTATTGAATTTTTGATCGCTCCAAGCTCAAGACACCAAGGACATTCCATAGGGCCGTAATCGGGTATAACGAGCATCTCAATGTATGAAAATTCTCTCGATACTCGAGCATCCTTATAGGCTAGAGAACTTCGAATTGCTTTTTCGGCAGATGCTGATGTGGGTCTATATATTCCCGCCAAGAAAACGATATTCTTAATCGAGGCACTTAACTCGCCCTTCTCTCGAATAAAGTTGTTTAGCTTTTCAAAAGCTTTTCCATTAATGGTGACGGAGTCATAGATAATAACTTTGTCTGCATTTTTTATAGACTCTATAACTTTCTTGTCAAGTGCGGACTCTGGGCTGTTCAAATAATAAAATGTGGCGCCCGTGATGCCAACTGCAGATTCAATCGCAGGATCATTAACTAACGCCAAAACTACAGAGTCTATAGTTAACGCAGTCGAGAGTTTTTCAGCTAAGGCCTCAGCAAAAGCAGCTAGGTTAGAGATTTTATTATAGTCTATGTAGTATGCGTAATGCTTGTTTCCTTTGGAGGTGTCTCCTTTATGAAAGGATACGATATCGTTTAAATTGGCGTGATACTTTTGAAAAAAACCATAACCTGACTCAGCAATTAATCTAGTAAGTTTTACGCCAGAATCTGTAGCGTCCTTGACGTAGTAAGCGCTCGGATGAATCTCAATGGCTTTGCTTCCCTGTTGACAGAGTTCGCAGTTGTCAAAGTTGTAATTTACCACGTTGCGATCAACATAGCAGTAGCTGTACTCCTGCTCGATAAAAGAATAGACCGCGACAATAGATAGCTTTTTTAAGTTGTAAGCACCTTGAAAAATTTCCTTGAATTTTTCGACCAGACTTCCACTACTAACTACACTGACCAGTAGCAGCGGGCTTACAGATAGTTTGAGTTCTGGAGTCGCGGCGCAGACGACACTTCTGCAATCGACAATTTTTTTCGCTGGATGAGCAGGCAGCGCGTCGAATACTGTATCTTTGCACAGAATTTGTAATGCTCTCAACGGGATCGCAGCGATAGACCAGGAGTCAATAAATATATAGTCAGACTCATCTACACATTTGAGTAGCCAGAATGTAACTCTATCCAAGTCGTCCCTGTTCTTGATGGAGTCACCCAACCTGAAGAACGCGTTGGTGTGATTGTGGGATGGGGTTGCAAAATGGTATTGCTTATTTCCCCGAACAAAGCTTTCATTAGAGTGTTTGTTAAGCAGCCTTTCCAGATCAATAGAGGCTGTACTTTTTATATCAAACTTGTCTTCTGTCAATGTTACGCCATCTGATGTTATCTCATACAGTTGGTATTGCATCTGTTTTTTGCAGTAGAAAATTATTCCAACATAATCAAGATTTAATCTGGCTACTAATTTATCTCTGATCGGCGCATTATTGTCGTCGCCCATTGCTTGTAAAAAAACATTACTTGTCGAGAGTATATAGCATCTATCATATGGTGCATCTGAAGAGCTTGTGGACACTAATAAGAGTGGTTCAACATCTGCCGGGGCCATCATGCCAGTGCAATTGATAATTACAGGATTCATAAGTCAGGCCGGAATAATTAGCGATAGTGATGTTGAAAGGCTGTCGATAGGCAGGTTTAGATCTAGTACCTGTGTCTCAGTCAAGAACTCATCGCTTTTATAGTCATAGTTCACACAAAGTACCCCGGAGGTGGTCATGACCACTAGCCCCCTGAGCTTTTGCGCGCACTCCATAGCTGCAAATAAACCTAGGCCCCGACTTATTGGGGCGCGTTGAATCTTAGAAGTGCTGTTTTTACGGAACGCGTTTTTCACCACTTCCGTTTTGTGTGCGCCAGGCATGGAGCTTTTCAAAGTTTCAAAAATTCCACTACCAGAATCGACGATATCAATGATTAAATATTTTTTAGCGCCATCCTTCTGAGACCTAAATTTTAGATACGCACTTAAAGCAAGTGGTAAATCTGATTTTTCAATCTCGCTTGGACTATTATAGATGACTCTAGAAACCTTTATATATCTGAGAGAAACGTTGGAGCTCCGAGCATGGTGGATTGTGTTTTCCCAGACCTCCTTCAGAAAAACATATAAGCTCATTGAACTTACAATTTTTTCTAATGTTTTTCTGCCACTTGCTGTATCCCCAATCATGCACTTTTCAATCTTTGGACCCAAGAGCGATCTAAAGTCCGTCTCAGATGGCTCTGTACTGCCGAGATTAAGAATCGGTGGATGTACAAAGTAAGGGTCTAGAGCGTATAGGGAGTATGATTGTCCGTTCTCGTACGCACCATAGTCCATATCAACTATTTTTCCTACCTCCTCGATAAGCATGTCAGTAATGACAACACCATATCGGTCGACGATCACTACATCTTGGATACAAATATTTATGAAGCACGCCAAGCTGAGATAGTTGTCAGCTCTAATGCCATGCTGCTTAAGTTCTGCACTAGATAAATGAATCTTGACCTGACCAAGTCTACCTGCTCTGCTTAAGGCAATGATGCATGATATGAAGAACCCTTCTGCACCCAGAGAAAAGCTCGCATCCTTATCAAATACTATGCACACCCGATTGTTTAGATCGATGTGCTTGGTTAAATAGCTTATAGAGCAGCCTGAGGAAATTGTAACGTCGCTCATAAAATAAAAACCTCAACAGCAGCGGAATTTTCTGGTTCAGTGTATCACGGGGCATCTAAGTAGTAGATATTCACTAGATACCTTGTAGGAAAGTAGACTTCGAAACCACAAATGCGCTTTTATCCACCCTGCGCAGGTAGTGACTCGTCTCCGGACCTCCGCAATTGGCCGATTTCGGCCTGTCGCGACGGGCCGCAATCGACCCAGGCTGTGTGAAAACGCATGCACCGTTTTGTAGTCTGCATTGCTACGTAAAATCTGTCGGCGTTTGGTTCATCAGCAGGCCGGAAATTTGCGTAGGAACGCGATTTTCGTTCCAGTCCTGACTGTCAAACCCGCTCTAAAACGTTTTCACACAGCCTGGACCCAGAGCGGACATTTCCGATCTAATCCCCTATGCCGGGAGGAATTGCACGAAAAAACCATCACTGACCCGATCTGATTTTAGTGAAACGTCTTGCTTACAAGTAGTCCTGCTTTGCACCTCTACGAATACAGGGGGTAGACGTTACTTGTACCATTCAGCCTTGATCGCCGCGAAGTCCATATCCTTCCATTCCTCCTTCCACAGTTGCCAGTAAGGGATGTCGTTCGAGGAGGGGGCGTCGGCGCAAGGTTCAATCTGAACGATAGAGGGAAGAATGATGGATTCACCTACCAATAAAGCTTCCCCCTGCCGGAACGATGTCATCTTGTCGATCAATGAGCCGAGCGAGTCCGGAAGTAGCTTTTTAACGTAGCCTTGATCCGTTGGATTGGTGAGGCGCATCGCAATGAAATTGCTGCATTGGGAGAAGATCGTTTCAGATATCTCTGATGGCCGTTGGCTCGCTAACAATAGCGTAACGCCATACTTTCGCCCTTCCTTGGCAATCCGCTCAATAGAGGCTTTGGACGACCGGTACTTGGAAAGCTCGCTGTTAGGGACATATTTGTGCGCCTCCTCGTAGACAAGCAGGATTGGCACGTCGTTGTTCACCTTCTCGCTAGGGTTTTTGGCGCAGCGTATGCGTTTGTATATGTACCCATACTCAAAAACGAGCCTCGAGATGAGTGATACTGTGAT
Source organism: Pseudomonas sp. PME37.24/025 (assembly GCF_055556615.1). NCBI lineage: Bacteria > Pseudomonadati > Pseudomonadota > Gammaproteobacteria > Pseudomonadales > Pseudomonadaceae > Pseudomonas > Pseudomonas sp. PME37.24/025. The sequence goes on from NZ_JBVHNK010000014.1 coordinate 190,064, forward strand.
GCTCAGTATTTCGAACGGAACTCCGCTAAGGTCAATGACGGTCACGTTTGATCTGCTTTGCAAGGGGTATCCGAGCAACTGCTGAAGTGTTTCTTCGAACGTGATGTTCTTTGATTTTTCGCCTAGGAAGAATTCGAGCCTGGTGTCGTTCACCTTGTTCTCGAGTCGGTTCACGAAGTTAGTCAGCTTTCCGTAAAGACTTCCCTGCGTGTATTTAGGCTGTCCGGCCTTTTCTTTGTTACTGGATGCGTAGACTTCTCCGGTATCGACCATCTCTTCATTCTTAGCGATTGCGTACGCAAGCACCTCTTTGATGTCGAATAGAATAGGCGTGTCGAGGTGAATTTTTTGCTTTTCGGTATCGGAGCCGCTGAATTTTGCGCGTCGGTCCCTAATGATCGCTTCCTTGAAAATGTTCCTCTGGTTGTGATCGTTTGCTTCGGTGTCGAGGAAGAACTCCTCCAACTCTTCACTGTTTAGCATCCAGTATGGCAAGACTAAGTTTGAGATGTCGATGTGGTTTGCGGAAGGGAACGCCGACTTGTACTCCGCGTGGATGTCGAAAATAATTACATGAGAGTTGTTAAGGGAGAAATCGCCGTCTTTTCCCGATACTGCCTTCTGGATAATGGTAGCCAAGGTGTGCGATTTACCGGAGCCGGTCGAGCCGACCACTGCGATGTGCTTGTTGAAGAACTTGTTTCCGTTGACGGGCACAGGGACGTTCCCATTTGAAGCCAACGTCGAAAATAGGAACCTCTCACCTTGGGGGACTGAGTCGTCGTAAATTTTCTTAATGTCGGCGATGGTCGCGGGTTGGACTTCCTTCGGCGGGATCGCTAGCGAGTCGCCGCCGCGTTCGAATTTGCCGTCCCTCAAGATGCCGATCGGGAATGCTTCGATGATGTAATCCCGCTTCCCATTTGCGCTGACGGCAATCTGGAAGTTCTCGATAATTGCTATGAGAACTGCGTTTTCGTTGTCCGCAATCTTCACATAGGAGCCGACCCTCAGCGACTCTTCCGCCGTTTTAAAGTCTTCGAGGTCATCCACAACAATGCGCACCTTGTCGGGAAAAACCGCGATTACCTGGGCATTAATTTTCTCTTCTTCCTGTTTGTGTACCATGCTCACGTCCCTGCGTTTAGATAATGGATTTGACGTCCGACAGCCGTTCTACCTGAATCTTGACGTGTCGGACCGCTGGCTTGTCGTATTGGAAGTAGCAGCTGCCTAAGTGGAATTGGTAGATGCGCCGTGTCTTGGTAACTGCGTCTACGGTTTGCTCGACGTTGGGAAGCGTGTTTAGGACTTTGATCCTTATACCGTTACCGTGCGTGGCCGTCTGCGTGATCGATTGGTGGCTGAAGTCCGCCCCTTGGAAGTCGTGGCCGTCTATGAGCTTAAACCCCTCTGTGCTGAGCTCCCTCTTCAGGTCGAGAAGCTCACTGTCTGGTACTCCGTGAACATAAATGTACGGGCAGAAAGGGGACGGCTCACGTGCGGACAGTTTGGCCCATTTCCTTGAAAGCTCGTGGAATAGGTCCTTTAGGTCGCCTCGATCATATGAGCCTGAGTCTACCTCTACCATGAAGAAGCGTTCGGACGGCGGCACGTTGAGCTCCGTGAAATACTCCTTACGAAGCGCTGCCAAGTGGGCCTTTTTGCCCTTCCTCTCGACGAACCACTCGTTGAACAGAATGCTTGAGGTGTTGATCTTGGTCAGGAATTGCTTCTTCGTAACTACCCGGTCCGTTGGCGCAGCCTTGATCGATAGATCGCGGATAACTGCTAGCGCATTATTGTAGAAAAAGTATTCGGCAGAGAATGACGTCCCTCCCAACGCAACTTGGAGGGCCCCGACCACCTCTCGGAACTGTTGGTCAAACGCCTTCGCCCTGATGTCGATAGTCAGGCGCTTTAGGAATTCCTCGAGTTCAGCATCGGAAAGGCCTAAGTCCAAGTAATGGTAATAGGTGACTTTTTCTTTCGTGTAGGTCAGGAAGTGCTTCTTCAGGAAATCGACGTCTACACCGCCGTCCAGTTTTTCCTGGCCGGAGGCGTAGTGTCCCTTAATGGAATACGCAACATTCGGTTTCGTTCCCGCCAAGCTTTCCTTGAAGTGGGACACCATGTGCTTAACCGCATCTTTGATCACGGAATGGTTGTATTCAGTCTTCGCGTAGTACTTGCACTGCGTGGCTGTGACGTCGCTTGCGGTCCGGATATCGATGTCCTCGGTGCACTCAATCTCGATGGAATCGTCCGGCGAAGCCAGTTGCAAGACGCTGAGGATGGACAGATCGAACTGGTAAAAATACCCTCGGATAGTGTCAACGGCGCTTCTGTCGGTCATGGCATGTCCTTTTGCTATGTCTCTATCAGTAATTGCTTGCATTCAGCGATGCAAGCCGGGGCTGAGGACTCGCGATGCGCCGAGCACGCGTTACCACCATATGGGCAGTGACAGTTTTTGCTGAGCATACACTGTGGATAGCATGGAATACTGTCGATTTGTGCATCAGCGGCAGCTAGTCTCCGTAACTCAGCATCCGAGACGGTCTGAACGAATGACGGATTGAGGTTTCTGAAGGACCGCTTCTGGCCGAGGGTGTGTAAAAACGTTTTTGAGCGCGACAGGTGCTCAAAACTGGACTGGAAATCGCGCTTCTGCGCGTAATCCACATTTTCTGACGTGCCGATCAACTTCAGATTTAACGTAGACGCGCACACTTCAATTTTGACGAAGCGTTTTTACACACTCTGGGCCGATTGCTGACTGTCGGGAAGGGTATCAATCGACCCATAGCGGCGGGTCCAGCGTCTATGTAACCAGACTAATTCAGAGCTTGGCAGATCATGTGGGTACGTTTTTGACAGCGTGGGGGGCACATGTTACTTGTCAACCTGGCCTCAGCTTCCCCTGTGTGCGCATCTCGACACAAAATGAGGCAAGTATCGGACAATGCATACCTTGGTCGACAAGCCGATGGTAGGAATATTCGGGATTGTCCTAAGCGTGTAGCAGTTAATTCTTTGAGGGTCCGTCATGGATAAAAAGCTCAAAACCGCCATCCAAAAGTATAAAGTCTACTTTTTAATAGATGAGGATTTAATTTCCTCGTCTACTGGGGATGCATTCATTATTCCGAACAAGAAGCGAGTTGATGAGTTTGGGTATGCAGTATCTTGCAGGCTCGGACTAAGAACCACGGATGGGAAGGTTTTTATTTTTGATGGTTTGTGCGCTATAAAAGGTCAAAAAAACTTGCATAAATTTATTTCCGGTTTGGTCGGGGAGGATTTGCGCCAGTTGCTTGTTGAGGAGATAGCATTACCTTTCAAATGTTTATTTGTAGATGCGAAGTCATATAGTCTAGTTAGGCGCGCTATCGGAGTTGAGCGAGGAACGGAGCTTCTGAAGGCATTGCATGACATGGCTATCAGCACTTTTGTCTCAAGAGACTGGCCAGAATTTGTTGCTGACCCCATCTTTTCATTAGCAATGGTTAGATCCAGCGAGGCCTTTTTCGCTTATCGTCGCGGAGCAAGGATGTTAAGCGGGCTTCAGGAGGAAAGCAGTGACTCGCAGAGACCTTTCAAAGTTGAGTTGAAAGGGGTCGGGCCGAAGTACAAATTTGATTTCAAATTTGAAGAGGCCAACCTTCTACGAGGAAGGATTGCTGTTCTAATTGGTAAAAACGGCTGCGGAAAAACATCTAGTCTTGCTAAGATGTCAAGGGCTTTAATAGATGCGCATAGCCGCCTGGCAACGATAGATAATAAGCCTGATCTTAACCAAGTGGTCGTATTTATTCATACCTCTTCAGTGAGAGATTTCACCCCGAGTTCAAAAGAAGGGGCCGCGCGAGCGCGAGTTTTCACTTTCAATCCTGGCACACCTCGCAAAGCTAATAGTGAGTCGATGGCCGTTCTATTGGTTGATGTGGCACGTGGTCATGATAGTAACGGACCGTTGTTAACTCATTTTTCAGGAATTCTAAAAGAGGAGTTTCCCGATTTTGAACTACGGGTGCCCGTACGAGTTGAGTATGATGGACTTCGGCCAAAAGTGGGTTATGTGCCTTTTGACGTTTGGTCGAATGGAAGTGAACAGGAAATATTAGAGAACTCAGGTAAAGTCGATACTAGTTATCCGCTGGAGTTTTTTGACTCCGATGGAGCACGCCGGAAACTTAGTTTGGGGCAAAGCTCCTTTCTTCGTTTTGTGCTGACAGCCTTATCGAATGCAGGGCCTGCCTCAGTGCTGGTTATTGATGAGCCGGAAAATTTCCTGCATCCTAATTTGATCTCAAGATTTATGCGTACTCTCAACAGAATACTTGAGGGAACTCGCTCAATAGCCATTGTTGCAACACATTCTCCTTTTGTCGTACGAGAAGTGCAGAGTGCGCACGTTCATGTAATGGGTGTTGAGGATGGAGAGAGCGTCATCAAAAAACCGTTGGTGCAGACGCTCGGCGCCAGTATATCGACGATCTCCAATGAAGTCTTTGGGGATGATCTTCCCAGTCATTTGTACGATGAACTACTTGATCGGGCGGAGTTTCATAGCCACTCTTTCGAAGAGGCGCTGGAGCGTTACGCATCGGAGTTGAGCGTGCCTGCTTTGATGACCCTTCGATTGAAAATGGGAGCGAAAATTGCGCAAAATTGATTGCCCCATCATCCAAGACTTACTTTTGCTAGATGCCTTGAGGCTGTCTCCAAGTTCAGCAGCACAACAGGCTATCCCGTATTTCGACGCTATCGCGTTGCGGTACTCGGCTTACGAATTTAGCCTTGGCGATCCTTGGGCTGTATTGCCTGATGCAGGTTTCCTTCCTGTTAAAGAGCAGTTGAAGTCTTTATACAGTACCCCACCTGTGGCGTTGAGTTTTATAGGAGATCTAAGGGATTCAGTAAGAGGCGCCTGTCCGGTTTGTGGGCGTGATGCGCTTGGCACCTTGGATCATTATCTGCCCAAGAGTTTATATTCCGAGTTCTCTTTTTTTTCCAAGAACTTAGTTCCCTGCTGTGATCGATGCAATAATAAGCGTAATGCACTTGTGAGGGGGACTAGTATCGGTGAAAGACCACTCCATCCTTACTTCGACAATTTCGCAGTCAACAGAATTCTCAGTGTGCAGTTTGAGCCCGATTGGAGAGCTCCGAAGCTGACGCCTATCCCGTTCGATGTGGTTGGCCAAGAGCTTGCAACGGTTCGTTGGCATATCGAGAACGTTATTCGCCCTGCAGGTATCGATGAGTACTTGGTTGATCTCTGGGGAACAATGGTCAGCGAATTGAAGCAGATTTTTCCGGAGGTATTGACCATCGGCGACTTGAAGAGAGAAATCTTGCAATACGAGCGTTATGAGCGAGTCGTGTCCCAATCTCCCAACTCATGGAGATCTGCTTATTACCATGGACTTGGCCGCAATGATGAAGCCATCACGTACCTATACGGGTTACTTAGTTAATGGGTATTTGGCCTGCGGAGGAGCAATGTAAGCGGGTGGTAGATTCTGGCGTTCGACTCCTTAATTGTGCATAGCTCCGAGACGAAGTGTACCGGGGGATAGGGCGCGCGCGCACTGTTCCAAATGTACTTGTGCCAGAAATACCGCATACGTGCGTTCGAACGACTGCCTCTAGCCGAGGGTGTGTAAAAGTTACTGAGCGCGACAGGCACTCAAAACTGGACTGGAAATCGCGCTTCTACGCGAAATCCACATCTGATGACGTGCCGATAAATTTCAGATTTGACGTAGATGCGCACACTTCAATTTTGGCGAAGCGTTTTTACACACTCTGGGCCGTTTTTAGCCTTTCGCGTCAGGCAGAAATCCACAACCTATAGCGGGCAGTCGCGAAAGCCAGCTATAGGCCGATTTTGTTGAAAAAGTCGGCTAGGATTTGCGCATCAGAAAAGTACGCGTCCGAGATTGAAATTTTTACTTTTGGCAGAAGCTTCCGAACTCGGATTTCACGTAGCAGCGTGCAAAAAAGGCATATTCACTCGCCAATGACCAGGCAGTTTGGACAGTCCGACTTTTTCAACAGAATCGGCCAGAAGCAGTCGTTAGCGCTTTGACCACCTAGCGGAATCCAAGCGATGGGCTATCGTTTGCGATCAGCATGCCTTGTGGGCATGAATTTCAAGTGTAAACCGCAAAAGGAATAGGACTCGCGGGATAGAAAAGTCGATCGTTACCGATGGCTGCTCTATCCACTTCTTGAAAGAGCGATTACAAATGGAAGGATTACGATATGTCTAGATGCACAGCGCCGGTACGCGGACATAGCTCAGCGGCAGCGGCCGCTGCCTGCCCTGCATGCCGCTATCGCACTAGCTCCCGCAGTAGTTCCCGCTATGAGAGTTATAGTTCGTCCTACTCATCGTCGGGCAGCAGTGGGAGCAGTGGCGGCGGTGGTGGCAGGTCCGGCAGCAGTTCAAGGCCGCGCTGGTCGAAAGCGGGTTCGTCCGTGTCGTACACGCCTGCTCAAGTGCAGTCCCTCACGCCAATCCGCGAAACCGTTGAGACGCGAGCAGCGCAGCAACCTGACCTTCGTGACGTCTTCCTGTGCCACGCGTGGGACGATCGGCAAGGGCCAGCCAAAGAGCTGCACCAGTTGCTAGTGGCGGCTGGTGTCAAAGTTTGGTTCAGCGAGAAGGACCTTGGCCTCGGCGTTCCAATGATGCGCGCAATCGACAAGGGCTTAGCGAATTCGCGAATCGGGCTTGTGTTGGTGACCCCCGCGCTCCTAACCCGCCTCCCCAAAGAGAGTGTCGCCGACAAAGAGCTTTCGGCACTCTTGGCGGGTAACCAGCTCGTTCCCATTGTGCACAACACGACGTATGAAGCTCTCCGCAATGTTAGCCCCTTACTCGCCTCCCGAAGCGGCCTCGACACTGCAGAAGATTCAATGGCTGTGGTCGCGGAAAAAATCGCCGAACTGGTCGCACTCTAGCTCTATTGTCCACACAGGTTCGCCATTCAGGTGCGGCTGTTCGAAAAAAATCGCTCTATCCCTTCGGTTAACTAGACCTGCCTCCGGCAGGCCGGTTAGCTCCAACTTAAGTGTCCGCTTCTGGCCGAGGCTGTGTAAAAACGTTTTTCAGCGCGACAGGTACTCAAAACTAGACCGGAAATCGCGCTTCTACGCGAAATCAACATTTGCTGACGTACCGATAAATTTCAGATTTAACGTAGAGGGAGCGTACTTCAATTTTGGCGAAGCGTTTTTACACACTCTGGGCCGTTTTCTGCCTGTAGTGACAGGCTGCAATTGACTTGAAGCTGCCATACGTGCCAAACGCAAATAACCCGGCGGGTTGAATTACTGGCCAGATTGCACGCACTCTATAGCTTCGAGAAGCTGGCCGTCAAAATACTCGATTCCTAATTCGAGACCCGGCGCAGGGTCGCATACGGCAGGGTATGCCTGATTGGATGTTTATCCGTAACTCGCCATCGGGCAACGCAACCAGGGCAGTTGGTACTGCTCGATAAAGCCATTGGGTAGGGGGGGGGCAAAAGTCTGGAGTCTTCGCCCGAAGGACCGATCCCTGCCCGTTTCAATCATTAATTCGTAGTTTTTTAGGAAATCGCCGTCTTGGGCGAATGTGGGAGAATACTGGAGGTGCTGCATCAAAAGTATTAGCGTTCGCAGTATCGGCGGCGTCACGCCCAAACTATTTTTCCATCTCTTCCATCCCAAAACGGGGAGAGTAGCGCTTGATCACAAGCGTCACCTCGCGACGGCAAAACGGGGGGAGGGTGTTGGCACGATAGGCGACCGGCGGGAGGCGGAGAAGATAAGGGTACTTCCCGTTTTAGGTATACGTTTAGGTATACATGTCGAGATTAATAATATATAAGGCCACTAAAATAGAGGCCTGTAGGCGGTATGTTCGACCCCGGCTTCGGCACCATATTTATCAAAGGCCTGCATGAGGTTTCTCATGCAGGCCTTTGTCGTTTCTGCCACGCAATTTTCGACAGGCGCTATCCTTGA